>JAJVHS010000054.1:0-54931 GCA_022072615.1 Phycisphaerales bacterium
GAGTTCGAGCTCTCGTTACCCGCGACGCGTTGCCGGACCCGCAGGACGGGTTCGGCGACGCGACCTGGGCCACCGTGGTGTGGCGAGCCGCCACCGCCGACGCGGACTGGGAGGAAACCTCCCCGTGCATGAACCTGTACGAGTTCGGCAACCTCGCCGACTGGCTCGAGGCCGCGGCGGGCGGAGTTGATTCCGTCGCGCCGGCCCCATCCTCGGATGATTTCGACGCCAACGGGTCGCGGTCCGGACGCGAGTCGATCGCGGGCGCGCCCGAAGTCAGCGAGGTCGAGCTCCTCGAGCCCGAGCTGCGGTTCACCGCCACGCAGTTCACGCCCGACGCCGTCACCGTGCGCATTTACTTCCATCTCGCCGACCGTCCCGAGGAGTTCTCGGTGGACGCGGGCACCGACGAAGCCGAGTTCATGGACATGCACGTGCCGCGCGAGAACCTCATCGCCGCCGCCGCGACGCTGCGCCGGATGCTCGCCGAACTCGAGGCCGGTCGATCGAAGGACGACCTCACCGGCGACGACGAGCCGGGCCAGATGGGAGCACCCGAGCCCGACCTGAACCTGGTCGACTCCATCGAGCGCGACCCGCCCGGCGCGGGCTCGGGCGAAGACAACGCCGGCAGGAAGTAGCGGACAGCAGGCAGCGGACAGCAGGCAGCGGACAGCAGGCAGCGGACAGCAGACAGCGGAGAGGACAGCGGGCGGCGCCAGAGCAGCCGTGCGCCGCGCCGGGCGAACTTACTTGAGCCGCTCGAGCGTGCCCTTGCGCTTCACGATGTTCTTGTAATCCCACTGGATGGCGGCGCTCTTGCCGAGCCAGCGCTCCAGCGTCTTGGCATCGATCTGCTCGTGCGACGTGAACCGGGCTTCCGCCGCCTTGAAGCTGCCCTCGGGCTCGAGGCCCGGCTCATCGAACGACTGCCCGCTCCAGAAGAGCAGGCGCACGCAATCCTTGAGCTTGCTGTAGCCGACGATCGGGTTGCCGTCGAGGAACCACACGGGATGGCGGTGCCAGATCTTGCTCTCGGCCCCGGGCTGGTCGGCGAAGAAGCCGTCTATGGACTTGGCCAGCGCGTCGCAGATCCGCTTGTCGACGGCTGATTGAGCGGCGTTGTATGCCCGGATGTCCTTGTTCATCTCCATGCTTCCCGCTGTGCCCGCCTGCTGCGTTGACACCTTGCACCGGATTTTACAACGCTGTCCGCTACGATTCCGTCATGGACCCCGACGACGAGGTGTGCCTGTGCTTCCACGTCTCGCTTCGCAAGATCCGCAACTACCTCGCGCGTGAGAACCCGCCCGTGGCGTCACTCATTTCCGAGTGCCTCTCGGCGGGCACCGGCTGCCAGTGGTGCGTCCCGTTCCTCAAGCACCTCCACGCCGAGCACCAGCAGGGCCGCACGCCCGACCTGCGCATCAGCCCCGAGCGGTACGCACGCGCCCGCCTGACCTACCACAAGACCGACCAGCGCGATCCCGACGTGGTGCGCGAAGCGCAGGAGCCGCCGCAGACGCCGTGAGCAGCCGCATGTTCATCACGCCGGCCGCTCGATCCGCGAGCCTACATCACCACTCCCTGCTGCCGACTGCCACTCCTACTCCGCTCACCTCGCCACTTCCTCGCCCGCCGCGATCAGGTCCTGCATCGCCTTGACGAGCTGCACCGGCCGGTAGGGCTTCTGGATGAAGCCCACCTTCGGCTCGGCGAGCAGCTGCTCGGCCGCGTTCTCCTCCGCGTAGCCGCTGGTCAGCAGCACCGGCACGTTCCCGCGGAGCTTGCGCAGCTCGACGAAGACTTCCGGGCCCGACATGCTCGGCATGGTCATGTCGAGCAGCACGCCGTCGAACTGCGACGCGTCATCCTGCGCGAAGGTGATGGCCTGCGGCCCGTCGGGGATCGCGACCACGTGGAATCCGGCGTCCTCGAGGCACATCTTCGCGACGTCGCGGACCATCGCCTCGTCATCGATCACCAGGATGGTGCCCGACCGCGGCGTCTCGGGCGCTGCCGGTGGTGGGGGCGGCGCCGCCGCGTGGTGGTGCTTGTGCTTGGAGACGGGGAGGTACACGCGGAAGGTGGTGCCGCGTCCGACCTGCGAATCGATGCCGATCGCGCCGCCGTGACGCCGCACGATGCCCAGCACCGCCGTCAGCCCCAGGCCGCGGCCGGTGAACTTGGTCGTAAAGAACGGCTCGAAGATCCGTGCCTTCACCGCGCCGTCCATGCCGCAGCCGGTGTCCCGCACCTCCAGGCACACGAACTCGCCCGGTTCGGCGCACCCCTGGGTGTGGAGCTGCGCGAGCTCCGCCTCTCGCAGCGTCGCGCGGAATGTCCGGACGTGAATGTGCCCGGCCTTGCCCTCCAGCGCCTCGGACGCGTTGGAGAGCAGGTTCATCACGACCTGCCGCGTCTGGGTCGGATCGGCGAAGATCGTGGGCAGGCCGTCGCACAGCTCGACCGTCACGCTCGCCGAACGGTCGATGGAGACCTCGACGATCTCGACCATCTCGCGCACGACCGCGGCCAGGTCGATGGGCTCGGGCTCCGCTTGGTCGCGCCCGGCGTACGCCAGCAGCTGGCGCGTCAGCTCGCTCGCCCTCGCCGCGGCCTGCTCGATGCGGGAGAGGCTGCGCTGGGCGGCGGACTCCGCGGGGAGCTGCTTGAGCGCCAGCGCCGCGTTGCCCATGATCGCCACGAGCAGGTTGTTGAAGTCGTGCGCGATGCCGCCGGCCATGACGCCCAGGCTCTCGAGCTTCTGCGCCTGGCGGAGCTGCTCGGCGAGTCGCTCCCGCTCCTCGGCGGCCTCCTTGGCCTCGGTGACGTCCATCGAGGCGCCGGCGATGCTGACCGGCGTCCCCTGCTCGTCGCGCCACAGCGCGCCGCGCGACGAGATCCAGCGGGTCCTCCCATCGGCGAGCACCACGCGGTACTCCGCCCGGTACACGTCGTCGCCGCTCGCCGCGTCGCGCAGCCCCTCGATCACCCGCGGCCGGTCGTCGGGATGGATGAGCCGGCGCAGGTGCTCCGACGGCACCGGCCCGGGCCAGTCGCCGAGCCCGAAGAAGCTCAGGTACCGCGCGTCGCCCTGCGTGAGGTTGGTCTTGAGGTCCAGCGTCCAGGTGCCAAGGTCGGCGCTCTGGACAACGATGCCCAGCCGCCGCCTGGCCTCCTGCAGCTCAAGGTCCGCCTTCTTCTTGGCCGTGATGTCACGCTGCACGCCCCACGCCCGGACCACCCGGCCGTCCTCGATCACGCACATCACGCTGTTGAGGAAGAACTTGGGCTCGCCGTGAACGTCGCGCTCGTGGGACTCGGCGTCCTCAATGCGGTACCCGTTCTGGATGACGGCACGGAGGTACTCGACGTTGTGGGGGTCCGAGGCGGGCAGCATGTCGCACAGCCGCCGGCCGATGAGCTGGTCGGCGCGGTCGAGGCCGTACATCCTCGCCATCGCGTCGTTGCACTCGGCGATCACGCCGTGCTGGTAGAACAGCCTGATCTGCTCCTCCACCGGGAGCGTGACCGGCGCGGAGATCGGGAAGTCGATGCACCACACGCCCTCGGAGCTGTGCTGCACGAACGACCTGTACCGCAGCTCGCTCTCGCTCAGCGCGCTCTCGGCCTTGAGCCGGCCGGTGACGTCGCGGTTGAACGACACGATCGCCGGCTGGCCGTCGTACTCGATCACGCTCGAGACCACGTCGACGTGCACGATCGACCCGTCGCGGCAGCGCTGCCGCCACGAGGAATCCGAGAACACGCCTTCCCGCAGCGTCGCCTCGATCGCCGCCCGGCTCCGGTCGTTCTGGAACGACACCATCGAGAAGGACTTGCCCACGAACTCGCCCCGGCTGTAGCCGTACAGCTTCAGCGCACGCTCGTTGGCGTCGAGGATCAGCTCGTCCTCGGGCCGGAAGATCACGATCGCGTCGTGCGACCGGCTGAAGATCTCGCGGTACCGCTCCTCGCTCCGCCGGGCCGATTCCGACGCCCGCCGCAGCTCGGTGACGTCCACCAGCATGCACTGCCACTGCACGCCCTCGGACGAGGGCATCGCGATCCCCAGGGAGTGCAGCGACCGGTACTCGCCGCTCCGCGAACGCAGCCGGAACTCGATCTCGAAACGGTCCAGCTCGCGGCGGGCACGCTCCACCTCCGCGTCGTACGCCTCCACGTCGTCGGGGTGGATGTACGGCCGGATCGTCTCCTTGTAGTCCCTGCCCACCTGCAGCCACGGAAACGTCTCCCGCCAGCGTGCCTGCTGCGAGTTCACGACCCGCAGCTGCGGCCCCGTCCCAGTCCGCGGGATGAGGTACGAGAACACCAGCGCCGGCGTGTTCTCCACGATCGCCCGGTAGCGAGCCTCGCTCTCGCGGATCGCGTCCGCCGACTCGCGCTGACGCGTGGCGTCGATGACATACCCCTCAAAGTGCGTCGCCGCCCCCGACGCGTCGCGCACGATGGTCGTGTAGTCCGCCAGCCACACCCAACGCCCGTCCGCGGTCCGGATCCGGTACTCCTGGAACACGTGCGTCTGCGTGGAGCTCACCTGCCGCCGGACCTCCGCCTGGATCCGCGGCAGGTCCTCGGGGTGCACGAGGTCCAGGTACTTCACCCGCCCCGACAGGAGATCGTCCGCCGTGTACCCGAACTGCGAAATGTTCTCCGACACGTGCTCGATCACCAGGCGCTCGCCGTCCTGGCGCGACCGGAAGCACACCACCGGCCCGGAGACGAAGAGCCGGCGCTCGCGTTCCACCGCCTCGCGGGCACGCTTGCTCTCGGTGATGTCGCGGAAGACCGCCTGCATCATCGGCCGGCCGCCCAGCGTCACCGTCCGCACGCGGCAGCGCACGTCGATCACCTTCCCGCCCGCCCCGATCACCTTGGTGTCGTAATCCCCCGCCCCCGTCTCCAGGGTCCGCTTCACGTCCTCCTGGTGCCTGGGGTCGTTCCACTGCGCGCACCAGTGCTCGACCTTCAGCCCGACGATCTCCTCGCGCGGCCGCCCCAGCAGCGCCGCCATCGACGCGTTGAGCTCCACCGGCTCGAGCGCCGCGGGGTCCAGGATCATCACCCCGTCGGGCGATTCCTCGAACAGCAGCTTGAACCGCGCCTCGCTCACCTGCAGCGCCGCCGTCCGCTGCGCCAGCCGCCGCTGCGAGACCGCGTACGCCCCCATCCCCGCCAGCGCGATGAACCCGATCGCGCCCGCCACCACGGCGATCTCCGTCGGCGTGAACCGGGCCTCAACCTGCCGCGGCTGCAGCGCCGCGAGCCAGCGGTCGTAGATCTGCGCATACCGGCCGCTGTCCCGCAGCAGCGCCAGGCCGCTGTCCAGGTCCGCCACCAGCGACGCGTCCTGGAGCCGGCACGCGATCGCGAACGAGCGCCACAGCCGGTCGTCCTCCAGCGGCAGCTCCGTCATCCCCCGGAACCCCGCGTCGGCGATCTCCACGCGCCCCGCCAGCTGCGTCGTGACGATGTAATCCGCCTCGCCGGAGATCACCGCCTCGAAGGCCGTCCGGAGCTTGCCCTTGGGGATGCACGGGATGTTCTGCTCGACGCACCACTGGTGCGCCACGCCCGCCGTCGAGACCGCGACCTTCGATTCGCGCAGCCGCTCGATCGTCGCCGGTTCGGTCTCCGCCCGCCGCGTGTACGCGACCCCGCGCGTCACCAGCAGCGGACCGGTGTAGACCACCGTCGCCAGCCGCTCCTCCGACACCGACATCGGCGCGATCGCGTCCACCTCCCCCCGCATCAGCTCGTCGTACCCCGACCCCACCGGGATCTCGACGAACTCCACCGTGAACCCCGCCGCCCGGGCCGCTTCCTCCACCACCTGCTTCGCGAACCCATCGATGCCCGACTCGCCCGCGACGAGCATCCCGCGCACCACCGACGGCTCGGCCAGGCCGATCTTCAGGTGGTCACGCTCGAACCGGTGCGTGATCTCGGCCGGTACCTGCGGCTGGGGCCGTCCCAGGGCCACCGCCACGCAGGCCACCACCGCGCCAAGCGCCAGCGCCAGACGTGCGAGGCCCGCGAGCTTCAACACTCCTCTCGACACCGGATCAGCTCCTGCACCACAGCCCCGTCACGTCCACCCACACACCCGCCCGCGGCCACACACACGCCGAGCCGTTCGAACGAACGGAGAGAAGGTCTCACGGTAACCAATCCGACCCCCAAATACGAGCCTTCCCGGTGCGGGGGAATTCCTCGTTTCGACGCCGGCCACAGGGTGCATCCCTCACCCCTCTTCGCTAACCTACCACCTTCTTCAACCAAGCGACACCCCCCCTTTGACGAGCCTACAACCACCCCAAGGCGCGATCCTTCCCATCCCCACCCCGGTCCGTCCGCCGCCGGGGTTCGCTCGCGAGGAACCACCAATGCCTTCCGCCATCACGATGTCCGCCGGCAAGCTCAACGTCCCCGATGAGCCCGTCATCCCCTTCATCGAGGGCGACGGCACCGGGCCGGACATCTGGCGAGCCTCCTACCGCGTCTTCGATGCCGCGGTTGCCAAGGCCTACGGCGGCAAGCGCAAGATTACCTGGCACGAAACCCTGGCCGGTGAAAAAGCCTTCAACAAGACCGGCAACTGGCTCCCCGACCAGACCCTCGAGGACTTCAAGAAGTACCTCGTCGGCATCAAGGGACCCCTGACCACCCCGATCGGCGGCGGCATCCGGTCCCTCAACGTCGCCCTGCGCCAGATGCTCGACCTCTACGTCTGCCTCCGCCCGGTCCGCTGGTTCAAGGGCGTCCCCTCGCCCGTCAAGCGCCCGCAGGACTGCGACATGGTGATCTTCCGCGAGAACACGGAAGACATCTACGCGGGCATCGAGTACCAGGCGGGCACGCCCGAGGCCCAGAAAGTCCTCGATTTCTGGCAGCAGACCTTCCCCAAGGAGTTCGCCAAGATCCGCTTCGGCGACGCCGCCCGGTGCGCCGCCTGGCAGAAGCAGCTCGAGGCCGTCGGCGCCCCGAGGCGCGAGACCCCCGTCATGGTCGGCGTCGGCATCAAGCCGATCTCCAGGTGGGGCACCGAGCGTCTGGTCCACTCCGCCATCGCCTACGCCCTGAGGGAGAAGCGCCGCTCGCTCACCCTCGTCCACAAGGGCAACATCATGAAGTTCACCGAGGGCGCCTTCAAGGACTGGGGATACCAGGTCGCCACCGAGTTCTTCCGCAACCAGGTCGTCACCGAGCGTGAATCCTGGATCCTGGGCAACAAGGAATCCAACCCCGACCTCACGCCCGAGGCCAACGCCAAGATGGTCGACCCGGGCTTCGACATGATGACGCCCAAGCAGCAGGCCGACATCGTCGCCGAGGTCAATTCCGCCCTCAAGCTCTGGCCGACGCACGGCGAGGGCAAGTGGAAGAAGCTCCTGCTCATCAAGGACACGATCGCCGACATCACCCTCCAGCAGGTCCTCACCCGCCCGAAGGATTTCGACGTCGTCGCGACCATGAACCTCAACGGCGACTACCTGTCCGACGCCCTTGCCGCCCAGATCGGCGGCATCGGCATCGCCCCGGGCGCCAACATCAACTACGTGACCGGCCACGCCATCTTCGAGGCGACGCACGGCACCGCTCCCAAGTACGCCAACCTCGACCAGGTCAACCCCGGTTCGGTCATCCTCTCGGGCGAGATGATGCTCCGCTACATGGGCTGGGCCGAGGCCGCCGACCTTGTCATCAAGGGCATGGACGGCGCCATCTCCGCCAAGACCGTCACCTACGACTTCGAGCGCTTGATGAAGGCCGAGGGCGATACGCAGGTCAAGAAGGTGAAGTGCTCGGAGTTTGGGGATGCGGTGATTAAGCACATGGGGTGAGCGAGCCCCTCCGCGGAAGGAGCCGGGAGGGACAGACAACTTCACGCTTAGCGCGGCCTGAATCCCGGGGGCGGGTGGCACTGGACACCACGCACCAACTCGCGGAGGAACCGCGAGTTGGTGGCACGTCATATCAGACTCGACGCCACCCGCCGCGGGGGATCGGCTCACGGCACGCGCTCACATCTAGACCAAGACGACCTTCGCTGCGTTGACACCGTCCGCGAGAATCAACTGAGGCGTTGCGGCTTCACCTAGTGACACGGCCGTTACAGCAACCACTCCCTGATCGAACGCCGCTTTTAGCGACTGGCCCGCTGCGATCGCCGCGTAGAAGCGCGCGGCAAACGCCGTCGCCGCAATATCGCTGATCGAGTCCCCCATGGCGACGACCGCCAACGCGGGTGGGAGAAAGGCTTTCTTGGCTCCTGCGCTATGGCAGGAGTTGAGGACAATGACCTGCGGGGGTTTGTCGACCGCTGCGACGGCTTTGGCCAGGAGGTCAAAGGTAACGACCTTGCCTTTGGGACGCCGGACTTTGGCATTGTCTACCTCAATCCCGTCGCCGTTGCCGTGACCTGAGAAGTGGACGATTCCGGGCGTGAAGTCATTCAGCCCGTCCATGATCGACGTCAGGTCGGCAGCGGGACGGTACTGGAGCGCTATGTTGTCACGCAGGCGGGAACCACGCACCGCGTCTTGAACATGGCGCATTTCCGCATCTACGCGCAACGGACGGTCTGAATCGGGGCTTGCCGTGGAATAAAGCACGTTGAGCACCTTCTTGCGTCGCAAAGCGCTCCGCGTGATCGTTTTCACGACAATTGTGCTTGCAGGATTGCGCTTAGTGGACACGGTCTTCGCGAGCGCGGGTTTGTCTGCGAACTTGACGATCTCTTTCCGATGGGCCCGGACACCAGGATCTTTGCTATAAAGGTGCCGGCTGCCGTCATCAACAGAGCCGTCGTTGTCAGTGACGGTAATCAGACCATGGCTGGCTAGGGCATTGAGCTCGTTCTGCGCCTGCTGGCGGTGGCTGGCATTGAGACCCGCTGCATCCATCAATTGCTTCTTGGAGCGGGGCTTGGAGCCATACCCATATACGGCGTCGAAGAGCTTGCGGCGAATCTTGTTCTGGCCGAGTTGCTTGCCAAGCCGGATGCAAATCTCTACGTGATCGGCTGACCAATCGATGACTGGCACCCTGGCTTTCATCGCTGTAGCCCCTTTCGCATCGCTCCCAAGATCGTCAGCTTTCACGTCCTAGTCCTTTTTTCTGGCGGCCGCCTTGATTCCTTTCGGCTTCGGAAACATGCGGCTTACGCTGCTCTGGTTTACGCCGAGCGCAGCCGCGACCTCCCCCTGGCTTGCTCCTGCTCGAATCAATCCGAAGATCATCAGTCGCCTAATGGCCTGCAATTCATCAAGCACGGGGTCTACAGCCTTGTCGTTCTTGTTAGCCACGGGGTCTCCTAGTGCGTCTTGATTCAATTACTACTTGGACTGCTCTTTGCGCAGGCGTCCTTTGGTCACTGCGACCGTGCTCGCGGTGGTGCCCAGCACGTCCGCGATGTCCTGGTCCGATGCCCCTGTATTCATGAGCAAGCAGACAAGGTCCTTCTGCTGCAGCTTGTCCTTCAGCTGCGCTGCAATCAGTTTGTTGGTGATCTTCATCTGGACGTGCAGATCAGCCATCGTCACGCTAGTGTCCTTGGCCATTCAGTCACTCTCCCTTCAGGTTGCGCTTCTTTTCCTTCGTCAAGAACGAGGTCACGTCCTTGGTGGGCATGGCCAGAATTGCAGCGATACGCGCCGCCGGAATCGACAGATCGTTCAGTTTCCGCATCGCTTCCGACTTCGTATTGGCCTGCCCACTGAGGGCAATCGTTACGCGGGTCAGGTCGTGGATCGCTTCAACGATCGCGTTTTCACTCCCCATCAGCGTTCTCCTTTCCCGAAGCCAACTTGGCTCGGCTGACTGTCTTCGCTACTGCCGCTTCGTTCTTTCCAAGGATCTCGGCGATTTCCTTGTGCTTGAATCCAGCTCTTGAGAGAAGAACCTCGGGCTTCCCGATCCCTCCCCCGGACTGCTGATTGACCTGCAAATACACCAGGGCTTTGAGGTATTTCGCGATGTCGTCCATGGGCTACTCCGTGCTCGGACCGCAATCGGCTGTCCCGCATCCCGGCGCAGTGTAACGAGGCCATGGCCATTGTCAAGCTTGCCTGAGCACTAGCCGTGTGACATATCCGCACGAGGATACAGAAAGAACCGTGAAATAACGGCTAGTGTCCTGTCGATCGGGTCCTGTTCACGGATAATGATATTTAGCGTTGGACAAGTCCGATCTCGTCTCACCGGCAGGTGGCATCACGTTCACGGCGATCTCCGGGCCGATCCCGTGCCGTGCCATCACCTTTCTGCTTTGAGAAAGGTGATGTCCTGGCTCCCCGCCTTTGAGCGGGGAGTTGCAGCTCGTGGGGGTGGGCGGCCAGCCCCTCTGCCCGCGCGAGCCCACGAGCGGCCTCCCATGCATGCAGCCCGACCGTCAGGGAGGGCCTGCCGCGCTCGATGAGCACCCGGGACTCGCTCCCGCTCGAGCAACCTGCCGCTCGCACATGAGCCGCACGCCCTCGCTCACGCTCGGGCCACCTGTCGCTGGCGCTCAGGCTCTGCTCTGTAGCCGCTTCGCGGCCCACGTCCGCCCCGCCGCCATTGGCGATAGAATGATCCCGTTTCGTTGCTCAGCCCGGCTTCACGCCCGGGCCCACCAACCTCAGGGCCGCGATACGGCCCAAGGAGAACAACTCATGCTGCACACGCCACACCCAGCGATCCGTCTGGACAGCTTGGCCATGGTCGCCTCGCTCGTCGTGAGCGCGGCGGGCAGCCCCGTCAGCGCCCAGTGGACCGTCACCAACCTCCACCCGTCTCAGACCTGGGATTCCCGCGCCTACGGCGTCTCCGCGGCCAGCCAGGCCGGCTACGTCACCTCGCCCGGCGATGGCGCGCACCACGCCGTCGCGTGGTTCAACCCGGGCGGAACGTGGATCGATCTCCACCCGCCGGGCTCATCATTCTCAGAAGCCTTCGACGTGTGGGGCACGCAGCAGGTGGGCTACGCCCGCATCGATGCCCGACTGCACGCCGCGCTGTGGAACGGGACCCCGGAGAGCTGGGTCGATCTGAACCCGCCGGGGATCCCCGATTCGTTCGCGAAGGCGTCATCCGGGTCGCAGCAGGTCGGATGGGCGGGCGACGTTGAAAGCGTCCGCCACGCCGCGCTGTGGACGGGCTCGGCGGATTCGTGGGTCGATCTCAACCCGCCCGAAGCCACGGCGTCGGAAGCGCTGGCCGTGCACGCGGGCCGCCAGGCGGGCATCGCGATCATCGACGGCGTGCGTCGCGCTTGCCTGTGGACCGGCACCCGTGGATCGTGGATCGATCTGCACCCCGCGGCCGCGGAAGAGTCGCTGGTCTGGGACATGGCCCAGGACCAGCAGGTGGGCTACGTCGTGATCGGCGGCAACCCGCACGCCTCGATGTGGAGCGGCACCGCCGAATCCTGGACCGACCTCGCTCCCGCGGGCGCTGCCTACTCCACCGCGCTCGGGGCCGGCAACGGTCGCCAGGTCGGCGAGGCGCACGTTGACGGCGTGGTACGGGCGAGCCTCTGGACCGGCTCCTCCGCGTCGTGGGTCGATCTGCACGCGTTCCTCCCGCCCGAATATGAAAGCTCCACCGCCCATTCCATCTGGTGCGGCGTCGGCGTCACCTATGTCGCCGGCTACGGCTACAACACCCAGACGGGCCGGGAAGAGGCGCTCCTCTGGACCAACGCGCGGTGGGTCGTCACCAACCTCCACCCGCAGTGGGCCACCAGTTCCGCCGCGCACGCGGTCTTCGCGAGCCAGCAGGTGGGGGAGGTCACGTACCAGACAGGTTCCGGGCCGCGCGTCGATGCGTCGCTCTGGACCAACACCGCCGACTCCTGGGTGAACCTCGACCCGGGCACGCTCGGCTCCATCGTCTTCGCCACCTCCGGCTGGCAGCAGGCAGGCGTGATCGGCGCCGGGCCCGGCAACTTCGCGAGCCTGTGGTCCGGCTCCGCCGGATCGCTCGTGAATCTCAATCCGCCCGGGGCCGTTGAATCCCGCGCGCTGGGCATCGGCGGCGATCAACAGGTCGGATGGGCGGATGTCGGCGCGCGACATGCTTCGCTCTGGAGCGGGAGCGCGGAGTCGTGGATCGACCTGCACCCCGCCGGGGCCGCTTACTCTGCCGCGTGCGGCGCCTCCGCCGGGCAGCAGACCGGCTACGTCAACCAGACCGGCAGCGCCGACGGCATCCACGCGGCCGTGTGGAGCGGTTCGCCCGCAACCTGGATCGATCTGAACCCGATCACCGGAGACTTCGCGTCAGAGGCCAGGGGCATTTCCGCCGGGCAGCAGGCGGGCTACTACTTCGCCCGCGGAGAGGCCGACGCGACGCGCATGGCCTGCGTCTGGACGGGATCGCCCGAATCGCACGTTGACATCCACCCGGCGGGCGCTTCGCAATCGGTCGCGACCTGCGTCTCCAACGCCGTTCAGGCCGGCTACGCCATCATCGGCGCGACGTCCCACGCGGGAGTCTGGACCGGCACCCGCGAGTCCTGGGAGGATCTCCAGTTCTTCACGCCGCCGGAGTTTTCAAGCACGGTCGCCGAAGGCATCTGGAGCAGGGAAGGCGTCACCGCCGTCGCGGGGCACGGGTTCAACACGCTGACCGGGCGTGAAGAAGCCCTGCTGTGGGTGAACGGCTGCCGAGCGGACTTCGACGGCACGGGCTTCGTCGACATCGAGGACTACGACGCCTACGTGCATGCATTCGAAGCAGGGAGCGACACCGCTGACTTTGACGGCAGCGGATTCGTCGACATCGACGACTTCGGCGTCTTCGTTGCGGCGTTCGAGCTTGGATGCTGAACGTCGCCCGCGCACGGACGCTCCGCGGCCCGGAACCGCAGGCCGGGAGCGCCTGGATCGCACGTGACCCGACAACGCCGACTTCCGCCTCCGCGGAAGTCGGTGCTTGATTTTCTGCATTCAACTCACGGGGACCGCCGCCGCCTCAGCCCGAGCAGCACCGCCGCCGCCGCAACGCCCGCCGTCGCCGGCCCGGGTACCACCACCACGTTGTCCACCAGCCCGATGAAGATCCCGCGGTCCGTCGGCCCGGTTCCGTTCACGCGCAGCGTGTCGAACGCCGAACCGCTGACGCTCAGCGTCCAGTGGTTGATCTGCAGGTTCCCGGGGATCACCGCGCTGTCGCTGGCGACGAGCACCCCGTTGCGGTACGCCTCCAGCCAGATCGTGTTCCCCGCCGGGCTCATCCACTCGAACACGTCCACCGACGCGAACGTCTCCACCGCCCCCGTCGTGAACGAGAACGACCCGCACTGCGAGAACGCCGCGAACGGGCCGGGCACCCAGCTCCCAAACCCCATCGCGTTGGGCGCGGAGAACCCCGGGCCGCCGAGCGTCCCGTCCGCCCGCTCGCAACTGAACGGCGCATCGGCCGTCCCCGCTCGGTCGTCGAGCCCGAAGAACGTGATCCCCCCGTCCACGAAGGTCGGTCCCAGGTCGCCCTCCACGAGCGAATCGAACGTGGCGGCCGCGCCGCTCGCACCGCCCGACCACACGCACAGCACCGACACACCCGCCGCCGCGACAAGTTTCATGGGTTCCTCCTTCCCGGCCGTGACGCACTCCCGCGCCCCCGGGGGAGTGCCGCCCGCCCGCGCGACACCCGCTGGGCGGCTCGCGGCACACCGTCGAAACACGAAGTGCAGCCCCCAGCATGACACGGCCGCACCGCCGTCGCCAGTAAAAAATTACAAAATCATCCGATTTGCGATCGAGTGGTTACCCCGCCGCCCGCGCGCAGCGCATCCCCACGCCTGCGACGCGTTTCCGGGGGCTTTCCCAGCGTTGAAGGCTCACACCCGAACGGACGCTCACGCATTCGGCTGCGGCGTCACGCGCAGGTACGGCTTGAGCTTCTTGTACCCCTTGGGGAACATCTTGTCCGCGTCGGCATCGCTCACCGCGGGCACGATGATGCAATCCTGCCCCTGCTTCCAGTTCACCGGCGTCGCAACCTTGTACTGCGCCGTGAGCTGCAGCGAATCGATGACCCGCAGGATCTCCTCGAAGTTCCGCCCGGTGCTCGCCGGATAGGTGATCGTCAGCTTCACCTTCTTGTCCGGGCCGATGATGAACACGCTGCGCACGGTCATCGTGTCGCTCGCGTTGGGGTGGATCATGCCGTACAGGTCCGACACCTTGCGGTCCGCGTCGGCCAGCGGCGGGAAGTTCAGCTTTGCCCCCTGCGTCTCCTCGATGTCGCGGGCCCAGGCCTCGTGATCCCGCAGCGGATCGACCGACAGGCCGATCACCTTCACCCGCCGCTTGTCGAACTCGGGCTTCAGCTTCGCGACCGCCCCCAGCTCCGTCGTGCACACCGGCGTGAAGTTCCGGGGATGCGAGAACAGCACGCCCCACCCATCGCCGAGCCACTCGTGGAATCTGATCGTGCCCTCCGTCGATTCCTGCGTGAAATCCGGTGCGGTATCGCCGAGCTGGATCGACATGGCCTGCTCCTTTGGCTCGCGTCTGTCGCGGCCTTCCTCGGTCGGTCGATGTGGTTGTTTCCCGTGCCCACGCACCCCATCACCGAGCAGCCAAAGCATAACAGCCCCGTCCCCTGCGCTCGAACACGAGATGCCAACAAACACGCACAAAAGATGTTTTCTCGCGTCGCGCCCACCCCACCCCGAGCGCGCAGCCCCCGTCCTCATCCGCGCACGAACCCGCCGCCAGTCGCCGCTCGCGCGTCGCCGACCGCCATCAGTGCGGCGATGAGTACACCCGCGCCGCGAGCACCTTCCCGATGTACAGCTCGTGGTCGGCTTCCATGTCGAAGTGACGCACCACCTCGCAGTCAAGCGCGAGCACGCTCCGCCTGATCAGGGGCGCCCCGCTCACCAGCGTCTCGACCGGCAGCGAATCGAACGCGTCCGCCTCGCGGTTCATCGAGCAGAACTTGCGGGTCATCAGCTTGTCGCCGGGGTCGATCAGGCACAGCCCGAAGTGCCGGCTGTCGCGGATGATCGGCTCGATCCCGTGCCCCTTGCGCGACGCCACGCACACCAGCAGCGGCTCGGTGGCGCACGGCATGGCGCTCTTGGCCGTCGCGCCCGCTTTCTTGCCCTCAAACGCCGCCGTCAGCACATACAGCCCGCAGGGCATCATCGCGAGCGTCTGTGAGATGATGGATTCGCTCGGCCCGGTGAGCACAACTCCCTCCACGTCGGGCACGCCAGAAGAGTCGTGACCCCGCGTCGCCCCCGGGCTGTGGTTTCCACGAGGACCCGCAGTCTACAGGCTTTGCACACCCGGTGCAGTGCATAACCCCGAGTGGTCACTTGACATCTTTCGCACATATACCGCCCACAGACCGTACATGCAAAATTCTGCTGGATTCCGAGCGGCGGAGTGTCGAAGAGTGTTGCAAAGTGGGGCAGAGTGGAGGATAATCCCAAGCCATGGTCCACGGCCCCGAGGCCCATCGCAATGTTCTTCACCGGGTCAAGCGACATCACGATCGACTCGAAGCAGCGGCTGGCGATCCCGGCCAAGTTTCGGTCGAAGCTCGATCCGGCGAAGGACGCCGCGTGGTTCTGCGTGCCCTGGCCAGGTGGGATTCTTCGTCTGTATCCCGAGTCGGAGTTCACAAGTTTGGCCGCGGGCTGGAATCGGACGCTGATTCCCAACTCGCAGCAGGCGGAGCTGGAAGCGGCGGTGTTCGGTACGGCCGAGCGGATCGAGATGGACTCGGCGGGTCGCATCACGATCCCCAAGGGCCTGCTCGATATGGCAGGGCTCGGGACGGAAGTCGCCGTCGTCGGCGCGATGAACCGCCTGGAAGTCCGGGACCGGGGCGCCTGGCAGGCTGGACAGCTCGACCGCTTCTCGAAGCTGCAGGCCATGGCGGAAAAGTTTGGGGGCGGCAAGAGCGAGTGATCGAGTAAGCGAGGCAGGGGGAGCGAGTGGGGCGAAGTGGGGCGGTGGGACGGTGGTGGGGGAGTGAGTGACGGTCGCGGTCGAGCGGAAACGCCCGGCACGCGGGATTAAAGGTGAGCGGAGTTCGATGCCCGGCGGACCACCACAGGCCGGGACGCCGCGGTGCTCGGGCAAGGACGCTCGGGGCCGGTCGGCGGAAGTCGAAGGCCGCTCACAGAGCCGGGCAGGGATGCCCGGCCTCGAACAACACGGGCCGCCTCTCCAACAAGGCGGCTCGGCCCCGGCAGGAATCGGCGAGAGCCGAGGCCCGCGGGGCGCAAGCGAGGCGTCGTGCTCGGGCTGAATGCCCCGCCGACGCGTTCATTCCACCTCCCGGCGGCGGGGAACCACCACCCACCCACCACCCCGTCGCCCAACGCCGCCTGCTCGAAAGTGCAGGCGGTGTTGTTTTTGTGCTCGCGCGAAGTCGATCGTGTGGTTTACCGGTCGGCGTTGAGGCCTCCCCGGATTCTGGTACGCTCAACATGTGAGTGGGGATAGCCAACAACTGGATACCTCGACGCAAGACACACCACCCGTGGTGGCGATGTCACATCCGAACGTGGGCGAACGGCCGGGTGATTGGGTTGGCTCGTACAAGCTCCTCGAGATCGTCGGCGAGGGCGGCTTCGGCACCGTGTGGCTGGCCGAGCGGCGCGAGCCGATCGTCCAGCGGGTCGCATTGAAGGTCATCAAGCCCGGCATGGACACCCGTGCCGTGGTGGCTCGCTTCGAGCAGGAGCGCCAGGCCCTCGCGGTGATGGACCACCCGTTCATCGCCAAGGTGTTCGATGCCGGGGCTACACCCTCCGGCCGCCCGTATTTCGTGATGGAGTACGTCGCGGGCGAGCCGATCACGCGCTACGCCGACCGGCACAACCTCAGTGTGCGTCAGCGGCTGGAACTTTTCGCGGACGTCTGTGAGGCCGTGCAGCACGCTCACCTCAAGGGCATCATCCACCGGGACATCAAGCCTTCCAACCTCCTCGTGAGCGTCCGCGACGGCAGGCCGCTGCCCAAGGTCATCGACTTCGGCGTCGCAAAGGCCATCACGCACACGCTCACCGAGAAGACGATCTTCACCGAGACAGGCCAGCTCATCGGCACGCCGGAGTACATGAGTCCCGAGCAGGCCGAGATGGGCGCCACCGACATCGACACTCGGACGGACGTGTACTCGCTGGGCGTCGTCCTCTACGAACTGCTCTCCGGGCTGCTGCCGTTCGATCCCAAGTCGCTCCGCAGCGCGGGGTTCGCGGCGATCTGCAAGGTGCTGCGCGAGCAGGACCCGCCAAAACCGAGCACGCGGCTCTCGACCGCGGACGCGGCGAGCGGCGAGGAAATCGCCCGCCACCGGCAGGCCCAGCGGGAGCACCTGGCCTCGGAACTTCGGCGTGAACTCGACTGGATCCCGCTCAAGGCCCTGCGGAAGGATCGGACCGAGCGCTACCAGAGCCCATCGGACTTGGCCCGGGACGTGCGGAACTATTTGGAAGGCGACCCGCTGGAGGCGGGGCCTGAGTCCACCGGATATCGGGTGAAGAAGTACATCCGGCGCAACAAAGGCCCGGTCGCAGCGGCGGCGGCGGTCGCGCTGGCGCTGGTGCTGGGGCTGGCGGGGACGCTGTGGCAGGCGAGCGAGGCGCGGCAGGAGGCGGCAGCCGCTCGCGCGGCCGAAGCCGAACAGAAACGACTGGCGGAACTTGCGGAGAGCAAGGCAGCCGAGGCCGAGACGGAGCGAGCCAAGGCCGTCGCGGCGGCTCAGGCCATCGAGTACAACTCGTACGTCGCTAATGTCCAGATGGCCGGAGCCGCGATGGAGATGCGGCTGTTCGATCGGGTCCGCCAGCGCCTCGACGCGTGCCCGGAGCATCTCCGCGGGTGGGAGTGGCGATGGCTCAATGCCCCACTCGACACCAGCGTCGCAGCTCTCAAGGGACACACGAACCCGGTTAATTACGCTGCGTTCAGCCCCGACGCCACGCTTATCGTGACCGCGTCGCAGGATAAGACCGCGCGGTTATGGGATGTGGCGACGGGGGCGAGCTTCGCCGAACTCAAGGGGCACACGAGTGAAGTGACCTTCGCCGCGTTCAGCCGGGAGGGCACGCGGATCGTAACCGCGTCCCATGACACCACCGCACGGGTGTGGGACGCGAAGACCGGGGCGAGCCTGGCCGAGCTCAAGGGGCACCTGAGCTTGGTGTACTCCGCCGCGTTCAGTCCGGACGGCACCCGGATCGTGACCGCGTCGGATGACGGCACTGCGCGGGTTTGGGACGCGAAGACAGGGGCGAGCCTCGCCCAGTTCAAGGGACACACGCAACGCGTGAACTCTGCCGCGTTCAGCCCCGACGCCACGCTTATCGTGACCGCGTCGGAGGACAGCACCGCGCGAGTGTGGGACGCGGCGACCGGGGCGAGCCTCGCCGAACTCAAGGGGCACAAACACCTTGTGACTTCCGCCGCGTTCAGCCCGGACGGCACACGGATCGTAACCGCGTCTTATGACGACACTGCCCGCGTGTGGGACGCGGCAACCGGGGCGAGCCGGGCCGAGCTGAAGGGGCACTCGAACTGGGTGATCTCCGCCGCGTTCAGCCCCGACGGCACGCGGGTCGTGACCGCGTCGATGGACAACACCGCGCGGGTGTGGGACGCGACGACGGGGGCGAGCCTCGCCGAACTCAAGGGGCACAAACACCTTGTGACCTCCGCCGCATTCAGCCCCGACGGCACGCGGATCGTGACCGCGTCGTGGGATGGCACCACGCGGGTGTGGGATGCTGGCAGCGGCGCAGGCCTCGCCGAGCTCAAGGGGCATAATGGCTTGGTGTTTGTCGCCGCATTCAGCCCCAACGGCACGCGGATCGTGACCGCGTCAGATGACAAGACCGCTCGGGTGTGGGACGGGGCGACCGGGGCGAGCCTGACCGAGCTCAAAGGGCACACGCGCGAGGTGACCTCCGCCGCGTTCAGCCGTGACGGCACGCTCCTCGTGACCGCGTCGTGGGACGACACCGCGCGGGTGTGGAACGTCACGACCGGGGGGAGCCCTTGGGAGCTCAAGGGGCACACTGGCCCGTTGCTCTCCGCCGCGTTCAGCCCGGATGGCACACGGATCGTGACCGCGTCCTTGGACGGGACTGCTCGGGTGTGGGACGCTGGCAGCGGGGCGAGTCTCGCCGAACTCGAGGGGCACACAGGCCCGTTGTCCTACGCCGAGTTCAGCTCGGATGGCACGCGGATCCTGACCGCGTCGCGGGACTCCACCGCGCGGGTATGGGACGCTGGCAGTGGGGTGAGCCTCGCCGAGCTCAAGGGGCATACCGGTCCGGTGCGCTCCGCCGCATTCAGCCCCGACGGCACGCAGATCGTGACCGCGTCGGAGGACAGCACCGCGCGGGTATGGGACGTTGGCAGCGGGGCCACCATCGCCGAGCTCAAGGAGCACAGGCGTGAGCTGTGCTCCGCCGCGTTCAGCCCGGACGGCACGCGGATCGTCACCGCGTCGTCCGACAAGACCGCGCGGGTGTGGGATGTTACGACGGGGGCGAGCCGCGCCGAGCTCAGAGGGCACACGGCGCGGGTCATCTCCGCAGCATACAGCCCCGCGGGCACGCGGATCGCGACCGCGTCGGTG
Source organism: Phycisphaerales bacterium (assembly GCA_022072615.1). Taxonomy (GTDB): domain Bacteria; phylum Planctomycetota; class Phycisphaerae; order Phycisphaerales; family UBA1924; genus JAEUJB01. Next base: position 19,618 of record JAJVHS010000054.1, read on the forward strand.
GATGGCACCGCGCGGGTGTGGGACGCCACGACGGGGGCGAGCCTCGCCGAGCTAAGGGGGCACACAGAGGCCTTGACCTCTGTCTCGTTCAGCCCCGATAGCACGCGGATCGCGACCGCGTCGGTGGACGGCACCGCGCGGGTGTGGGATGCCAAAACGGGGACCAGCCTCGCTGAACTCAAGGCTCACTCCGGCCGCTTGTGGTCCGTTACGTTCAGCCTCGACGGCACGCGGATCGTGACCACGTCGGAAGACAACACCGCACGGCTGTGGGACAGTGTCCCGTACCGCGTCCGTTACGCTGAACGCCGCTTGAACGCACGCGGCGAGGAGGGCTCAGCTATCGTGACGGCCTGGCTTGAAGCCGCCCGCACTGGCCGAGAGCGGGAGTTCACCATCCGGCTTGACTGATGGCGGGGTGGCACCGGGATCGGCAGGTGCATGCGGTTCTTCCCGCGCCCCGCCACCGCGGATCGGCTCTGCAATCCCCGGTGCTGGCCGGCCCACCTTGTGTGACCGCCCCAGCCCGTGGTCGCCCATTTGATCGCGTCAGCCTGCCGGGCACAATCGATCGCCTGGCCAGCGGCGCCACCTTTACACCGCGACCTCTGTCCGTCCCTCACCCCGTCCCGTCACACCCCGTCGCGCACGCCGCAAAGCCCGCGTGACGCGGGCTGAGCGGACATCCGACACCCACGAACCTACTTCGGCGAACCATCCCCCTCCGGCTTCTTCTCGTCGGACTTCTCGTCGGTCTTGCCGGCCTCTTCCACCTTGTTCAGCGTCACGACCCGCCCATCCTCGAGCGTAAACGTCGCCACCCCGCCCGCCGACGATCCGCTCGCATCGACGCTCATCTCGACCGTGTTGTACCCGCCCTCATCCGTCACCACCGTGCCCTGGAACGGCACCTCGGTCCCGTCGTCGAGCCGCATCGTGCCCTCGACGTAATACACCTGGTACGCCGCGTAGCCGGCGACCAGCGTGCTCGCCGCCGCCGCCAGCGCCACCGCGCCGAAGAACATCGGCCGCTGGCGAATGAACCCGAACCTCGTCTTCTGTGTCTGCATGAGCTTCTCCTTGAAACGACCCCAGTCGGGTTCGTGCATCCACCGCGCGGATGCCAGCGACTCGACCGCGGAATCAACCCGTTCATCACGCAAGGACGCCGCCCCCAACACCGCCGCGCGTTCATCGTTCCGCTTCATGACGGTCCTCCATGCTTTCAAGCGCCCTCCGCATCGCCGCCCGAGCCCTGCTCAGGCGCGATTTCACCGTTCCCACCGGGCAGTCCAGCACCAGCGCCACTTCCTCAATCCCCAGGCCCTCGAGATGGTGCAGCGACACCACCGCCTGCAGCTCGGGACTGATCGACAGCAGCGCCCGCAGCGCCTCGGGATACTCCGCTGCCTCGCGCGGCGCCTCGAACGCCGGACGCAACTGCGCGAGCCGACCCAGGATTTCCATCATCCCCCGCCCGCGACGCACCCACCGGTTGACACGGTTGGTCGCGATCCGCATCAGCCACGCCCGCAGCGGCGCCCGCCCGGGCCGGTAGCTCGGCAGCGCCCGGTACGCCGCCAGGAAGACGTCCGCCGTCAGGTCGTCGGTCACGTGCTGATCTCCCGTGCGGCGGTAGATCAGCCCCGCGATCGTCCTGTAATGCTGGAGGTAGATTTCGGCGAACCCGTCCGGGTCGCCGCACGCCCGAGCCACCTGCTCGGCGTCCGCCGACCACGGGCCCGGCTCGAGCAGCGACCCCGCCGCGATCCACGCGGTCCGTCGCTGCGTTGGATGTGATCCTGCATCTGCCACGCGTAGAACAAGTCACCAGACGCCCAAAGGTTCCATCCGCCGCCAGATTCCTCTCCTGACGGCACGATTGTCGGCGATCCGGACCTTCGCCGCCCCCCCGGAGGCGGGCGGCCGCGGCTCCCCGCTCGGGATGAGCCTTCCCGAGCCCTCATCACACGACCGCAGCCTCACCCCCGGCCCGGAAACACGCCGCCGGCCTTCCATGCCCGCGTCGCACCTCGAACAAAAAAACGCCGTGCACGGGGCACGGCGTTGGAGACGATCAATGGCACTTGTCCGGGATGCCGGGCCGATCAGCCCTGCCACGCCCGATCACTTGATCTCGCGGATCTTGATGTTGCGGTACCACACCTGGTCGCCGTGGTCCTGCAGCGCGATGAAGCCCTTGGGCTGCACCGCGAAGCCCTTCCACGCGTTGAACTTCGACCCCGCAACCAGCTTCTTGAACTCCTCGGACCCCATGTCGGCATCGACGACCTTCTCGCCGTTCCACCAGTGCTCGACCTTCGTTCCCTTCACGACGATCTTCGCCGTGTTCCACTCGCCCGCGGGCTTGGTCATGTCCTTGGTCGGCGCGTACAGGCCGTACAGCGAGCCCGCGGTGGTCTTGGGATCGGCCTTGTCCTTGTGCTTGGCGTTGTCGAGCACCTGGAACTCCGGCCCGGTCTCGTACGTCGCGCCGCCCTCTTCGGCCACGCGGTAGATGATGCCGCTGTTGCCGCCCTCGGGCACCTTCCACTCGCACGCGAACTCGAAGTCCTTGTACTGGTGCTTGGTCAGGATGTCGCCGCCCGACCCCTTGGCGTGCAGCGTGCCGTTCTGGGCCTCCCACGACGCGGGCACCGCGTCGGTCTTGAACCCCTTGAAGTGCTCCATCGACTTGCCGTCAAACAGCAGCACCCAGCCGGCCTTCTTCTCCGCGTCGGTCAGCGTGTTGATCACCGGGTCGCCGTGCGTGGGCTTGGCGGCCGGTTGAGCGGCGGGCTGCACGGGCGTCTCCTTCTTCTTCTCGGGCTGGCCCGCGTAGGTGAGCACGGTGCCCGACAGCACCGCGACGAGCACGGCGGCCATCACACCGGAATTCAGATTCCCGCAGCAGCAGCATTTCACGGCTCGGCTCCTTGGGGCTCGCACGCCCCCGCAGTGGTTCACAGAACACGGGCAGACGCCCGGTGCGCATGATATGCCCGCGTGTTTCGCAGTGGGCAGCAAGCGGCCCCAGCAGGAACGCCGCGGCACCGCCCACGCCGGCGACGCGCCCACGGGCCAGGAACGAAAAGCGAACAGTTCGCCGCCCGCTCGCCGTCCACGCGCCACCAACCCGCCCCGACCACTCTCGACCACGCCCGGCTCACGGTCGCCAGCGACGCGGCCCCGAGCAAGGGAAACGCTGGCCATCCCGCGACATCCAACCGACAACGCACCCCCGGTCCGGGGTATAGTCGCTCCCGCGAGCGCCGCCGAGCACCTCGGCGACCGCCGGAACGACCGCCAGAGGCGAGCGAGAACGTCAGTGGACACCACCGGGGCAGAGCCAGCAGCACACTACGACTCCGCGTCGTGGCGGTGGCGCACGCTCCTCCTGCACGCGGCAGGCGTCGTGCTCGTCCAGTCCACCCAGAACGCCGTCTTCTTCATCCTCGCGGTCCTCGCCAAGAAGCGCTTCGGCGCCACCGACTGGCAGACCGTCCTCGTCACCGCCGCCCCGACCGTCCTGTTCGTCACCGGCATTTTCTGGAACGACGTCTTCCGCCGCGCCCGCCTGGGCCGCTACCTCGCCACCTACTGGATCGTTTCCTGCGCGCCGCTGCTCGCGGCCCCGATCGTCACCTCCTACGCCGAGATGCTCGTCCTCCAGCTCATCGTCTGCGTCGGCATCGCCGGCTACCACCCCGCCGCGGGCGAGCTGCTCCGCCACCTCTACCCCGACGCCTCACGCGGCCGGATCTTCAGCGTGCTCTCGGCCTCCAACATGCTCCTCAACGCCGCGGGCGGCTACGCCGTCGGCGTGTTCCTCGACAAGAACCCCGATTCCTACACCTGGTACATGCCCCTCGCCGCGCTGCTCCAGGGCATCGGCATCGCCATCTTCTGGGGCCTTGCCAGGTCCTCGGGCATCACCGCTCGCCGCGCGGCCCTCCTCCGAGCCGACGCCGCCGCCATCGCCGAACCGCGCACCATGCTGCGCCGCGTGCTCGACCCCGTCGTCCACATGCGCCAGGTGCTCCGCGAAGACCGCGTCTTCTACCGCTACGAAGCCGCGTACATGACCTACGGCGTCGGCTGGATGGTCTGCTACGCCCTGCTCCCGCTCATCGTCACCAACCGCCTCGGGCTGAACTACGAAGAGGTCGCGCGATCGACGCACGTGGCCTACCTCGTCGCGCTCGTCGCCGCGCTCGTCCCCTGCGGCTGGGCCATGGACCGCCTCGGCGCCGCCCGCACGAGCGGCATCTCCTTCGCCGCCCTCACGCTCTACCCCGCGGGCCTCCTGTGGGCCTCCAACGCCTCCGAACTGGCGATCGTCAGTGCCGTCTACGGCCTCGCCCATTCCGGCACGCACCTGGGATGGACGCTCGGGCCTGTCTCCCTCGCCCCGAGCCCCGAAAAAGTCCCCCAGTACGTCGCCATCCACGCCACGCTCGTCGGCCTGCGCGGCGCGGTGTTCCAGGGCCTGGGCGTCCTGGTGTACCGAGCCACCGGCAGCTTCGTGTGGCCGCTCGTGCTCGCCGCCGCGTCGTTCCTCTGGGCCGCGTGGCAGATGCGCGTGCTCCCCGGCATGATCGCGGCGAGGCAGTCGCGGATCTCCATCCCGCCGCCCGAACCCGAGCCCTCCGACGCCGCGCCGCCCCCGGCCGTGCCCTCCCGCACCGGCGTCTGACTTTCACACGCCCAACCGGTGTGGTACGCTTCGCACCATGCCGGGTGGGCGGCAAACTTCCAGCCAAGGAGACGTGCGATGCGCGGTGGTGGATATGCAATGGCGGCCCTGGTCTCAGCACTCCTGACCTCGGCACTCCTGATCACAGCCGGCTGCGGATCAACGCAGAAATCCGCGAGCAACTCACCAACCCCCGCCCAGGCCATGTTCGGGCAGGTCAAGTCGCTCGCCGGCACCTGGGAAGGCAAGGACCACGAGGGCAACCCGCAGAAGATCGTCTACCGCGTCGTGTCCAACGGCTCGGCCGTCTGCGAGCAGATGTTCCCCGGCCAGCCGCACGAGATGGTCAACATGTACCACCTCGACGGCGACCGCCTCCTCGTCACCCACTACTGCGCGATGGGCAACCAGCCGCGCATGGCCGCGCAGGCCCAGCCCGTCGCCACCGAGATCACCTTCCAGCCCGAGAGCGTTACCAACCTCGCCGACCCCGCCGGCGACTACATGGCCAGCCTCAAGCTCGTCATGCCCGACCACGATCACCTCACCCAGTGCTGGACCTCCTACGAGAACGGCAAGCCCGGGCACACGACCGAGTTCACGCTGACCCGCGCACGCTCCTGACGCGCCCCGACCCTCACACAGCCATCGCCTCCCGCCCCCCCGGCCCCGCCCGGCGCCGGCTCCGCGCCCTGCGCTCGGGACCTCCGCGAGCGCTCTCGAGCACCCGTGCGCGCTGGCCCAACTCGAAATCCCCCTCAACGAGCCGCAATGGCATTGAACGTCCAACGTTTGCCGGTATGGTGAATGCCCCGTGACCGCGCGGGGACAAGAGACGGAGCCGCGCCGTGCCGCGGGTCCGGTAACACGTGCCTTTGGAGGAGGGAAACATGCGTTCGTACGTCCTGTGTGCCGGCCTCGCCGGCCTCGCCGGCCTGCTGTGCCTGTCCGCGTCCGCATCGGCCGCCATCGTCGGCTCCACCGGCCAGGTGCAGGTCATCTCGGCCCCCGGCGACGCTCAGCTCGAGGCCCTCACCAGCGCCGACTGGATCCGCGCCTGGAACGAGCAGCAGGACTTCGTGCTCACCAACGAACTCGGCTACGACGCTGTCGCCCCGGGCGTCTACGACCAGCCGTCGGACCTGGGCAACTTCGGCCTCGCCGCGGGGACGCGCCTCGCCAGCCACTACATCCACTTCGACTCCCCGGGCTCGACGGCCGCGACCGCCGAGGGCACCGTCACCTTCTCCCACCGCATCATCGCGGTGATCTGCCGCGGCGACAACGCCGCGAACCTCAACGGCAAACTCGACCGCTCGGATTTCCTCGGCGCTCCCACGCTGTACTCGGACAACGTCGAGGCTCGCGGGCTTGAGCTCGGCGCAAACGCCGACCGCTTCGTCATCAGCCCCAACGGCAAGAGCATCGGCGTCCGGTTCGGCATCACCTTCCCGGGCGATTACGTGCGCGTCCTGACCGAGGTCCCCGCGCCCTCGAGCGCCATGACCGCGTTCGCCGCCCTCGGTCTGCTCGGCCGCCGCCGCCGGCCCTGATCGCCCGGCCACGACCAAGGAATTGTGCATCGCCGGGCCCTCCACAGGCCCGGTTTTCATGCGCCCTCCATCTGACGAGTTTCAGAGGCGTTTGGGTGCTGGAACCGAGTACAGTTCAATACCCCGCCCTCCGGTGAAAGACAGGCGGGGCGCGGGCCGGGCAACGACAGGGAATCACGCTCCGGAGAAACGACGATGCGGACCACGCGACGGACAGCGACGGGAGCAATCAAGACGGTGTCGATGATGACCGTGGTGGGGGCCCTCGCGGCCGCCGCCGGCCTCTTCGTCGGCGGCTGCAGCACCAACCCCGCGACCGGCCGCAGCCAGCTCTCCTTCTTCGACCGCGACTGGGAGATCGACATCGGGCAGCAGGCCGCCCCGGGCATGGTGCAGGAGTTCGGCGGAGAGGTGCAGAGCCCCGACCTCCGGGCATACGTCACCGACATCGGCACCCGCCTCAGCAAGCACACCGAGGCCGACTTCCCCTCCCTCCCCTGGACCTTCACGCTCCTCGATTCCGACGTCATCAACGCCTTCGCGCTCCCGGGCGGAAAAGTCTTCTTCTCCCGCGGCCTCGCCGAGAAGATGACCAACGAAGCCCAGATGGCCGGCGTCCTCGGCCACGAGATCGGCCACGTCACCGCCCGGCACACCGCCGAACGCATCAGCCAGGTCACCCTCCTGCAGGGCTCGCTCCAGGTCGCGGGCGTCGCGGCCGATGCCACCGGCGCGGGCGGCGTCGCCGAGCTCCTCCCCGCTCTCAACGTCGGCGGACAGCTCATCACCCTCAAGTTCAGCCGAGACCAGGAAAGCGAGGCCGACTCCCTCGGCCTGCGCTACATGACCAGGGAACGCTACAACCCCCACGCCATGCTCGAGGTGATGGAGATCCTCAAGGCCGCGGGCGGAGCGGGCGGAAACGAGTGGACCAGCACCCACCCGCTCCCCGAGACCCGCATCGAGCGCATCCAGACCGAGCTCAAGACCACCTACGCCGACACCCAGAACAACAGCGAGTACAAGCTGTACGAAGATCGCTTCCGCACGATGTTCCTCCAGAAGCTCGCGCAGATGCCCGCCCCGCCCGATCGAGGCATCGGACGCTGGATCGCCATCGACCTGCAGAACCCCCACACGTGGTGCTCGGTCTGCCGCGAAAAGGCATCGGGCAAGTAACCCGCCAGGATCCCGCGAACGGCCGTGCCCACGCGGTCGTGGAGCCGGGGTCTCTCGCGCCTCGCGCAAGGCCCGTCCACGTATTCCCCTCTGTGTGCTTCGTGCCCTCGGTGGTGAATGATGCCTTTCTCAGATCTCGAGCACGCACAGCTCCGCGCTCTCAAAGTGCGTCGCCGGGCGGTACCGCGTGAACACGATCCGCCGCCCGTCCGGGCTGAATGCCGGCTGCGTGTCGTAGCAGTGCGATGACCCCGCCAGCCACGCGAACGTGAGCTGACGCTTGCCCGTCCCGTCGGGGTTGATCAGGAACAGGTAATGGTTCCCGACGTCCGGCCCGCCCCCCGCAAAGCAGATCTTCGTTCCGTCCGGCGACCACACCGGCCACCCGTCGTAGTGCTCGGGCGCCTTCGTCAGGTTCACCGCGCCCGACCCGTCGGCGTTCATCACGAACACCTCGTTGTTGGTCTTGCCGTCGATCACGCGGCGCGTCACGATCCTCTTGCCGTCGGGCGACCACGACGCGTACGTGTCGATCTCCGGCCCGCTCGTCACCCGCCGCACGTTCGAACCGTCCACGTTCATCTCGTAGATGTCGTAGTCGTCCGGGTCCTTGTTCCCGCGGTTGGAGCTGAAGAGCAGCCGCGTCCCGTCGTGCGACCACGAGGGGTGAATATCCATGGCCGGGTCGCGGGAAATGTTCCGCTGGTTCGTGCCGTCCGCGTTGCAGATGTACACCTCGCGGTTGCCGTCGCGCTCGGAAACGAACAGGATCTTCGACCCGTCGGGCGAGTACACCGGCGTGATGTCGTTGCCCCGCGAGTTCAGGAGCGGGCGCAGGTTGGTCCCGTCCGCCGCGATCGTGTAGAGCTGCCACCGACCCGTGCAGTTGGACTGGAACACGATCGTCGACGCGTCGGGCGACCAGCACCCGTAGGCGTTCACCGTGTGCGTGAGCCGCGTCACGAAGGGCGCGTCCGCGGGCGGCTTGCCCGCCGCGTCCGCCGGCTGCCGCGCCGACGCCGCGGAGAGTGCACCCAACTGCAAACCCGACAGCACGCCCACCTGCACGCCCATCTGCACACCAATCACCAGGAGAGTGAGCATCCACGATCCTCCTCAATACTCACGGGGCCTCAAAACCGGATAGTACGAATCGTACGATACGCGGGCCCGACGCTTTCGTTCCCTCCACGTCCCCAAAGCTCCCGCAAAGCCAGCACCACCCCAGCCCAAACTTCCCCCCGGGCCGGCGTTCCCTCTAGTCCTCCTTCCCTCCGCCGCCCCCGGGGCTGAGATCCCCGTCAACCACGACCCGCAGGAGCGTTCCCCCGCCGACTCTCGCCACTTGTGTCCCCCCCGGCCATCTCCGATCGATAACGTTGAAGGCGCCGTGAGCCCGAGCATGCGTGGACGGACATGCTCGCTCCCGGGCCCGGAGAGGTCTTCATGCAGGTGCCCTCGGTCGGCAAGGTGCTCAATGTCCTCGCCCTCACCGCCGTGTCGGTGCTCGGGGCTTTGTTCGGGTACCGGTTCTTCCGAGCCGAGCTCGCCGCCTCCGTCTACCGCGACCGGCTCGAGGCCGCCGCCGCCGACTACCAGCGCCTCGCGGGCACCTACAACGAGGCCGTCCGCCGCACCGCCGTGACCGAGCTGGTCGTCATCAACAACGCCCTCTCGGTCCGCATCCGCGGACTCACCGGCGTCCTCCAGGAAATCCCCACGCAGTTCGACCCGCGGGGCGAGATCTATATCGACTACGTCGTCATCGAGAATCGCCTGTGGATCCGCCGCGTCTTCGACGCCAGGACCGCCCCCGAGAACGGACTCGTCGTCGACCCGCGCTTCATCAACGTCGAGTGGGACTCGGGCAAGGCCCGCTACGGCAAGGCCGTGTACCGCCGCCTCGGTGAGGGACGCTGGGTCGTGACCGTTACCGGCGACGGCTCGCTCGGGCTCGAGAAAGTTGACGAAGCCCAGCCGATCGTCCTCGACGCGGCCCCGGCCGTCAAGGACTACGACCAGGTGATCGAGCAGGCCCGCGGCGCGGCCGAAAACATCGGCGTGCGCGATGTCTGGGCATGGATGGTCGGCTCCAATCGCAATTCCAAGCCCGATTGATCGTCGCCCGCGGCTCTCTTCCCGTTACGCTCCCTAGCTGTCCGCTGTCCGCTGTCCGCTGTCCGCTGTCCGCTGTCCGCTGCTTGCTCCAGCGGCACGCGCGACGGCGTCTCGTTTACCCACGTGTAGACGCTGCCCATCACCGAATCAAAGTCAGACGCACGGGCCGACCGTGCCTGGCAATTTCGTTGACAACCATGATGTGGTTCCGTTAGGATAGCGATCATTGGAGTTCGCGGTTCGATTGCTTGCTTGAGGAGGGGACCTATGCATGTCTTGGCCCGCACAGCGTTGTTTGCATTGATGGCAGGCGTGAGCACATCCGTGCATGCGACCCTGGTCAATTTCGATGATGGGTGGACCAATAACACGGTGATCGACACGCAATACGCCGGCGTCGGAGTGACGTTCTCATCGCCGGAGACGTTCGTTGCGATCCGCGATATGACGACGCTGGGGTCGGGATACAACACGACGTCGTTCCCGAATGCCGCGTTCGCCGCGTTTGACGGCGACGTCCAGGGCACGCTCCGTATCGACTTTGCCGCGCCGGCGAGCAGCGTGTCGTTCTTCGCGATCGACGTTGGCGACAGCAGCCGCGATGCAAAGGCGTATGACTCGTTCAACAACCTGCTCGAGACCATCACGGTTCATAACCCGGGGACTGGCCCGGGCATCGGCATCATCGATCCCGTCGTCTTCACGGTGAGCGGCATCGCGTATGTCACGTTCGGGCAGGGTGCTGTCTATATCCACGGTGACGGTTCGCTGATCGACGATCTGTCTTTCGTGATTCCGGCGCCCGGCAGCGCGGCGGTCGTGGCGGCCGGCATCTTCGGGATTGCCCGTCGCCGTCGCGCACCGGCTTGTGTTTCGTCTTGATCGCGCGTCACCTGAGTCCCACGCCCATCTTCTCCATCAAGAGCGGCATCCACAGCCCGCCGACCACCGTCCGCGTGTGCATCCCCATCGTCCGGCCGTCGGTCGTCTCGTACCAGTCGCTCAGCGGCACGCGCGACGGCGTCTCGTTCACCCACGCGTAGACGCTGCCCATCACCGCGTCAAAGTCGGACGCACGCCCGGTCAGGCACGCCGACCAGCACGTCCAGTCCAGCTTCGTGTACGTCCTCCGGCTGTCGAGCGGAAGCCCGTACTTCTGCATTCGCGAGAGGTACACCTTCATCTCGCGATCGAACGTCGACTGCGGGAACAGCCCGAGCCCGAGCACCCGGTCCCAGATCAGGTTGTACTTCTGGCTCCATGTCCCCGTCGTGCCGAACGCGAGCACCGTCGACTCGCCATCCGCCGCGAGTTCCTCCCACCTCGCCGCGCCCGCCCTCGCCTTCTTCATCCACGCCGCAGCCCGGTCCGCGTGCCCGAGCGACTCAAGGAGCTGCGCGTACGCCCCCATCGCGACCACCGTCTTCGCCGACAGGTTCGCGTTCCTCGCCAGGTGCCCCGCAAAGTCATCCGTGCAGAGCTGGTGCGCCGGGTCCAGTCCGTGCTCGTCGAGATACGCCGCCCACTTCTCGAGGATCGCCTCGTACGGCCGCGAGAACTCGGCGTTCCCTTCGACCTTCGCCAGCGCCGCGAGCATGATGAGCATGTTGCCCGATTCCTCGACGGGCATCTGGTTCTCTTCCGTTCGCTCGCCCCCGCCGTACACCTGCCCGTTGGCCTTGGGATACGTCCCCAGGTCGTGCGGCGCGAACGGGAACTTCCACCGGTTGCTCGCGGCGTACATCAGCAGCGGCCGGAGCTGCGCCTTGAGCATCTCCGGGCTGTGGTACAGAAAGAACGGGCTCGCCGGATAGATCACGTCCACCGTCGCGATGCACCCGTTCGAAGTGTTCTCCTTGGAGAACATCAGCGGCGTCCCGTCCCAGTCCGCCACGATCTTGTGCCCGGCCATGACCTGCCGGTACGCGAGCGTCGTGAGCGCGTCGTAGCGGTCATCCAGGCGCGAGGTCATGACCCCGCCCCGGTCTCGCGAGCCGGCGCTGCCTGAAAAGCCCGCCGTGACCGCGCGCTCGACGCCCCGGCCGTCGAGATTCCACAGCGGACGCAGCCTGCGGTCAAAGAGCTCGATCGAGAAGCGGTCGTCGTACGCCAGCATGACCGAGGTCGATGCTCCGGTCGACCCGCCGAGATCAATCGCGGTCGCGAGGACCGGCCAGTCGTCGTTGGCGGCGCGCGGCGCCCGCAGATCATCGGTCTCAATGACGCCGCCGCTGCGGACGAACGCCTCCCGCGACGCGTTGTGCCCGGCCGCCGCCGCGGCGTGGCCCTTGGGCGCCACGACAAAGAGTCTGCCCCAGTCGATCTTGCGCTGGTCGCCCGCGGTGGCGAGCACCGGCTGGTTCACCGACCCGATCGAGACCGCCTCGTGACCCGCGCTGCGGTGCCGCGACCACGTGATGGAAGTGCCGGGGTCGTGGACGGTCCATTCGCCCGCAAAGTCCACATAGAACTGGACGTCGTGCGGCCGTCCATCCGTCGAGTTCGTCGTGACGTCGATGAAGGCGACCGAGCGGGAGGCCGCGGCAAGGTCCTCGGCGAGCACCGGCGAGATGAACGAGACGGTGAAGTCGACGGGGCCCGCCGAGAAGGCGTAAGTCGTCGCCGTGGTGGTGATGTCGACCGACTTCTGCTCGGCGACCGCCACCTCGGGCATCATCCCCGCCCAGCGGAAGGGCTTGCCATCCACGCGGATCATCCCGCACATGCCCGTCGTCCCGCCCGACCAGTGCCGCGGCCACGAATCGGTGAGCGTGTCCGTCATCGACCACGTGCTGAAGTACGGGTCGCACGTCACCAGCGGATAGGCCGGCGGGCGGAGTGGGGGAGCGACGAGCAACGCGGCGATGATGATGGGCAGCATGCGACCATCATAAATGATGCAGCCCGGCCGCGCGCTCCGTGAAATCAGACACGTGCTGCCGGCGGCGCAGCCTCACAGCGTGCCTGTCGCCGGTGCGTGATCGCCCACGCCCGCCCTCACCGATCATCAAACTCATCGCCCCGGAACAGCGACCCCAGGTACACCCGACGCACCCGCTCGTCGTTGATCAGCTCGCGCGGCGTGCCCTCCGCGAACTTGTGACCCGAGTCGATGATGTACGCCCGGTCGCACACGCGCAGCGTCTGCTGCACGTTGTGGTCCGTGATCAGGAACGCGATCCCCCGCGCCGCCAGGTCGCGGATCTCCTTCTGCAAGTCCTCCACCGCGATCGGATCGACGCCGCTGAACGGCTCGTCCAGCAGGATCAGCTTGGGGTTCGTCACCAGCGCCCGGGCGATCTCCAGCTTCCGCCGCTCGCCGCCCGAGCACGTCCGCGCCAGGTGCTTGGCCTTGTGCTCCAGCCCGAACTGGTGCAGCAGCTCCGCCGCCCGCTGCCGGCGCTCCGATGAACCCAGCCCGACCGTCTCCAGGATCGCGAGCAGGTTCTGCTCGCACGTCATCCGCTGGAACACGCTCGGCTCCTGGCTCAGGTACCCCATCCCGCGCCGCGCGCGGCGGTACATCGGCAGGTCCGAGACATCCTGACCGTCGAAGAGGATCTTGCCCTCAAAGTCGGGATCCGGATCGATCATCCCGATCGTCATCCGGAAGCTCGTCGTCTTCCCCGCCCCGTTCCGACCGAGCAGCCCGACGATCTGCGATGCGCCGACCTCGAACGACACCGAGTCGACGACGACGCGTCCCGAGTAGCTCTTGCGCAGGTTGTGGGCTTCGAGGAGTGGCACGTGGGCCAAGAGTTTACGCCCACGCCCGGCGGGCCGCCGGGGCGCGGGCACAATCCCGCTCTCGATCTCCGGCCACGCGCAATTTGCGCCCCCGTGTTCCGCCCACGATCCCCGCGAGCCGATAGCATCGTCGGACCTTCACGGGCAGCCCGCCCCCGGGCCCGCCCCGCACCCGGGAGCACACACGATGCCCAAGACGATGGAACTGGCGATGGTCGGCCTCGGCAGGATGGGCGGCAACATGGCCGAGCGCCTCCTCCGCGGCGGCCACCGCGTCGTCGCGACCGACCGATCGCCCGAAGCCGTCCAGAAGCTCGTGAGTCTCGGCGCCGTCGGCGCCGCCACGCTCCCGGATGCCGTTGCCAAACTCTCGGCCCCCCGAGCCGTCTGGCTCATGATCCCCGCCGGCAAGCCCGTCGATGACACCATCGCCGCCCTTGCCGGTCTCCTCGGCCCCGGCGACACCATCATCGACGGCGGCAACTCCAACTACCGCGAAACCATCCGCCGCGGCAAGGAAGTCGCCGCCCGCGGCATGCACTACGTCGACTGCGGAACATCGGGCGGCATCTGGGGCCTTGAGAACGGCTACAGCATGATGGTCGGCGGCGCCAAGGAAGCCGTTGATCGACTCCGCCCCATATTCGAGACCCTGGCCCCCGGGCCCCAGACCGGCTGGGGACACGTCGGCCCCTCGGGCGCCGGGCACTTCGTCAAGATGGTCCACAACGGCATCGAGTACGGCATGATGCAGGCCTTCGCCGAGGGCTTCGCCATCATGGCTAAGAAGGCCGACCTCAACCTCAACTGCTCGCAGATCGCCGAGATCTGGCGCAACGGCAGCGTCGTCCGCTCCTGGCTTCTCGACCTCGCCGCCCGGGCACTCTCCGAAAACCCCACCCTCGACGGCATCAAGCCCTGGGTCTCCGACTCCGGTGAAGGACGCTGGACCGTCCAGGAAGCCATCGACCTCGACGTCTCGGCCCCCGTCATCACCCAGTCGCTCTTCGAACGCTTCCGCTCGCGCGACGCCAACTCCTACGCCGACCGCATCCTCGCCGTGCTCCGCGAGCAGTTCGGCGGCCACGGCGTGAAACGGGGCTAGAAACCGAAAGATTCACCACAGAGGCACGGAGGGCACAGAGAAGACACCGGCGTGGAAAAGAACACCATGAGCCTGCTCTATTCTCATCCTCTGCGACCTCTGTGATCTCTGTGGTGAAACTGCCTTAAAGGTCAACCCATGCACCGCGGATACCCCGACCGTCACCTCATCATCATCTTCGGCGCCACCGGTGACCTCGCCCACCGCAAGCTCCTCCCCGCCCTCTACGAGATCGAGAAGCACACCAGCGCCCGCGGCCGAGCCACCATCCTCGGCGTCGCCCGCGGCGCCCTCAACGACGACCAGTACCGCCGGCAGGTGATCGACGGCTTCAAGGAATCAGGCGAAACCGACCCCGCGCTGGTCGAGTGGGTCAACAAGACCGTCCACTTCCAGTCGCTCGGCGATCAGGGACCCGGCGCCTACGCCGCGCTCCGCCGCCGCATCGAGGAAATCGAAAAGGCCAGGGACATCCCGGCCAACCGCATCTTCTACCTCGCCCTCCCGCTCCCGGCCTTCGCGCCGACCGTCGAGTCGCTCGGCCACGCGGGCCTCAACACCAGCGCCGGATGGACGCGCGTCGTGATCGAGAAGCCCTTCGGGCGCGACCTCGCCTCCGCGCAGAGCTTCAACGCGCTGCTCCACCGCTTCTACAGCGAGGAGAGCGTCTTCCGCCTCGATCACTACCTCGGCAAGGAGACCGTCCAGAACCTCATCGCCTTCCGCTTCGGAAACGCGCTGTGGGAGCCCATCTGGAACCGCGACCGCATCAGCCACGTCGAGATCACCGCCGCCGAGGAGCTCGGCGTCGAGTCCCGCGGCGCGTTCTACGAGCAGGCCGGCGCCGTCCGCGACATCATCCAGAACCACCTGCTGCAGGTCCTCGGCCTGGTCGCCATGGACGCCCCCGCCGGCATCGACGGCACCAGCGTCTCCAACGAGAAGCTCAAGGTGCTCCGGTCCATCGAGCCGCTCCACGACACGGACTTCGTGCTCGGCCAGTACGCCGCCGGCGAGCTTAACGGCAAGACCATGCCCGGCTACCTCAGCGAAGAGGGCGTCGCGCCCGGGAGCAGGACCGAGACGTACGCCGCCGTCCGCCTGTGGATCAACTCCTGGCGGTGGGAGGGCGTCCCCTTCTACCTCCGCACCGGCAAGCGCATGGCCCGCAAGACCACCAAGATCGTTGTGACCTTCAAGTGCCCGCCCGCCGCGGTGTTCAACCCGTACATCGTCTGCGGCAACGAGGGCAACCGACTCACCATCACGCTCCAGCCCAACGAGGGCTTCAACCTTGCGTTCCAGGTGAAGGTCCCCGGCGAGGGCATGCGCCTCCACACCCAGGAGATGCGCTTCCGCTACGCCGACGAGTTCGGACGATTGCCCGAGGCCTACCAGACCCTCCTGCTCGACGTGATGCGCGGCGACCACACGCTCTTTGTGCGAAACGACGAGGTCGAAGCCGCGTGGCGCGTGTGCGACCCCCTCATCGCCGGACGCGTGCCCGTCCACGCCTACCCCGCCGGGTCGTGGGGGCCGACCCAGGCCCAGGCCCTCGTCGAAGCCGATCGCTACCAGTGGGTGAACGTCTGATGCCCGCCGCGACGCTCACCGTCTGCGACGACCCCGCGGCCATCGCCGCGCTCGCGGCCCGGCGCATCGCCGCCGCCGCCAGGGAGGCCGTCGATCAGCGCTTCCGCTTCACGCTCATCCTCGCCGGTGGCAGCACCCCCCGCGCCCTCTACACCCGCCTCGCCACAGTTGATCGCGACAGCCTGCCGTGGGACGCGACCACGATGCTCTTCGGCGACGAGCGCTGCGTCAGGCCCGAGCACGCCGACAGCAACTACCGCATGGTGCACGAGTCGCTGCTCTCCAGCCTCCCGCCCCGGTCCGCTCGCGTCTACCGCATCCGCGGCGAACTCGGGGCCTCGGCCGCCGCCTCCGAATACGACGTCATCACCCGCAAGATCCGCAACAACGATCCGGAAGAACGCTTCGACGTCGTCCTGCTCGGCATGGGCGCCGACGGGCACACCGCCTCCCTCTTCCCGGGCCGCGATTTCTCGGCCGACGTCAAGTCCTTCGCCGCGCCCGCCATCGCGCCGCCCGCCTCGCCCGTGCGCGACCGCGTCACCCTCACCCTCCGAGCCATCGCCGACAGCCGGCGCGTGCTCTTCCTCGTCGCGGGCCAGGACAAGCGCGAGATGCTCGCCCGCGTGCTCGCCGCCGCACAATCGGGCGGCGACCCCAGCCTCCCCGCGTCCATGATCCGCTCATCGGGCACAATCGAATGGATGGTCGACCGCGGCGCCGCCCCAACTCCCTGACTCAGGCGCCGCGAACGTGCCCCACCCCGGCACTCCTCCCACATGATCCGGCTGTCCGCTGTCCGCTGTCCGCTGTCCGCTGTCCGCTGTCCGCTGTCCGCTGTCCGCTGTCCGCTGTCCGCTGTCCGCTGTCCGCTGTCCGCTGTCCGCTGTCCGCGGTCCGCTGTCCGCTGCCTCTTATTTCTCCATCGACGTCGTCAGCGCCGGCAGCTCCACCACACGCCCGTCCTCGCACTGCACCCGCACCGAGCACGCCGGATCAATCCCAAGCACCGTCCCCGTCACGCGCTTCCCGTCGTGAATGAACGTCCGCCGCGTGCCCGTGAGCACGTTGCGCTCCTGCCACTCGAGCGCCAGGTGCTCCGGCGACGCCTGCAGCGCCCGGTCCAGGCACCGCGCCAGCGCGACCAGCACGTCCACACGCTGCGCCGCGCACCCAAGCTCCCGCAGCGACACCGCCCTGCCCGCGAGCGGCTCGGGCCAGTCCGCCGCCTGCTGCAGCACGTTGATGCCGATCCCCATCAGCGTGATCGCGGGCGTGACCTCGATCAGCACGCCGCTGAGCTTGCGGCCCGTGCCGTCCGGGCCCGCTTCCACCACGTCGTTGGGCCAGCGGATCCCCACGCGCTTCGCCCCCGCCGGCCCCAGCACCTGCTCGACCGCCCGGCACGACGCCAGCCCGCCCGCGAGCGAAAGCCTCTCCGCGCTCAGCGAATTGGGGATCGTGACCGTGACCGCCACGCCCATATGCGAGGTGTCGGCCCACGACCGGCCCAGCCGACCCCGTCCCGCCGACTGGTGCCCCGCCGTGACCAGCAGCCCCGGCTTGCCGCCGCTGAGCATCACCGCCGCATCCTGCGTGGATTTCGTGTGCCGCAGCGACATCACCCGGCGGATGAACGCCCAGCCCTCGGCGTCGCGGGCGCGCTCGAGCTCCTCCGTCCAGGATTCAAGTTCGTCGCGCTCCATGACCCACCGCGATTCACCGCACCGCCCGGCTCACCAACCGCCCCTCGATCACCACCCCCGTGCAGTGCGTCGTGTACTCGAAAGGGTCGCCGTCGTAGAGCGCCACGTCGCCGTCCTTGCCGGCCGCGAGCGACCCCACGCGATCGTCCACTCCAAGGATCCTCGCCGCGTCGATCGTGATCGTCGCCAGCGCCTGGTCGAACGTCAGCCCGTTCGCCGCCGCGATCGCCGCCTCGAACAGCACCACCCTCGTCTTGGGCACGTAGCTCTCGTACCCCGATTCGATCGCCACCCGCACGCCCGCGCCCACCAGCGCCGCCGCCGTCTCGAAGCTCTGGTTCTCCGAGCTCCCCACCGCTCGCTGCATCGACGGGTGAACGATCACGTCCACCCCCGCCGCCTTGATGCGGTCGACCAGCACGAACGCCGCCGACGCCGACTCGAGCACCACCTTCAGCCCACACTCCTCCGTCAGCCGCAGCGCACTCTCGATGTCCTGCGCACGGTCGGCCCGGATCAAGAGCGGCGTCTTGCCCTCGAGCACGTCGCCGAGCATCTCAAGGTGCAGGTTGCGGTCGGCCGGCGCCGCGGCCTTCGCGCTCTCGCCGTCCGCGTCCGCGCCGCCCTCCGCCGGCGCCCGCTCGGCGCTCTTGCGGAGCTTGTCCAGGTACTCCCTCGCCTTGATGAACTCGTCCCGCAGCATCGCGATCTGCTTCGCGCGCGTGCCCGGCGACTTCCCGCCCGCCTCGTTCGCCTCCGAGCCCAGCGTCGCCGACACCATCGCCGGCGACTTCACCAGCACGTCCCCGATGGTGTTGCCCGCGGTCTTCACGACGATCGTCTGGCCGCTGATGAGGTTCCCCGGCGCGTGGCCGGTGTTCACGGTCGTGACGCCGAACTCCCGCACCCACTGCACCAGCCGCTCCTGCGGGTTGTAGGCGTCGATCGCCCGCAGCGCCGGCTGCACCGCGCTCGAGTTCTCGAGCTGGTCCGAATCGTGCGCCGAGTTGTACAGCCCCGTCAGCCCGACCGTCCCGCGCGGATCAACCAGCCCGGGCACCGCGACCGCGGCCTGCAGCACCTCGTGCCCCTGCGGGATCGCCGTCGACCCCGCCGGCCCGATCGCCGCGATCTTCCCGTCGGTGATCACGATCACGCCGTCGCGGATCGCCGGCCCCTCCATCGTGTGGATCACGCCGGCCTTGATCGCCACCTGCGCGCTGGCGCGCCCCGCCCCCGCCAGCGCGACCGCGCACACCAGCGCCCACGCCGCCGCCCCCGCGGCGCGATGCACAAACCCGGCAGAACCGCGACCAGGATTCATCATGCCATCAGCCCTCGCCTCAAACAGACCCGAACCCACGCCGGCTACTGACCCGCCCCGCCGAAGCAGCAGAAATAGGGCGTCTGATCGTGACCCGCACCGTACCCGCCCGTCTGGTACAGACGATCCTCCGGGCGGTTGCGATCAAACACCAGCTCGCCCTCCACCCACGTCTGCTCGATCTTCGTGTACACGCTCAGGGGGTCGCCGGACAGCACGATGAAATCCGCGTCCTTCCCCGGCTCGAGCGAACCGATCCGGTCCTGCAGATCAAGCAGCTGCGCCCCCGCGAGCGTCACCGCCCGCAGCGCCGCGTCCCGCGGCAGACCCGCCCGCACCCCGAGCGCCGCCATGCGCAGAAACAGCCGCGAGTCCGTGATCCAGTCGTCCGTGTGGTACGCCATCGTCACCCCCGCCCGGACCAGCTCTGCCCCCGTCTCCATCGAGAGGTCCGCCGCCTCGAGCTTGCCGCCGGGAGAATCCACCAGGATCGCGCTGCAGCCCAGCACGCCCCCCTTGCGCTGCGCCTCGGCGATCTCGTCCGCCACCTTCCACGCCTCGCTCACGTGGTGGAGCACGACGCGGAACCCGAACTCGTCCCGCAGCCGCAGCACCGTCATGATGTCGTCCGCCCGGTGCGTGTGATGCTGAACGATCACCCGCCCCTCCATCGCGTCCACCAGCGCCTCCAGCCCGAGGTCGCGCGGCGGAAGCTTCGACTCATCCACCGACCCGTCTTCCTTCCTCGCCGCCTTCACCTTCTCCCCGTACTCCCGAGCCCGGATGAACTGCTCGCGCACCAGGAACGCCGACTTCGCCCGCGTTCCCGGGAACGGCGGGCCGCCGATCGAGTTGGTCCCGTTGGCCATCTTGATCCCGCCCGCCGGCGTGCCGTCCTCCCGCAGGATGTACAGGTCCTCCACGCGCCGCGGCGGCTCGCCACCGGGCCGGCGGATCTTCAGGTACACCGTCTGACCGCTCAGCAGGTGCCCCGACCCCGGCATCACGTTCGCCGTCGTCACGCCCCCCGACACCATCCGCCGGAACCCCGAGTCCATCGGATTCACCGAGTCCAGCACGCGCACGCCCGGCTGGATCGGAGCCGATCCGTCCGCGCCCCCGACGCCGCCGATATGGCTGTGCGTGTCCACCAGCCCGGGCATGATCACCTTGCCCGTCACATCGTGCTGAACAGCCCCCGCCGGGATCGTCGTCGCCGCCGCCGGCCCGACCATCGTGATCCGGCCGTCCTCGACCACCAGCACGCCGCCGGCGATCTCATCGCCCGCCACCGTGATGATGTGCGCACCCACGAACGCGTGCGTCTCACCCCGGCCCGGCACCGCCGCCAACGCGAGCAGACAAGTCACGGCGAACGCGGCACATCCGACCAGATTCGTGCGGTGCATGGCGTGCAGGATAGAACATCTCCCACCACCCCGCACGCACGACCCTCAAAATGACATCCACGCAATGACAGCAGCGCGCCGCCACCCGCAGCCCGCTGTCCGCTATCTGCTGTCTGCTATCTGCTGTCTGCTGTCTGCTGCCTGCTGCCTGCTGTCTGCTGCCTTCCTCAGGACTTCTTCCCGAGGAACCACCCGATCAGCGCTCCCAGCAGCGTCAGCCCGCCGACCCCGCCCACGAACGCCCACATGTTCTCGGCGAACATCGTCATCAGCGATCCGCCCGTCGACCACAGGCCCAGCGTCATCACGAACACCGCCAGCAGCGCCGCCGCCGCCATCCCGAACGCCAGGCCGCCCACGAGCCCCGATCCCGCGCCGTCGTACACCTCGAGCGCCACCGGCAGCGTCGATGCGGGCACGCCCGTCTCCGCCTCCGTCACCGACGGCGTCGATTCGAACAGCGCCCCGCCCTCGTCCGCCGGAGCGTCCGCCTGCGTCTGCGCCGCCACCGTCTCCGACCCGTACACGTCGTCGAGCAGGTTCGCCCCAAGCGACGTGTCGTCGGTCTCCTTGGTCATCTCCATGAGGCCCGACCCGGACCCGCTCGCCCCCGAGTCGGACGCAAACCCCGGCGCCGCCGCCGCGGGCGCGATCCTCGTCACCGCCGACGGGTCCGCCTCTTCGGTCGCGTCCGCATCGAAGATGCTGATCCCCGTCTGCTCCTTGGTGTTCACCGGCTCGATCGGGATCCCTGTTGCCGACCCCGACGACGCCAGCGAGAGCGGCTCAAGATCACCGCTGTCGGCCAGCGGAATGTGCTCCTCGTCGGCATCCCCGCCGGCCTTGAGGTCCACCTGCTCGCGCTTGAACATCAGCCGGTCGTTGGCTCGGAACTCCTGGAGTTCGCCGCGCTCGGCCATCGACTTCACTTCGTCCGGGCTCTTGCCCAGCTTCTCGGCGGCTTCCTCAAGGGTGTAGAACATCTTCGCCATCGGCGGTACTCCAGGCAGGCACGAGAGTTCGGACGGTGCAACCGGGTCGGTCCCGGCCGGACCGAGCCGGAAGTCGGCAGCCATTCTATGGTGCGTTCCATGAACCTATCCGGTTCCGGCTCGGGCTTCAAGCCCGCCCCTCCTCACCCACCCGCCCTGCGCCCCCTCCTGCCCACCCCGCGCCGCCCCTTTCTGCCCTTCCCGCTCGAGTTCGTCGACCTCCGGCACCCGCGATACCCCTCCGACCACCCGCCCCTCACCATCCTGCACCTCACCGACCTCCACGTCAGGCATCGCCGCGGGTGGACCCCCTCCCTGGAGCGTGTCAGCCGGGTCCTGGCCCACACCCCCGTCGATCTGGCCGTCTTCACCGGCGACGCCATGGATCACCCGGGCGACGAGGACTCCGCCCTCACCGCCCTCGCCCGGCTCGTCTCCGCGCTCCGCACCCGCCTCGGCGTGGTGGGGGTCTTCGGGAACCACGATTCCGCCGGCTTTCGCCTCCGAGCGGATTTCATCCCCGGCATCACCTGGCTCAGGGACGATGTCCTCGATCTCCCCGGGACCGGCATTCGCCTGCTCGGGCCCGAAGACCCCGAGGACCTCGTCGGCCTCGCCCTCGCGCACCATGATCTGGGCCGCGCCTCGCCGCGCTTCGACATCGCGCTCACCCACTACCCCACCGAGATCTACCCCGCGGCGCAACTCGGCATCCCGCTCGTGCTCGCCGGGCACACCCACGGCGGCCAGATCCGCCTCACCCGCAACATCGCCCCGCACACGTCGACCGATCTGCCCGGGCGCCTCGCGAGCGGCATCCTGCGCCTCAACGACACCCTCTGCGGCGTCCCCCGCGGCCTGGGAGAAGCCGTCGTCAACTGGCGCCTGCACTGCCCCAGGCAGGCCCCCGTATACGTGCTCCGCCACGGGCCTCTCGCCGACGCGCCCGCCCCGCCCGCGCTCGTCCGTCTCACGGCGTGGTGATCCGCTTACGATCTCGCCACCACAAACTCCGCTCGGATCTTGCGCGACTCGTCATTGCTGGACGCGGGCGTGTACACCACCCGCAGCTTCACCTGCCCGTCGTTCGCAGGGTCGCCGAGCCACTCCGGCACCTGGAGCTGTAGCCGGTACGCCCGCGTCACCGGGTCGAACCAGTCCGCGTTCTTCTGAAGATCCGTCAGGTCCGCGTCCCACCGGGCATCCTGCCGCTCCTGCCCCGGTTCATTCGACGTGCGGTAGAGCTGCACCTCCAGCGTCCCAAGCGCCTTGCACGTGTCGCCCCAGCGGTCCTTGAACTCGACAAAGCAGTTGATCCTCGGGCCCGTCCCCCCGGCGGCATCCGCCGAGTTCCCGCTCACATCCTGCGACCGCTGGAGGTGCGTCAGCGGATGAATCCGCATCGTCACGGGATCAAACGGGTGGGCGTTGAACGCCCCCGATCCCGGCGCATCGGCCGACCCCGCCGGCCCGCCCGGTCGGGGTTCGTGCCACCGCTCCGACCCCGCCGGGTTCTTGTCGGCGCTCTCGCAGCCGCCCAGCAGCACGCCGCCCCACGCCGCCAGGCCCGCGGCCAACGTCACGCCGGCCCTGACCGGCCGCTGAAGATTCGAGAGGGAGCCCCGGGTAACGGCGTTCTTCATGGGCATCCTTGTCATGAATGCGGGTGACAGGGGTCGAACCTGCAAGGCCTTTCGGCCACGGGAACCTAAATCCCGCGCGTCTGCCAATTCCGCCACACCCGCTCGCCGATCATTATTCGCGGCGGCGATCGGTGCGGCTCGCATCAATCGGTACCGGTTCCCGCTGACCGGCTCGCACAGGCGTCCCGCCAACTGCCTACCGCCCCCTTTTTCGAAGCTCGTCCGGTATTTCCGGGGAGCCCAATGAACCACGACCTCTTGGATGCGAGCCTCTTCGCCCGCAGGGCACACGATGGTTGCCAGGGGCTTCAGCCCCTGGTGAGCAGCCCATTGGCTTTACCTTCCTTTGCGATGTCGTTCCCGCCCGGCAGGGCGGACGAGCCGGCGCCGCGTTCCCGGGCTCCATCCCCGCAGATACCGGATGAACCTTTCTTGCTCCATCTCGTGGCACGGGCGTCCCGCCTGTGTCCTACCGAGCCTCCTCCGCCCCCACGCTTCAGTCCGCCTCTTCCGCTGTTCGGTGTCCGCTGTCCGCTGCCTTCCCGAATGCCAACTGCCAACTGCCAACTGCCCTCTATCATGAATCCGGGCCCGGCATTCCCGAATGAACCGATGAATGGGGGATCCCAACCCGAGGGGTCGACCCGCTCCAGAGAGGATCCGCCGGTATGAGTCGAATCGTGATGGCCGTGCTGGTTTCGCCCGTCTTCCTGCGGGTCTTGCTCGCGGTCACCTTCATCTGGGCCGGCCTGGGCAAGGTCATGCAGAAGATGGAATTCTCGGGTGACGACGCCCGCAGGCTCGCCGAGTGGGGCGTTGTCGCCGCGCCCGCGACCGACGCCCGGCCCTCTGCGGACCCGCCCGCCACCGCCCCCGCCAAGGACGCCACCACCCCTCCCTCCGACTCAACGCCTGGTGACCCGGCCTCGCCCGCCGCCGAGCCCAACACCGCCGACGCTCCGACCGCCGCCGCCCCGCCCGCGACCGCCGACGCGAAGGTCGAACCCGCCGTCGGACCCGTCAAGGTCTACCCGCTCTACGGCATCGCGCTCGCCATCGATCACGCCGCCACGCCCGCGCCCAACCCCGACGGCTCGCCGGGCATGGCCCTCGTCCCCGCCAAGGCCGCCGATGGCAAGACCCCGATCATCCTCGCCTGGGCCGCCACCATCACAGAACTCGCCGCCGGCGTCTTCGTCCTCATCGGCTTCCTCACCCGCCTCAGCGCCTTCAGCCTCGCGTGCGTCATGGCCGTCGCCATGTGGCTCACGCAGATCGGCCCCGCCATCGCCTCGGGCGCCGCCAAGCTCGGCTTCCTCCCCAACCTCCCCTCCGCGTTCGACCCGGGATACCAGACGCTCCTCCTCCAGTTCATCCTTCTGTGCGCGTCGCTCTCTCTCATGTTCGCCGGTGCGGGCATGCTCTCGCTGGACCGTCTCCTCTTCCATCGCTCGCCCACGGTCGTGACCAGGCCCGTCGCCGTCACGCCCGCGGCTTGATGCACGATGCACACGGCCCCCCTGCTGCGCAAAGCCCTGCCCACCAAGCCACCCCTCGTGGCCTGGGTCTCGCTCGCCGCCTCCGTGCTCCTGCACCTCTCACTGCTCGCGTGGATGGGCCTCGCCGGCTCCGGGCCGATCTCCGCCGAAGCCGCCGGGCACGAATCCATCCTCAGCTTCACGCTCCCCGCCGAACCGTCCGACTCGGCCGACGTTCCCGCCGAGCCCGAACCTCAACCCCAGCCCGAACTACAGCCCGACCAGCTCGATCCGCCCCCCGCTCCCCCCGCCGATGAACTCGCCGCGCTCCCGCCCGAGCCGGCCGTCGACCTCAAGCCAACGCCTCCCCCCGCGCCGCCTCCGCCGCCCGCCGCCAAGCCCGCGCCCGCCTCGCCTCCTCCACGAGCCGCCGCCACCGCTCCCGCCGATCGCCCGACCGTCTTCGCCGGCGTCCAGGCCCGCCGAGCACTCCGCATCGTCTACGTCGTCGATGCGTCCGGGCCCATGGCATCAAGCATGGCCTTCGTCAAGGAAGAACTCATGCGATCGATCGGCGCCCTCGGCCCCGATCAGTCGTTCCAGGTCCTCTTCTTCCGCGAAACGCCCGGCAGCGCCGCCGGCGCCCGAGCATTCGAAGCCTTCGATGCCCGCTCCGCCTCGCCCCAGCTCGCCGCCGCGACGCCCGACGTCAAGAAGCGCCTCCGAGCATGGATGTCCTCGATCCGCCCCACCGGCCGGTCAAGCCCCCAGCCCGCCCTCGAAGAAGCCATGCGCCTCGGGCCCGACCTGGTCTTCGTTCTCGGCCGACGCATCAAGCGCACCAACCTCTCCGACTCCGCGAGCGAAGTCCGCCAGGTGCTCGCCGCGCTCGACCGCCTCAACCCCCAGAATCCCATCAACGGCAAACGCCCCGTCGTCATCAAGACCATCCAGTTCCTCGACGACGATCCCTCCGGCCTCTTCCAGGCCATCGCCCAGTCACACGGCGACGGCGCGGGCTCCTACCGCCTCCTCACGCTCGACCAGTTGCCTAGGCGCTGACAAGACAACCCGAGCCCCTTACGCGAGCGTGAAACTCCGGTGCCACCTGCCGTGCACGTATCACCGGGGGGAGAGCAGCGCCAACGACAACCGCAGGCTGGTGTCGGCACGCGGCCGGCGCCACCGCCGATGTGGACTGAGCAAGACAGGACTCTGCCGGTATCGCGAGAGCGACAACGAGAAGTTGTGACTGACGGATGACTTGATTCCGGAACGCGATGGCCGTGATGGTTGGCGAGTCTATCTCGGCGCCCATGCAGATTCAGACCAAATTGGTCTGATTTGAACCTGCACACGGCCAATAATGCCGAGTTCTCCCTTTGACGTCTCGGTAGCGTGCGGCGCCGCTCTGTCGTTCCCGCCGGCTTCGACCACCGCCACCTGAAAGGCGATCCATGAGCATTCCGAAGTGCCTCTTGCACGTTGCAGCCCTCATCGGTTGCCTGATGTTGCTTTCATGCGCCCACGCCCAGACCGAATCACAGCTCAAGATGACGACCCAGACTCCGCCCGGGATCGCGATGCCCGACACGCTGGAGACGCGTCTGGGCACGCTCAGGTTCTTCGATGGCTTCCCGGACGACGCCAGTGTCGAGAAGCTGTATGACAACCTCGACTTCCAGCGTGCCGTGCAGGCCTATCTGCTCGGCCTGGCTCCCGTGAACCAGCTCGCCAATCGCAAGGGCATGCTCGAGGTGGGGCCCGTGAACACGACCGTGCCCATCTTCGAAACGATGATGAACGCGCGGTCGATCTTCCTGACCCCCAACAACAACACGCCCTACACCTGGTTCTGGCTCGACCTGCGCTCCGGCCCGCTCGTGCTCGAAGTTCCGCCAAAGGTGCTCGGGCTGATCGACGACATGTGGTATCAGTTCGTGACCGACCTTGGAATGGTGGGACCGGACAAGGGCGCGGGCGGCAAGTACCTGCTGCTCCCGCCCGGCTATCAAGGCCAGATCCCGCCCGGATACTTCGTGGTCAAGTGCGCCACGAACAGCATCTGGGCCGCGTGGCGCACGTTCCTGGAGAACGGCGATCCCAAGCCGGGCGTGGATAGGGTCAAGAAATTCACCAGGATCTACCCGTTGTCGCAGGCGGGCAACCCCCCGACGCTGAACTTCGTGGACGTGTCCGGCCGCGACTTCTGCACGGTCGGCCCAGCGGGGTACCCGTTCTGGGAGTACCTCAACCAGGTGGTTCAGGAAGAGCCGACAGAATCGGTGAGCCCGGTGACCCTCGGGTTCTGGGCGTCGATCGGTATCGAGAAGGGCAAGCCTTTCGCGCCCGATGCCCGGATGAAGCGGATCCTGACCGAGGCCGCGGAAGTGGGTGACGCGACCGCACGGGCCATGACGTACCGCATGCGCCTCAAGGAAGCCTACTTCTATCCGGACAGCGCGTGGCGCAGCGGGTTCCTCGGTGGGTACGAGTTCACAAACCAGGGTGCGCTGATCCTCGACGCGCACGCATCGTTCTTCTTCTACGCGACCGGTGTGACCCCGGCCATGGATTCCAGGACGGTTGGCGAGGGCTCGCAGTACATGGCGGCCTTCGTTGATTCCAAAGGAAATCCGCTCGACGGCGGCAGGAACTACAAGCTTCGCCTTCCTCCAAACATCCCGGTTGCGAACTTCTGGTCCGTCATCCTGTATGACAATCAGACGCGTTCCATGCTCCAGACCGATCAGCACTGGCCGGCCGTCAGCAGCCAGACCAAGGGCCTCCAGGTCAACCCCGACACCTCGGTCGACATCTACTTCGGGCCGCGTGCGCCGGCCGGCAAGGAGAGCAACTGGGTGCAGACCATTCCCGGCAAAGGCTGGAACACACTGCTGCGCCTGTACGGCCCGTTGCAGCCGTGGTTCGACAAGACCTGGCGACCCGGCGAGATCGAGCTCGTGAACTGACGGAGACCGCTGCTACCGGAGTTGACTCGAGGCGTGCCACCGCACCGCGGCGACAGATCACCCTCGCGTGCCCCATCGCCGCGAACATCGATCGCGCGAAAGTGCGGACGGACGGGCAACACGGTGTACGTCCGGCCCCAAGGCAACCCAAGCATGCCACCCGCTGCGGTGTTGGGCCGCTGAAAGCGGCCTGTGTTGGTTGCCAGCGGCGAAGCCGCTGGTGAGCGAGCCGCCTTCCGGGCCGGCCCTTGTCCGCTCGCCCGTGAAACGGGCGAACGAGCCCGACAGTCGCGCATCGTTGCTCCATGAGGTTGTCGAGGGCGTGTGAGAAGCCCTCCCCCTCATCCGACTTCCTCAGCCGCGAAGCGGCAACAGACGCAAGCCTGGGGCGCCAGCCCCAGGATACCGAGCCCCCATCAACCACCCAGCCGCACCGCGGCGACAGATTACCCGAGCGTGAGCAATCGCCGCGAACATCGACCGCGCGGGAACGCGGACGTACGGGTAGCACGGTGCACGTCCGGTCTCACAGCAACCCGAGCACGCGACCTGAATCAATCAGGCTCGAGCATCGGCTCGACTGGTACTTGTCGGTGGTGCCTCGCCCCGAGCCGCGCAGAAGGCGACATGTCGCCGGCGTTCCTGGTGAACGCGCGGCGAACGCAATTCATCGCGACTCGCTTGACACCCATTCCGGAGCGACTTGACACTCCCGCTCCGCTGTCCGCTGTCCGCTGTCCGCTGTCCGCTGTCCGCTGTCCGCTGTCCGCTGTCCGCTGTCCGCTGTCCGCTGTCCGCTGTCCGCTGTCCGCTGTCCGCTGTCCGCTGTCCGCTGTCCGCTGTCCGCATCCCCTCACGCCAGCGGATCCGGGCGGAACAGCTTCGTGTCCAGCGCCCACTGCTTCTCCGTGAAGTTCCCGCCGTTCTCAAGCGCGGGCGATCCCTCCGGCCGCGACGCCGCCAGCGCCATCGTCGTCTTCGCATCCAGATTGTCGAGCTGCGCCACCAGGATCGCCTCCGGCGTCGCCGGGATCTTCGCCGCCCCGAACTCCGGCTGCGAATGGTGCGACAGGATGATGTGCTGCAGCACCGTCAGAGTCCCCGGGGGCAGCCGCTGACCCGTCTCGCGGATCATCTGCTGCACCTTGTCGTGCAGCATGATCGCCCCCTCCACGATGTGCCCGATCAGTTCGCCCCGGTCCGTGTACGCGAACGCACGGTCGTACACCAGCTCCCGCGTCTTGCCAAGGTCGTGCAGGAACAGCCCCACGAGCACAAGATCCCTGTTGATGTGCGGGTACAGCGGGCACACCAGCGACGCCAGCTTGCACAGCGTCAGCGTGTGCTCCAGCAGACCACCCAGGTACGCGTGGTGCATGCTCTTGGCCGCCGGGCACTGCCGGAAGTTCGCCATCAGCGCCGCGTCCGACAGGTACGTCTGCACCAGCGCCTTCATCGACGGGTGCTGCACCGTCTCCAAGAGACCCGTCAATTCCGCCCACATCTCCTCCACCGGCCGCTTCGAGCACGGCAGCAGGTCCTGCATCTCCTCCGGCGTCGGGTCCGCCGCGTCGATCGAATGGATGATCAACTGCAGCTCGCCCTGGTACGGCTGCGTCTCGCCCTCCAAGTACACGAACCCGTCCGTCGGCAGCCGCCGGAACGTCGCCTCGTCCACCGACCACATCCTCGCCGGCATCTCCCCCGACTTGTCCCCGATGATGCACCGCAGGTACGGCTTGTCCTGCCGGGTCTTGCCCATCTGCGCGTTGGACACCGCGAACAGCCCGCGCACCCGCTCGGCCGGTCCGTATTCACGTAAGAACCGCCGCGCCGGGCCGGCGCCACCGGTCTTTGTCACCGCCACCGTCGTGATTTCAACGGACGTCGTCGTGGGTTCGGGCATACGCGATCATAGGAACTGTCAATACAGCCCCCGAGGTCGCCAGCATGCTCCCCCGCCGACCGCCACCCGGCCACGTCACCCTGAAACGCCCTTCAGGTCGAGGAATCTAAAAGAGTGATCCAAAGATCACCGCCCGGCACGCTCCGGGACGTACTGTGGACCGACGAGGAGTTCCCCGTGCAAACGAGCAGCCCGAACATCATTCACCCGACCGCCGACACCTTCGACCGCGAGGTCGGCGGCTCCGCCGAGCCCGTCCTGGTGGATTTTTGGGCTCCCTGGTGCCCGCCCTGCCTCGCCCTCAAGCCCATCGTCCAGAAGCTCGCGACCGAGCTCGTCGGCAAGGCCAAAATCGCCTTCGTGAACGTCGATGAGCAGCCCGAGCTGGCCCAGCGCTTCGGCATCCAGAGCATCCCGGCCCTCTTCATCGTGCATCACGGGGCCGTCGTCGATTCCTTCCTCGGATACCTGCCCCGCGAAGCCCTGCTCGCCAAGCTCCAGCC
Organism: Phycisphaerales bacterium; assembly: GCA_022072615.1. Taxonomy (GTDB): domain Bacteria; phylum Planctomycetota; class Phycisphaerae; order Phycisphaerales; family UBA1924; genus JAEUJB01. The sequence continues at coordinate 49,542 of JAJVHS010000054.1, forward strand.
GCACCTCGCAAGCGACCGATAACCACACGCCGCGGCGATGCCTCGTAGAGCGTTTTCCTCTCTTGACTTAGGCTCGCGCCGGGCATGTTTCGCACACCGCTGGCCGGCCCCCCGTTGAGGCGTTCGCCCGTGCCTCAAGTCCATGAAAACAAATGGCTTAGATCAATTGTCAGGGAAGTGTAAAGCCGGTTTTCCACAATTGGTCAACAGAGTCGGTGTGGAAGTTGACGCCCGGGTCCAAATACACTCGCCGCCCCCGTTGTTCACCCCGGCCGACTGATCGCCTCGACCAGAAGCCGGTGGAAGTGATGGACTCCCTGCTCCCGCGTCGGCGAGTACCGGCCCCGCTCATACAGCAGCGACCGCGTTCCCCGGTGAACCGACTCCACGACCGCCTCGTCCTCGCGCTCCACGCGGTCGAGCCCGGCCCCCGCCCCCCGATCCAGCCGCGACGAATCCCATACATAGGTAAGGAATGACACCTTGGTCAGGTTCACCGCGACCGGGCGGACCACGTTCACCGACAGTCCCCACGGGTAGAAGTTGAACATCGTGTTGGGGAACAGCCAGTAGTAGTACGCCGCGATGTTCCTCCCAAAGTCCGGGCTCCTGCTCGGCAGGTTAAACACGTCCTCGCCGCCCGACGCCACCCCGAGCTGCAGATTGCTGTAGCGGTACAGCTCGGTCGTGTAGCTGCCGTAATCCAGCGCCGCGTTCAGCGACGCGTGCACGAACGGGATATGGAACCCCTCGAGGTAGTTGTCGCAGTAGAGCGCCCAGTTCGCCCGCACCAGGTAGTCACGGCTCCGGGCCTGATCGAACGTGAACTCATCGAACGGCATCCACCCGACGCGGCGTTCCATCTCTCCCACCAGCTCCCCGAGCCCCATCGCCGGCCGCAGCGACGCGAACAGGAATCGCCCCAGCCCCGTCGTCGGCCCGGGCAGATCGATCGATGCCGTGTGCGGGAACGTCCCCAGCGGCACGCGCGGCAGGTGGTCCGCCTCCGAAGGGAACCCGACGACGTCCTTGAACTCCGGCATGGAACGGCACGTCCCGTCCAGATCAAACCGCCGTCCGTGGTAGCGGCACGTGATCGTCCTCTCGTGCCCCCCGTGCTCGATCAGCGTCGTCCCCCGGTGCGTGCACACGTTCGACAGGCAGTGCACCCGGTCCGAAAGGTCCCGCGTCAGGAGCAGCGGCTGGTCGAGCGAACCCTCCAGCCAGGTGAACGGGTGGACCTGCGTCGGCGTGCGGACCAGCGAGCTGTCGCCGACAAACTGCCACGAACGAAGGAAGACCCGGTCGAGGATGGTCCGATAGAACGTCTCGTCGCTGTACACCTTCGCCGGCAGCGTGCTCGCCCGGCCGATGTCGGGGTCGATCGTCAGGTCCGCATCGATCGGCGGGCGGCGTGTCATGCGAGGGTTCCCGGGGGTTGCGGCGGTCGTAATCCTGTATCATTGGCCCTGCTCGGGCGGACGGGCCGCTCGGAACGTCACGCCCCGAGCATCCACACAGCACTCCCGCGGCCGCAAGTCCATGAAATTCCGCAACAAGCTGATGATCATCATGGTCGGGATGGCGCTGCTGAGCAACGGCGTGCTCGTCGCCGTCACCACCTTCCAGTCCCGCACCCTCCTCCTCAACGAGATCCGCAGCAAGGTCCTCTCCATCGCGTCCACCACCGCCAGCCAGGTCGATCCCGAGATTCACGAGCGGATCCGCACCGAGGACGACATCGACGGCGACGACTACGCCCGGCTCGAGGCCCTCTTCCGCCGGATCCGCGACGCCAACCGCCGCGAGGACACCAACGTCCGCTTCGTCTACACGCTCCGCCCGATCCCCGGGCGCACCGGCGTCTACGAGTACGTCGTCGACGCCGAGGAGCGCGGCAGCCCCGACAAGTCCAAGGTCGGCGAGGAGCACCAGCCCAAGGAGCGCCAGCGGCTCATCCCCCTCGACCGCGAGGAAGTCCAGATCGGCAGCGACGCCTACGGCACCTTCCTCAGCGCCACCTCGCCCATCCGCGACAAGTCCGGCGTCGCCGTCGCGCTCCTGGGGGTGGACCTCAACATCGAGGACGTGCTGGCCCGGACCAACCAGCTTTGGATCGTCGGCCTCGGCGGCATGGCCATGGCCGGCGGCGTCGGCGCCTTCCTCGCCCTCGTGCTCTCGCGCCGCGTCTCCAAGGTGCTCGAGCAGCTCGTCGTCGTCGTCCGCCGCGTCGGCGAGGGCGACTACGACGTCAAGGCGCCCGACGACGGCGAGGACGAGTTCTCCCAGCTCGGCAAGGCCCTCAACTACATGGTCCCGCAGATCCGCGAGGGCATGAAGCTCAAGGACAGCCTCGCCCTGGCCATGGAGGTCCAGCAGTCCCTCCTCCCCTCCGAGCCGCCCCAGGTCAACGGCCTCGAGATCGCCGGCCGCAGCATCTACTGCGACGAAACCGGCGGCGACTACTTCGACTTCCTCGACCTCTCCAACGTCTCCAGGGATCGCGTCGCCATCGCCGTCGGCGATGTCACCGGCCACGGCATCGCCGCCGCGCTGCTCATGACCACCGCCCGGGCCCTGCTCCGCGGCCACGCCGCGCAGGGCGGCAGCCTCGCCCAGCTCATCACCCACATGAACCGCCACCTCGCCGTTGACTGCAAGGCCGGGCGCTTCATGACCATGTACTACCTCGTCATCGACTCAGAGACCCGCGAGCTGCGCTGGGTCAGCGCCGGCCACGACCCCGCCATCGCCTACAACCCCTCCACAGACGTCTTCGTCGAGCTCGCCGGCTCCGACATCCCCATGGGCCTCGACCCGGACTGGCAGTACACCGAGTTCGAACGCTCGGGCTGGATCGACGGCCAGATCATCGTCATCGGCACCGACGGCATCTGGGAAACCCGCGACGCCAAGGGACGCATGTTCGGTAAGACCGGCCTCCGCGAGATCATCCGGGCAAACTCCCGCAGGTCCTGCGCCGAGATCGCCAAGGCCATCACCGACACCCTCTCACGCTACCGCCAGGGCAAGAGCCAGGAAGACGACGTCACCCTCGTCGTCTTCCGCTTCGTCCCACGCCGGGCCGAGGAGCAAGTCGCCGACACCACCCAGGCCGAGCTCGTCCAGGTCGTCGGCGACCCGGTGCCGGGCGGGCCCGATCAGCCCGTCGCCTGACCGCCCCGCGCCCGTGCCGTCCCAGAGCAAACATTGTCCCCGCACGCGCACATCCCCCTCCTCTGTGCGCACATCGGTGGACATGTCCTCAGAAACGCCCGAATCTGAGCGAATCTCCATCGACCAGCACCCGTGCCGCGCTCCACACTGCGCAGCATGCAACCCAGAACCACCAGGCTCACCCTCGACCAGCCCACCAATGACCAGATCGACGCCGTGCTCGACGCCCTCCTCAAGACCGGCCTCGAGACCGAGCCCGCCTGCACGCAGAACGGCGTCAACATCCAGGCCTTCGCCCGCTGGCTCACCACCGAAAACGCCGCCGCCGTCGTCTCGTCGCTCACCCGCGTCGCCCAGCTCCGAGCACAGCTCATTGCCGCCGAGTCCACCATCAAGGCCCTCCGAGCACTCGACGCCGTCGTCACCAGCGAGATCGAGGACTCCCGCCACGCCGAGACCATCCGCCGAGCCGCCGCCTCCATCCTCCGCATCACCCAGTTCTTTCACAGGAACGCCCCGTCCGCCTCGCCCGCACTCGCGCAGGCCCAGCCGCCGGCGCTGACCACTTCACGCATCGATGCGTCCCAGGGCGCTGTCTCCCCGCGGAGCCTGTGCCCGGACCCGGATCGCCCGGCGCCGTCGCTCCACGATGGTCCGCGGCGTGACGCCGTGCCGATCCCGGTCCGCCAGTGCCTCCAGGCGCCGATCATGGGCGACGCGCTCCACGCACAACCGCCAGCCGCGCGGATCTCCGCCGCCGCGGGCCTGGCTCACACCCATCCCGATCGCACGGCGTCATGGCCCCGCGGCCCCGGTGACCGGCCGGATCTTCTCGGCCCGTGAGCCTTCCGACGCCCCACACATGCCGCGACCGCGGGCGGAGACGCCAAATCCGGAGTCAACGCTGTGGAACTCCGCGCCGTCCCAGTACCATGACGACAGGACGGTCGTGGCGGGCGTGATGGAAGGACCAGCGATGAACTGGCGCAGCATCCCGGCGTGGCTCTCGTGCGTGGCCCTGGTGGCGTGCCTGCCCGCATGCACCACCGCGCCCGCATCGCTCGAAACCGTCCGCGCGCCCGCGCCCGGCAACGCGGCGTTCGGCGAGCCGACCGTCGGCCCGATCCAGGCGTACCTCTGGAAGCGCATGGCGTGGGTCGACGAGCACGGCCGGATCGCGCCCGGCGCTTATCTGAACGCGCTCAACCAGCGCGAGGTCATGCTCGCGTCGCAGGACAACACCCGCGGCGGCGGCATCAACCAGACCATCTGGACCAGCCGCGGCCCGTCAAACATCGGCGGCCGTACCCGCTCGCTGATCATCGACCCGTCGAACCCCGACCGGCTGATCGCCGGCGCGGTCAGCGGCGGCATCTGGACCAGCCTCGACGGCGGATTGAACTGGACTCCCAACAACGACCGGCAGGACAACCTCTCCATCTGCTGCATGGCCCAGGCGCCCAGCAACCCCTCGATCATGTTCGCGGGCACCGGTGAGGAGCTCTACGCCGGCGATGGCGTGTTCGGCATCGGGATGTACATCTCTACCGACACCGGTTCGACCTGGTCCCACCTTCCATCGACCGCATCATGGACGGGCAAGAACGTGCTCTGCATCGCCGTCCACCCGACCAATCCCGACATCGTGCTCGCCGGACGCATGCCCGGAGGCGTGTTCCGATCGACCAATCGCGGCGCGTCGTGGACCAACCCGCTCCAGGCCCACGGCGCCTGGAGCATCGCGATCGACCCGAGCAACCCCAACAACTGCGTCGCCGGGCTCATCGGCTACAGCCTGCTGTACGGCGGCTGGTACAGCCGGTGCAGCTACAGCACCAACGGCGGAGTTTCCTGGACCACGTCCGGCGGCATGGATGCCCTGCGGGGCTACGGGCGCATCCAGGTGGCCTACGCCGCCAGCTCGCCGAACATCGTGTACGCGACCTACACCGACGGGAAGATCTACAAGAGCACCGACGGGGGCAGGAATTTCGCCGCGGTGACCACCTCCGGCGTTGGCCGCACCGACGTGTGGGCCGCGCCCCTGTGGGTTGATCCCACCAACCCCGACTTCCTCGTCACCGGCACCGCGCCCGTGCTCAAGTCCGTCGACGGCGGCGTGACGCTCACGGGCATCAGCAACGGGTACATCAACACCGTCGACCCGCACCCCGACATCCAGCTCGTGGTCGCCGATCCGGGGTTCGACGGCG
>JAJVHS010000054.1:54941-64130 GCA_022072615.1 Phycisphaerales bacterium
CAACACCCGCGTCTACATCACCACCGACGGCGCCACCTACCGCACGGACAACATCTACACCGCGGCCACCGGCTCGGGATGGGTACGGCTGGACCGGACCTACCGCACGACCCAGTTCTACAGCGCCGTCGGCGACGGGCCGACCGGCCGCATCTACGGGGGCACCCAGGACAACGGCTGCCTGCTCCTCAAGCCCGGGTCGGACGTCGCGACGCTGCCCTTCGGCGGTGACGGCGGCTTCTCGGCCATCGACCACCTGAACCCCAACTACCTCTACGGCGAGTTCATCTACTTGCAGGTGCACCGCGCTTACGGATCGGGCAACGGCCAGTACATCGTCTCCGGGCTCGCGGACGCAGGAACGGCGGCGAATTTCATCGCCCCGCTCGTGCTCGATCCCAACAACCCGCAGACGCTCCTGGGCGGCGGCAACAGCCTCTGGAGAACGACCTCCGCCAGGGGTCCCTCGACGCCCTGGAAATCGATCCGCCCCGGAACGGGCCAGTACATCTCCGCCATCGCGGTCGCCAAGGGAGACTCGGCGACCATCTGGATCGCGCAGAACGATTCAAAGATCTACAAGACGATCGACGGCACGCAGGCCTCGCCCACGTGGACGGCGGTCGACGACAATTCCACCGTCAACCCGCTCCCCAACCGCTTCGTGACCCGCATCCTCATTGACCCGCAGGACAAGCAGACGGTGTACGCCTGCTTCGGCGGTTTCACCGCCGGCAACATCTGGAAGACGACCGACGGCGGAACCACCTGGGCGCCCATCACAGGCTCGGGACCGACCGCGCTCCCCAGCACCCCCGTCCGCGGGCTCGCGCGCCACCCGCTCCACAAGGACTGGCTGTACGCCGGGACCGAGATCGGCGTGTTCACCACCACCGATGGCGGCGCTCACTGGTCGACGACCAACGACGGGCCCACCAACGCCTGCGTCCACGAGATCAACTTCCTCAACAACTCGACCAACACCCTCGTGCTCGGCACGCACGGCCGGGGCATCTTCACCGCCACGGTCGTCGAATGTGTGTCCGACACCGACCACAACGGGTTCGTCGACACCGACGACTTCGACGCGTTGGTCGTGCTGTTCGAAGCCGGCGACCCACGGGCCGACGTGGACGCCAGCGGATTCGTCGACACCGACGACTTCGACGCGTACGTCACGGCCTTCGAAGCCGGGTGCTGAATTGACGCCACGCGACTCGCGAATCGAGTAATATCTTGCCACCTTGAGGAAGATATCCATGATTCACCGAGCCGCCGTCGTCGCCGCATCCACCCCCATCCGATCCTTCTGCCTCGTCGTGCTGCGGTCGGCGATGCTGTTGGTGCTGGGGGGCGCGGTCGCGCCGGCCGTCGCGCAGCCCGCCGCCCACGCCCCGTCCCGCCCGCACATCGTGCACATCGTCGCCGACGACCTGGGCTGGAAGGACGTCGGTTTCAACGGCTGCGCGGACATCAAGACGCCCAACATCGACCGCCTCGCCGCCGAGGGCGCGGTGCTCACGCAGTTCTACGTCCAGCCCATGTGCACCCCGACCCGGGCCGCGCTCATGACCGGCCGCTACCCCTTCCGCTACGGCCTGCAGACCGCGGTCATCCCCTCGGTCTCGTCCTACGGACTGGATACCGCCGAGTGGCTCATGCCCCAGTGCCTCAAGGAGGCCGGCTACAAGACGGCGATCATCGGCAAGTGGCACCTGGGCCACGCGGACAAGAAGTACTGGCCCCGGCAGCGCGGGTTTGATTACCAGTACGGCGCCATGATCGGCGAGCTGGATTACTTCACCCACGACGAGCACGGCGTGCTCGACTGGTTCCGCGACAACGAACCGGTCCGCGAGGAGGGCTACACCACCACGCTGCTGGGCAAGGACGCCGAGCGGCTCATCACCGAGCACGACCCCTCGACGCCGCTCTACCTCTACCTCACCTTCAACGCGCCCCACACCCCCTACCAGGCGCCGCAGGAGTACATCGACCGCTACCCGGACATCAAGGACCCCACACGCCGCACCTACGCGGGCATGGTGACGTGCCTGGACGATGAGATCGGCCGGGTGGTCGCGGCCCTCGAACGCACGGGCATGCGGAAGAACACGCTCATCCTCTTCCACAGCGACAACGGCGGCACCCGCAACGCCATGTTCACCGGCGTGATGGCGGACGTCTCCAAGATCACGCTGCCCTGCGACAACGGGCCCTATCGCGAAGGCAAGGCCACGCTGTTCGAGGGCGGGACGCGGGTGTGCGCCCTTGCCAACTGGCCCGGGCACATCAAGCCCCAGCGCGTGGACGGTCTGGTGCACGCGGTCGACCTGTACCCGACGCTGGCGGCCCTGGCCGGTGCGTCGACCACCAAGTGCAAGGAGCTGGACGGGGTCAACGTGTGGCAGACGCTCTCGCAGGGCGCCGCCTCCCCGCGCCGCGAGATCGTGTACAACATCGAGCCGTTCCGCGGCGCCGTCCGCCAGGGCGACTGGAAGCTGATCTGGCGCACCATGCTCCCCTCGAGCGTCGATCTCTACAACATCGCCGCAGACCCCTCGGAGAAGAACAACGTCGCCGCCGACCACCCCGAGCTCGTCCTGACACTCAAGCAGCGGATCGAGGCCCTGGCCAGCCAAAGCGCCAAGCCGCTCTTCCTGGTCGACCAGTGGCAGGTCCTGCAGCGGAACGCCAGGGGCGAACCGGTCCTGCCCATGGACGAGGGATTCGGCGACCCGGACGCGGCGTCGTCGGCCGGAGACGCGTCTCACCGGTAGTTGCTCGACAGGCATTCCCGGTTGATGGCGCCGGGATCACGTGAAAACAGCAAGGGCCCGGGCATCGTGCCCGAGCCCCCAAGTCGGGCCGGTCGGTGGAGGGACCATACGCCGACAGGCGCCGAACTCGCCCAGCATGCCCGGGACCCATCGGGGATCCCGGGCATCTCTCTCCCTGCTCCGGGCGGTTGGCTGAAAGGCCCCGGCACGCGTGCGTGCAGGCCGGGGCGTGGGTCGTCTGCCCCGTCGCGGCGGACGACGGGGCGGGGAGTTGCTCCGGCCGGCCGGACGTGGACCTGATCCACGCCGCGCCAGTCGGATCCGGGGTCCGTCCCGCGGTGTCGTCGGTCCGCGGGGGGACGGGAATCGGCGCCGACCCGCGGCGAGCGGGCCGGGCCGGTGGTCGCCTGGGATCAGTCGTACAGGCCGCTGGTGCAGGGAACCTCAACATCCCGGAGCTTGATCGTGGTCTCGATCCGGAAGTTGGACTCGGTCGTGCGGCGCTCGGCGTGGAAGACCTTCAGCTGGTACACCTGCCCGTCGTTGAGCCAGGTGAGGCGGTCCAGGTCGATGGTCTGCTCCTTCTTGGAGTGCAGGCCGCCCAGGTCGATGACCATCTTGCCCGCGACGAACACCCACACGTCGTCGTCGCCGGTGAAGGTGAAGACCTGGCCCTTGCCCTTCTCGTAGACGAACTCGGTCTCGACCTCGGTGGTGAAGTGGAAGTTGGACATCTTGCCGGCCGAGTTGTTGGCGTAGTTGCCGTACATCTCGCCGTTGATCGGGAAGAAGCCGCCGCGGGACTTGTACGGCTCGTCGACCGCCGAGTCGAAGACGTAGCGGTTGGTGTTGGCGACGCGCTTGAGGGACAGGTTGATCGACTTGGAGACGTTCACGCCGGCGACATCCCGGTACCACTGGTTGAACGAGTCGTAGCTGTAGATGCCGTTGCCGGTGTCGCCGTTGACCAGCGAGCCCTTCACGTCGCCCAGGGCGGCGTTGTACAGGGCCGGGTTGATGTTCTTCCCGGACTTGTTCTTGAACTCGGTGGAGATCTTCTTGCCGCGCAGGCTCGCGGGGACGGGCTTGCCGTCGGAGCCCAGGTCGGCGGAGACCAGGCCGACCGTCGTCGAACCGGAGTAGGCCTGGAAGTCCTTGTGACCGCCCGACTGCTCCTTGGCCTTGAAGTCGCGGATCGTGGCCGTGAGGTCCAGCGTGGCCGGCAGGTGGGCGTAGGGGTCCTCGGCCCGGGCAACCGCCGCGGGCGCGATCGTCGCCACGGCGAGGCCGGCCGCCACCGCCAGCAACGTGTTGCGCGACCGCGTGAAAGTGGATTCGAACATGACTGCCTCCCGTAGAAACTTCCTGAGGCCGCCGCGACCGGGCGGTCCTCAACAACCCAGCACAACGGTGGAATTCATCTGGCAAGCACGCAAGCCGCTGGGTGAGCGGTTGAGGTCGGCCGGCGCGGACTGCGCGGCCTGGCGCGGGGGGATTTCGCCCGGAGGCCCAGAAAACAAGCCGGTCGCGGCAAAGGGCCGATGTATGATCGGACCACGTGCACGCGCCCCGGGCCGGGCCCGGTGCCAATTTGTCGTTGGATCGGGCGAAGGACGCGGGCGGCGGGTCGCGGCCGGTTCAGGGATGGACCGGGAATCAGGACCGGGCGGCGGGAGCCGCTCGGGATGGAGCTGGAGATGGATACTTTCGTGATCGAGGGCGGTCGCCGGCTCGCGGGCCGGCTTCGGGTGCACGGGAGCAAGAACGCCTCGCTGCCGCTGATGGCGGCGGCGCTGATGTGCGACGACCCGGTGGTGCTGCGGGACGTCCCGGACCTGGCGGACATCCGCAACATGCTGCGGCTGCTGGCCGAGCTGGGCTGCCACAAGACCAACGAGGGCGGGCCCAAGGATGTCATGTGCCTGCATGCGGCGGACCGGTCCAACAGCCATGCCCGGTACGAGATCGTGCGGACGATGCGGGCGGGCGTGTGCGTGCTGGGGCCGCTGCTGGCGCGGCGCGGCTACTGCCGGGTGTCGATGCCCGGCGGCTGCGCGATCGGCGACCGGCCGATCGACCTGCACCTGCACGGGATGCGGGCGCTGGGAGCCCATGTCTCGATGGAGTCGGGCGACATCATCGTCAAGTCGCCCGTGGGCGGGCTGAAGGGGGCGACGATCTTCCTGGGCGGGCCGTTCGGATCGACGGTGCTCGGCACCGCGAACGTGATGTGCGCGGCGACCGTGGCCAAGGGCCGGACGATCATCGAATCAGCGGCGTGCGAGCCGGAGATCGTGGACCTTGCCTCGCTGCTGACCAAGATGGGCGCGAAGATCACGGGCGCTGGTTCGCCGCGGATCACGATCGACGGCGTGTCGCAACTGGGCGCCAGCGGGGGCGGCTCGATCGATCACACCGTGATGCCCGACCGGATCGAGGCGGGGACGTTCATGATGGCGGCGGCGATCACCAACGGTGATCTTGTGCTCGACAACTGCCCGACCGATGCCTTGCTCTCGACGATCGACCGCCTGAACGCGATCGGCGTGGAGGTCGAGCCGATCGAGATCCTGCGGCCCGCGGGCTGGGTGGCGGACCCCTTGCGCCAGGCGGTGCGGGTGACGAGCGGGCGGGTGATCAAGCCGGTGGAGGTGACGACGCAGCCGCACCCGGGCTTCCCGACGGACCTTCAGGCCCAGCTCATGGCGCTGTTGACGCTGGCGGACGGCAACTCGGTCATCACCGAGCGGATCTTCCCCGAGCGGTTCCTGCACGTGGCGGAACTGGCCCGGATGGGCGCGAAGATCTTCCGCCAGGGCCCGACGGTGATCGTGTCGGGCGTGCGTCAGCTCAAGGGGGCGCCGGTGATGGCGAGCGACCTGCGGGCGTCTGCGTGCCTTGTGCTCGCGGGGCTGGCGGCGGAAGGGACGACGATCGTGAACCGCGTGTACCACCTCGATCGCGGGTACGAGAAGATGGAAGAGCACCTGTGCGGGGTTGGGGCGAAGATCACGAGGGTGAGTGAGAAGGAAGTGGGGGAGTAGAAGTCAGAAGGCACTGGGGACTGGGCACTGGGCACTGGGGGAGCGGCAGAGAGCAGACAGCAGGATGGGGCTGGCGCGTTTGTGGAACGCGCACGTGCGGCTCATGCGGAGCCCGTTTGGTTGCTCGGGCGGCGATCGTGCGGCCACCTGCCGATCCCACCGCTTGGTGAATCCCGTGGCCTTACCAATTTGAAAAGAGGTGTACCAGGGGCTCGCTCGCAAAGCCTCGCGGCCCCTGGCAACGATCGCTCGCCCGCGGCGGGCGAGGAGGAGCCCCGGGTTGACAGCCGGGGTGCGTGTCAGCCGGGTGGGTGCAAGTAGAGGCGTGTACCAGGGGCTCGCTCGCAGAGCCTCGCGGCCCCTGGCGACGGTCGTTCGCCCGGGGCGGGCGAGGAGAACCCCGGCTTGACAGCCGGGGTGCGCGTCAGCCGGGCGACAGCGCGCACGAGGCGTGTACCGGGGGCTCGCTTGCAAAGCCTCGCGGCCCCTGGCACCGGTCGCTCGGTCGAGATGGGAACGGGGTGCTTACTGCGAGCCGTCGCGGCGGCCCTTGAGCGTCACGGTGAGCGTGACTTCCTTGCCGTCGCGGACGACGACGATGTCGACCTTGTCGCCCGGGCGGTGGTTGGAGAGCAGGGGCATCCAGGACTGGACGGTGGTGAGCGGCTGGTCGCCCCACTTGATCATGCGGTCGCCCTTCTGGACGCCCGCTTCGGCGGCGCTGCCGCCTTCGGAGACTTCACCGACGAGGACGCCGTCTTCGCCCGCGTAGTCGCCCGGCGTGATGCCGAAGCGGACGCGGACGCGCGGACGGGCGGGCGCGTCGCCGGTGGCGGCCGACTGGGCCGATTCGGCGTCGCCGTTGTATTCGAAGTTCTCGGGGCGGGTCGCGGCGGCGAGGGCGATCTGCTGGACGAGGGAGACGATGCGGGCGGCGCCCTCGGGGTTGAGCGTGTCTGGGGTGTCGGAGGGTGCGTGGTACTGCTCGTGCAGGCCGGTGAAGAAGAAGAGGACGGGGATGCCAGCGCCGAAGAAGGAGGCGTGGTCGGACGGCCCGTAGCCGCCGGGCTTGGGCGCGATGCGCAGGCCCGACGAGTCCATCATGGGCTTGAGGAAGTCTTCGAGTCCCTTGGCGGTGGCGACGCCGCCGAGCTCGAGCGGGGGCTGCTTCTCGTCGTCGCCGCGGTAGCGTCCGATCATGTCGAGGTTGATCATGATCGCGTGCTTGTCCTTGGGGGCGATCATGTGCTGGGTGTAGTGGCGCGAGCCGATGAGGCCGGACTCTTCGGCGGTGAAGCCCATGAAGAGGATGGAGCGCCGGGGCTGATCGGCGGGCATGGCGGCGTAGGCGTCGGTGAGCTTCTGGGCGAGGATGAGCATGCCCGAGGTGCCCGAGGCGTTGTCATCAGCGCCGGCGTGGATCTTGCCGCGGTCGGCGGGCCCGCCGCGGGAGCCGAAGAGCCCGTAGCCGACGTGGTCGTAGTGGGCGCCGATGACGACGTACTGATCGGCGAGCGAGCCGGCGCCGGGCAGGACGGCGCCGATGTTGGAGGTGATGATGGGCTCGCGGGTGACCTTGGTCTTGAGGGTCACGGTCGCGCCGGGAAGGTCGACGACCGAGCCCTTCTCGGTGACGGTGGCGAGGTCGTCGGCGAGCTTACGCAGGTCCATGAGCGACCGGCCCTGCGGATCGGCGGCCTTGACGAGCTTGTCCGCCTGGTCGATCGAGAGCATGACGACCGGGATGGAGAGGCCCTTGCCGGCGGGCTTGGTGTTGTCGAGGGTTTCGAGCTTGTTGGTGCGGGGGTCGTCGGCGCCCGGGGCGCTGACGAGGATGACGCCCGCGGCGCCGCGCTTGGCGGCCTGCTGGATCTTGGGCTCGAGCGCGGCGTTGTAGGACCAGCCTTCGTCGTCCCACTGGCTCTTGCCGGCGTCGTTCATGGGCTCGAAGCGGAGGACGACGGCGATCTTGCCGGTGAGGTCGGCGTTTGCGGGGAAGGAGGAGTAGCCGTCCTTTCCGATGTTGATGCCGTAGCCGATGTAGACGAGCGGCCCGGTGGCTTCGGCGTCGCCGGAGAAGCCCAGGACGGAGTAATCGCGTTCCGGCTCGAGGGTGGCGCTCAGGCCGCCGGAGATGGTGACGGCCGAGTCCTTCATGGAGATGTTGGTGCCGAAGGGGAAGGGCTGGCGGTAGGAGGAGAAGGGCTTTTCGCCGTGTGCGGTGCCCGGGGTGGCGGCGGCTGCCGCGGCGGCGGCCTGCTTCTCGACTTCCTTCTGGAACTCCTCGGGGGACTTTGCCTTGTCGGCGTCGTCGGACGCCGGGGCCTGGTCGGTCTTGGTCTCGGAGGCGATTTCCTGCTCGGATTGGAGCGGGAAGGCGGGCTTGAGGCCCAGGCGCTTGAAGTAGAACTCGAGGTAATCGGCGGCGAGCTGGTTTCCGCGGGTGCCCGGTGCGCGGCCTTCGAAGAAGGGGCTGGCGAGGGTGGTGGTGTGCTGGCGGAAGGCGGCGGCGTCGGTGGCGAGGGCTTCGGGGCGCGGCCCGGGGACGTCGATGGGGGCGGGTTCAAGCCAGCCGGCAGCGGCCAGGTGGGTGGCCGGGGCGGCGAGGGCGAGTGCGGCGGCGATGAGTGCGAGCGGCGTGCGGGAGCGGGGGCGTGGAGACGCGGGCGGACGGCTGGTCATGGGTACCTCGCTGGAACTGTCGCGGAAGCTGCTCGGGATCGCAGCCGGGACGAAACGGGTCCACCCGAAAAAGCCCCACACCTGGGCGGAGGGACAATCATAAGGCAGACTGGCGGCGTCGACGCGAGGGGTGGCCGGACGGCGGCGGGCGGGCGGGGCGCGGGGTGAAAGAGGTTCGTCTTTTCGCAAGCGGGCGCTACCGTTCGGTGCACCTTTCACGAGCCGGGAAACGCCCCGGCGAGGGTTGGGACTGGTTGCCGATTCGGGATGTTGCGAAAGACCCGGTCGGCCCTGGCGGCGTGCGAGCCGCGGGCCCGGGTGGCAGCCATCGAATTCCTCAGAGACGCCTTACCGCGATCACCACCATGCAGACGTCACAGAGCACCGGATTCAAGCCCGTTTCTGTTCCTGCCTCCGGGGCAGGCCCCTGCGGCTGCGGCGGCGGGGGATGCCAGTCGAAGGGGCCGAGCGTGCTCGAGCCTTCGGACGTGTTCCTGTACCGGCACATCGGCCCGGGCGAGGCGGAGCAGAAGCTGATGCTCGACACGATCGGGTGCCGTTCGCTGGAGGAGCTGATCGACCAGACGGTGCCGTCGGCGATCCGGCTGGGGCGGCCGCTGAACATCGGGCGGGCCAAGGGCGAGTTTGAGGCGCGGGGGGCTCTCAAGCAGATCGCCGACAAG
>JAJVHS010000011.1:0-27714 GCA_022072615.1 Phycisphaerales bacterium
GGATGGACGCACCCCAACCAGCAGTTCCGGCTCAAATGCCCGTGGGGTTGTGAGGAAGTTTCGAAGCAGTGGAAGGAGTTCGAGTGAGCATGAGCGTGCCGACGCGCACGAGCACCAGGACACCGGGATCGAAGCGATCCCGGTGGCACGGCGCGGGAAGACCCCCACGCGACGGGCGGATCACGGTGCCACCTGCCATGTTGCGAGTACATCTACTATGACTAACCAGAAGTATCGTCGCATGAGCAAGGCAATATTGTGCGGGTGCATTGCCATCGCTGTTATTTTGTTCTTTTGGATTAAAAGTCCCTTGTCGCCAACCGGCGGTTCTCCTGTTAAGAAAGAGAACGCAGAACGGCATCTGATTTCACAGTTGCAATTAGAAACGCAAGTACAAAACAACGGCTTTGTAGGACTTACTTTAGAGGAGGCGTCCTCCAGAATCGGCGGATATAAGTTCAGAGCAGGTTCTCAACACATGAATCAATATAGCGCATATGTAGAGCATCTTGGGTATCCAATTGGAGTATTCATTCTTGATGTGGTGGTAGATTCACATGGCAAAATCGTGTCGGCGAGACTAAAGTATGATTAAGACGGGTAGCACCCAACGCCGTGAACTCTTTCACTGCTCCTGAGCTCCAAGTGCCTGCGTGGCGATGAGTTATAGATCGCGCCAGTCGGCGCGGCCTCCGCGCCGATGGTTGTTGTGCTGCAGCAACCAGAAGCAAAAAGAGGCCAGCATATTCAGGGCATTCCATTAGCGGCGGGGAGGGCGCGAACACGCTCTATCGGTACCCGGCTGGTGGCACCGAATTGCGCGACGTCGTAGTCTCCGTGAACGGACGCGAAATGCCAGCGAAGTCGGCTCGGCCAGTTCGGTTTGCTGGACCTGGGTCGAATGTCCAGGCGACTGGCGCGGTTGACGCGTGACTTCGAGGGGCGTGGACACGCGCACTACGAGCAGCATGGCGAGTGCAAGCGTTCCGTCGCCCGAACACGCAGTGTCGAAGCGGCCGAAAGAGTTCGCGTCAATATGAGCGTGCCGCCGCGCGCGAGAACCGAGAACCGAGAACCGAGAACCGAGAACCGCGAAACCGCGATCGAAGCGATCCCGATGGCACGGCTTGGGAAGGCACACACGCGACGGGCGAATCCGGGTGGCAACTGCCTTTGCACGACCGGAACACGCGATCCGGCACCGATGGGAGCGGCACCGCTGAGACGGTGCGGTCGCCGGTCGGGATTTGCTTGCACCAGCCCGGGCGGACTTGATAGACTGCTCGAGCGTTGAATTCGGGCAGATCGGCGGCGTCAAGGCCGTTGCCCCCCCCAAGCGGCGGTGGATCGAACGGTGATCTTCGAGGGGTCGTGATGCACGAGACTGATCGCCGCGATGTCACGCGCCTGCTGGATCGCGCCAATGCCGGAGATGCATCCGCGCTGCCTGAGCTGCTCGCCGCGGCGTATGCGGAGCTGCGCGCGGTGGCGGCGAACATCTTCCAGAACCAGCGCCACGATCACACCCTCCAGCCAACAGCGCTTGTCAACGAGGTCTGCGTCCGGCTCCTGGGCCCCGGTCAACGCCGCTGGAACGATCACCGCCATTTCGTCCGCGCCGCCGCGAAGGCGATGCGCAACCTCCTCACCGATCACGCGAGGGCCAAGCGAGCCGAGATACGAGGAGGCGGGCACGCGACCGTGACCCTGGACGAGGCACAGCTCGATGGCCCATTGGGGGGCCCTTCGAGCGGCCGATCCGGAGGGATCGATCCGGTGGTGCTCGATGAGACCATCACCCGGCTGGCGGCGATGGACGAGCGGCTCGGGCTGGTGTTTGAGCTGCGGTTCCTGGCCGGGCTTCCGGTGAGCGCTGCCGCGGAGGTAGCGGGTGTGTCCGAGCGGACCATCGAGCTCGATTCGCAGTTCATACGCGCATGGCTGCAGCGGGAGCTTGCGTCGTGAGCTCCCCGGACGTGGGTGGTTCGACGGCGGGGGGGCTGACCCAGGGCATGTTCGCCCGGGTGCGCGAACTGTTCGGCGAGGCGTGCCTGCTTCCGGAAGACGAGCGAGCGGCGTTCATCGAGTCCCGCACGGCGGGCTGTACCGAGCTTCGCAGTGCGGTGATGGAGCTTCTCGAGGCGCTCGAGCAATCCCCGCGGACCGCCGAAGCGGCGCCGATCGCGGGTATCACGATCTCTCAAGCGGCCGGCGGGGACATGCCGGAGATGATCGGTCCCTATCAGATCCTCCGGACCATCGGCGAGGGTGGGATGGGGATCGTGTACCTCGCCAAGCAGGTCAATCCTCTGCGTGAGGTCGCCATCAAGATCGTGCGCGTCGGGAGGTTCTCCGCGCCGCTCCGGGCAAGGTTCGGCAGGGAGATCCGGGTGCTCGGGCGGCTGGAACACCCGGGCATCACGCGGATCTACGAGGCCGGTACCGCACGCACTCCCGAGGGGGACGCCGCGTACTTCGCGATGGAGTACGTCCGGGGGGAGCGGCTCGACCGAGCCGTCGAATCACTCGCGCTTGACATCCGCGCTCGGGTCGAGATCGTCGCCAAGATCGCCGACGCCGTCCAGCACGCGCACACCAAGGGAATCATCCACCGCGACCTCAAGCCCGGGAACATTCTCCTGACCACCGGAGACTCGGATATCGGTTCGTCGGTGGCGGGATCTTCGGACGGCGGTCGGCTCCCGGGCCTGCAGCCCAAGATCCTCGACTTCGGTGTCGCCCGGTTGATGGATCCCGATACGCAGCACACCGTCGTCACCGAGACCGGGCTGGTCATCGGGACGATCGGGTACATGAGTCCCGAGCAGCTCTCGGGAGATGTCCACGCGATCGATGCACGCACCGATGTGTACGCGATCGGCGTCATCCTGTACGAGTTGCTCACGGGCCGACTGCCGCAGGATGTGCGCGGCAAGTCCCTTGCGGAAGCGGCTCGCATCGTTCGCGACGAGCCCCCGGGTACCTTCACGACCGCGGGGTCTGCGGGGATCCAGCGGATCGAGCGCGATCTCCAGACGATCGTGCTGCGGGCGATCGAACGGGATCGCGACAGGCGTTACCCGACGGCCGCGTCACTGGCCGAGGACCTGCGGAGATACCTGCACGACCAGCCCATCCTCGCCAGACCTCCGTCAACCATTTACCAGCTCGGCAAGTTCGCCCGGCGCAACAAGGGGCTGGTGGCCGGAGCCGGGGCGGCGGTGCTGGCGCTGGTTGCAGGGCTGTTGGTCAGCACCGGGATGTTCTTCAAGGAGCAGCACGCCCGGAAGCACGCCGACGCCAAGGACCGCCTGAGTACGGCCGTGCGCGGGTACATGATCGACGGCCTGCTCATGGCGGCGAGCCCCGAACGCAAGGGCTACGACGTCAAGATGCTCGACGTGCTCAAGGATGCCTCCAAGGGCCTGCACGAGCGGTTCAAGAACGACCCCGAGGTTGAAGCGAACATCCGGTGCGACCTGGGAAATGTTCTGGCGCAGATCGGCCGGTTCGACGAAGCCAAGGCCGAATACGAGGCTGCGATCCCACTGCTGGAGCAAACACGCGGCAGGGATGATGTGCAGACCTGCAATGCGCTCACGGGGCTGGCGACCGTGCTGCAGCAACTTCACCAGGATGAGGCATGGCTCAAGGTCGCGCGCGATGCTCTCGCACGGTGCGACCGGGCAATGCCGCTTGACCACCCGCAGCGTCTGCTCGCCGTGTACCACGTCGGCGGTGCCCTGGTGACGCTCCAGCGGTACGACGAGGCTCGCGGCATCCTCCGGGAGGGCCTGGCGCTGGCCGAGAAGGATCCCGCAAGTGCTCGGGAGGCGCTGGGCGGAATCCTCAATTGGCTCGGGACGTGCGAGCAGCTGTCGGGGACAAAGCAAGACACCATCCAGATCCGCCGCAAGCTGCTGGATTTTACGCTCAAGGCGTACGGTCCCGAGCACCGTAACACGCTCGCCGCCCGGAACAATCTGGCGATCGGCCTCAAGAACAACGACCAGCTCAAGGAAGCGATCGAGGTCGCCCGAGGCATCCCTGACGCGATCGAGAAGACATACCCGCCTGGGCATCCGGTGCGGGCCGACGTGTACCACATGATGGGGGTGCTGCTGGGTTCCGACAATCAGTTCGAGGAATCCGAGCATTACCTCAAGCTCGCGTACCAGATCAACTCGGACGCGGCGAAGCAGTTCGACTGGATGACCGAGCAGCGGATCCACGGCCTTCGGCAGTTGTATGCGCGCTGGCCGGGGCACGCCGAGCATCTCCACGGGTGGTGCCTCCATGCGATCAAGGCCCGCATGATGCTCGCGCACGCCCATGAGATGCAGAATCTGCCGGATGTGATCAATCAGGTCATCAAGCAGTGCGATTCGGTCGGGCGTCAGGAAACCCCTGAAAGCCTGCTCGATGGGGTGTGGAAAGCCAAGGATGAGCTCGCACCCGCCGGGCACGCTCGCCGGGCCGCGTTCTACGCCAACTTCGTGCGTGCCTCGGTGAATGCCAAGCACACGAAAGATGCGGCCGAGGCCATGGGGCTCGCGGCGGAGTCGCTCTCGTATGCGACCGAGCCGGAAGTGGCCTCGGCGCTGGTCGCCGCCGCCCGCGACATGCTCAAGTGATCTTCGTTCCACCGCGCCCGAACTGACGCGCCAACTGGAACGCGCCAATTGGGACGCGCCAATTGGGACGAGCTCGCGCCTTGGTCGAGTGCTGACGGCGTTCGACGCCTCGCGTCGCCGATCGCCGCGGCTCGCACTCACGACGGACCGAGATGACGCATGGCCCGCGGCCCCGGGGCCCTGCGCGGGTCCGATGCGCAATCCGAAAAAAAAGTGGTTGTCGCTTGCGCCTGGGGCGGCGGCGTCTCGTTGTCAGAGGCGGCGACGAGTGATTCGGACGCCACGAGAACGCGGACCGGGGTGGACAAACAAACCGTTTCTGCCCCGGCCCGCGTCCTTCTCGAACACCGTGCGACTTTCAATCATCGCGTTGATGAACGGGAAGTCGCAGCAAACGCCTCGCAGCAAGGAGATGGACATGTTCACCGCTTCTCGTATCGTCCCCGGCACCATCGCGATCCTCGCCCTGACGGCCCTCGCCGGCGTGGCCAGGGCCGACCGGACCTTCCAGACCGGCGGCTGGGCTGCCGCGAACTGGGAAACGGTCCAGTACGGCGCCGGCACGGTCACCGGCGTTCGCGACGGCTCCGGCGGCAATCCCGACGCTGCCTGGCAGGTCACGACGACCGTCTCGCCCTCCGGCGGACCGTTGGCCGGCTACCAGCGCTTCCGGGGTACGAACCTGTACGACCCGGCCGTCGACGGCGCCGTGACGACCATCCACTTCTCGATCGAAGGCAGGTGGATCTCCTCGTCCATCTCCAACAGCGGCCACGCGGTGTGCCTGGCGATCCGGCAGGACGGCATCGACTACGCGGCGTTCCCGACCACTCCGACTGGATTCACGGGTAATTGGGTCACCATCTCCGTGACGGGCATGACCGCATCGGATTTCGAGCGCATGGACGGGCTGCCCGGAACGCCCGACTTCTCCCCGAGCGGCGCACCCTTTGCGTACGGATTCCAGACGCTCGTCTTCGGCACCACTCCGAACAACTCCAATGTGGTCAACTACGACAACCTGAGCATGACGGTGTACTCCGTCCCCGCGCCCGGCGCCGTCGCGCTGGCGGGGCTCGGCGGGTTGGTCGCCGCCCGCCGTCGCCGGTCGGCCTGATCCGGCCTCGTGCAGGCGGGCTGCCCGCCGCGCGAATCTTCCTGCAGACGGCCGCTTGAATTCATGCATCTCTCCTCCCGCCAACCCCGGCGCGCTGCGCCGGGGTCGGCGTTTTTGTGCCGAACCGCGCCGCGTTGCGGACGGTGGCACCGAAGTCGCCGAGCCGACATCGCCGGGCACGCAGGCGGAATTCGCGTCGCCGCGTCGGGCCCTATATTTCCGGCGTGCCCGGGTAGCTCAGCTGGATAGAGCAGCTCTTTCCTAAAGAGCAGGTCGCACGTTCGAATCGTGTCCCGGGTGTTCTCCCCATCGCGCTGACGTGCTCAAGGTTTGTCGAGTGTTCGCCATCCGACGGGCCAATCGGTCAGCGTCTTGGACAAGTACAGCCTTAGCCCATCTTGCGCGGGACTCACGGTCAGGACGCGGCACTCGTTGTCCTTGAACCTTCCGCGCGAAACGATGACGCACTGAGACCCGTCCGGCGATGGCATGTACGCGTAAAGCGCGTCCACCGGTACGGTCGCTCGACACACCTCGTTGGCGGCCGGCCCAAGTTGCACGAAGTCGATCTTGTTCGGGCTAGTCCTCAACGGAAGGATGGACGGCGCGAGGGACGGGCCGGAGGAGACCAGCCGGCCCTCGATGGTGGCGAGCAACTCGAGTCGGGCCGAGTAAATGCGAGTGCGATTGCTGTTGGTGTTGATCGCGAGCAGGCCGGCAGGTTCGACCCACGTCATCGCGGCGACTGGGCTGATGTCGTCCCGCGGACCGAGTGGAAGTGTTTCCCGGGCGGTTTCAGTGACATTGGCGCCTTGCGTGCCGTAGACAACGACAGTTCCAGTGCTCGACAGGACCGCGACGCGACCCGAAGTGGCTGCCACGACCAGTGTGTCGCCGGGCAGGTCGAGAGCTTGCGCGAGCAAGCCGGTGTGCGCGTAGCAGAGGATCGTCCGGGTGCCATCTGCTGGCCACAGTCGAATCCACGGCCCTCCCACGTGCTCGGCGAATCGAGGTCTCGCGCCGGGCTCGAATAGGCCGCCTGAATCCAGGTCGTAGATCTCGGTGCGGGTGTCAATGTGCGGCGTGCGTCCATGGTCAACCGAGGTCCGCTGACTGGTGGTCAGGGTTGGTTGATACCTGACAATGGCACAACCAGCCACTTGTGTGAACTCGTAGACGAACGATCCAGCAGGAATGGGGTTCCCGTCGCACGCGGTGCCCCGCGTCAGCAGCGTCGCCGCCCTCCCAGCCACGGATGCCGGTGGCCCGCCGCACGGGGCCGCTGATTCGCACCCGGCCAACGGGCTCAACCCAAGGAGGATCGCGATGAACACTGGCCGGAGATGCATGAATGAGTCCCAGGCCAGTTTATCGAATAAAGCTTTAGTGTTACGTAAATACACTTGACGAAAACGAAAGCATCGGTTATGCTTTCTTCAACTGTGCTTTCGGAAGATTCAACTCTCTCGGGACACCCCCTCGGCAAGCTGCCGCGGGAGGACCTGGACCTGATCACCCAGCTCGTGCTGCGATCCGGGTCGCTCAAGGACCTCGCGGAGGCGTACGGGGTGAGCTATCCGACGATCCGCGGGCGGCTTGACCGCGTGATCGAGCGGCTCGGCGAAGCCGTCAAAGGAAAGAAGCCCGACAAGCTGCGGGAGCTGCTGGCTCGGCTGGTCGAGCGGGGCGAGCTGTCGGCGGCATCGGCTCGGGCGATCGGCGACGTGGTTCGGGAGATCTCCCAGAACAACGGCCAGGACAACGGGCCGAACAACAGGCAGAACTCCGCCGGCTGAACACGGGCCGACGTCGTGGTGCGAGCCCCGTGAGCGCTGGGCAGGCAAGCAGTGGAGGTGCGCGATGACTGAGTGGTGGTCGATGCAGACGGGGATCTGGATCGGGTCGCTGGGCGGCGCGGCGGCGGGCGTGCTCGGCGGCGGGCTTGGGGCCATGGCCGGGTACTGCGCGCCCAGGGGCAAGTGCAAGGGGCTGGTGCTCGGGACGCAGACGGCGCTCGTGGCCGTCGGGGTCGTCGCGCTGATCGCCGGGATCGTGGCCCTGGCGACGGGCCAGCCGCGGCACGTGTATTACCCGCTGCTGCTGGGCGGGTTCACCTGCTCGGTCGTGATGGGGAGCCTGCTGCCGGTGGTGCGGATGCGGTACCGCCAGGCCGAGCAGCGCCGGCTCGACGCGGGGATTCTGCGGGACGCGTGAGCCCGGGCACGGAAGGCATCGGGCATCAGGCACTGGTGGAAGACACAGATGGCGCGCCGGCTCGGGCAGTGGGCGCGGCCCGATGTTGTGGTCGTCTAGTCGCGTGGCCCGGCGGGCAGCGAGATCACCTGCGTCACCAGGTCCGTCGAGAGCACGAGCTTGTTGTCGAGCAGCGCGGCGGTGATGGTGTCCGGCTCGCCCTCGACGATCACGGCGAGCGTGCGCAGCAGCTTGGCGCTGTCGGCGGTGACGAGCATGACCCGCAGGGCGGATCGGCCATCGGGGAGTTCGTCGGTCGACTGCTCGATGAGGGCGATGATCTTGCCGGCGGCGATGGCGGGGAGGAAGTCGCGGCGCCCGCCCAAGGAGTTGGCGCCGACGACCTGGCCGGCCTTGTCGAGCAGGCACACGCCGTGGCGCGAGCTGAAGGCGATGTTCTGGCCGACGCGTCCGGCCGTGATCCGGCCGGCGTCGGAGAGCCGGTCGGCGGCTTCGAGGTTCAGCGGGGCTTTCTGCCCGGTGGCGAGGTCGATCCTGACCAGCTCGCGTCGGCGCGAGAGCACGTACGCGGCGTCGCCGAACACCCATCCCTCGGGGACCTGGGCCATCTCCTCGCCCGCGACGTCCTCCCACAACTGGTTGCCGGTGGCGGGGTCGATGGCTCGGAGGCGATCGGCCAGCGACACGACGAGCATGCGGCCGTCGGAGCGCGTCCAGCGGATGTCGGTCGCCGGTGAGATGGGGTCGTAGAGCGGCTGACCGGTGGCGATGCTGAGGGCGACCATGAGCGGCCGCGGCGGTACCCGCGGCTCGCGCCGATCGAGGATCTCGGGATCGGCGTTGTCGGAGGGATCGGCCGCGCCCGAGACGACGATCGCCGAAGCGACGAGCGAGACGTCGTAGACGCGCGTGAGCGGGGTCCGGCTGGACCAGGCGACGCGGCCCGAGGCGGCGTCGAGCACGACGGCCGCGCCGTCGCGCTGCACGATCGCGATGTGCGTGTCGGAGAGCGCGGGCACGAGGTCGATCGATCGGACCTGGCCGTCGAGCGGCGTATCAAGAATGCGGACGCCCGAGGCGGCGGCGGGCGGTAGCATGCGCGCGATAGGCGGGGTGCGCCACACGGTCTCGCCGGTGGCGGGGTCCATGCGCTCGATCGACGTGTCGTCGTCCCAGAGAACGATGAGGCGGTCGGGCCGGCTCTCGAGCACCTTGGGCGCGCGGTCCTGGTAGGGCCGGGTCCACACCGGGCGCAGGACGCCGTCGCCCAGGTCGGCGAAGGCCGCGAAGCGCTTCCCGGCGTACTCGACCATCGCGACCCACTCGTGGCTCGATTGCGGCGTGACGGAGTGCTCGAGCAGCGGGCTGAGGAGCATCCAGCCGGGGAGGACGGCGAGCTCGCGGCCGGGCTCGGAGCCGATGTTGGCCGGGCGTGCGGACCGCCGCGCTTCTTCGATGAGGGCCGCGGCGCGGGCGGTTGGGTTGAGGGGTTCGCCGCCGCTGAAGATGATCAGCCCGGGTCGGGACTTGACGGCCTTGAGCAGCACCTGCGCGGCGGTCATCGGCCGTCCGATCTCGGCGAGCGCCTGCACGTGTGCGCCCAGGATCTCGCCCAGCTTGACCTGCTGGTCGGAGAGGCCGACGGAGACCAGCCACCACGAGGTTTCGGAGGCTCGGGCAAGGTCGGCCAGCGCGCCGCGGGGGTTGTTGGCGGCCCGGTGGAGCCTCGAAGCCTTCAGGAGGACCTCGGGCGCGCGGACGGCGACGGGGTAGCGGTCGGCGAGCGCTTCCAGCGCTTCGGGTGTCGCGGCGGGCGGGAGCGCGGCGAGCTCGGCGTCCAGCTCGGCGGCGAAGGGGTCGTACGCGGCGGTGCCGAACGTGCCGATGACGGCTCGGAGCTTGTCCACCGCGAGCTGGCGGGCGGGGACGGGCGGGCTGACCTCACGCCACATGGTGTCGGCGAGCTGCGGGTCCTCGAGGATGCGCTGGTACGCGCGGCAGGCATCGGCGCCGCGGGACTGAAGCTCGCGCAGCGCGGCGAGGTTGATGAGGTAGGAGATGTGCTCGGCGGGCGTCTCGGCGATGCGGTCCATCCGCGAGACCAGCTTGTCGAGCAGGGTGAGATCGGCCATGCGGAGCGGCTTGGCGGGGAGGTTGGCCTTGGGGCGCGTGTGCGTCGAGGCCTCGACCATCTCGAGGATGCTGTGGAACAGCCGGGGGCGCGCCTGCTGGGTCGCCGGGCTCAACGGCGCCGCGGCCATGGCGGCGAGGGCCTGGTCGATCGCGGGGAGGAGCCGGTCGATGCGCTGCGCCCGGTAGGCGAGCTCGGCCAGCGCGAGCGCGGGCCGCGGGTCCTTGGGGTCGGCGGCGATTCGCTCGGAGAGCAGGCGATCGGCGTCCTCCCAGGCCAGGTACGAGTGCAGGCGCCAGGTGTCGGCGACGAGCAGGTTGCTGCCGCTGGTCACGAAGTTGCCGAAGTTCTCGAGGGGCCTGATCTGCGGCTTGGCGGGGTCCTTGAGCGAGGCCATCAGCAGGCCGCCCTGGACCGGGGCCGCGACGAAATTCCCAAGCGCGACCGCGCGGCCGCAGTAGCCGGGGTCGGTCACCGCCGGCACCAGCCGCGCCGGGGACGTGTGGAACGTGGCCAGGGGAAGCACCGCGAGCCGGTTGTCGGTGACGGTGACCAGCGAGCGGTCGCTGCCTTCGCCGGCGGCCAGCAGGTAGTACACCGGGCCCGGGATCCCCGACATGTCGCGCTGCGCCGCTTCGACGCCGTCGGCAAGGCCGAGCCGGTGGATGCCGGGCTGAACAGGGTTGAGCACGACGAGCGAATCGCCGTCGATGATCGGGGCGTGCGCGGCCCACGGCGGGCTCGCGTCGCCGACGCGCATGGACCAGTCGCCGCGGAAGATGCGCATCCAGCGCAGTCGCCCGGAGGCGGCTTCGATGGCGCTGACCACCCCCGAGTCGTCCACGCGGTACACGATGCCCTGGTGCGCGACGGTGATCTCACCGGGACGTGATCCGACCGAACCCATCGACCCGGCGCTGCAGATGAGCCGCACCCAGCGCGTGCGACCGGTCCACAGGTCGATGCCCGCGAGATACGTGCTCCGCAGGCGCCGAGCCGCCGATTCCTTGCGGAACGCCTGGACCACGGTGGACTGATCGATGAGGCACGGGCCGCGGAACTCGGCGAGCCGGAGCGTTTCCGAGATGCCGCTGGGCGCGAGCGCCCACAGCTCGTTGCCGGATGAAACCTCGACGGCGTGGAGGCGATTGTCGCCCTCGCGCAGGTCGTTGGACTGGAGGCCGGTGGCGGCCACCGCGACGCCCTCGCCGGCCGCGATGGTCGAGGCGTCGTTGATGTTCCCCACGTTGGCGACCAGCCGGATATCGGGGGGATCGGTCGACGCCGGGTCGTAGGGGTAATCGCTGAAATCCAGCCGCCACCGCTGGGCGAGCGTGAAGCGGTCGAAGGCGGTCATGGCTCGGCCGTCGTTGACGAGCACGTCGTCGCCGACGACGGTGGGGAAGGTCCAGGAAACCAGTTGCGACGTGAGCTGGTCGTCGCGGGGGAGCTCCTGGTGGACGCGGAACTCCGCGCCCGCGTCGCCGGAGAGGAAGACGGACTGGAGCGGCCCGGCCACGAGCGAGTCGAGCTCGGCCGCGGACGCGGGCTGGGTGCTGTCACGGCCGAACGACTGGCTCCAGCGGTCGGGCCAGGAGACCGCAACGATGGTGGGGTCGGGGCGCCCCAGCGCCTGGGCCCAGCGCCTGGCCATGCCCGTGACCGGCTCACGCGGGAGGTATGCGGCGAGCATGGCCGCAAGGTCGGCCGCGGTGGAGCCGGCGGCGGCGTCGGCTCGGTCGGGATGGCGATCGAGCTGTTCGAGCGTGAGCCTGGCGGCCTCGAAGCGTGCCGATTCGAAATGGTCGGTGGCGATCCGCAGCGCCGCATCGAAGCCCGATCGGGTCATGAGCCGCGTGCGTTCGACGTCCTCGGCCTGGCCTTCGCGGAGCATCGTCTCGGCGATGGGTTCTTCGCGCTGCCGGTAGCGTTCGAGAAGATCGGGGTGCGCGTGCAGGGCTTCATGAACGGCGTCCCGGACGCTGATGTAGATCACCGGTTCGCGGGCGGATTCGATGACCCGCTCGGATTCGGTATCGAGCACGGCCTGCACGATGCGAGCGGCCTCGTTGAGGTTGCCGGCGGCGAGGAGCTCTTCGAGCCGCGAGAGCGACTCGCGGGCGAGGATCGAGTCATCGACGTAGCTGGTCGTGAGCTGGGCGGCGGCCCGCCCCCCCGCCAGCGCGCAGAACAGGGCGGCGACCAGGGCGACCAGGGGTCGTGCGCATCGAGTAAACGCGGGCCGAGGGACCGTTCGTAGGGCAATCGGTCTGTGGGCTCCTGCCTCGCCATCGAGCATGCGATCGAACTCCTGATCTCGCAGCCCTGCGAGAGGGTATGGGACGTACCGAGAACGCGGGTCCGGCGGCGACCACTCGCGTCGCCGGACTAGACTATCGACCCAAAGCAGTGGCTTCACAAGCCGCCCGGGCCGCAGGAACCAGACATGCGGCAGTTCAAACGATAACACCTCTCAACTCTCTCTCCCCTGAGGCCGATGCCTCACGATCATGCCTGTTTCTTTCGCGATCCGACCGGCCGCCGCCGCGACGCCCGCACCCGATCGCCGCCAACTCCGTTCCCCGCCGGTGGATGAGGTCTCCACCCGGGCCCTGCGTCTCCGGTCGATCCGCGTCACCTGCCTGGTCATCGCCTGCCTGGCGATGAGCGCCGCGGACCTGATCATGACTCTGACGCACGCGACGACCATCGGGTTCGCCGAGGGAAACCCCATCGCCAGGTTCCTGATGGACAGCGGGTCCGCCGGACCGGTGACCGCGTGGAAGCTCGCCACGCTGGGGGTGGCGCTGGGGATCCTGTGGAGCATCCGCAAGACGCGGACGGGGGAACTGGGGGCCTGGCTCGCGGTGGCGATCCTGGTCTGGCTGATGGCGAGGTGGTCGGTGTACAACGACCACATCCAGCTCCTGACCAGCGAGCTTGCCCGGGGGACGGCAACCACCAACGTGTGCTGGGTGCACATGGAATAACCGGCCCGGGCGGCGTGCGTTCCGGTCGGCCGGGCAGTAAACTCCGGCATGAAGCAAATTGCGGCGTGCGTGATCCTGGCGGCCGCGGCCGCGCTGTGCCCGGCGGGCGCTGAACCGAGCATCGTGATCGATCCGGCCGTGCGTTCCGAGCCGTTCTCGGGCCGGGTATATGTTGCGCTCGTGGGCGGCGAGGGCCGGCCCCGGCAGCAGATGCTCGACTGGTTCCGGCCCGCGATGGTGTTCTCGAAGGACGTGACCGACCTCAAGCCCGGCCAGGCGCTGCAGGTCGACGACACCTGGCTCAGCTTCCCCAAGGGCTGGGAGGATCTCGACCCCGGCCAGTACTCCGCGCAGGCCGTGGTCCGTTGCAGCCCCGACAGCCCCGAGCCCGGCCGCGGCGAAGGCGACCTGTACAGCGAGGTCACGACCATCACGGTGACGGGCGACGGCGAGCCGCCGGCCGAACCGCCCGCGCTGGTCACCTCGCGGAAGGTCGCCGAGCGGCCCTTTCGGGAGACCGATCGGGTCAAGCTCTTCGAGATGGTCAGCCCGGCCCTGACCCGTTTCAACGGCGAAGAGACCAAGGTCCGAGCCGGGATCGTGCTGCCCGAGAACTTCAAGGACGACGGCAGCCGTCGCTACCCGATCATCTATTCCGTGACGGGCTTCGGCGGCGACCATCGCGCCGCGGCGTCGATGCGCCAGTACGTCCCGCCGGCCGCGGCTGAGCACGTGATCCTCGTGGTCCCCGATCCCAAGTGCTACCGCGGCCACAGCGTGTTCGCCGACTCGGCCAACAACGGCCCGTGGGGCGAGATGCTCGTGAACGAGCTCGCGCCCGCGATCGAGGAGAAGTACCACGCGGCAGGCATCGACCAGCGGTACGTGACCGGAGTGTCGTCGGGCGGCTGGAGCAGCCTCTGGCTGCAGGTGACCTACCCGGACCAGTTCGCGGGCTGCTGGTCGCACTGCCCGGACCCGGTGGACTTCCGCGATTTCCAGCGGATCAACCTGTACGAGCCGGGCGCGAACATGTACCGCGACGGCCAGGGAAACCGCAGGCCGATCGCTCGCCAGGGCGACGAGGTGATCCTGTGGTACGACGACTTCTGCCGGCGGGAGTGGGCGCTCGGCCCGGGCGGGCAGATTCACTCCTTCGAGGCGGTGTTCAGCCGTCGCGGCCCGGACGGCTCTCCGGAACTGCTCTTTGACCGGGAAACGGGCGCCGTCAATCCCGAGGTCGCCAGGTCGTGGGAACCCTACGACATCCGCCTGGTGCTCGAACGCAACTGGAAGGAACTGGGGCCCCGGCTCGCGGGCAAGCTGCACGTGTACGCGGGCGAGAAGGACACGTTCTACCTCGAGGGCTCCTCGGCGCTGCTGAAGGAATCGCTCGAGAAGCTCGGCAGTGATGCGGTGGTCCAGATCGCGCCCGGGATGCCGCACACGCTCATCCCCGAAGGCCACAAGGACATGTTCGAGACGATCCTCGCGCGGGCGGGCGTCGAATCCCAGGATGCCGCGGCCGGCGCCGAAGCGCGATAGACCGCTGATACAGGGTTCGCGGCGCCCGGGCCCCTCACCGGCGACCGGCATCAGTCCTTCAGGCTGAAGGGCGTGAAGTTGGTGTTGGTGTCGTAGTAGTCCTCGTGCTCGGCCTTCTTGAGGAAGTTGCAGATCGCGTAGGTCGCGGGCGTCATGACGACCTCGACGCAGACCTTGAAGATCCAGTTGAACGTCGCGACGCCCAGGATGGTCTTCATCGCCCAGCCGCCCTGCAGGAACGCGGGCAGGTTCTCCTTGCCGAAGAGCGGCTCGATCGACGCGAAGGCCAGGGGATAGAAGACGATCGAGTCCACGCCCTGGCCCACGATGGTCGACCCGATGGTGCGCATCCACAGGAACCGCCCGCGGGTGAAGACCTTCATCTTCGCCAGCACGTACGAGTTGGCGAAGTCGCCGAGCCAGAACGCGAAGATGGACGCGGCGATGATGCGCGGGCCCGCGCCGAAGACGGTCTCGATCGCCGGCTGCATCACCTGGTTGAACGGCTCGTCCGGGTTCACCGGCAGGTGGATGACCACCTGGCTCATCAGCACGTAGAAGAGCATGGCTCCGAACCCCGCCCAGATCACCTTGCGTGCCCGGGCATACCCGTACACCTCGGTCAGCACGTCGCCGAAGATGTAGCTGAAGGGGAAGAAGATGTTGCCCGCGCCGAAGACCACGGTGAACCCGGCAAGGGTCACGGCGCACGACTTGCCCGGGCCGATCAGGTTCGAGCACAGCAGCACCGTGACGAAGCCGGCCATCACCAGGTCGTAATAGCGGTAGGTGCGCCGCGGCGGGGCGGTGGACGCCGGGGATGAACGGTCGGTCGCGGCGGTGTCTGGTGTCTGTTGCACGAGCGTCACGCTCCTGGCGTCGATGGGGCGGCCGGCGGGCGGTGGCGGGGGCCGCGTGGGAATCTGGGCAAGGGCCGAGCCGGACAGTCTACAGCCGCGCAAGCGTTCGCTGGAACTATCATGCCGGATGACCACCGCCCTTCATGTTCCGACGACCGAGTTCGAGAAACGCGACCGCTGTTCAGAACTCGACCACCGCCCGCGCGTGCTGCTGGGGAAAATGGGGCTCGACGGGCACGACCGCGGGGTGAAGGTGATCGCCCGGGCGCTGCGCGATTCGGGCGTCCACGTCATCTATTCGGGACTGTGGCAGACGCCGCGGTCGCTGGCGATCTCGGCCCGGGACGAGGACTGCGACGTCATCTGCGCGTCGATGATGTCGAACTCCCACCTGGTGCTGGGCCCGCGGCTGGTGAACGAACTCAGGACGCTCGGACGGCCTGACTTGCCGGTCTACATGGGCGGGATCCTGCCGCAGGAGGACGTGCCGACGCTGCTGTCGGGCGGGATCGCCAAGTGCTTCACGACCGGCGTGGGCCTTGCGGACATCGTCGAGGCGGTCAAGGAAGCGGTGAAGCCGCGCACCCCGCAGATGGCGGGGGGCACGGGCGCGACGGCGCAGCTCGCTCGGGATATCTCGCTCGTGCACGACCGCCGGGACCTGCGTCCGGGCGCTCGCCTGCGCCGGCCCCGGCGGGTGATCGGGGTGACGGGTTCGCCGGGCGCGGGCAAGAGCACGCTGGTGGCGCAGCTCTCAGCGGAGTTCGTGCGCCGCGCCGCAGCGGCCCGGGCCGCGGGCGAGGCGAACTCGCCGTACAAGGGCCGGTGCGCGGTGGTGGCGTTCGACCCGATGAGCCCGATCACCAGCGGCGCGCTGCTCGGCGACCGCCTGCGGGTGGATTTCAACTCGCTCGACGAGGCGATCTACTACCGGAGCCTGGCGATCAGCGGCGAGGATTACCACGGCATCGACCAGATCATCCAGCTCATCGGCGGGGCCGCGGAGGGCGATCAGGCGTTCGACACGGTGTTCGTCGAGACGGTGGGGGCGGGCCAGAACGAGACGAAGATCCGCGGGCACGTGGATCTGACCGCCGTCGTGCTGACCCCGGGCATGGGCGACGCCGTCCAGATGGACAAGGCCGGCATCCTCGAGATCGCCGACGTGTTCGTGTGCAACAAGGCCGATCACCCCGGCGAGCACGAGCTCGTGCGCGACCTGCGCGACGTCGCCGGGCGGCGGCAGATCATCGAGACCGTGGCGACCAAGGGTCAGGGCATCGGCGAGCTGCTGGACGCGGTGGTGGGGGGCGGGGCGAAATAGCACGTTGCAAATGGGCAGATCGGCAAAGTTCAAAGTTCAAAGTTGAAAGTTCAAAGTTCAAAAAAACCGCCTGCATGCTCGGGATTCTGACCATCTCGGCGCGGGTCGGTTCATCAAGAGAGTCCTTGTCCGGGGGGGAAACATGGCTCGACTGCAACGGGGTTTGCCTGCGCGAGTGGAGGTCTTCGTCGATCGGTCTGTTGACCTCGCTCTGGCGTTTCCTTCGGATCGCCGGCTTGGCCGGGTTGTCGACCAGCTCATGGGGTCGTGTACCGCGGTCGGGGCAAATGTTGCTGAGGCCGACGAAGCAATGAGCGATCGGGATTTCTGCAAGTCCCTGGCCATTGCGCTCCAAGAATTGAATGAATCCTGCTTTTGGTTCGGTTTGGCGGGACGCAAGCAGTGGGTGCCCTGCGGGGAGCTCGCCTGGCTCATGGAAGAGTCGCGCCAGTTGAAACTGATCGTCGCGACCATCATCAAAAAGACGAGATCGCGGCATCGATCGGATTGACGATCGCGCGGTCGTCTTCGGGCTTTGAGCCCGATTTTCATGGCCCGAAAAGGGGTTCGCACCACCGGAGACCTCTTGTCGGAGTCATCATCAGAATGCGACCCGCGTTCGAGGCTCGCTTTGAACTTTGAACCTTAAACTTTGAACTTTGAGCCCATGACCCCCGCACCCACTCAGACGAGTTCGCCTCACACCATGCAATGCATGGAAGTCTGGGGCGGCAACCGCTCCATCGACGCGGGCGTCACGCTCGCCGGCCTCGACACCTGGGTCTACTCGCGGCCGTTCCGAGCCGAGGGCGACCAGTCGGGCGGCGGTGACATCCACTACCTCTCCAGTTGCATGTCCGGGCGGATCTCGCGCATGCTCGTCGCCGACGTCTCCGGTCACGGCGCCGCCGTCGACAGCGTCGCCGTCAACCTCCGCGACCTCATGCGCAAGTACGTGAACTACCTCGACCAGTCGCGCTTCGTCCAGAATCTCAACGTCCAGTTCTCGTCGATGGCTCGGGCCGGCCTGTTCGCGACCGCACTGGTCGCGACCTACTGGGTCCCCACGGGCACGCTCGTCGCGACCAACGCCGGGCACCCCCGGCCGCTCATCTACCGAGCCGCCACCGGCCAGTGGGAGTTCCTTGATTCGACCGCGACCGATCCCAGGGCCGCCGGGACGATCTCGAACCTCCCGCTCGGCGTCCTCGAACCCACGAGCTACGACCAGTTCTCCGTCAAGCTCGATGAGAACGACCTCGTGCTGATCTACACCGATTCGCTGGTCGAGACGCGGGGGTCGCACGGCGGGTTGCTCGGCGCCGAAGGTCTGCTGCAACTGCTTCAAGGGCTCGATCCGCGCGACCCGAGCCGATTGGTGGCGTCGCTCATCGCCCGTCTCAAGGCCGAGCAGGGTTCGAGCGAGTTCGCCGATGACGTCACCTGCCTGCTCATCCGCCGCAACGCCGTCCAGCCCAAGTACGGCCTCTCCTCGCTGGTGGCGGGCCTCAAGGGCGTCGGCGGCCAGCTCTGGGAGCGGCTTCTGGGGCGGCAGACGCCGGTTGCCTGGCCGGAAGTGACCGGTCAGACGGTGGCGGCGGCGCTGGGGCGGGGGGCCGCGCCACGCGGCGGCCACGGTTCGTGAGCGGGCGGCCACGCGGCGTAGCATTGTGCCGATGAGCGACCTCGCCGATGCGTCACCCGTGCACGAACCCGCACCCGAAGCCCCGCCGACGGTCAACCCCGAAGCGCTGGCGGGGGATATCGAAGCGATGCTGCTGGCCAGCGGGAGCACGGTGCCCGCGATGAGGCTCGCGGTCGCGCTGGGCC
The DNA here is from genome assembly GCA_022072615.1 of Phycisphaerales bacterium. Lineage (GTDB taxonomy): Bacteria > Planctomycetota > Phycisphaerae > Phycisphaerales > UBA1924 > JAEUJB01. The sequence continues at coordinate 18,646 of JAJVHS010000011.1, forward strand.
TGGTCGCTCCGGCCGCGGAGGACGCGGTCCCCGACAACGCCTCCGGCGCGGCGGATCAGCCCGCGCCGACGCCCAGGCCCGGCCGCCGCCGCGGCCAGAACAGCAAGTCACCCGCGGAGAACCCCGAATCGATCGTGGCGTCGGCGGTGGAACTGCTCAACCAGCACTACCAGAAGTCCGACCGGTCCTTCCGCATCGAGCGGGTTGCCGGCGGCTACCGGTTCATGACCCTTGCCCGGCACGCCCGGGCGGTCGCGGCGCTCCGTCAGCAGCGCGATTCCACCAAGCTCTCCCGGCCGGCGATCGAGACGCTCGCGATCATCGCGTACCGCCAGCCGATCACCCGGGCCGAGCTCGAGGCCATCCGAGGCGTGGCGTGCGGGGAAGTCCTCAAGTCGCTGATGGAGCGCAGGCTGATCGCGATCGTCGGGCGGTCCGAGGAACTCGGCCGTCCGATGCTCTACGGCACGACCAGGCACTTCCTCGATGCGTTCGGTCTTGCGGCGCTGAAGGATCTTCCATCGGCGCAGGACCTCAAGACGGCCTTGTAAAACGCGGCACCGGGGCGGTTCTCGTGTTCGAAGCGCGGCGCTATCGTTGGCCCCGCGGATTTTCAGAAAGGACCCGACATGTCTCGTCGCTTCGCGTGTGTCGCCCTCGCCGGGATCGCCAGCGTGATCTCCACGGCCTGGGCGCAGCAGCCCGAATCCCAGCCGCCGACGCCCCCGCCGGCTCCCGCACCCATCCCCGCTCCGCCCCCGCCGCCCAAGGCGATCCCCGTGCCCGAGGGCCCGGTGGTCAACAAGCAGGAACTCGCCGGCGGGCTGATCGTCGAGGACATCATCATCGGGTCGGGGCCCGAGGTGAAGCCGGGGGTCGCGGTGCTCGCGCACTACCACGGCACGCTCAAGGCCGACGGGACCGTGTTCCAGTCCTCGTTCGAAACTGGCGAGCCGGTGGTGTTCTCCCTCAACGGCGTCATCCAGGGATGGGCCCAGGGCCTGCCCGGCATGAAGGTTGGCGGCGTCCGCCGCCTGACGATTCCCGCCGCCATGGCCTACGGCGAGCGGAGCCCGACCGAGAAGATCCCGCCGAACTCGGATCTGGTGTTCGTCATCCAGCTCGAGGAATCGATGTGGATCGAGGACCTTCAGGAGGGCACCGGCCCGGCGGCCACAGGTCCGTGCGTCGCCGTGACCACCCACACCTGCAAGACCGAGGACGGCGCGGAAGTCGCCAAGGCCGACGCGTCGAACCCGTACGTGTGGATCCCCGGCGAGATGAACCCCCCGGGCACGCAGTTCGACACCATGCAGCTCGCGTTCGAGGGCATGAAGGTCGGCGGCAAGCGCCGCGTCCACATCCCGGCTCGAATGAATGTCTCCCCGCCCCAGCTTGAGACCGACCGTCCCCGCGACGTCCCGCTCACGATCGAGTTTGAGCTCGTCGGCGTGCGGAACCTGCCGCAGCCCCAGCAGCAGCCCCGCCGCCCGGGCGGCCGCTGAGCCGGAACCGACCACTGACCGTCACGAGCGCCGCCGGGACACCGGCGGCGTTTGCTTTTCTTGCCGGATCACGCGGGTCGCCGGCAATCGCCGCCCGTCGATTCGGAAAGACCAGCCATGTGGGATTTCCTGGCCGACATCCTGGGCTACTGGCTGTACCAGGTCTACCTCGATTCGTCGCACGGCACGACGCGCAAGATACTTGCCGCGGTCGCCACGCTGCTGTTCATCGCCGGTATCGGTCTGCTGGTGTACTGGCTCTGGTTCAGGTAGCGTCCAGCGACGCCGTCGCCGCGCTTCCCGCAACGAAGCCGGTCGCCCACGCCCACTGGAAATTGAACCCACCGATGCGACCGTCGACATCGAGGATCTCGCCGCACAGGAACAATCCCGGGCACACGCGGCTGGCCATCGTGTCCAGATGAACCTCGTTCAGCGGCACGCCGCCGGCCGTCACCTCCGCGTACGTGAACCCGCGGTCGCCGGTGACCGGAAGCTCGAGCTCGGTAACCGCCGCTGCGAGCCGGCGCCGCGCCTCGCGACCCAGCGCCGCCAGCGAGCTCGCGGCATCAACCTTCGCGTGGTCGCACATCGCCCGCGCAAGGCGATCGGGCAACCCGGCATCGCCCAGGATGCGGACCGCCGATGGCGCCCCGGGCCTGCGCCCCAGTTCGGCGAGCCGACCGTCGAACGACTCGATCGTCTCGCCCGGGATGAAGCACATGAACAGCCGGCCGTTGGGCTCGGCCGTGTAGTAGCGGCTGATGTCGAGGATGCTCGGCCCGGAGAGGCCGAAGTGCGCCAGCAGCGTGGAGTTCGTGAACGACACCAGCCGCTTTCCCGTCGCGGAGCGCAGCTCGACGGTGGCGTTGAGCGTGATCCCCGACAGCGAGCAGAGGAAGTGCCCGCGGTCGAGCGTCAGCGGGACCAGCGCCGGGAAGATGCGCGGCGTCGTGGAATGGCCGAGCGAGCGCGCCAGCGAGTACCCCTGCCCGTCCGACCCCGTCTTGGGCAGCGCCATGCCGCCGGGCGCGAGCACCACGCGCCGGGCGTGCACGACCGCCGAGTGCCGGATGCCCGGCGGTGACGCGTGCGGAACGCCGCCATTCGCCGCGCCGACCTGGGCACCCGCGTTTGCTTCCATTGTGTCGGGTGCCCGTTGAATGCGGAAACCGTCGGCGTCCCTGGTGATCGTTGCGACGCGCCACGGGAACACGAGCTGGGCGCCGGCATCCTTGCACTCGGCCAGCAGCGCGTCGAGCACCGTGTGTGCGTCGTCGGTCACGGGGAAGAGCTTGCCCGTTTCTTCCTGCTTGAGTTCGACGCCCAGCTCGCTGAAGAACGCGACGGTGCGATCGACGCCGAAGCGTCCCAGCACTTTGCGGATCGCGTTGCGCGACGACCCCGCGTAGGCGGTCTCGTCCACGCGGTGATGCGTGACGTTGCAGCGCCCGCCCCCCGCGACCAGGATCTTGGCTCCCAGCCGCCGGGCGCCGTCGAGCAGCGCGATGCGGACCGGCGGATGGCCCGGCGATCGCGCCGACCGGCCCGCCCAGATGCCCGCCATGAGCCCGGCCGCGCCCGCGCCGATGACGGCGATATCGACCGCCGCGTGCAGCTCCACGGGCTGTCCGGCGTCCGCGGTCACTTCTTGTCCATGTCGCCCAGGTCGAGGATCGGCCCGCCGGGCAGGTAGTAGTCGATGTTCATGCGGTCCTCCCGGATCGACGTGAAGACCAGGCACGTCCGGCCCGTGGTCGTGGCGAAATCGGTGTCGGCGTCGCTGGGCCCGGCGTAGTCTTCGTTGCGGTAGCTGTGCGTGTGGAAGTGGTAGATGGCCAGCGCTCGGTCGGCGGCGTTCATCATGTCGTCGCTCGCGATGAACCGGTCGTCGGCCACGCGCTGCGCCGAGCGCGGCGTGTAGAGCTGCGCCTGCCACCGCGGCGCCTGGTCCCTGGCCTCGCCAGACCAGGTCGTTTCCACCGTCGAGGGCGAGAGGAACTCCAGCACCCCGCCGTACTCCGTCTGCTTGTCGTCGTGATCCAGCGCCTGCTGGCGGAAGAGTTGCGTGCGGATCCGCGCGTCCGCGAGCACGTCGTCCACCGCGAGAATCGACACCAGGTCACCCCAGCTCAGCCGGTCGCGCCAGGTGGAAAGGTCCTGCCGGACCGGCTTGTGATTGGATTTCTGGTCCGCGCCGCGGCGATGGAAGGTGCGGTCGGCCAGACGCACCTCGAGCTCTTTCATCAGCGCCTGGCGCGACATCGAGAGCCACGAGGGCTTGGAGACCGACGCGTACCGCAGCGCCTCCAGGTGCCGCAGGCACAGACCCAGCGCCTGCTCGTCGCTCAGACGAGCCGTGATCGACGACACCTCCGCCCACCACGCCGCGTTGGCGGCGTTGTCGGGGTTGACCAGCGACGTCAGCCAGGCGATCTCGCCGCCGCTGATCGGGATCGCCCGGACTTCACGCGCCGCCCGCTGGATCGCCGCGAGCTCCACGTCGTTCTCCGGAACGCCGGTTTCACGCAGCGCCCGCAGGCGGAACGAACCGGAGGGATCGAGGCGGCCCAGCAGGTCCCACGCCTCGGCTCGGAGCCGCTGCGTGGTGTCGAGACCGGGGATCTTGTCCATCGGCGGCGGCGTGACGAACGCGTCGTAGACCACCTGCTCGACCTTCTTGCCGGGGTACAGCGTGACAAGCGCGGTCCGCTCGGCCCGTTCCTTGTCGGGCACCAGCAGCTGGAAACGCGAGTAGCTGCGGATGAGAGGGCCCGTGAAATCCTCCCAGCGCCGGGCCCCGACCACCGAGCACAGGTAGACCATCATCGCGCGGCTCGGCTCCTTGGGCATCATCAGCCGGGCCATCGCCCGCGAGTCGGCAAGGTCCTCGGGGTCCGGATCGCTCAGCAGCTTCTCCATCGCGTGGATGCGGAGCTCGTTGGGAATGCCGCCCGTCGTGTCCCACACGATGTCCTTCAGCAGCGACCGGGTGCGTTCGTGCGCGTCCTTGTCGCCGAGCGTCTCGTTCCAGAGGTTGTTCATCGCCTCGGCCCGGAGCTGCCACCGGTACTTGGCGTTCATCAGGTCGGCCGTGTTGTCGCCCGAGAGCGTGGAGGACGATGCTCCGCAGCCGCCCAGAGCCACGACGGCCGCGAGCACGGCGGGCGCGGCGGCCTTGCCGAGTGAACAGAACCCAAATAAAGACGTCCGCAGGCGATAGCGCATGACCGCAGTCTAAGCCGCTCCGCTTCCATCCGCCGCGCTCCGGTCGCACGAGCCTTGCAGCCTCGCGACCTACAATGCTCGCGATGTCGAGCACTCCGTCCATGATCTCCGTTCACGGCCAGGGAGAGCCCCAGGGCCCGGGCGAGCCGGGGGCAGGTTTGGGACAGGCAGGCCTCGGGACGGCGCCGGACGCCGCCAGGCCCGTCACGGTCGAGGACAAAGTCCGGAAAATCATCGCGCTCATCCGCCCGGCGGTGCAGTCCGACGGCGGCGACCTGGAATTGGTCGAGATCACCGACCAGGGCGTGGTGCGCATCCGCCTGCACGGCGCGTGCGTGGGCTGCCCGTCCAGCCTGGTGACGCTCCAGATGGGGGTGGAGCGGAACCTCAAGGCGCACGTGCCCGAGGTCCGAGCGGTCGAAGCGGTCGCCTGAACGCCCGCGGCAGTTCCGGAAACCACCGGTCGATCGCTGCGATGACGCTTTCGCACAGGGCCGGGGCGACGCGCCGGAAGCGCAGGTGACGCGGCGGACGCGGGTTGCGCCGATTCGCCCGATGTTCGGCGGCGTTTTGTGCTGGCAATTGACAGGCCCGGGCGGTACGCTGTGCCCGGGTGTGTCCGGCGGCCGCGCACGGAGTGGAGCGCGGTTCACGGACGAAATGGTGGTTCGGGGGTCCGCGGCGGACGCCGCGCGGAACAGACGTAGGGAGCGTCGAATGCTTGTCATCACGAGGCGTGAGGGCGAAGAGATCGTGATCGGGGATCCCAAGAACCCGATCGGCGTCGTCCGCATCGCCTCGATCAAGGGCGAACGGGTGCGCGTCGCGTTCGATTTCCCGCGCGAAGTCGAGATCAACCGCCGCGAGATCGCCAACCAGATCGCCGCCGGCGAGCCCGCCGAGCCGGTCGCGGCCGCCGTGAACGCCGGCCAGTAACGACATCTGCACGCACGATGCCGCGCGACGCCGGACCTGACCGGTGAAGCGATCGCTCATGCCCGCGGGCACGCGCCCGCCTATCACCGCCGACGCCGATGCACGACCAGCGCGGCCAGCGGCGTGATCTTCGCCCACCCGGGCGCGGGCACGAGCACAAGCTGGATGCCGTTGATGACGTTGAAATCGCCCGGGGCCTGGATGAAGATGGAAAGGTACTGGTTGCCGCCGGGGACGACCTCGACGCGGAGGAGGTCGTACGTCTCGCCGAGCACGTGACCACCTGGCCACGCGTCGCCGTAGCTCACTCCTCCGACGACTTGGCCGGCGTCTGTGAACGCGCGGATCGTCACGTCCTTAGGACCGAGTAGGTTGCCGGCCCAGCAATAGACGTAGACGTTGTAAAGACCGGGTTCAAGATTGATGAATACCGCTGCAGGATCGGCGGGTTGAACTCCGACCATCGAGCCCATCAAGCGCTGATCGTCAGCGGACGCTCCGGCAATATTGGTAAGGAACACTCCGTCCTCGGCCGTACCGAAAAGGACGCTCGTCAGGCTACCAAACAGATCCCTCACTGGCCCGAAGGTGGTAATGCCATTCCAATACCCGAGTTGCTGCGCTGCAGCACCGTAGCCACTTGCGGGCGGCTCAGCGAAGTTGCCGCCAGCGTCAACGTTGAACGCCTGCGCGAATCCCGACGAAGCAAGAACACAACTCAGGAGTGTGCCGGACCGCAGCATGCAGGCGATTCTCGATCATCGCCGACGGCGATGCAAGCGCAAAGCGGCGACCGGGGCGAGGATCGCAACCGCCGGCGCCGAGTTGAGCACGAGTCAGAGGGTTCCTCTGGTACGATCGCTGCATGCCGCGCGCCATCACCCGCTCGTCCGTCCTCGCCGAAGCTCGCGCCGAGCACGCCGCGCTGGAAAAACTGATCAGCCTGACGCCCAAGGCCGCGTGGACCGCCACGCGCGTCAACTCCGCCGGCTGGTCGCTGAAGGACGTCGTCGCGCACCTGGCCGACTGGTCCGAGCGGCTGCTGGGCTGGATCGATGATGGCTTCGAGGGAAGAACGCCCAGCCCGCCGGGCGACGGCTTCACCTGGCGCGAGACGCGCGAGCTCAACCACGCGATCTTTCTCAAGCGCCGCCGCCATTCCCTCGCCCGGGTGCTGCGCGACTACCGAGCCGCGCACGCGGCGCTCATCCGGCACGCCAGGACCCTTGATTCCAAGGACCTTCTCAAGCAGCGACGCTTCGAGTGGACCGGCCCGTCGTGGAGCATCGGCCATCACATCCGAGCGGCGACCGCCGCGCACGATCGATGGGCGAACAAGCACTTCAAGAAGCAGTTGCGGCTCATTGAATCGGGACCGGTACGGACGGGCACGCGACCCCGGGCCGGCGCGTCGGCCCGGTCGCGCCGCTGAGCCGGCGCGCACCACATAAAAGAGCATGCCTCCCGCATGGGGAGGCATGCTGCTTGAATACGTGTTCATCGATCTGCTCGGCGCACAGGCCCGACCCGCACAGGGCCGAGCATCACTCCGCCTTGCCGCCCGACATGTCGTAGATCCACGAGTCGCCCGCTCGGCTCCAGTTGAGAACCTCGCCCGGGCCGAAGAAGAGCTTGAGCTCGCGCTCCGCGGCCTCGGGGCTGTCCGACCCGTGGATGAGGTTGAAGCTGTTGGAGACGCCGAAGTCGCCGCGGATGGTCCCGGGGTTGGCCTTGCTGCCAAACGTCGCGCCCATCATGTTCCGGGCGATCGTGATCGCACCGTTGCCCCGCACCGCCATCACCACCACCGGCGAGCTGGTCATGAACTTCACCAGCCCGGCGTAGAACGGCTTGGACTGGTGGGCCTCGTAGTGCGTCGCCGCGAGCTGCTGGCTGATCTGCATCAGCTTCATCCCCACGACCTGCAGACCCTTGTCCTCGAAGCGCGAGATGATCTTGCCGCACAGGCCGCGCTGGACCGCGTCGGGCTTGAGAATGATGAGCGTGGTTTCCATGGCTGTTCCTTTCGTGGTCGCTGGTGCTTGAAATCCCGGCCCGGGCGGTCGCCCGGCGACGAGGGGGACAACGGTAGGCGCGGGGGCGACGGAGCCTCCGTGCGGCGGTGGGGGCGGGGTCCGATACACGCGTGCTCGCGGGCGCCCTGTTCTGGTGATGCTCGGGGCTCACGCCGCTGAAGGCGACCCGGAACATCCGAGAAGCCCCGCTACCGGCGGCCTGCCCGGCGCAGGTCTCGGCGCCGGCGTCCGAGTACCGCGACGGCGACCACGAATGGCGTGCGTCGTGGGCGTTCGAATTGCACCCTTGCGGGACCGGGCACGGAAGCCCGCCGGATCTCAACATACGCAAGGAGCAGACATGAACATGCGTCGAACCGTTGTCCTGGGTTTCGCCGGCACCGCCGCGATCGCCGCCGCCGCGTCCGCCGCGACCGTGAACGCCGTCGTCACCGCCGATAACCACTACGCCCTCTACTCGTCCACGGGCAGCACGTTCTTCTACCACGGCGGCAACGAGCTGGGCGCGGGCGGGTCCCCGGGCACGTACAACTGGTCCCAGGCCGAGAGCTACACCTTCAACGCCGGCGACTACCTGTACATCGCCGCGTGGTCGGATGATTCGGTCGCGCAGGGCGTACTCGCGAACATCTGGGTGGACGGCAACCCGCTGCACAGCGGCGACCCGGCGTGGCAGGTGTACGCGTCGGGCCTGGTTCGCGGCGACGGCGACCCGCATCCCGACGCGTCCGAGGTCGGCGGGCACGTCGCGACCGCGACGACCAACAACCTGTGGGAAGCCCCGCACGTCGGCGGCGCCAACGGGCTGTCTCCGTGGGGCACGATCGCGGGGATCAACGGTGACGCCCGGTGGATGTGGTACGCGACGCCCGGCGACGATGACCCGCTCCAGGGCGGCAGCGGCGCGGGCGAGCTCCTGATCTTCCGGACCGAAGTTCCCGCGCCGGGCGCCGCGGCGCTCGCGGGGCTCGGTGGCCTGCTGATCGGCCGCCGTCGCCGCTGAAGTCATTCGTGATCCGACGTTCCCCGCCGGCCGCTCGACATGGGCGGCCGGCGTTGTTCGTGCGCGCAAAAAAAGAACGGCGGGATGCACCGAGCATCCCGCCGCTTGGGTCAGGTCAGGTTGGCCGCGCCCAGCGGGCCGCGGAAGTTGACGGAGCAAACTCAGCGGCGGCGCCGGCCGGCGACCAGGCCGGCGAGGCCGACGAGCGCGATCGACGCCGGAGCGGGGATCACCGTCGCGTTGAACTGGATGTTGTCGATGCGGTTGTTGCCCGCGCCGCCGGTGGCGCCGGTGAGCGTCAGACGGATCGCGACGTTCGAGGCGTTGTTCAGCGACGTCTCGGTGCTGAGGTCACGGGTCA
>JAJVHS010000011.1:27724-52668 GCA_022072615.1 Phycisphaerales bacterium
CCCAGCTGGCGCCGTAGTTCGTGAAGGTCACGCCGTCGGTCGAGTACGAGAGCTGGCCGTTGCGGAAGCCGGTGCCCGTGCCGCGGGTGGCGAAGGACACGATCAGGTCCTTCAGGCCGGCCATGCTGATGTTGAACTGGAAGTAGCCGCCGTTGGAGGTGACCGGCGACCCGCTGCCGCCGCCGACCGCACCCTGGAGCGAGAGCGCGCCGCCGACGGGGTCGGCGTTCAGCGCGTTGAGGGTCGTCCCCGCGAACGTGCCGACGACGCCGTTGGCCGTGCCCGCGTTGTTGGTGTTGTACGTGATCGTCGGGCTGCCGCCGCCGATCGACAGCGTGCCGCTGCCCAGGCTGGGCGCGGTGCTGTCGAGCGTGCCGAGCTGGCCGCTGGTCGTGTTGGGGGTGCTCGCGTTGAAGTTCCAGTACGCCACCAGGTCTGCGCTGGCGGACGTCGCGATGGCCGCCAGACCGGCAGCAGCGAGAACGAACATCTTCATGTCAACTCCTCCTATGGAGCGGAAAACAGGAACAACCAACTGACTCTCTTTTTTCGCCCCGGGCACAGCGCCCGACGCGGAACGGAAACGCTTCTCTGGCGAAGCGAGGAAAGTATACCGGCAGCCCTTGCGCGACTTCTCGCCCGCGCGCGGTATTCACACGAACTTTGCGCGAACACCGGTGAGAATCTGGGTTTTCACGTACGGGGTGCGCTCGGTGGCCCCGCCAGACGCACCGCCGCATCGATCAGCCCGATGTGGGAGTAGGTCTGCGGGAAATTGCCCAGCCAGTGGCCGGTGTCCGGCTCGAACTCCTCGCTCATCAGCCCCGTCGGCCCGGCGAGCGCCGACGTCCGCTCAAACAGGGCCCGGGCCTCGTCGTGCCGGCCGAGTGCGGCGAGCGACTCCACCAGCCAGTACGCGCAGATGACCCACCCGCCTTCACGCCCGGGCAGCCCGTCTTCGTACCGGTACCGATCCACCACCGGCCCGCGGAGCAGGTGATCCTGCACGAACCGGACGGTGTCGGTGAGCACCTCGTTCTGCGCGTGCATTGGCCCGGCCAGGCATGCAAACAGCGTGGAGGCGTCGGGGTGCGGCAGTTCGTACGCCGCCGCCAGGGCTCGGCTGCCGGGCACCACGCCGTGGCGCAGGATGTCCCCCGCGATGCGGTCCCGCAGTTCGTGCCACGCCGGGCGCCGGTAGCCCATCGCGCGCTCCGCGACGACCAGCCCCCGCTCGACCGCGAGCCAGCACATCGCCTTGGTGTGAACGTGGTGGCGCTTCTCGGCTCGGATTTCCCAGATGCCGTGGTCGGGCTCGGCCCACCGCGCCGAGACCGCGTTGACCATCGCCTCGACCAGCCGCCAGTGTTCGGGCGTGACCGGCGCACCCTGCTCGAAGATCCTCGCGACCAGGTCGACGATCGGGCCGAAGACGTCGAGCTGCACCTGCCCGGACGCGGCGTTGCCCACACGCACGGGCTTGCTGCCGCCGTAGCCGTCCATCTCGCTGATCTCGGCCTCGGGCTGCAGGTCCGACCCAACCACGGTGTAGACGGGGCGTAGCCGCTCGGGCGAATCGATGTGCTCGAGCAGTTCCATCAGCCAGTCCAGCAGCCGCATGGCGACGCCGGTGTTGCTGAGCCTGGTGAGAGACGCGGCGGCCATGCAGGCGTCGCGGATCCAGCAGAAGCGGTAATCCCAGTTGCGCACGCCGCCCATGTGCTCGGGCAAGCTCGTCGTCGCCGCCGCGGCGATCGCGCCCGTCGGCCCGTGGCACAGCGCCTTGACCACCAGCGCCGAGCGTTTCACCGCCTGGTCGGCAAAGCCCGGGAGCGCCAGCGTCCGAGCCCAGCTCATCCAGAACCGATGCGTCTGGTCGCGCCGAGCCGCCTCGGTGATCACGTTGGGCGACGTGCTCGCCGTCCCGTAACGCAGTTCGAGGACGACGGGCCCCTTGGACGCATCGATCAGCGCCACGGCGGTCTGGTGGCGGCCGTCGGCGTCGATACTCCACTGGACGCCGGGAGACCGCAGCACCGCCGGGTCGCCCCAGCCGTCGATCTCGAGCCCGTCCTCGCGAGGCACGAGCCGCGTCTGCATCCGGCCAAAATCCAGCCGCGGCCGGAACACCACGCGGAACACGCCCGGTCCCTCGAGCACCCGAATCAGCTCGTTGCGGCCGGCCCGCTGGTACGGCCGCCCGCCCGAGCAGTCGAGGTAATCCGTCAGCGCGTACGGGCCCCAGGCCGTTCGCAGGATGAACGAATCGTCGACGTACGCCTGGACCGGCAGGGCCGGCGGGTCCACCGGCTCGACCGAGAAGATGCCCCGCGACGGATCGCCGAGCAGCGACGCGAACAGCGGCGCCGAATCCAGCCGCGGCAGGCACAGCCACACGATCGACCCGCGCGGGTCGACCAGGGCGACCGTCCGTTGATCCGACAATATCGAGTGGGCGACGATCGGCGTCGGCCCCGGAACTGGATGGTTGTGAGCTTCCTCCATCTTTCCGTGATCCCCGGTGGCCCGCTCGAGTGCCGTGATCCTACCCGGCCGCACGCGCAGCGGGAATCGATTGAACATTCCAGAGCAACTCGGCCGATTCACCCGAGCGGTACACTTGGTCGCCCCGGCGGGGGATCATGGAATGCACCGTTCGCCACGGAGGGCGAGATGACTCGGACCGCTTTGCTCGACGAACCCGTGACCGAAAACGCCAGAAAGAAAAGCCCCCGTCAGGAACCCCGGGCGACCGCCGAATCCATGGCGGCGCGCCAGCGGGATATCTCGGTCTCGGAGTTTTTCGCCAAGAACCGCCACCTCCTGGGCTTCGACAACCCGCGCAAGGCGCTCCTGACCACCGTCAAGGAAGCCGTCGACAACTCCCTCGACGCGTGCGAGGAGGCCGGGATCCTCCCCGACATCGTGGTGGTGATCGAGGATCTCCAGCCCGACCGGCCGGCCGCCGCCAAGAGCTCCCGGTACCGGGTGACGGTCGTGGACAACGGCCCGGGCATCGTCCGCCGGCAGGTCGAGAACATCTTCGGCCGCCTGCTCTACGGATCGAAGTTCCACCGACTCAAGATGTCGCGCGGCCAGCAGGGCATCGGCATCTCCGCGGCGGGCATGTACGGGCTCATCACCACCGGCAAGCCGATGGTGATCCACACCAAGCCCTCCGCCAAAGCGCCGGCTCATCACATCGAGCTGGCGATGAACACCAAGACCAACCGCGCGGAAGTGACCGAGGACACCGAAACCGACGACTTCCCGCCGGCGCGGCTCGCGACCGTCACGCCGGGCGCCCGCGAACTCTCGCGCGGCGACCAGCTCTTCCCGCCGGAATCGTTCCAGACAGGGACGAGCGTCAGCATCGAGCTCGAAGGCCGCTATCAGAAGGGCCGCGGGTCGGTGGACGAGTTCCTGGAACTCACCGCGATCGCCAACCCGCACGCGAGGTTCGTCTTCGTCCCCCCGTCACGCGAGAGCGGGGCGGAGGAGGACGACCTGCTGCCCGCCCGTGGGAGGAAGCTCGAGAAGGCCGGTACGGACGCCGCTTCCTCCGATGGCGTTGCGCCCGCGCCCCAGATCCCGGCCGTGACGACCGAGACGCAAGGAGCGGTGATCTTCCCCCGCGGCGTCAGCGAGCTTCCGCCCGAGACCAAGGAGATCCAGCCGCACCCCAAGGGCATCGAGCTGGGCATCCTCCTGCAGATGATCAAGGACTACGAGGTCGCGGAAAAGGGCGGGACGCTCTACAAGTTCCTCCAGGACAAGTTCAGCCGCGTCTCCGCGCAGACCGCGTCCTCCTTCTGCGACAAGATCGGCGTCACCAGCCGCACGAAGGTCGCGGACATTGAACCGCCGCAGGTCGAGAAGCTGTTCAAGGAATTCCAGGACGCCAGGCTCCCGCCGCCGCCCACCGACTGCCTCGCGCCGATCGGCGTGCGCCAGCTCCTGGCGGGCATGCTCAAGGGCGTCCGAGCCGAGTTCTACGCCGCCAGCTCCCGCGAGGCGGCGATCTACCGCGGCAGGCCCTTCCAGATCGAGGCGGCGATCGCCTACGGCGGCGAACTGCCGGGCGACGACACCTGCCGCGTCATCCGCTTTGCCAACCGCGTGCCGCTGCTCTTCCAGCAGTCGGCCTGCTCGTCGTTCAAGGCCGTCGCCGACACGAACTGGCGCAACTACGACCTCCAGCAGCCGCGCGGCGCCGCGCCCGTCGGCCCGCTGGTGATCATGATCCACATGGCCAGCGTGTGGGTGCCGTTCACCAGCGAGAGCAAGGAAGCCATCGCCGACTACGACGAGATCCGCAAGGAGATGAAGCTCGCGCTGATGGAGTGCGGCCGCAAGCTCGGCACGTACCTCAAGAAGCGCGCCCGGATGAAGCGAGAGAGCGAGCGGCGCGACGTCTTCCAGAAGTACATCGGCGAGATCGCCAAGGCCGCCGCCCAGATCACCGGCTTCGATGCAAAGAAGTTCTACGACGCGCTCCTCGAACAGGCCAAGGCCAAGACCGCCGTCGCCGACCTCCAGCTCGACGAGGAAGGCCGAGCCGTCAAGGACGACCCCGCCGACCAGGACGGGGTGATCATCATCGATCAGGGCGTTGCCGCAGGCCCGGCAGGCGTCGGCCATCAGGCGTCGGCCAACACCGGAGCCCCGCCGACCGCCGCGAACAGCGCCGACGAGGCCAGGGTCAGGGCGAAGGCCAAGGCGGCCGCGGGCGAGATCCGCGGCGGGAAGACGGGCAAGCCGGCGGCGGGAGACGATGATGCTCCGCGGCTTGAGTTCTCGCGGGCGGAGTCCGCCGCGCTGAAAGTGGCGGCGATGCGGGGCGACGACGACCCGCGCTCGCGAACGCCCAGCAGGCGCCAGCCGGAGAAACCCGCCAAAGGTCCCCGGAACACCGCGGCGCTCGTCGGCGGCAGGGTGAACAAGCCGGCCACGCCGGATGAGGATGATGCGCCGCGAGGCAAGTCCAAGTCCGAGAGCAAGCCCGCCGGCACCAGCAGCGGTGGCGGTGGCTCAAAGCCCAAGCCCAAGATGCGGCTCGTGAACGGCAAGCTCGTGCCGGTGGACGAGCCCGGCCTGTTCTGAATCACCCAAAGGGGGGGCGAATGTCGAGCATCGTGTGCTACATCGCGGTGTCGATGGACGGGTTCATTGCCACCGCCGACGGCGGCGTGGACTGGCTCAACCCCTTCGACGATGCGCTCGCGGGCTTCCGCGACTTTGACGCCTCGATCGGGGCGTCGGTCATGGGGCGCGAAACCTACGAGTTCATGCGGAAGCATCTGCCGCCCGCCGCGCCGCAGGACCGCCGGAGAACGGTCGTGCTGACACGCCGGCCCCTCGGGGACGTCCCCGCGAACACGACGGCGCACGCGGGCGATATCCCGCCGCTGGCGGCCGAGCTCAAGGCCGCCGCCGCAGGGCGCGACGTGTGGCTCGTCGGCGGCGGCCAGGCGATCCGAGCGTTTCTCGACGCCGACGCGATCGACCGCTGGCGTCTCTTTGTCGTGCCGGTGATGCTCGGCGACGGCAAGCGGCTGCTCGCGCCCGGGCAGGAAGGCCTGCGTGCCTTCACGCTGACGAACACGCACACCTTCGCGAGCGGCGTCGTGGAGCTCGTCTACGACCGTCGCCGCGCATGAAAAACCGCCGCCGGATCATGTGAACCGGCGGCGGCGTGGGAACCCCGCGGACGTGCTCGATCGAGCGAGTTCAGCCGGCCTTGGGCCGCGTGAACGCCTCGAGCGCGTACTCCTCCGAGACGCTGGCAAGGATCCGCGTCCGCGTGTCGATGGTCTTGAGCGCACCATCGGGGCCCTCCGCGTGCACGAAGGGCAGGCACACGACCAGCACGCGCAGCGGCGTGCCGTCCGCGCAATCCAGGCACGGGTAACGGATCGGCTCGGGCACGGCCGACAGCGCCGACTCGATGAGGCCGGTGGGGAAGTACTCGTGGATGTGGCTGATGACGACGACGAACATCCCCTGCCGAAGATCCTCGGGAGCGATCCGCCGCGTCACGGTCAACTTGTTGGCCATGGCGTGCTCGATGTGATTGACGCGGACGGCCGCCCCGCCGGCAGCGCCGACAGCGGCGCGTGCGGGACCGGGGCGCAATCGCCGCGATGTCCTTGAAAAGTGCTTTGAAATCAGTGGTCCGGCGGTCGCCGCCGGCGGCAAAGACCGGTCAGCGATCGCGCACGAATCCGCGGAACAGTCCCTGACTGTCCTTCGGAAGGGTTGAGTGCATGAGGCGCGATTCCAGCAAGCGACGGTCCTTTGATGAGCCCTGCGAACGGTGGTGCGCGATCCCGGTGTGCCCGGTAAACGCGATGATGAGGCGGTGTATTGCGGCCAGTATTTCCTGCGAGCCGCGCGAAGGTCAAGAGAGAACAGGTCTCATCGGCGGCCGGTTGCACACGCCGCGGAATTGAAACGCTTTCATCCTTCCGGTGGCCGAACGCCCGGCTTCGTACAATGAACGCGGTCGGGGGACTGCGACCGGCACCATCCCTCACGGAGCAACGCCATGCCCTTTTACACCAAGCTCGGCATCCTCCCCAAGAAGCGTCACGTCCAGTTCCGCCGCCCCGACGGCGCGCTCTATTCCGAAGAGCTCTTCGGCACCGAGGGCTTCAGCGGCCCGTCGAGCACCATGTACCACATCCACCCGCCGACCCAGGTGTACGGCTGGAAGCCCATCGCCTCGACCAAGGTCGAGTACGTCGAGACCGACATCATGCGCATGCGCCACGTGATGACCGGCGGACCCAAGCTGCCGCCGCGCGGCGATTTCGTCACCGGCCGGGTCGTGCTCTTCGGCAACAGCGACTGCGAGATGGCCATCTGCAACCCCGCCGAGCAGATGTCCTACCACTTCAAGAACGCCCAGGGCGACGAGTGCCTGTTCTTCCACTTCGGGTCGGGCGTGTGCCACACGATGATGGGCACGCTGCGCTTCGGCCCCAAGGACTACCTCATCATCCCCAAGGGCGTCATCTACACCATCGTGTGGGACGACCGGGCACAGACCGTCGGGCTCAACGCCGACGGCAAGCCCGCCGACGGCGGACCCTCCTTCGAGAACTCCCCCTTCGGCCGCGTGCTGCTCATCGAGACCGTCAACGGGTCGCACCTCGGCCCGCCCAGGCGCTACGTGAGCAAGGAGCACGGCCAGTTCCTCGAGCACGCGCCGTACTGCGAGCGAGACCTGCGCCTCCCCGAGTTCCCGCTGACGTGGGACCAGAAGGGCGACTTCCCGGTGCGGATCAAGGCCCGTGACCTCATCCACGAATACGTGTACCACTACCACCCGCTCGACATCGTGGGCTGGGACGGCTGCTACTACCCGTACATCTTCAACATCGACGACTTCGCCCCGATCACCGGCAAGCTGCACATGCCCCCGCCGATCCACCAGACGTTCGAGGCCCACAACTTCGTCATCTGCTCGTTCTGCCCGCGGCTGCTGGATTACCACCCCCAGGCGATCAAGGTCCCGTACAACCACTCGAACCTCGACTCCGACGAGGTGCTCTACTACGTCGAGGGCAACTTCGGCAGCCGCAAGGGGATCGAGGTCGGCAGCCTGACGGCCCACCCGCAGGGCATCCCGCACGGCCCGCACCCGGGCACGATCGAGGCGAGCCTCGCCGCGACGCACACGGCCGAGCTCGCGGTCATGTGCGACACGTTCCGACCGCTCTTCCCGACAAAGGCCGCGCTCGACCTCGACGATTCCAAGTACCCGGCGAGCTGGCAGGGCGAGCACTTCCCCGGCATCGCCTCGGGCAAGATGCACCTCAACGGCGTGACCGTCCCGCCGATCCACGCGGCGGCGTTCCCCCACGAGGTCGCCCCCGGACCGGTGATCAAGGCCGATGCCGCGGGCACGCTCATCCCGATGCCCGGAACCAACGGCACCAACGGCCAGAGCGGCGTGCAGCCGGGAACGACGCGCACGTCGACGAGCAACGTGTGGGCGCCGTGAGCAACCGGTCGCTCGGACGCCGCTGCGGTTTCGCGGGTTTCCGTGTGCCGCAGCGTTGCGGACGAGTCGACAGATTGTTCGTCGTCCTTACTGCAGGAATCCCCTGATCGCGTCGAGCGCCGGAATCCGCGACCCGTTCTCTCCGTAGAACATGTCGCGGCCGATATCCCGCCGATGGCGCAGCACACGCAGGCTGCTGTAGTGCGCGTTGTAGATTAGCGTCTCGGTCTCAAAGTTCGACCCCACCTGGTGGATGCCCCGCAGCCCGCGATGGTTCGTGATGCTCGTCACGATCAGCGCGAAGTGATCCGACGGGATGAAATCCGTCGCGTGGAGCAGCTTGGCGCCGCACGGGACGACCATGTTCCACCGCTCGCCTGAGCTGGCCGCCTTCTTGCCGGCGGGCACCTCGTCCGGCTTGTCTTCCATGTCCACCGACGCGTCCGCCACCGGACCAGTATTGCCCCAGACGAGTTCGATGGCGATGAACTGCGACCCCGTCGCCAGCGCGGCCGCCGCCACCATCGGGACCGACGCCCCGCGGAGGATCCCGACGAATGCGTCCGGGCCGTGCTCCGACACGCCAATCGAAAGCGCCGCGGCCACCGATGACCCCGGCGAGTCATGGATCTGGCACCGCTTGCTCAGCACGCGCTTGCACCCGAACGCCGGGTTGCGGATATCGATGGTCTCGATCCGCGGCGGCAGGTTGTCGCTTCGCCTGATCTTCGTCCAGAACTGCTCGAAGAGCTTCTTCACGCACTCGTTCTCGTGCCACGGGATGCCCGCACCCGACCAGTGCTTGAGCACTCGCGCGGCATCGTGGTGTTCGGCGCAGTCAATCACCGTCCCAGGGCGGAGCACGATGACCAGGTGGCGCGAATACGCCGCCGGCTCGGCATGCCACCGTTCGATCTCAAACCGTCCGCTGGTCGCCGCGATCGCCACGACGCTCCCCCCCGCTCCGCCATCCAGCAGCGCTCGCAGCCCGTCGACCGGCAGCGCGGCCAGCTCCAGGGTCGGCATCGCGCCGACCTGCCCGGGTGGCGCCCCGCCACACCTGAGGTGCGCACGAGGTTCATTCCATAGTTCATCCAGCCCCGGCACCATGAGCTCGATCGCCGGAATCTGGCCCTTGCGATCCTCATATCCTCTCCACCGCAGATCGATGACCTCGAGCGACCCATGGACGCCGCTCACATCCAGCGAGGCGTGAAGAGCCTCGATGAATTGCTTGGTGAGTTTCTGCCGAGCGGTCTTCTCATACCCGCCCGGGACGCCCCGAGCCTTCTCGGTCGCCGACCCCTTGTGCAGCATGTATCCCCGCAGGAAGCTCGCGAGGATGGCCGTTTGCTCGGTCACTCGGGAAAATTCCAAAATTGTTCGGCGAACGGCGTCTTCGTGGATGGTCGCGGGCGGCAGCACGCCGTTTTTCGGTGGCAATTCCGTCGTTGTGCCGTTTTCCACACCCGCCTCCGAGCCGGAATCCCGTCCGAAAATCGCCGCCATCCGCGGCTCCCATGTGCCTGCAATCGCTTCCAGGCACCCTCGGGGCCGATCCTAACAAGAATCCGAGGCGATTTCACGTCGTCAAAAACCGCCCAGCGGCACTGTTGCCAGTGAGTCGTTCGCCATTCCGGCACGGAAAACCGGCGACCGACAACCCAGGAGTGACACCATGACCGCCCCGAGACCCGCCGAACACCTCACCGAATTTGCAGCCGAAAAAATCTCCGACCTCGTGCTCGCGTACCTCGGGTGTCTGGACGAGGCGACCACCGTCGAGGAAGCCCGCGAACGCTTCTGGCAGGCCCACGGCCGCATCGACCGCGAGTACGGCGACGCCGCGCAGCGGTACCTCGAGGAGCGGATGGCCGATCTCGAGTTCTGCTGCGGGTGCATCCGCCTCGAGAAATCTCAGCCGGAAAACGACGTCAGCGCGCGCCGCTGACGCTCGACGCGCCGCGTGACGGCGCCGCGCGGTCGAGAACCGCGCCCACGATGCTGCGTATCAGAGTCCGTGAGCGACGCACGGAACATCTTCCTGGCGGAGCTGCGGCCCGAGTGTGAGCGGGCCGCTCGCCGGGTCGCCGGCGCGCTGTTTCTCGGATCGGCCAGCATCGACGACCTCGCGCAGGATGTTGCGATCCGGGTGATGGACTACACGGCCCGGCTCCCCGATGGCGACGCGATCCTCAGCAATCCCTGCCGACGGCGGATGCTGGTCGAGCGTGTGACTCGCCTGGCCGGGTACGAGCTCCTCCGCCGCCGCGACGTCGCGCAGCGCCACCACAAGAGCAAGGGATACGAGTCGTCGATCGCCGCCGGCAACGCCCAGCCCGATCCGGCGACCGAAGCGGCCCGGGCCGAAGAGGCCGGCACGCTTCTTCGCATCACGTCGGTCATCCCCGCCGATGGCCCCGCGCGCCTCGCGTACGACATCGCCGAGAAGCGCACCACACTCCAGCAGTACGCATCCGAAAAAAACGTGTCGCTCAGAACCGCCCAGCGTCACTATCTGGACGGAGTCGAAGAGTTGCAGAGACTCTTCAAGCGAGCGACCGGCGGCTGAGCATTTCTCCGACCCCCGTTCGCCAACACTCAGACTCCGCGGTTCCCCGCGCAGCGTGCCCATCGGTTGAAGAAGAAACGACGCCTGTCGCACGAGCATGCTGCGAGTCACTTGAAAGGTGGTTGTAACGAGCACATGACGCCGCCCGAGAGGGAGTAGCCCCGTGAACGAACACGAATGGAATAAGGCCAGACCGAAGATCCCCCGCTGGGCCAGCCGCAACGGAGGCGAGCCGTTCGTCTTCCGCTGGGGAGCCAAGCACGGGCTTTCCGAGGCCGCGATCCACTTCTTCTACCTCAGGTACGTCTGCCTCGCGGCCGAACGCGACATCCGCGACGCCCTTTCCCGGCCCGTTCATGCCCACCTGTTCCAGCATTACCACGCCGTCCCTCGTGAGATCCGGGCCCTGATCTCCCGGCTGCCAGCGAGTGAGTTCGACTGAATCGTCCTTCATCGCGTTCCTGTTCGTCCGTCCGCTTCGTTCATCTCAGTGAAGTTGGAGGTTCTGCCGTGTCACAAGTTCGAGTGCTCATCCGTGATGTCGTCGCCCGTTCCGGGCGTCCAGTTAGCTCCGCCAGCTCCGTGATGCTTGCCGTGCCCGACCGCCGCGGCCTGTACGCGGCCGACGTCATGACGCCCGCCGAGAACGAGAAGGCCTGCGTCCTGGGCACGCGGGTTCGAATCTACTACCCCGCGTCGGCGACCGCGAGCGCCCGCGGCGTCGCCGAGATCGAGATCGTCGTCGATCCCGACCAGGGAGCGCCCGCCTTTGCCGTCGCCGCCGCCATCGAAAGGAAGACCGGCGCCGAATCCGTCGTCGTCGACGGCGCCGGCTATGGCAGCGACCCCTTCACCCAGGGCACGCTCTACCCCATCGGCGCGTGGCGCCAGCGCTGGGCCGTCCGCACGCTGCGCCCCGGCTGCCTCGCCTTCGCGGTGGAGGTGCAGGTCCCGCCCGCGACGCAGGCCGGCCACGTCCACCCAGTCCACGCCGTCGAGCTCAAGGACGGCACCATCGTCGATGTCAAGCCGCTCTTCGACACGCCCATCCTCCGTCGAGCGATCGACCCCCGCGGCATGTACCTCGAAACCCGCATCGCCTGGCTCATGACCGGCATGGGCGCCAACATCGAGGACGTCTGCTCGCAGGTCGTCACCCTGCCATCGGGCAACCAGCGCCGGATCTGCGAGCTGGTCGTGCACGCCGCGTCCGATGTCCGGCCCGACCTCGACTTGCGGCTCAACGTTCTCACCACGCTCTTTGGATTCTGGCGCACCGACTTCGATGACCTCGACCGCTCACCCGACTGAATCGACCCGGCGCAGGCGGCCCGTACCACGACGCCGGGCCGCTTGCGTCGCGTTCACGCCCGTCGTCTCCGCCGCCCGACGACCGAGAACGAACGGTCGCTGCGTGATGCACCGGCCCGACGCCCGGCTCTGTCAAGCGTTCGCCCACCTCCGAGCAACTCCACACCAGCCCAGCGCCGCACCCGAGCAACGGCTCCGTGCGCCGCGTCATTGTTTAAACGATGCCTCGCCCCCCCGCCGTTCGACCCGTGCGGGTGCGCCGGAGCCATGGGGCAACCACCTTACAAAACGGCCTGATGCCCTCCCCTTGACCGCCCGAAGGGATTACACTTATCTCCCTAAGCGGCGGGACATGGGTGGGCCCGCCGGCCGGACATCGGTACCGCCATGCCCCGCCCCGTGTCCGCGTCCCAGAAGCACATCAATGCAGCCAAGCGCCAACGATCGTCCCGCTTCCACCGAGCGAGCCTCCATCACCACCGACACGCCCGGGCCAGGGTCCACCGCGACCAGCGCCCCGGCCTCGGCGCCGACCCACGCGGCCAAGCCCTCGGGCCCCGCCGAACTCTCGGCGGATATGGCCGCCGAGATCGACGCCGCGATGGCGGACATGATGAAGGAAGGCGCCGCCGCTGCTCCCGCCAAGTCGGCTCCCGCCGCCGGAGCGGCCCCCGCCGGTTCCCGCCCCGCCATCCGCGGGCCGCGCGTCGTCCAGGCCGGCCGCGAGATGCGCTCCGGCAAGGTCGTCGCCGTCGGACCGACGGACATCTTCGTCGAGTTCGGGCCCAAGGAACTCGGCGTCGTCTCCCGCACCCAGTACCCCAACGAGGCCGACCTCCCCAAGGTCGGCGACATGGTCGATGTTGTCGTCCAGCAGCGCGACGCCGACGGGCTCATCGTCTGCGCACGCCCGGGCGCCGTCCAGAAGGCCGACTGGGAGCTCCTCGAGCCCGGCCAGACCGTCGAGGCCAAGGTCGTCGGCGTCAACAAGGGCGGCCTCGAGCTCGAAGTCGCCGGCCACCGCGCCTTCATGCCCGCCGGCCAGGTCTCGATCGACCGCATCCCTGACCTCTCCGTCATGGTCGGCGAGAAGCTCACCTGCGTCGTCACCCGCGTGGACCGAGCCGGCCGCGGCAACATCGTCCTCTCACGTCGCGACCTGCTCGCCGAGGAACGCAAGAAGAAGGCCGAGTCGCTCAAGGCGACGCTCGCCGAGGGCCAGGTGCTCGACGGCGTGGTCCGCAAGATCATGCCCTTCGGCGTCTTCGTCGACATCGGCGGGCTCGACGGCCTCGTGCACGTCTCCGACCTGACGTACGACCGCGTCGCCTACGGCGAAAAGGGCATCGCCAAGTACGCGCAGGAAGGCCAGGCGGTGAAGGTGCAGGTCCTCAAGATCGATCTTGAGAGCGACCGCATCAGCCTGGGCATGAAGCAGGTCCAGGGCGACCCCTTCGCCCAGACGGCCGGCTCGCTCACCGAGGGCGCCGACGTCATGGGCCGCGTCAAGAACATCGCCGAGTTTGGCGCGTTCATCGAGCTCGCCCCGGGCGTCGAAGGCCTCGTGCACATCTCCGAGATCGACCACAAGCGCGTCAACAAGGTCTCCGACGTGCTCAAGCCCGACGAGGTCGTCCAGGCCCGCATCCTCAAGATCGACAGCCAGACGCGCCGCATCAGCCTCTCCATCAAGGCCCTCAAGCCGCTGCCCGAGATCAGCATGGGCGGCGGTGGCGATGGCGGCAAGCCGGGCGGTGGTGGGGGTGGCGGCCCGGGCCGCGGCGGGTTCGGTGGCGGCGGAGGTGGTGGGGGTGGTGGGGGTCGCGGCGGCCGCAACCGCGAGCCGATGCGCTCCGCCGAAGAGATCCTCAAGGAAACGCCCGCCCTGCGCCGGGCCCGTGAGAAGAACCGCAAGATGCAGTTCAAGGGCGGGTTGGGATAAGGGGCTGACCGAACCGCAACACCCTGTGACATTCGACCGCCGGCCCGTGCCGGCGGTTTTTCTTGATCGCTACATTCGCTCAAATGAACGCGACTATGGACCCGGCCTCGCGCCGCCCGCCCCTGCTCGTGCCCGCCCCGCGGTCGCTGACCCGAACCGGCGCCTTCGCAGCGATCCCCGCCGCGGCGCAGCCCACGATCAATACCGATCCCTCACTCCCGCCGAGCGGCTACCGCCTCGCGATCTCCGCCGCTTCTCCGTCCATCCACATCGCCGCCGCCGACCCCGCCGGCCAGCGCCACGCCCTCGCCACCCTCGCCCAGCTCCGCACGCAGTACGGCGACAACTTCCCAGAGCTCGAGATCGAAGACTCGCCCGCCTTCGCCGTCCGCGGCGTCATGCTCGATATCTCGCGCGACCGCGTCCCCACGATGGACCAGCTCTTCGCGAACGTCGATCTCCTCGCGAGCCTCAAGTTCAACCACCTCCAGCTCTACACCGAGCACACCTTCGCCTACGCCGGCTACGAGGACGTCTGGCGCGGCTGGTCACCCATGACGCCCGATGAGGTCCGCCGGCTCGACGACTACTGCCGCCAGCGCGGCATCGAGCTCGCCGCCAACCAGAACTGCTTCGGCCACCTGGGCAAGTGGCTCAAGCTTCCCAGGTACGCCGATCTCGCCGAGACCCACGGCGACTGGATGTTCGATAACGCATGGCCCATGTCCGGGCCGTTCTCGCTCTGCCCGACCGACCCGCGCTCGATCGAACTCGTCCGCGACCTGCTCTCGCAGCTCATGCCGTGCTTCGCGTCGCCCCTGGTCAACATCGGCTGCGACGAGACGTTCGACATCGAGTTCGGGCGCTCCAAGGACGAGTGCGCCCGCCGCGGGCGGCCCGCCGTCTACATCGATTTCGTCAAGCAGATCTGCTCGATCGTCCGTGAGCACCGCCGGCGGCCGATGTTCTGGGCCGACATCGCGCTCTCGCACCCAGAGTGCGTGCCCGAACTGCCCGAGGACCTGGTCTGGCTCGCGTGGGGCTACGAGCCGGACTCGCCCTTTGACCGCTGGTGCGAGAACATCAGGGCCGCCGGGCGCGAAGCGTGGGTCTGCCCGGGCACGTCCACGTGGCGCACGTTCACCGGCCGCACCACCGAGCGGCGCGAGAACCTCAAGGCCGCCGCGGCGGGCGGGCTCGCGCACGGCGCCACCGGCTTCCTCGTCACCGACTGGGGCGACACCGGCCACCACCAGCAGTGGCCGCTCATGGCCCACGCCCTGGCGCAGGCCGCGCAGGCCGCGTGGCACGGGCCCGATCAGCTCGACACCGCCGATGCGTCATCGCTGCACGTGCTCGGCGACCGGTCGCTCCGCGCCGGGCGCTGGCTCGACGAGTTCGGCGATGCCGACCTGACGCTGCGCGAGACCTGCGGCAAGCTCTCCCGCCCGGATCGCACGCGATTGCGAAACCAGACCGCGATCTTCATCGACCTGCTCAAGAAGCCCGCCGAGCAGGCGGACGTCGGCGACGTCGCCGACTGGCGAGCCGTCCGCAACCGGTTGGAAGCCTTGATGGTCCATCGTCCTTCCGGCCTCGGCGAGCAGATGAACGCCGAGATCATGCTCGCGTGCGAGATGGCGCTGGTCGCGGCCGATCGCGGAACCTGGCGCCGAGCACCGGGCGGACTTACCGCCGACCAGCGCAAGGACCTCGTCGATCGGCTCGACTCCATCATCGCCGAGCACCGACGGACGTGGCTCCTTCGCTCGCGCGAGGGCGGCCTCGAATCATCGTGCGATCACCTGCGCCGCGTCGCCGACCAGATGCGGTGAAGAGCCGTCTCACCGTCTCACG
The DNA here is from genome assembly GCA_022072615.1 of Phycisphaerales bacterium. Classification (GTDB taxonomy): domain Bacteria; phylum Planctomycetota; class Phycisphaerae; order Phycisphaerales; family UBA1924; genus JAEUJB01. Next base: position 43,415 of record JAJVHS010000011.1, read on the forward strand.
CCTGCACGCTCCCGAGCCGCGTCCTGAGCACCCACAGCAGCGTGTCGGGCTCGACGATGTACGACTCCGGCGGGCGAAAGTACACCTCGTGCAGGGTGTCGCCCGATTTTGGCGGCAGCACCGTCACCCGCCCGGGTAGTTCCGCCGCCGATGACGCCGCGGGCTTCGCTGCGCCCTTCCTCGCCGGTTTCGCCGGAGCCGCCCCCGCCTCCGCCGCGGCCTTCGCGGCCTCGGCGGGTCGGACCGAACTCAGCCGCGCCTCGACCTCCTTCGGCAGCGTTGTGCGGAAGATCACGTCTTTCTCCCGCAGCGTCACGCTCTTGCACCCAAGTTCCGCCGCGGCGATCCGCAGCTCCGCCAGGTCGAGCATGCGCTGCACGGGCGCCGGCGGGTCGCCGTACGCCTCCGTCAGGTCTTCGCGCACCTTTGCGAGCTCCTGCACCGTCGCCGCCGTCGATGCCCGCCGGTACGCCTCCAGTCGCCGCAGGTCCGAAGGGATATATGGACGCGGGATCACGCCCGCAACGCCGATCTCGACCGCCACCGTGCTCGGCGGGTCGGGCCGCTTCTCGTTCCGCAGGTCGTGCACCGCCGTCTCGAGCAGCCGGCAGTACATCTCGTACCCGACCGCCGCGATGTGCCCGGACTGCTCGGCGCCCAGGATGTTCCCCGCCCCGCGGATCTCAAGGTCGCGCATCGCGATCTTGAACCCCGCGCCGAGCATCGAGAACTGCTCGATCGCCCGCAGCCGCTTCTGCGCGACCTCCTTCACCGTCCGGTCGCCGGGGAGCAGCAGGTAGCAGTAGGCCCGGTGCTTGGAACGTCCCACGCGTCCGCGGAGCTGGTGCAGCTCCGCCAGCCCGAATCGGTCCGCGTCGTTGATGATGATCGTGTTGGCGGTGGGGACGTCGAGCCCGCTCTCGATGATCGTCGTCGAGACCAGGATGTCCGCCTCGCGCCGGAAGAACTTGAGCATCACCTCCTCGAGCTCGTGCCCGGCCATCTGGCCGTGGCCGAACACCACCTTCGCCCCCTCCGGCGCCAGCCGCCGCACCGTGTCCGCCACCGTCGCGATGTCCGTGATGCGGTTGTGCACGAAGTACACCTGGCCGTCGCGCGCCAGCTCCCGGGCAAGCGCCTGCTGGATCCGCCGCTCGTTGAACGGGATCACCTCCGTCACGATCGCCCGCCGGTCGGTCGGCGGGGTGGTCAGGCTCGAGATGTCGCGGATCCCGAGCATCGCCATGTGCAGCGTGCGCGGGATCGGCGTCGCCGACAGCGTCAGCACGTCGACCGTCAACCGCAGCCGCAGCAGCCGCTCCTTGTGCTCGACGCCGAAGCGCTGCTCCTCGTCGATGACGACCAGCCCCAGGTCCGCGAAGTGCACGTCCGCCGAGAGCAGGCGGTGCGTGCCGATGACAAGGTCGACCTGCCCCTTCTGGACGTCCCGGAGGATCTCGTTCTGCTCGCGGTCGGTCTTGAACCGCGAGAGCGACACCACGCGGAAGGGATAGCCCGCGAAGCGCGACTTGAACGTCCGCTCGTGCTGCTCGGCCAGCACCGTCGTGGGCACCAGCACCGCCACCTGCTTCCCGAACTCGCACGCCTTGAAGGCGGCCCGGATCGCCAGCTCGGTCTTGCCGAACCCCACGTCGCCGCACACCAGGCGGTCCATCGGCCGCGGCGCGTTCATGTCGCGCTTGATCGCCGCCAGACACGTGAGCTGGTCCTCCGTCTCCTCGTACGGGAACTCGTCCTCGAACTGCTGCTGCCACGCCGTGTCGCCCGGATAGCGGATGCCGGGCATGTGCTCCCTCGCCGCCCGCACGCGCAGCAGCTCGCCCGCCAGGTCCTTGACGCTCTCGAGCGCCCGCTCCTTCTGGTGCTTCCACTTCTGGCCGCCCAGCGTCGAGAGCGGCGGGTTGCCCGAGAAGCCGCCGACGTACTTCTGCACCAGGTCCACCCGGCTCACCGGGACGTGCAGCTTGCTCCGCCCGGCGAACTCGAGCGTCAGGTACTCCTCCGGCTCCCGCGCCCGCGTGAACGCCGCGCCGCGGAACTCGCCCTGGATGCTCTGGGGCGTGAGCATCGCCAGCCCCGTGAACCGCGCGATCCCGTGCTCGGCGTGCACCACGTAGTCCCCGGGCGCAAAGTCCAGGAACGTGTCCATCGCCCGGGCCGACTTGAGCTTGCTCGTCCGCCGCCGCGTCGTGAAGCGGTTGACAAGCTCGTGGTACGGCACAACCGCCAGCCCGCCGCCCGATGACTCCCACACGAACCCGCGGTGCACGTAGCACACCGCCGACTCCACCCTCCCCTTGATCGCCCCCGAGTGCTCGTCGACCAGCTCGCCGAACCGGTGCTCCTCCGCCTGCGACGAGCAGCACACGAGCACCCGCCGCCCGTCCGCCACCAGCGACGCCAGCTCCGCCATCGCCTCGCCGATCTGCTTGCTGAACGCCCCCAGCAGCGCCGCCGGAAGCTGCACGCGCACGTCCGCCGACGCCGCGCCCGCCGAGAACTGGTTGATCTCCGCCAGCCCCCGCAGCGCCTCGAGCTTCTTGAGCACCGCCGGCGGGCCCCAGATCCCCCGGCCGTCGATCACCCGCTCGAAGTACCCGCGCCCCTGCTCGACCACCTCCAGCGTCTCGGCGATGACGCCCACTGTGTTGGCGGGCAGCAGCTCAAGGAAGTTCACCGTCTGGTCGTCGGTCTGCACGGCCTTCAGGTCCGCGCACACCAGATCGACGCTGGTCACCGCGCGGTCAGACCCCATCGTCTCGAGGTCGACCAGGTTCATGCGGTCGATGACGTCGCCGAAGAAGTCGATGCGCACCGGGTCCGCGCCCGTCCCGCCGGGCGGGAACACGTCCACGATCCCGCCGCGCACCGCAAAGTCGCCAGGCTCCTCGACCGCGTCGCGCCTTTCGTACCCCGCCGCCGCCAGCCACCGCCCCAGCTCGATCGGATCCACCCGCTGGCCGACCGCCACCGTCCGCGTCAGCGATTCCATCTTCGACGGCGCCGGCAACGACTGCATGAGCGCCTGGATCGGGCACACCATCACGCGCGGGCGCGTTCCCGCCGCATCCTCGAGCACGCGCCGCGCCGCCGCGAGCCGCTCGGCGAACAGGTCCAGCGCCACCCCCGTCTCGCCCGGCAGCACCTCGAGCGCCGGCAGCCGGAACGCCTCGACCCCCTGGCCCGTCAGCTCATCGACCGCCTCGTCGGCTTCATCGATGTGCCCGACCACCAGCACCACAGGTCGCCCGAGCGTCTTCGCCGCCGCCCCCGTCACGAGCGCCGTCGACGACCCCGACGCGCCCGTGGCAACGACACGCCGCCCGCTCCCGAGGCTCTCGATCAGCGTCGCGACCGTCGAATCCTTCGAAATCACGCCCAGCAGGTCGATGTCGAACCTCACACGGGCCGGGCCGCGGCGGCAAGGCCCTTAAATGCGCGCACGACCCCGCCAGCCCGGACACGCCACGCACGGGCGGTCCTCCGGTTCGGAGCACGGCACTGGATGAGCCCAATGGTAGTGGGGCCCGGGCGTTACCGGCCCGTTGCGGGCGCGGCCTCAACCGTCACGAGCGGTCGGAGCCGCTCAAGGGTGCGCGGCCCGATCCCCTTGATCCGGTCGAGTTCACCGGCGCTCGAGAAGCCCCCGCGCTGGGCGCGGTAGTCGATGATCCGCTTCGCGACCGTCGGCCCGATGTCCGGGAGCAGCTCCAGTTCCGCCTGCGTCGCGGTGTTCAGGTTGATGCGCCGCGCCACGCCCGTCACGGGCCGAGCACCCGCCGCGCCGACGCCCTCATCTCCCGCCGCCGCTCGCTGCGAGACGACACCCAGCGGCGCCTGCCGGAAGTACGCCATCAGCGACCCGCACACCGACCCCCCGAGCACGACGCCGATCGCGATCCACAGCGCCGGCCCGGTGAGACCCGACGCCGGCACTCGATCCCCCGCGAGCGCCGACTCCGCGCCCGGCGAGTCCACGCCGTCGCCGCCCGCTTGCACGATGTCCCCCGGCCCGGCCATGCGCGCCGAGTGTACAAGCGCCGCTCCCACGCCCGCACTAGTGCGAGCACGAGGTTCGCAAAAAGAAAACGACGGGCCCTTTCGAGCCCGTCGCACGTTCACCTCACCCGGTTGAACTCAAAGCACCGACACGTTCCACTCGTCCGACGCCGCGTCGAACGCGAACTGGACGACCTCGCCGTCCACGTTGTTGCCGAGCACGAACAGCTCGGAGTTCATGTTCGCGTAGCCCGTCAGCTGGCCGACCAGCTCGCTGGTCACGTCGGTCGGCGGCGTGATCTCGGTCACGTTCCAGGCCTGGTCGTCGAGCGTCCAGCGGAAGATGGCCACGTTGCCCGCCTCCGTCAGCCCGGCCACGACGATGTCGCCCGCGATCGAGCTGAACGACGACGCCGACCCCGCCGCGTAATCCGGCGCGTTGGCCAGCAGCGTCATGTTGGTCACCTGCCACTCGTACCCCGGCGCCCACCACAGCGCGATGGTGTGGCCCAGCGCGTTGGTGCCCAGCACGTTCACGCCGCCCCACGGCGTCACCGACACGCTCACCGTCCCCACCAGCTTCTCGGCGCCGGTGATCTCCGACAGGTTGCTGTACACCCAGTGGTCGAGCCCCGGCGCCCACCACACGGCCGTCACGTCGCCGTTGGCGTCCACCGCGATCACGTTCATCCCGCCCCACGGCACCGAGTACGACTCGATGTCCCCGTTCCATCCGGGCTGCTGCTGGCCCGTCTGCGACAGGTGCTCGCCCAGGTTGACGAAGTGCCAGTTGAAGCCCTCGTCGCCCTCCGACCCGTCCTGCCAGTACGCGACCAGCTCGTTCTCGCCGTTCTTGCCGAAGATGTTGCTGTTGCCCCACGGCGTGGTGAGCACGTCCAGGTCGTCGGACGCGAACGCCTCGGCGCCCGCGATGTCCGCCGTCAGGTTGCGCTGGCCCCAGCTTCCGTCGTCGTTGTTGTAGTACAGCAGCAGGCCCTGGCTGCTCTGGCCCGCCGCGTAGCGACGCACGTGCGCCCCGGCGCCCTGGCCGTACCGGTGCTTCACCTCGTCCATGACCACCAGGTCGCCGTCGATCGACGGCGAGTCGTCGAACAGGTCGTGCAGGTTGTACTCGGTCATCCCGCCGTCGTCGTCCTCGATCGTCACGATCGGACGCCCCATCTCGTCCACGCGAGCCCGGGCACGCTTCCCGTCGTTGTTGGTCGGCTCGTTGGGATCCGTGTTGTTCACCTCGACCCGCGGCGTCTTGACGATGATCGTCAGCGCCTCGGAGTGACGGCCCTCGCGGCCGCCGTCGGTGACGGTCGCCGTCACCTTGTGCTCGCCGTCGGCGAGCACCGTGAAGCCGTCGGTCTTGATGAAGACGAAGCCCTCGGCGCTGCGCACCAGCTCGTTGCCGACCCGGATGCCGTCGACGAACAGGTTCACGAACACGCCCTTCTCGACGCCCGACACCTTGAACTTCAGCCACCGGCCCGCGGAGTTGTTCAGCCGCGTGATGTTGTCGCTGTGGCTGTCGCCAAGGTCGCTGGACTCGTGGAGGTCCGGCTTGTCGGGCACCGCGACGTCCTCGTACCCGTCGTCGCTCGAACCGCCGTCCCCGCCGCCCGAATCGCCGCCGTGGTCGTCGTCGTCGAACGTGATGATCGTGACCGTCCCATCGCCCGCGTTGGCGACCGCCATCCCGTCATGGCCGCTCGATGAGAAGATCCCCGGCGCCGCCCACGACGGCTGGTCGCCGACCCGGATCACGTTCTTCAGGTCCACCGTCCCGTCCGGACGCACCAGGTGGCCGCTCACCGTGTCGTCGCCGCGGTTCACCGACGCGAGCATGAACCCGCGCTCGGGCTTGAAGAACCCGAACGTGTGCACCGGCTGGTCGCCCACGTTCACCACCGGACCGGCCTCGAATACGCCGTCGCCCTTGCCCAGCAGGATCGACACCGTGTCCGCGCCCGTGTTCGCGACCACCAGGTCGCGCTTGCCGTCCCCGTTCACCTCGTTGATGGCCACGCTCGACGGCCCTGCACCCACCGTCGTGGTCACCGCCGCGCCGAAGTGACCCGTCCCGCCGCTCATGACCTTCAGGTACGCCTCGGACCCGACGACCCGTGCGATGGCGGCCGCGATGCTGAACCGGCCATCATCGTCATCGCTGTCGTCATCATCGTCGTCGCCGCCGCCCCCGCTCCCGCTGTTGTCCCCGTCGTCGTCGTCGTCCGAGTGACCGTCCCCGCCACCGTCCCCGCCACTGCCGCTGCTGTCCCCGTCGCCGCCGTGGTCATCGAACAGGTCCCCGAACAGTGTTTCCAGCTCATCTTCGGTGAGCTGCCGGTGCAGGAACCGGTCCGCCAGGCCGCGCAGCGTCGACCGCTGGTAGTCCTCGGATTCCACGACCGCCGCCACGAACTGCGGCCGCGTCATCCCCGCGTCGAACTTCGCGAGCCACTCGGCCATCCGGTGCGCGTCGATCGGACGTCCCACGCCGTCGGCGTAGACCAGGTGCACGAACTTCTCGAGGTCGCTCGACGCCCGCGACTCGAAGTACTCGTCCGACGACAGCAGGGACTCGACCACGTCCTGCAGGTGGCCCTTCTGCGCGTACAGACCGCCGAGCGTCTGCATTTCCTGATCGGAGGGGTCGCGCCACATCACCCGCGTGAACGTCTGGCGGATCTGCTGGTCCACGAAGGCCTCGCTGTTCACGAGCATCTCCGCCAGCGTCCCCGCGCTGCCCGCGTTCGCCTCGACCATCGCGATCCCGTCGCTCATCTCCTGCTCGGTCGGGAACCGGCCGACAAGGTCCTTGTACACCCTTCCGACCAGGTCGCCCGTCGAGAGCTGCGCCTTCACGTTCATCAGCACCGAGATCGACGACCCGGCGGGGTTGGCCGTGACCAGGTCCTCCGCCCCGTCGCCGTTCACGTCGCCCACCGTCACCGTGACGGGGCCGTCACCCACCACGTACTCGTCCTTCAGCTCGATCCCGGTCGGCGCCTCGGGGTTGCCGGTGTCCACGATGTAGTACACCCGGACCATGTCCTCGGCGGCGAAGCTCGCGATGACCTCCATGCTGCCGTCGCGGTTCAGGTGCGCCACCGTCGCGTACGTCGCGCCCGCCGGCAGCGGGATCGACCCGTGATCGGCGAACTCGCCCGACCCGTTGTTGGTCATCGCGATCAGCCGAACACCCTCCGAGTCGAACGTCACCAAGTCCGGCGTGTTGTCCTCGTTGATGTCGGGCAGCGCCAGCGTCGAGGGCGTCCCGCCAACCTCGTAGTTCACCGTGTCCTCAAACCCCACCGGCGAATTGAGCATCACCGACAGCGTCCCCGCCGCCGCGTTGGCGGTCGCCACGTCCATCATGCCGTCGCCGTTGAAGTCACCCACCACCACCGCGCTCGATCCATCGTCCGCCGGCAGGTCGAAACGCTCGAACCCGTCCCCGGTCAGCATCGTCCGCTGCTCCAGACGGTCCAGATGGGCGCGCGACCAGGGCCGGCCCGCGGAACGGCGCAGCGCCGTCGCAACCGTGGACCGGTGACTCATCGACTCAAAAGCGTGTGGCATGACGAGCGGCTCCTTGCACCAGCAGGTGTTCGGGTTGGCAGGACGAGCGTCCAGTTCGAGACCCGGATCTTGAGATACGGAGAAGGTCAGATTGAATCGGACCTTCCGCGGGCAGCGACCAAGACAGCCCGAGCCCCGCCAAAGGTTCCTTCCTCTCTAGACCGCGAAGGCGGACCGACCCGCACAGGTGAACGTCCCTCTAACTGTTGGCCTCGAGCACGCACGAGGAACCCGCCGCGACACGTCCCCGGCTCCGCCAACCCCGTCCATGCGTCACCCGACCGCGGCGGATGTCACGATTTCTTCGATTCGCCCGCGTCCCGACCCGCCGGAACCGCCCCGGTGCCCTTCCCCATCACCGCCACGACCATCGCGACCGCCGTCCCGATCACCATCCGCCACGGCACCGCGATCACCGGCGGCTTCTCCCATCGCCACCACCACCCCATCACCGCCGGCTGGAGCAGCGTCATCACGACAAACCCCGTGATCAGTGCCGCGATCGCCGAACGCGTCGACCCGAGCCCCGTGAACAGCGCCGTCACGAACACCGCCAGCATCCCCGAGTACGCAAACCCCATCACCCCGAGAACGAACGGCAGGATCGCCTCGTTGTTCGCGTCCTTCCACGCGATGCACACCAGCGCAAAGCCGCCGAGCACCACCGCCCAGCCAGCCGTCGCCCACCGGCCCACCGACACGTAATGGCCGTCCGCGCGCCCCGGCCGCAGCGGCTTGTACAGGTCCGTCACGAACGTCGACGCCATCGAGTTGAGCGATGAGTTGATCCCTGCCGGGCCCGCCGCCATCACCCCCGCGATCACCAGCCCCGCCAGCCCCGCCGGCGTCTCGTGCAGCGCGAACTTCAGCAGCACCTCGCCGCTGTCGCCCTTCAGGTACGCCGGCTCGGCCCGGCCCGTCAGCCCCGGGCACTGGTAGTACACCCACAGCAGCACGCCGATCAGCGCGAACACGGCCACCGCCGGGATCCCCATCAGGACGCCCGTGATGATCGACCACGCGCCCTTCCGAGCATTCTCCGTCGCCAGCAGCCGCTGCACCAGGTCCTGGTCCGTTCCGTACGCCGCCAAGAGGAGCAGCAGCCACCCCGTGCACGCCGTGATCAGCGTGAACGGCTGCGCGAGCAGCGGTGTCGTCGACGTATCCAGCCCCAGCGTCAGCACCCGCAGCTTCGATCCCCCGCCCGGGCCGCCGTTGCTCACCGCATCCACCACCGCGCCCAGTTCCGCTCCGATCCCACGCCACAGCGCCACCACCAGCACCAGCGCCCCGCCGATGTACACCGCCACCTGCACCACGTCCGTCCAGATCACGCTCGTCAGCCCGCCCGCGAGCGTGAACACCGCCCCGAACGCCATGAACACGACGATCGCGACCGCCAGGTGCGTCGAATCGACCTTCCCTTCCTGCACCCCGAAGATCGCGATCGCCACCGGGATCGACCCCACGAACACCCGCGCCCCGCTCGCGAACACCCGCCCGAGCATGTACATCGCGCTGGTCGCGATCTTCGCGCCCGGGCCGAACCGATGCTCGAGAAGCTGGTACGGCGTCGTCACGCCCAGCCGGTAGTACGCCGGGATGAAGAACCGCGCGAGCACGATTGCCGCCAGCACGCCCCC
>JAJVHS010000011.1:52678-63058 GCA_022072615.1 Phycisphaerales bacterium
GTTCGTCGAGAGGTACGTCAGGTCGCCGTTGTACGCATCCTCGGGCGCCCCGAGCACCGTCGCCGCCGACTGCGCCGTCGCGACAAACGACAGCGCCACCGCCCACACCGGCATGTGCCCGCCGCCCTTGAAATACCCCGCGCTGTCCGTCCGCCTCGCCCGCCTCGCCAGCCACACCCCCAGCCCGATCAGCAGCGCGAAATACCCGCCCAGAACGACCCAGTCCCAAACCCCGAGCGGCGCCGACCGAGCCGAACCGACAGCGTCGGCCAATGCGAGCACCGTCACGCCGTCATCGATCGCCAGGTTGTGAGTGGTGGGGGGCGTCGCTCGTCCTCCGATCGGCGGGTGTACCGCTCAATCGGACGAACCAAGCCTGCGCCGCGAAAGGTCTGGCAGTGCCGGGAGGTCGGCCGAAGGCCCAGTGCCCAGTGCCCAGTGCCCAGTGCCCAGTGCCCAGTGCCCAGTGCCCAGTGCCCAGTGCCCAGTGCCCAGTGCCCAGTGCCCAGTGCCCAGTGCCTTTCAGGCCAAAAAAACACTCGACCGCGTGTTTCCGCCCGCGGTCGAGTGATAGGAGGAGGGGACAAGACTTGTCGGAGAACCCGGTTTCCCAGCTTCCCCTTGTAATCCCGAGTCCCGCGTGTCCGCAGGTCATCGAGGGCGGTACAGAGAGCTATCCGCACCAACGGGCCCCGCGGTTCCACGCCACGCTCAAATTTTTCTTGGACCCGCTGCGGCAGTTCGCAACCGCTTGAATTCCAATGGGTTACGAAAATGCGAAAAACTCGCCGCCCCCGAAACATCATGGATCAGGGGGGCGAGTTCAAGCGGTCTGGTCAGGATCCTCGGCCAGGCGAGTCAGGCCGCCAGCCAAAGAAGAAAGCTCGTCGCGTGTTTCCGCCCGCGGCGAGCTATAGGAGGAGAGGGACAATCGTGATCGCAACCTGTTCGGGTCTTGATCGAAAACTCGACGCGTGTTTCCGCCCGCGGCGAGTTACAGGAGGAGAGAGACAAGAGCTTGCGGAGGCCTAGTTCCCCGTGGGGAGCCGGTCTCGAAAAACTCGTCGCGTGTTTCCGCCCGCGGCGAGTTACAGGAGGAGAGAGACAAGAGCTTGCGGAGGCCTGGTTCCCCGTGAGGAGCCGGTCTCGAAAACTCGTCGCGTGTTTCCGCCCGCGGCGAGTTACAGGAGGAGAGAGACAAGAGGCTGCTGAGCGTCGGTTTCCCGTTGCTCGAATCACCGTTCAGTCGTTCCCGTCTGTCCGGTCGTTCGTGCTGACACCCAGAAGGTGCCACAGGAACCGCGAACTGCAACCGCGCAGACGGAAATTTCTGCACGGGCCGCGCAGATTCGACACAAGTCTCGATCTCTCCAGGTGTTGCCACCGGGACCGGCCGGCAACAAAGGCGGCTTTTTCAGCCGGGAACGAAGGGGTTGTACCGCTTTTCGTCCCCGATCGTCGTCGCCGGGCCGTGCCCGGGCAGGCACCGCGTCCGGTCCGGAAGGCCGTACAGCCGGGTCCGGATCGACCGCTCGAGCGTCTCATAATCCCCGCCCGGCAGGTCCGTCCGGCCGATCGATCCCGCGAACAGCGTGTCCCCGACCAGCGCCGTCCCGGACGGCTCGTGGTGCAGCGTCACGCCCCCCGGCGAGTGCCCGGGCGTGTGCAGCACCCGCCACGTCTGCCCGCCGAGCCGCAGCTCATCCCCGTCGTTCAGCAGCCGGCTCGCATCCGGCGCCGTTACCCGCATCCCCGCCCCGTCGCTCAGGTTCAGGAGCGGGTTGCCGAGCCAGCCCGCCTCGGCCCGGTGCACCCAAATCGGCAGCCCCGGGTGCTGCTTGAGCACCTCCGCGATCCCCCCGATGTGATCGACGTGCGTATGCGTCAGCACGATCGCCCGCGGCGTCAGCCCGCGCTCCGCCACCAGCCGCAGCACCGGCGACGGGCCGAAGCTCGGGTCCACGATCCAGCATTCCTTCGTGCCCTCGTCGCCGATGACGTACGAATTCGTCTGCCACGGGCCCAGGGCATAACCCCGAACAAAAAGCTCTGCCTCCCCCGCCCGGCCGCCCGGTGACCGCGCATCGGCCGGAATCGTCTGCTGATCCGAGGCCTTTTCCGCAGAATCCGTCATGCCGGATCGTAGGTACACTGCCATCGTGCTCCGGCACCCGCCGGTCGGCACGCCGTGGTGGGCAGGCAATACGTGGAGACCTCGCTCATGCAGGATGGACAGGGTCGCTGGGTCGCCGAGCACGAAGCCCGCATCCGGGCCGCTCGGATGTGGGTGGGGATCGCCTATGGGCTGGCGCTCGGCGTTTCCGCCGCGACCCTCGCCATGGGCCTCCGCCCGGTCGCCGTCCCCGCCAACATTGAGGAGCACGGGGGCCTGATTGCCGTGCTCTCCACCACCAGCCAGCGCCACGCCATGATCACCTTCGGGCTCGCGGGCCTCGTCGCCTCCATCGTGACCCTGCCCATCTCGCTGGTCCTCCTGTCGATCTACCGCGTCATCGGCCTCAACCGCATGAACGGCGTCGTCGAGGGCCTCTCGCGCGTGCTCGATCACTCCGCCCTCTCCGACGACGCCCGCCGCGTCATCTACCGCAAGCAGGAACGCCAGATGCTCTGCCGAGCCATCGAGGAAGACATCGGCGCCGAGGACTGGGAGGCCGCGTCGGTCCTTGTCTCCGAGCTCGCCAACCGCTTCGGCTACCGAGCCGAGGCCGAGGAGTTCCGGACGCGCATCGACGCGGCCCGCCGCCAGACCGTCGACCGCAAGGTCGCCGAGGCGATCTCCATGCTCGACGGGCTCATCATCCAGCGGCGCTGGGATGATGCCGCGGCCGAGGCCGCCCGCATCAAGCGCCTGTACCCCGAATCCACGCGCGTCGACGCCCTGTCCCACCGCGTCCAGACCGCCCGCGACGCCTACGTCCAGGAACTCGAACGAGCCTTCCTCGTCGCCGCGCAGGAAGACCGCGTCGACGAGGCGATGCGCATCCTCCAGGAACTCGACCAGTACCTCACCGAGTCCCAGGCCGCGCCCTTCCGCGAAGTGGCCCGGGGCGTCATCGGCAAGGCGCGCGAGAACCTCGGCGCGCAGTTCAAGCTCGCCGTCCAGGACCGCCGCTGGCGCGACGCCGCCCTCGTCGGCGAGCGGATCATCCAGCAGTTCCCCAACTCGCGCATGGCCGCCGAAGTCCGCGGCCTGATCGACGGGATCCGCACCCGCGCCACCCAGGTCGCCTAGACGATCCGCCCGCGGACACCGATCTCCACCTCCGCCCGGTTCGCCCACGCGCCGCCGCCGGTCCCCGTGCGGCCCGCACGCTCCACGCCAGTCCGGCCGCCGCCCCGAACACGTGATCATCGCGGCGCCCGCAACGACCAACGCTGCCGGCGATTCGCCGCTGCGATTCGTCTTGCCCGAATCGCGGCAGTGTGACAGAATCTGGTCCATCTCGGCGTGATGCCCGGGGAAAGGGAGATTCCGTTCATGGCACGTTCGATCAGCGTCGGCTCGGCGGTGGTGTTCGCGTCCGCGTGCGTGACCGCCGGGGTTGTCATCTCGCGTGTGACCGCCGGTCCCCTCGATCCGCCCGCGGGCCCCGTGGCGCCGACGCACAAGACGTTGAGCGATGTGGAGCCCAGGATCGCCATCAGCTCGACCAACACCCCCGGCACCGCCACCGCCGTGTACCGCATCTCGCAGGGCGGCAGCTACTACCTGACCGCCAACGTGCTCGGCGCGACCGGCAAGGCAGGCATCAGCGTTGAAACTCCCGACCCCGTGACCATCGACCTGAACGGGTTCACGCTGAGGGGCGTGTCCGGCGCCACGGACGGCATCAACAACGCGCTGGGGAGCCGCATCACGGTTCTCAACGGCACCGTGAGCAACTGGCCCGGCAACGGCGTGGAGGCCTCCACGGCCCGCGGGGTCACCGCGTCCTTCAACGGCCAGCGGGGCATTTCCGGCGGCCCGCGAGCACTGATCGAGCAGTGCGTGGTTGATTCCAACGGCTCCGGGGGCGCGTACGGGATCGTGGCCGGCGACAGCTCGACCGTCTCCGACTGTGTTGTTCGCAGCAACGGCGGCGGCGGGGTCTCCGTCGCCGACGGCTCCCGCGTCGCCGACTGCATCGTCGCGTCCAACGCGACCGTGGCCTCGTCGTCGAGCAACTACGGCATTTACACCATGTACGACTGCAACATCGAGCGCTGCCGCGTGAACGCCAACGGGACGACGTCAAACGCCTCCTCGGGCGGCATCCTGGCCGGCACCGGCACCGCCGTCCGCGAATGCAGCCTCTACGGCAACGTCAATGTCGGCATCTCCGCCGCCGGCGAAACGTTCATCGTCGCCAACCACGTCAACAACGTCTACCTCGGCTCGCCGGCGGTCGGGATCCTCGTCACCGGCAACTACGGGCGGATCGAGGCCAACCACGTGGACTTGTGCGGGGTCGGGATCCGGGCCGGCAGCGCGACCAACAGCAACGTGGTCGTGCGCAACAGCGCCCGCGGCAACACCGTCAACTACGACATCTTCCCCTCCAACGATTTCGGCCCGTTCGGCGCGGCGCTCACCTCGACCAACCCCTGGGCGAACCTGCAGGGCCCCTGAGATCGTCCCCGCATGAAAGTCAGCGCCCTCACGCCGATCCTGAACGTCTCCGACGTGCCCGCGTCCATCCGCTGGTTCGAGGCACTCGGCTGGCACCGCGGGTTCACCTGGAACTCGGGCGGCATGATCGACCACGCCGCGCTCGAGAACGCGGCCGGACCCGCCCACTTCGCCAGTGTCTGCGCCAACACCGCCGCCGAAGGCGAAGGCCCGCTCATCTTCCTCTGCAAGGACGGTCAGGGCAAACGCGACCCCGACACGCCCCCCGTCGCCCACCACGACAACTTCGGCGCGGTGTGGATGAGCTGGTGGGTCGCCGACGTCGACGCCGCGCACACCCAGTGCCTCGCCGCGGGCGTGCAGGTCGTCCGCCCGCCCGTCGATGAGCCGTGGGGCGTGCGGGAGTGCCTCATCCGCCATCCTGATGGGCACTGTTTCCGCATCAGCGGCCCGGCGAGCGGCAGATAGGCCTGGCCGACGGTGAGCGTGCTTCACTCCGTGCCCTGCGTCTCGCGCCGATCGAGCTCACCCAGGTGCTGCTCGCATAGCAGCCTGTACTTCTCAATCCCCAAAGCTTCGAACGCTGCTCGTGCTCGGATGAACAGCTCACGGGCTTCGGCCGGCCTTCCCCTCGCCATCGCGATCTCGCCCAGGTTGCACAGCTTTCTCGCGATCACCGGCTTGTAACCGGCCCGCTCGGCCACCGCGAGCGACTCGCGCGTGAGCCTCTCGGCCGTATCAAGATCGCCCTGCGACTCCGGGATCAGCGCCAGGTTGCCCAGATCCCTCGCCACGCCCTCGAGACACCCGATCCGCTCGTCGATCTCGAGCGCGCGCCGCAGCATCCGCTCGGCCTCCTGCTGATTGCCGCGGAAGTGCTCGAGCAGCCCGTAGTTGTTCCACGCCCGGGCCTCATCCGCCGAGTCCCGACCCGCCAGCTCCAGCCGCCGCTGGATGAGCTTCTCCGCCGTGCCCTGATCGCCGGTGCGAAATGCAAACTGGTAGCCCGCGAAGATCAGCCGCAGGTCGCTCGTCCCGGGCAGCACGCGATCAAAGATCGCCGCGGCCTTCTCCCGCTCGCCCGCGTCGCACGCGGCCACCGCCTCCTCGATACCCGAGCACGCCCGCACGCTCGCCTCATCACCCGAAGCCCGAGCCTCCGCGATCGCCGCCCGGAGCGCGTCGAGCGTGTCGGCCGAGAACAACGATTCGCTCGGTGATGATGACATGACGGGAGAATAACCAGACAGCAGACAGCAGACAGCAGACAGCGACCGAGCCTCACTCCTTGTCAAGACCGTGCCACGCCGGGTTCGCAAACCCGAGCCGCTTTGCCATCACCTCCGCCGCCTGCGGGTTCTCATCGATCAGCACCGCGCTCCGACCCAGCCGCACCGCCGCCTCGCCCGTCGTCCCGCTCCCCGCGAAGAAATCGAGCACCCGCTCGCCCGGGTTGGTGTGCACCCGGATGATCCTTTCCAGAATTGCCAGCGGCTTCTGCGTCGGGTACCCCGTCTTCTCTTTCCCCGTCGGGCTCACGATCGTGTTCCACCACGTGTCCGTCGGCGTCTTGCCCCGAGCGGCCTTCTCCGGGCCCACCAGCTTCGGCGCCATGTACGGGATGCGATCGATGTCCTCGTACCGGAACGTGTACCGCTCGGGATCGCGCGCATACCACAGAATCGTGTCGTGCTTGGGCGACCATCGCCGCGTCGCCCGGGCCCCGTAGTCATACGCCCAGATGATCTCGTTGATGAAGCACCCGCGCCCGAAGATCTGGTCGAGCAGCACCTTCGCGTAGTGCACCTCGCGGAAGTCCAGGTGCAGGAAGAAGCTCCCCGTCCGCGTCAGCAGCCGGTGCGCCTCGACCAGTCGCGGCTCGAGAAACGCAAGGTAATCGTCGAACAGGTCATCAAACGATCGCGACCCCAACCGCACCGTTCGGAACCTCCGCCCGGCAAACCCGGTGCGGTCGCCCTCGGGATCGACCACGGTCCGGAGCTGCGTCCTGGCCTGCGCCCGCCCGGTGTTGAAGGGCGGGTCGATGTAGATGAGTTCGAACGACTCGTCCGCGAACGTGCGCAGGATCGGCAGGTTGTCGCCCACGTGAATGTCGAGCGTCGCCGCTCCCTGCCCCGACGGGCCCGGAGCCCGCGGCGCACGCTTCACCGGGCCCAGTCGCCGGTCGCTTCGAGCACGGGTCATCGCGGGGAGTGTACTGCCGGCGCCGACCACGCCCCGCCCCGGGGCGACCGATCGGCGCGATCCACCGCCCCCGCGCCCGACGCGCCCGTTCGTCCGGCATACTGCGCCAGCCCCGGCCGCCCGGCGTTCTCCCACGGCCGCGCGCTTCGCCGTCGACCCGACTGGCAAACCCGACCCGACCGAGGAAAAATGGACCCCGGCCTGATGACGGGCCGGCCGCGCGGCAGCATCAATTCTCGTTGCGGCGGCCATCGCGGGGGTGGTTCGGGTACAGTGAGGGTTTGACGGACGCACGCCGACCGGGCACGCCGCCGGCGGCCCGTGGCGAGCGACGACGGGGTGACTGCATGATTGAAACCCGGAATCTGGTCAAGCGGTTCGGACCCTTTACAGCGGTCGCGGGCGTGTCCTTCAAGGTCGAACGCGGCGAGGTGCTCGGTTTCCTCGGGCCCAACGGCGCCGGCAAATCGACCACCATGAAGATGATCACCGGCTTCCTCACGCCCACCGAGGGCACCGCCATCGTCTGCGGCCACGACGTCACCTCCGACGCCCTCGCGGTGAAAGAAAAAGTCGGCTACCTGCCCGAGGGCGCGCCGGCCTACCCCGACATGACGCCCGCGGGCTTCCTGCGGTTCATCGCCGAGGTGCGCGGCATCCCCGCCGAGAAGCGCAAGGCCCGCATCGACGAGGTCGCCGCGATGGTGCACCTCGAGGGCGTCATGCACCAGAGCATCGAGACCCTCAGCAAGGGCTACAAGCGCCGCGTCGGGCTCGCCCAGGCCGTCCTCCACGATCCCGACGTCCTCATCATGGACGAGCCCACCGACGGCCTCGATCCCAACCAGAAGCACGAGGTCCGGGCCCTCATCCAGAGCATGGCCGCCCGCAAGGCCATCATCCTCTCCACCCACATCCTCGAGGAAGTCGACGCCGTCTGCACCCGGGCCATCGTCATCAACCGCGGGTCGATCGTCGCCGACGGCACGCCCGACCAGCTCCGGTCTCGCTCCAGGTACTACAACGCCGTCGCCATCACCATCGCCGCGGTCTCCCAGCCCGGCGCGGTGCGCGACGAGATCGCCCGCCTGCCCGGCGTCGACGAAGTCGAGGACGCCGGCTCCGCGAGCGGCCGGGCGAGCTTCACCGTCATCCCCAAGCGCGGGCGAACCGTCGTCGAGGAAGTCAGCCGACACGCCCGGGCCAAGGGCTGGGCGGTCGACGAGCTCCGCGTCGAAGGCGGCCGTCTGGATGAAGTGTTCAGGACGATCACCGCCGGCGGCGGGGGAGGGGCACGATGAGCAGGACCCTGGCGATCTTCAAGCGCGAGCTCGGCGGCTACTTCGCCACGCCCGTGGCGTACGTCTTCATCGTGATCTTCCTGTTCGTCACCGGCGTGTTCACGTTCCAGCTCGGCAACTTCTTCGATCGCGGACAGGCGGACCTCCGCCCGTTCTTTGACTTCCACCCCTGGCTCTACCTGTTCCTCATCCCCGCGATCTCCATGCGTCTGTGGGCCGAGGAGCGCAAGCAGGGCACGATCGAGCTGCTCATGACCCTCCCCGTTCCCATGGCCGCCGCCGTCACCGGCAAGTTCCTGGCGGCGTGGGCGTTCGCGGGCGTGGCCCTCGCGCTCACCTTCCCCATCTGGATCACCGTCAACGTGCTCGGCGACCCCGACAACGGCGTGATCCTCGCCAGCTACGTCGGCAGCCTGCTGATGGCGGGGGGGTTCCTCGCGGTGGGGAGCTGCGTGTCGGCCCTCACCAAGAACCAGGTCATCGCCTTCGTCGTGACGGTCGTGCTGTGCTTCGGCCTGTTGATCAGCGGCTACCCGCCGGTGATGGGCTTCTTCAGTGCCTGGGCGCCGCAGGCGGTGCTCGACGCCGTCGCGGGCTTCAGCTTCCTGACCCACTTCGACGCCATCAGCCGCGGCGTCATCGACCTGCGCGACCTGGTCTTCTTCGGGTCGCTGATCGCGGTGTTCCTGTTCGCCAACGCGGTGGTGATCGAGCAGAAGAAGGCATAAACGAAACGATCGAACGCAGAGTGCGCAGAGAACGCCGAGAAACCACGACAGGCACGCCCGGACGGGCCCTTCCCCGGTCTTTACCCTCCGCGGCCTCCGCGACCTCCGCGTTCAAGTCTTACCGGTGACTGAACATGAACAAGGCATTGACATCCCTCGTCGCGCTGCTCGCCGTCTTCGTGGCGTTCATCGCCGTCAACATCGTCTCGACCCAGACGCTCCGCGGCGCGCGCCTCGACCTCACCTCCAACAAGCTCTACACCCTCTCGCAGGGCTCCAGGAACATCGCCAGGTCCCTCGACGAGCCCGTCACCCTCCGCCTCTACTTCTCCGAGAAGCAGGCCAACGACCTGCCCCAGTACAAGACTTACGGCCTCCGCGTCCAGGAGCTCCTCCGCGAGTACTCCGCCGTCTCCGGCGGCAAGATCCGCGTCGAGGTCATCGATCCCGAGCCGTTCTCCACCGCCGAGGACGCCGCCGCCGCCGCCGGCCTCATCGGCGTCCCCACCGGCCGCGGCAACGACCGCCTCTACTTCGGCCTCGTCGGCACCGACGTCACCGATCGCCAGCAGGTCATCCCCTTCTTCGATCCCACCAAGGAGGAGTTCCTCGAGTACGACGTCTCGCGCCTCGTCTACCTGCTCTCGAATCCCAAGAAGAAAGTCGTCGGCCTCATGTCGTGGCTCCCGCTCGACGGCGGCGCCCCCAACCCGATGATGCGGCAGATGCCCCAGCCCTGGCAGATCCACAGCCAGATCAACGAGCTCTTCGAGCTCAAGTCCGTCCCGACCGACGCCGCCGAGATCCCCGCCGACATCTCCGTCCTCATGATCGTCCACCCCAAGCGCATGTCCGACCAGACGCAGTACGCGGTGGACCAGTTCGTCATGAAGGGCGGGCGCGTCCTCCTCTTCATCGACCCGCTCTGCGACATGGATGTCCCGCCAGGCGTCAACCCCATGCAGGCCATGGGCATCCCCAAGAACTCCGAGCTGCCGCGCCTCCTCGAAGCCTGGGGCCTCTCGATGACGCCCGAGATGGTCGCCGCCGACATGAAGACCGCCGTCCGCGTCAACGCCGGCAACCAGAACGCCCCCCGAGCCGTCAACTACCCCATCTGGATGAACGTCGGCTCGCCCACCGGCAACTTCGATTCGGCCGACCCGGTCACCGGCGGCCTCCAGTCCATGCTCCTGGCAAGCGCGGGCGTGCTCACGCCCAAGGCCGGTGCGGGCACCACCGTCCAGCCGCTCATCCAGACGACCACCGAGTCGATGATGATCCCCGTCGCGACCGTCAGCTTCATGCCCGACCCCGACAAGCTGATCCGCGAGTTCGTCTCGTCCGGCAACCAGCTCCTCCTCGCCGCACGCGTCACCGGTCCGTGCAAGTCCGCGTTCCCCGAGGGCAGGCCCGCGGCCTCCGCGGCGCCCGCCGACGGATCGACCGGAACTCCCGAAGTCCCCGGCGGCGCGCTGGCTCGTCAGGACGGCGCCGCGCCGGGCGACGCGCCTCC
>JAJVHS010000063.1 GCA_022072615.1 Phycisphaerales bacterium
GCCGGGGCGGCGGTGGTGGTGGCGGCGGCGACGGTGGCTACGAAACCACCGGCGGCGGCTGGTAAACCCCTCCACGTAACCTGATTCACCCGAGCGGTCGGCGCCTGCCGACCGCTTTTTCATGGCGGGCCGCGGTTTGTCACGCGCCCGCGCCCGGCCTCGTGTACATTCAACCCTCGCGATGCGACGACCGAGCCTTCTCTTTCGCCTCGCCGTGCACGCCGCGGTCTATATCCTCGCGGCCTCGATGCTGCTCCCGTTCGTGTGGATGGTGCTGACATCCCTCAAGACCGATCAGGAGACGCTCGGCGGCACGACCTCCTTCCTCCCCGGCGGTCCGCCGTGGTCGTGGAGGTGGTCCAACTACATCGAGGCGCTGCGCGGCGCGCGGCTCGGGGACTACTACTCGAATTCGCTCATCGCCGCGGGGCTGACGACGGTGCTCGCGGGCTTCTACAACGCGCTGGCGGGGTTCGCGTTCGCCAAGCTGCGGTTCACGGGGAGGCGCTGGCTGTTCGCGACCGTGCTGCTCACGATGATGCTCCCGATCCAGGTGTCGTTCATCTTCGCCTACCTGATCGCCGATTCGCTGGGATTCATCGACAACATGCAGGCGCTGGTCGTGCCGTTCCTTGCGAGCGGGTTCGGCGTGTTCTACATGCGCCAGGCGATCGCGGCCGTTCCCGATTCGCTCCTCGAAGCCGGCCGGCTCGACGGCATGACCGATTTCGAGGCCTTCTGGCTGCTGGTCCGCCCGACGGTGTGGCCGGCGGTGTCGGCCTTGGCGATCTTCACATTCGTGGGGTCGTGGAACTCGTTCTTCTGGCCGCTGATCGCGATCGACAGCTCGAGCGCCAAGACGCTCCCCCTCGGCGTTGCCGAGCTCGCCACCGGCCGCCTGGTGCTGAGCTGGCCGACGCGCATGGCCGCCGCCACGCTGATCACCCTACCGCTGATCCTCGTCTTCATCGTGTTCCAGCGTTCCTTCGTGCGCGGGATCGCATTGACCGGAGTCAAGGAATGACCATGACCTGGTACCACTGGGTCGTGGTCGGCGTCGCGGGCCCCGTGGCGGCGTCCACGCTCGTGCGCGTGGCGACGCTGCTCCCGGCCTGGATCCGGCTGCGGCGCCTGGGGCTTGAAGTCACGCTCACCGATGTGTTCGGGATGCACCTCCGCCGGTCGCTCAAAGGCGTCGTGCGGGCGGTGGCGGACGCTCGCGCCGCGCAGCTCCCGATCAATCTCCCCCAGATCGAGCTGATCGTGATGGCGGGGGGCGACGCGAGTTCCTGCCTCCACGCGGCGAGAGTTCTCCGGCAGAAGCGCCTCGGCGCGGACCTGCTGGAGATCATCGCGGCGCAGCTGGGCGGGATCGACGTCGTCAAAGCCGCTCACGACGGGGTCGCCTCCTCCGACCTGCTCGTGCCGCCGTACGCCGACATGTACCGCGGAACGTCTCCGAGCGCCGCGAAGCACGCCGCTGGGTCGATGCCGCGATGGATCGGTGAACAACCATGATGCGCGGATCGACCATCTGCGCCGTCCTGGTCGCCGTGCTCACCGCGGGGGTCCTGCTGTGGCCGGGTGCCGACGCCGTCTCCGGCAAGAAAACGCTGCTGTTCACCGTCTGGGGCATGCCCTTCGAGGATCGCCTGTTCCTTGACCGCTACGCCAGGGGTTTCGAGGCTGTCCGCCCGGATGTCCGCGTCAACTACCAGCGTTACGCCGACGACATCATCATGAAGTACAACGCGTGGCATGCCCGCCGCAAGGGCGCGGATGTCATGCGGCTGCGCATCACCGAGTACCACGGCATGGCGGCTCGCGGGATGCTCGAGCGTCTCGAGCTGACCGACGCCGAGCTCGATGAAATCCCCCAGCACCTGCGCGACCTGATCGTGGTGGACGGCCCGCAGGGACGCGGCGTCTACGCCATCCCGCAGGACAATGCCCAGTACGGCCTCTTCTACAACAAGAGGATCTTCCGCGAGTACAACCAGCGCCACCCCGGCGCGGCCATCACCGAGCCGTCCGCCGACTGGACGTGGGACGACCTGCGAGCCGCCGCCAAGGCCCTCACCCAGCGGGACGAGAGCGGAGAAGTCCAGGTTCGAGGGATCGACTTCGCCGTGTGGTCCTGGCCGTTCATGACGCTCCTGGTGCAGGCGGGCGGAGAGCTGTGGGCGCCGGACGGCCTGACCTGCCGAATCAACTCGCCCGCGGGCGTTGAAGCCCTCGAGTTCCTGCGAGCGCTCGCCCGGGAGGATGGGAGCTTTATCCCGCAGCTCTCGGGCTACCTCTCGGGCACCGGGCCGGACGTGCTCTTTGCCCGCGGCCGGACCGCGATGTTCCTCGACGGCTCGTGGCGCATCGCCGACTTTGACCGCAACGCGCCCGACCTTGAGTACGCGGTCGTTCCGCTCCCGCGCGGGCCGCAGCGCCTGGGGGCCAAGGCCGCCGTCGTGTCCGGGTGCGTGCTCTGGGGCATCAGTGCGCACGCCGGCCACCCCGACGAGGCCCGTGAGATGATCCGCTGGCTGACCGCGACACCGCGGGCACTCGAGTACTGGGACACGCTGCGCGTCGCGCCTCCCGCGAATCTCTCGGCGATGAACTCGCCGGCCTTCCGTCAGACCGCCGGCATCCTGAAGGACCCGTCGGACCTGTCGCGGGGGTACGAGGTCGCCCCCATGCCAGCCTCCAATTTTCAGGACCGGGCCGCGTGGCTGCTCCACGGCGTCACGCCCGATCCCCGCACAGGCCGTCCGCCCGCGTTCGTGCCCGTCGGCGAGTACCAGAGCGAGCTCGAGGAGGAGATCTCGCGGATGCTCAACGAGTACCTCAACGAGCGGAGCACGATCGACGCCGGCACGGCCCTTGGTCGTGCGAAAGCCAATATCGACGCGATCATCCGTCGCAATCGCGGCGCGGCGGATTGACACCGGCTCCGCGCGTGCGCGAACGTCCCGAACGCGGCGGCCCGGATGCCCTGGGCCCTGGGATCTCTGCGTGCCCGCGCTTATCCCTTGACATTCGAGGTATCGCCCGTCATAATACCTAGAAGATCGAGGTATCCATGCCCGGCAAGGCCTCTCAGCCCTCCTCCAATCCCGACATTCTCCAGGGAACCCTGGACGTCATGATCCTCCGGACGCTCCAACGAGCCGAAAGCCACGGCTACGCCATCGCGAGGGCGATCGAGCGCGGCTCGGGCGGAGTCCTCACGATCGAAGAAGGCTCGCTGTACCCGGCGCTCTACCGGCTCCAGAAGCGGGGCGACCTTGCATCCGAATGGCGCACGACCGAGACCGGCCGCCGGGCCCGGTTCTACAAGCTCACCTCCGCGGGCCGCAAACGGCTGGTGCAGGAGGTCGATCAGTGGGAGCGTCTGTCCGCGGCCGTGCAGCGCGTGCTCGGCGCGCAAGGGGCCGGTGCATGACCCGTCTCTTCCATTCGCTGCGCCTCGACCCCGCGCACACGCAGCGTGAAATCGATGAGGAACTCGCGTTCCACCTCGATCAGCTCGAGCAGGAGCTGGTCGAATCCGGCACCCCGCCCGACCGTGCCGCGGCGCTCGCCCGGCGACGTTTCGGCGACCCGCACCGGATCGCGCGGCAATGCCGTGCGATCGTTTTCCGGGAGCAGATCATGACCAGGCGAATCCACGTTGCCGTCACCGTCCTGCTGGCGCTCGCCCTCGTCGCCGCGATCGGCGTCGCGTGGAGTATGGGGATGGAGGCACGGCGGTCGCGGGACATCGCCATGATGCAGGCGGTGCTCGCCCGGGAATCCCAGATGCGAGCCGACCAGGCCCTCGCCGAAGCCCGCGTGCAGGCGGAGGCGGCCCGCGCGGCACAGGACAAACTCCGGGCGTCGAATGGCGGCCCCTCGGAAGCCCAGCCGTCGCGCTGATGGCCGCTGCGGACGTTACGCCGTCAACGACTCGACGCGCCCCGTGCTGTCGCCGAAGGTCTCCACCTCGCACCCCATCCGCTCGAGCAGCGACACGTAGAGGTTGCACAGCGGCGTCTCGCGTGGCGTGGCGATGAGCCGGCCGGGGTAGATCGTGCCCCCGCCGCGGCCCGCCACCAGGATCGGCAGGTCCTCGTGGTTGTGCCGGTTGCCGTCGCTGATGCCACCTCCATAGACGATCATCGAGTGATCGAGGAGCGTGCCTTCCCCGTCGGGCGTCGCCGCCAGCTTCTCCATGAAGCGGCCGAAGCGCTCGACATGGAAGCGGTCGATCAGGCGGATTTTCTCGATCATCTCCTGGTTGTTCTGGTGATGGGACAGGTGGTGGTGGCCTTCCGTGATGCCGATCTCCGGGAACGTCCGGTTGCTGCCGTCCACACCGACCATCAGCGTCCCGATGCGCGTCACGTCCATCTGGAACGCGAGCAGCAGGAGGTCGTACATCAGGTCGATGTGGTCGCGCGCCGTCGCGGGCACGCCATCGGGCGGCGGCAGTTCCGGTCGGCGGATCTCGCCCGATTCCGCCCGCGCCCGCTCCACCCGCTGCTCGACCTCGCGCACCGACGTCTGAAACTGCTCCAGCTTGCGGCGATCGCTCCCGCCGAGGCGGCGCTCGAGCCGTTTGGTATCGTCGAGCACGAAATCGAGGATGCTCTGGCGCCGCGTCAACCGCTCCTGCCGCGCCGCCGCCTGGGTTGCGTCTCCAAAGAGCCGCTCGAACGCCACCGACGGGTCCACCATCTTCGGCATCGGCGCATCGGCCTCGCGCCACGAGATGTTCGACGTGTACGCGCAGGAGTACCCCGAATCGCAGTTCCCCGCCGACGGGCTGTTCTCGCAGCCAAGCTCAATCGACGGCAGCCGCGTGTGACCACCGACCTGCCGCGCCGCGAACTGGTCCACGCTCACGCCGATGCGGATGTCGTTGCCCGCCGTCTTCCGAGCCTGGTGTCCCGTCAGGAACGACGCCGATGACCGCGCGTGGTCGCCCGGGCCGTCGCCATTGGCGCGCGCTTTGTCAAGCGTCAGCCCCGTCACGACGCTGAAGTGTTTCCGAAGCGGTGCGAGAGGTTCGAGCGTCGGAGAGAGTGAAAACTCAGCGCCCGCCCCGGTCGGTGCCCACGACTCGTAATTCACGCCGTTGGGCATGAAGATGAACGCCATCCGTGTCGGCGCGGGAGCCGCCCCCGCCGCACCCGAGACGATCGGCGCGGCCCCGCGAGCGATCGATACCTGGCCGGTCATCGCCTCGAGCCACGGCAGCGCCATCGTGACGCCAAGCCCCCGCAGCACCGTTCTCCGTGAGACTCCCTTACTCACGCGCCTGCTCCCTTCCGCGGCACGCCCGGAACGTGTCGCTCAGAACGACCGCTTCCACCAGCGCCCCGAACCGGTCACCCTGCTCGCGCGTCCGAGAAGCGATCGCCCGGACCGCCGGACGGTCGAACGGCTCGAGCCCGCGGCCGACGGCGTACATCAGCACCTTGCCCGCCAGAGTCTGCACGAATTCGTCGCTGCGGTCCAGCAGAATCTTCTTCAGTTCGGCCGGGCCGTCAAAGCGGACCCCGCCGGGCAGGGTCCCCGTCGCGTCGATCGGCTTGCCGCCCTCCTGCTCGCGCCAGCGGCCGATCGCGTCGAAGTTCTCGAGCGCCAGCCCGATCGGGTCGAGCCGGTTGTGGCACACCGCGCACGTCGGGTTCGCCACGTGCGCCGCCAGACGCTCGCGCAGCGAGGCCTCGGGATCGAGCGTCGCGGCCTGTTCGAGCGGCGGGATGTCCGCCGGCGGCGGCGGTGGGGGCGCCCCGAGGATCTGGTCGAGGACGTACAGGCCGCGCTTGACGGGGCTCGTCCGCGTCGTGTTGCTCGTCACCGTCAGCACCGCGCCCATGGTCAACACGCCGCCGCGCGGCGAGGCCGGCCCGAGCGCGACGCGACGGAACTCCGGGCCCGGGACGTCGGCGACGCCGTAGTATGCCGCGAGGCGATCGTTGAGCACCGACCAGTCGCTCGACACGAGCTCCATCACGCTCCGGTCGCCGCGAACGATTTCACCGAAGTACATCCGAGCCTCGGTCACCAGCGCCGACTTGAGCGCCTCGTCGTACTCGGGGAACTTGCCTCGGTCCATCGCGAGAGTGTCAAGCGTGCGAAGCTGGAGCCACTGGCCCGAGAAGTTCTCGATGAACGCGTCCGCCCTGGGGTCCGCCAGCATCCGCCGAGCCTGTCCCGCCAGCACCGAATCCTGCACGAGCGACCCGTCCGCCGCCAGCCGCAGCAGCTCGTCGTCGGGCATGCTGCTCCACAGGAAATACGACAGTCGCGACGCCAGTTCGTACCCGCTCAGCCGGTAGATCGACGGAGAATCCGCGACCGCCGCCGAATCGACCGATCGGTAGAGGAAGTTCGGGGAGACCAGCACCGCCGCCATCGCGGTGCGAACGGCCCGCTCAAAGTCCCGTCCCTGCTCGCGTTCGCGGGAGTACAGCGCCGCGAGCGCCTCGCGTTCATCCTCCGACACCGGCCGCCGGAACGCCCGGGACGCGAATCCGCCGAGAATCGCCCCGGCTCGCTGCGACTCGTCGGTGACTTGAGAGGCGTCCGCCGTCGCGCCGAACATCGACTCCCACGCGGCCGTGCGTTCGACCGATTCCGCGCTGATCGGCCCGGAAACGGTGATCGATTCGATCGCAAGGTTGCGATCGGCCTTGTCTTTCACGTAGTAGTCGTTGGTGAAGTGAGCGGCGATCGGGCGCACGCCCGCCCGCACGCGGACGCGACTCTCGACCTGCTCGGGTTTCTCCCTGGTCCCGCTGATGAAAAAGTCGCCAACTTCCTTGTCGTCGATCCGCAGGCTCAGCCGAGCGTTCTCGTCCCCGCCGTGCGTCTCCCACGCGACCACGCGGATGATGTACTCGCCGGCGGCCGGGAAGTCGATATCTCCGTTCACGGCGCCGTTGGCGAAGAGAAAGAACCCGCCGCGCCCGGTCAGCCGTCCCTCCGAGAGACTGATGAGCGGGCGCACCGGCCTGGGCGAATCACCGATCGTCACCACCGGGCCCAGGCCGATCTCGATCGCTCGTTCCGCGGCGTCGAGGTACTGCTCGACCGCGAGCGGAGAGACCGTGAGTACATCGGCGATGTTGTCGAAGCCGTAGCCGGTGTCGTCCCGCGGCAGCTTGGCGGCGATGTCGACCTTGGCCGGATCGACGCCGAGCAAATCGCGCAGCGTGTTGCGGTACTCGCTGCGGTTGAGGCGGTGGATCGTGAACCAGCCCGGATCGGGCTCGGCGTCGGGCGGGACGTAACTCGCCGCGGCCTCCAGCCACTGCTGGAGGATCAGCCGCTCGTGATCGCTGGGCCGCGGGAGCGGCGGCTTGCCCGTCTTGTCCCTGGGCGGCATCTCGCCGGTCACGACCATCTCGCGCACCAGGTCCAGGTCTCCGCCGATCGCCAGGGCGTCGCGAACCGACGCGACCGCGTCCAGATCGATCCCGCCCTTGGCGTCCTCTCCCGCGTGGCAATCAAGGCAGTACGCGGCAAGGAGCGGACGAACGTCGCTCGTCATCCGGCGGTTGAGGTCCGTTTCGAGGGGATCGAGGTCGGTGTGTCCGCCGACATTGCCTTGTGCGACGTCGACTTTGGATTCGACTTCGGCGGCCTTGACCGGCGGCGCCTGATGAGGTTGCGGCGGCTCAGTCCGCCCCGCGCCCGCGAGCGACAGCGCCGCGCCCGCCGCACCGGCCGCGGAAACCAAGAGGACAGCCACATGCCGGACCGGCGATCGCATCCCACGCACACTACCAGTTTGGCGAATGTGGTTCAAGGAATGAGTGTGACGCGTGGACGGATGGCCGGCTCGCGTGACCCGAGCCACGATTCGCGCCGATTCAGCGTGGCGATCCGGTTTCTTCAGCGCCGAACACCGCTCGCAGGGCCCGGGTTGCCGCCGGGTGGTAGATCGTCGCGTGCGTTTCATCCTCAAACGGCACGTATTGCACCCGCAGATTCCCGCCCCCGGCGGCGGAAAGTGCCCGGCACAGTTCGTTCGCCGCGGGCGCGAACTGGGAATCACGGCTCGTCGCTACGAACAGCGACGTGGAACGCTCGGGCCGGGGCGACCTGCCCGCCGATGCCTCGCGAAACAGGTGCCCGTTGTTCCACCACAGGCTCGGGTCGATCGCGATATACGTGGTGAACAGACCGGGGTCGACGATGGACGTCTCGACGACGAACAGCCCCGCGAGCGATTCACCGATGATCGCGGACTCGGCCGTGGTCGTGTACCGGTCGCGAACCGCGGGCATGAGCTCATCTTCCAGAAACCGCCTGAACGCCTCCGAACCGCCGACGACCGGTGCGATTTTCTTATCCTCGTCGCTGGCGGTCGGCCCGGTGAGGTCGCGGCGCCGCTGCGTGTTCTCGATCCCCACCAGCAGGAACGGTCGCATCCCGCCGTTGCACACCAGCACCTGCACGAGCCCCGCGATGTGCAGGAAGTCCTCGTTCAAGCCGCCGTCGAGCATGTAGAGCACGGGAAGCGGACCGGTGAGCTTCTCGCCGTAGACCGTCGGCTCGAAGACATTGATCCGCCGCGTCTCGCCCAGCACCTGCGACTCGATCGTGAACGATTCACCGATCACCAGCGGAACGGGCGGTGAGATGTCTTGCAGCGCTTCAGTTCCGGTTCGATCCGCTGCGGAAGTAACATCCGGTCGGGCCGTCGAGGCGTGACTGGCGTCGATCGACGGGCGTGACGCTGGAACGGCGGTTCCGTTCGTGCCGCCGGGCTGGTCGGTCGCGCACGAGACGACGGCTGCACCGAGGAGTGCCGCGGCAAGAAAGATCAGTCGGGACATTCGCGCACTGTACCGGGAAATGCGCCACGTGCTCGCGGGGCGTTACCGCTTGTACGCCTTCAGCACCTTCTCGATCGCCTCCGCGATCAGCGCGAAGTGCTCATCCGTCAGGTCGTGGTGCATCGGCAGGCACAGCACCCGAGCGGACAGCGAATCCGCCACCGGGCAGTCGTTCTTGTTCCACTTCGAGAGCGCCGGCTGCTGCGGCAGCGAGCGCGGGTAGTGCACCGCCGTCGGCACGCCCTCCGCTCCCAGCGCCTTGCAGAACTCATCACGCGAGCACGTGATCCCGGCCGTATCCACCAGCGCCGTGTACAGGTGGTACGCGCTGGTCGCGCCCGGCGTCACCTTCGCCGGCACAAGCCCCGTTCCCGCCGCGCCGAACACCCGAGCATTGATCTCGCCCAGCAGCTTGTCGTACCGCAACGCGTTCTTCTGCCGCTGGGTCGTCTGCGATTCCAGCCGGTCGAGCTTCGAGCACCCGATCGCGCCCGTGATGTCGTTCATCCGGTAGTTGTAACCCACCGACTCGTGCAGGTACTTGTCCGTCTCGCCGTGCGAACGCAGCAGCTTGATCTTCCGCGCCAGCCCGTCGTCGTTGCACGAGATCGCCCCGCCCTCGCCGGTCCCCAGGTTCTTGGTCGCGTAGAACGAGTACGTCACCGCGTCGCCGAACGCGCCCATCCCCTTGCCCTTGTACGTCGCCAGGTGCGCCTGGGCGCAGTCGTACACGACCTTCAGGCCCTTGCTCGCCGCAAGCGCTCCGCACGCGTCGATGTCCACCGGCGTCCCGTACAGGTGCGTCGCGGCGATGCCCCGCGTCTTGCTCGTCACCTTCTTCGCCGCGTCCTTCATGTCCATCTGGAGCGTGTCGGGCAGCGCATCCACGAACACCGGCGTGCAGCCCCTGGCCACCACCATGCTCACCGTCGCGATGTACGACCACGCCGGCACCAGGATCTCATCCCCCGGGGCAAACAGCGGCTCGTACGCGAGCTGCAGCGCACACGTCCCGTTTGCGCACGTCATCATGTGCTTGGAGCCCGACATCGCGCCGAAACGTGCCTCCAGCTCCTCGCACTTCTTCGCGGCCCGGAGCATCCCCGACTTGAGCACCGCCGTCGCCTGGTCAATGTCCGCCTGTACGAGCCCGGTCGACATGAACGGCACCGGCTTGCCCCCGAACCGAGCCGACACCGGGGTGCCCCCCGAAACCGCCAATCCGGAGGTTGAACCAGGGGCCGGGACGGAGGCGGGAGCGCTGGCGATCGTGGTCACGGATGTACTCCACTATGGGCTTGGATGGGGTCGCTGGGAGATCCCGGGCTCGGAATTCGCCCGGTCAGGCATGCCCAAGGGTCACGTTTCATTGTCCCGGGGCGTTTCCCCTTCACGGCCGAGCAGCTTCACGGCTCGGGGCTTCAAGGATAGCGCGATCGTCACCCCCTTTTGGCCGCCCTTTCTGCTGGGGGGATTCGACGCCGCGGCGACGGAACCAGGCCCGTCGCGAATCTTGCATTCCGGGGCCGCATGCCGGATCGGTTGAGCCAGAACTTCGTATATAGTCCTGACATGAAGACCCGCCTAGGCGTGCCTCGGCGGCTCGCGCTTGCGACCGTGGTTGCAGCGGCGAGCGTGCTGAGCCCAGCGGCCGGGTTGGCGTTCGGGGTCCATCAGGATACCGAGCAGCCGACGGGCCAACCAACCAGCGCGGCAACGAAGTCCCCGGCAAGCCCTCAAGAGGGCCGGTCCGGTTCACCGGGCACTTCCGCCGTCTCCTTCGCAGACCTTGCCGCCTCATTCGGCGGCGAGAAGTCGTTCACGCGCGCCTGGAAGGACTCCGTCATGGGGTTCTCGCAGTCCTCGCGCGTGCTGGAGATTCTCGCCGTCGGCGGCCATGCCGTGAAGAAGGGCCAGCTCCTGGTCCGGGGCGAAGACGAAGAGGAAGTCGCGCGGCTCGAACTCCAGAGGATGCGGGCCGACAGCACGCTCAACGTGGATAAGGCCCGGAAGTCCGTCGAGCTTGCCACCCTGCTCTACGACCGCTACCGCCAGGCGGAGGATCGCGGGGCGACCAACAAGCTCGAGATCGACCGAGCCCTGCTCGACAAAGAAGCCAGCGAGATCGACCTGGGTCTTGCCCAGCTCAACCAGGACCAGGAAGTGATCGCGGTCAGGTTGGCGCAGGCTCGGCTTGACCGCATCCGCGTCGTGGCTCCCTTCGACGGCATCGTCGAGACCGTGTACGTCGACGTCGGCCAGGCCGTGGCCGAGAACGACCAGGTCCTCCGCGTCGTCGATACCTCCATCCTGTGGACGGACGTTGGCGTTCCCACCGGGCAGACCATCGAGCTCAACCTGACGCTCGGCGGGAAGGCCTGGGCGCTCATGAACCTGCCCGGCGAGCCCAAGGTCTACGAGGGTCGCATCGTCGAGATCAGTCCCGTCGCCGACTCCAGCAGCAACACCCGCCGTGTCCGCGTCGAGATCGCCAACCCGACCAGCCTGGTCGCGGGCGTCACGACCTGGGTGCGATTCACAGAACCGACCGGCGAGTGGGCTTCGAGGATCGTCCCCGCGCCCTCCGTCGCGCCGACGGCCCAGACCGCGAGCACCGCGTCAACGACCTCGGGGGGTGATGCCCGATGATCGATCTGTCGAGTCTCAAGGCGACCGGCTGGCAGCGCGTCGTCGCTGACCTCTCGTCGCAGGCCCCCGATGACCGCGCGTTCGTCGCCCGGCTGGTGACCAAGCTCGCCCAGGTCTCCGGCGCCCGCCAGGGGGTTCTGTTCATCATCCCCGAATCCCAGAGCGCGCCCGACGAGGCCGTGCCCGCGGCGCCGCCCGTCGAAGCCGATGCCCGGCCGATCTTCATGTGGCCGCTGCCCGCGGGCGCGGCGGCGTCGCTCCAGCGCGCCGGACAGATGAGCGAACGCGCCGTCCTCGACATCCCCGTCGAGGAAGCCGCGATCGAGTACCTGCCCGATGCCAAGTCGGCCGCGCGCTCCGCCCACGGCTCGCGCCAGACACGCGTGTACGGGCTGGATCGCACCAACGAGCTGTACGACGGTTCCCCCGGCAAGGGCTACATCGTGGCGGTGCCGATCCCGGGCGCCCCGGGCGCCGAAGCCGCCAGCGCGCCCGTTCGTGGCGTCATCACGCTCCTCCTCGACCAGCAGTCGCGCCAGGCCCTCCAGACCACGCTCGCGCTGGTCGAGGTGCTCGTCGGGTACATCCACGGGCACACCGCCCGTCAGCAGCTTGCCCGCATCCGAGCCGCCGGCGCCGCGCTCGAACTGGCCACGCGCCTGATCGCCGCGATCAACACCGCCAAGAACTTCAAGGGCGCGTGCTTCCAGCTCGTCAACGACCTGTGCCGCCAGCTCTCGGTGGATCGCGTCGCCCTGGGCTGGGTCGCGACCACGCGTCACACCGAGGGCGGCCGCCTCAACCGCTGCCTCGCCGTCAGCGACACCGAGAACATCGACCGCCGCATGGCGATGATCCAGAAACTCGAAGCCGCGATGGACGAGTGTCTCGACCAGGAGCAGCCGGTCATGTACCCGCTGCCTCCCAACCTCGCCGAGGGCGAGGTCCTGCTCAGCCAGGCGATCACCCACGCCCACCGCGAGCTCGCGGCCAGCGACGCCCGGCTCAAGATCGTCACGATCCCCCTCCGGGCCGACGGCCGCGTCCTGGGCACCCTGCTGATCGAGGCCACCGGGACCACGCCCATTGAGATCGGCACCGTCGAGCTGCTCCAGGCCGCGCTCGACCTGGTCACCCCGGTGCTCGAGATCCGCCGGCGCGACGACCGCAACCTCGCGCTGCGGGCCTACGACTCGTCCCTCAAGGGCGGCGCGTGGCTCGTCGGCCCCAAGCACACCGGCTGGAAGCTCGCGGGCCTCGCGCTCATGACGCTGCTGCTGGTGTCGATCTTCGTCCACGTCCCGTACCGGGTCTCCGCGCCCGTCGAGATCCAGGCCCGCAGCCCGCGGACCATCTCCATTCCCTTCGATGGCGTCATCCGTGAGCTCGGCCCGGGCGTCGAGGCCGGCGCCAAGGTCGAGGCCGGCCAGGTGCTTCTCAAGCTCGACACGACCGACCTCGAGCTCAGCGCCCTGGATTCCCGAGCCCAGATCACCCAGGCCGAGAAGCAGGCCGACGAGGCGCTCAAGAAGGGCCGCCTCGCCGAGTCCCAGCAGGAACAGGCCAAGGCCGACCAGGCCCGGGCCAAGCTGCGCCTGCTCGAGTACCGCATGACCCAGGCCGTGATCACCGCGCCCATCAGCGGCACGATCATCGCCGGAGATATCCGCGACCGCGTCGGCAGTTCGGTGAAGCTCGGCGACGCCGTGTTCCAGGTTGCCGACCTCAGCGACATGGTCGCCGTCGCCCGCGTGGACGACCGCGACATCTCGCTCATCGCCGGCGACACCACCGGCCAGATCGCCCCCAAGTCAGACCCTTCGACGGAGTTTGATTTCCAGGTCGAGACGATCGTGCCCCTCTCGCAGACCGAGGAGGGCGCCAACGCCTTCGTCGTGCGCGGCCGGCTGACCGAGACCGCCCCGTGGTTCCGCCCCGGCATGGAAGGCATCGCGAAGTTCAACACGCCCAAGCGCAGCCTCCTGGGCATCGTCTCGCGGCGCATCGTGGACCAGATGCGGCTGTGGCTGTGGTGGTGAGCAGGTTCATAGGCACTGGGCACGAGGCACCGGGCACTCGTGAGACGCAGCGCCCTTCGCCCCAATGTCTGAAGTCCGATGCTCGTTGCCTGATGCCTGATGCCTGATGCCTGATGCCTTCCCATGTCTGAACGCCCCACATTCTCGCCCTTCTGGCACCGCGTCCGAGCCATGACGCCGCGGCTGCGCCCGCACGTCCAGATCACGCGCCAGCACTACCGCGGCCAGCGCTGGCACGTCCTCCAGGACCCCGCCACCAACCAGTTCTTCCGCCTCGGGCCCGTGGCGTATGAGTTCGTCCAGATGCTCGACGGCCACCGGTCGGTCGAGGATGTCTGGCAGATCAGCCTCACCCGTCACGGCGACGATGCGCCGACCCAGGGCGAGGTCATCCAGCTCGTCAGCCAGCTCTACAACTCCAACCTGCTCGCGGTCGACGCCACCCCCGACATCGAGCAGCTCCTGGGCCGCGGCCGCGACCGCCTGCGGAAGACCGTCCAGCAGCAGGCCATCGGCCTGATGTACTTCAAGATCAAGCTCCTCAACCCCGACCGGATCCTCTCGTGGCTCGAGCCGATTCTCCGGCCGGTGCTGAATCGCTGGGGACTCATCGCCTGGGCCGGCCTGCTGATCTTCGCCATCGTCTCGATCCTGCCTCACTGGCAGGAGCTCATGTCCGGCGTCGAGAGCACCATCGCTCCCTCCAACTGGGGCTGGATCTTCGCCGTCTTTGTCGTCACCAAGCTCATCCACGAGACCGGCCACGGCATCATCTGCAAGCGCTTCGGTGGCCAGGTCCCCGAGTTCGGGTTCATGATGCTCGTGCTCATGCCCGCGCCCTTCGTCGACGCCTCGGCGAGCTGGGCCTTCGCCAACAAGTGGCGCCGCGTGGCCGTCGCCGCCGGCGGGATGATCTTCGAGCTCTTTGTCGCCTCCGTCGCCGCGTTCGTGTGGATCGCCACCAGGTCGGGCGGCAGCCCCCTCATCCACCAGCTCGCGTACAACGCCATGTTCACCGCGAGCATCTCGACCGTCCTCTTTAACGCCAACCCGCTCATGCGGTTCGACGGCTACTACATGCTCAGCGACATCCTCGAGATCCCCAATCTCATGCAGCGCTCGACGAGCATGCTCAAGTACCTCGCCGAGCGGATCCTCTTCCGCGTCCGCGACATCTTCCCGCCCACCAGCGCCCGCGACGAACAGGTCATCCTCACGGTCTACGGCGTCGCCGCCCTCATCTACCGCGTCTTCCTCTTCTTCTCCATCACGCTCTACGTGATGGGCCAGATGTTCGGCCTGGGCCTCATCCTCGCCGTCTGGACGGCCGCGATGTGGTTCATCCTTCCGCTCGCCGGCTTCGTCCACTACCTCGCGTCCAGCCCCAAGATCGCCGACTCGCGCCCGCGGGTCGTCTTCACCACGCTGCTCCTCGCCGCCGTCGTGCTCTTTGCCGTCGGCGCCGTGCCGCTCCCCGATCGCCGGTACGGCGACGGCGTCGTCGAGAGCCCGGGAAGGACCGGCGTGTTCGCCGGCGTGGACGGTTTCATCGAGAAGGCACACGTCCGCCCGGGCGACCACGTCCGGGCCGGCGACCCCGTCGTCACGATGACCAGCCGCGAGCTGCTCGCCCAGCGTGAATCGCTCGAGGCCATGGTCCGCGAGGCCGAAAGCCAGGAGAGCGCGTACCTCACGCAGAACCAGGCAATGGCCCAGATCGCCCGCGAGAAGGCCGCAACGCTGCGCAGGCAGCTCGAGTTCGTTGATGAACAGATGCGGATGCTCACCGTTCGCGCCCCGCGGGACGGCGTGATCGTCGGCCGCGATCCGCACACCGGCCTGGGCGTGTTCATCAAGGAAGGCACGCCGCTGTGCGAGCTGGTCGACCTCGCGGCGGTTCGCGTCGCGGCGGAGCTGCCGCAGACCGAAGGGTCGTGGCTCTTCGAGCTGCCGCGCGAGCAGTTCAACGTCGAGCTCCGCACCCTCTCCCGCATCGACCGCGTCGTCACCGGGAAAGTCGACCGCATAATCGACGCCGGCCAGCGCGAGCTTCCCCACGCCGCGCTCGGAGTCCAGGGCGGCGGGGTCATCGAGACCAACCCCGAGGACCGTTCCGGCCGCCAGACCAAGCGCCCCCGTTTCCGAGTCGATATCGCCGCGGCCGACGGCACCGCCGATTCCATTGGCGCCCCCGGCGAGCGCGTCCGCATCCGCTTCACGCTCCCCGACAAACCGCTCCTTTCCCAGTGGGTCGACCGCCTGCAGAAGATCATCCAGGGACGGGTCAATATCTAGCGAAGGAATGAACAAAGGAACAGTTGCGCAGATGAACGAACAGGAAGCGGAACCATCTCGGCCGGCTGACTCGGATCCGACGTGCCCGGATGTGGCCTTTGTGCATGTGCAGCTTGCCCGTGTCCCATGACCTCACTCTCCCGTTACCACACGCTCTACGAATCGCTGCGGAGCCGCCAGACACGCCCGCCGGTGTACCACGGGCTCGACAAGCTCGTCGGTCGCGCTCTCATGAGGCTGCGCACGCGCGGCATCACCCGCTCCTGGCTGCGCTCGCAGGCCCAAGAGATCGATGCGCTCGCCCCCGAGCTCCGCTCGATCTCCCAGCCCGCTCTCCGGTCCCGCGTTGACGAGATCCGAGCCGCCTTCGCCCGGGCCGATCAGAAACCCGAGCAGGTCCGAGCAGGCCTGGCAATCGTCCGGGAGATCGCCCGCCGCGAAACCGGCGAGGAGGCGTACCTCGTCCAGCTCATGGGCGCGCTGGCGCTCTACCACGGCCGCATCATCGAGATGGCCACCGGCGAAGGAAAGACCCTCACCGGCTCCATCGCCGCCGCCCTCATCGCCTGGAAGCGCCGCCGCCTCCACGTCCTCACCGTCAACGACTACCTCGCCTCCCGCGACGCCGACAGCCGAGCCGCCATCTACCGCTTCTGCGGCCTCTCCGTCGGCGCCATCGTCCAGGAAACCGACGAACGCGAACGACCCGCCATCTACCAGCGCTCCATCGTCTACGGCACCCCCAAGCAGATCACCGCCGACTGGCTCCGGGATCAGATCCGCCTCGGCCGCGTCAACACGGCCTGGAACGGACGCCAGCAGATCACCATGAACCTCGACGGCCGCGCCGGCCCCAACCCCGGGCCGATGATCCCCGGTCTCTTCGCCGCGCTGGTTGATGAAGCTGACGCCGTCCTCATCGACGAAGGCGTCGTCCCCCTCATCATCGCCCGCAGCCGGCGCCAGGACGACATGGCCGAGGTCTACCTCCAGGCCGCCAGGATCGCGTCAAAGCTCGACGAAGGACCCGACTACGCCATCGACCACCTCCGCCGACGAGCCGAGCTCAAGCGCCGCGGCCTCGTCCGAGCCGAGCAGGCCTGGTCCGAGCTGGCCGAGCCCATCTGGCGAGCCGCCCGGCGCGCCGAGGAACTCGTCCGCCAGGCCCTCATCGCCCGTCACTGCTACGTCCGGGGCAAGCAGTACGAGATCGTCGAGGGCAAGGTCGTCATCGTCGACGAGTACACCGGCCGCTTCCTCCCCGACCGTTCGTGGGAGCACGGGCTCCACCAGGCCGTCGAAGCCAAGGAGGGCCTCGAGGTCACCGCCGACCGCGAAACCCTCGCTCGGATGAGCTTCCAGAAGTTCTTCCGCACCTACCCGTTCCTCGCGGGCATGACGGGCACCGCCGCCGACGCCACCGCCGAGATGGAAGCCGTCTACCAGCGACCGGTCGTCGTCATCCCGACGCACCGCCCGGTGATCCGCGAGTCTCGCCCGCAGAGGGTCTTCCGCACCGCCGAGGCCAAGTGGCTGGCCATCGTGGACGCGGTTGTCGAGGCCAACACCCGCGGTCAGCCGGTCCTCGTCGGCACCCGGTCGATCGCCGCTTCCGAGCTCATGAGCCGCCTGCTCACCGCCCGGGGGATCGATCACAAGGTTCTCAACGCCAACTTCGACAAGGAAGAAGCGACGCTCATCTCCCAGGCCGGTCGGGGCGCCAACGAAAAAGCGGGCATCCGGGCGGCCGTGACCGTCGCCACCAACATGGCCGGCCGTGGAACCGACATCAAGCCCGACACCCCGGCGCTCGCCGCCGGCGGCTTGCTCGTGATCCTGACGGAGATGCACGGCGCCAAGCGAATCGATCGCCAGTTCATGGGGCGGGCCGGACGCCAAGGAGACCCCGGGGCCTCCCAGGTTTTCGTCTCGCTCCAGGACGAACTGCTCCTCCGCCATGCCCCGTACGCCGGTCGCCTGCTCGCCATCCGGCGCGGCGCTGCCGAGCTCAGATCGACCCGGTTCACCCGCGGACTGTTCCGATGGGCCCAGCGAAACTCCGAGGCCCGCGACCGCCGAAGCCGCGAGGGTGTTCTCCGACAGGACGATTGGATGGAAAAGTACCTTCCGGGAGCCTGACTCGGAGTTGGGGCAATCTTGCGTGGGCCCCAATGTTCGTAAAACGATAGGGTAATTCGGCCAGATGCGCTCGGTTTCCGCGATCGGCTCCAAAAAACTCGTAGAAACGCGCAAAACTGTTGTACAAAGCGGTCCAGCTTGATAACTTCATCGTCTCAGGAGTCGTGTGCTTGGGAGTTTCCGCCTCCCCAGCACTCGTGGATGAGATTGGGTTCGCACACATAGGAAGAGGGATATGAGAGCACTTACATTCGCGGCCTTCGGGCTGACGCTTGCTGCCTCAACGGCGGTTGGCGGGTTGACCTCAGTGGAGTCGTCAGCGATTGAAATCCCATCGCTCACGCTCCCTGTCGACAACCAGTGGACCGGCGACTACGGCACCCGTGCCAACAAGACGCCGGACAAGGACTGGGGCTTCGTGACGCTCGCCAACGGCGGGCCCAGCGACACGGTCTGGCTCGACGAAACTTGGACCGGCGGTCTCGAAGAGAACATCATCGAGATCACCCTCATCGGCGGTCGCGAGGTCTCGACGGACACGACGATCAACATCAACAAGCAGGTGCAGAACCTCTCCGGCTTTACTTGGACCGGCTTCACGATGACGCTCTCCACCCT
The DNA here is from genome assembly GCA_022072615.1 of Phycisphaerales bacterium. Taxonomy (GTDB): domain Bacteria; phylum Planctomycetota; class Phycisphaerae; order Phycisphaerales; family UBA1924; genus JAEUJB01. Next base: position 18,569 of record JAJVHS010000063.1, read on the forward strand.
GGGTGGGAACGTCAACGTGCTCTCGAGCACGTCGCCCGACTACTCGTCGGTCGTCATCAGCAACAACAACACGCCCACGGTCACCATGACCTACTCGGGCGGCGCTGTCGTGGATCCTGACTTCGCTGACTTCAACTTCAGCTTCATGATCCCGCTGACCAGCATCTGGACGTTCACGATCACGCAGACCGCGGTCCCCGCGCCCGCGTCGGCCGTCCTCGTCGGCGCTGCGGGCCTCGTCGCTCTCCGCCGCCGCCGCTGATCGTTTGGATCGACCTGAACCCTCGACAGGCCCGGTGAGTCACCGGGCCTTGTCTTTTTTTGCCGGCTGCCCGCCCGCTCAACGCGGCTCGCACGTGACCACCAGCAGGTCAAGGTCTTGCCGCGGCCTGATCACGCACTGAGCCGAGCACGCCGCGGGCAGCAGCGCCGTGTTTCCGCGCTGCACCTCAACCGATCCGCCCGGGCCGGCGAGCGTCCCCTTGCCATCGAGCACCACCAGCGCCGTCATGGCGTCCGTTCCGGGAAACTCCGCACGCGTCCGCGCTCGCTCGACACGAAAGAACTCCGTCTCCACCAGCAACCCGCGCTCGCGACCGGCTTCCAGCCGAGTCGCGTCCGGCGCCGGCCCGAACTCGATGCACTCAAGCGCCTGGGAGATGTGCAGCTCGCGCCCGGTCCGTCCCCAGTCGTACACCCGGAAGGTTGTATCGCTGGGCGTCTGAACCTCCGCGACCAGCACGCCGGCTCCCAGCGCGTGGCACGTCCCGCTGGGAAGGTTGTGGCACTCGCCGACCACCGCGGGAACCGCGACCAGGTCGTTCACCGCGGTGCCCTCGGTGATGTGCCGCTGGAGGGTCGCGCGATCAACTCCCGCGCGGATGCCTTTGTAGATCACCGCGCCCGGCTCCGCGTCGAGGATGATCCAGCATTCGGTCTTGAGGTGCGCGTCCGGGTGCGCCGACGCGAACGCCGGGCTCGGGTGTACCTGGACCGAGAGGTTCTCCCGAGCATCCAGAAACTTGATCAGCAGGGGAAGACCGCCCGACTCTGTTCGCCGCGCACGGCCCAGCAGCGACGCGCCCCACGCGTCCAGCGCGTCGTGCACCGTCTTCCCGGCGAGCGGCCCGTTGACAATCGTCGATCGCGCCGCGCCGCCCCCCGCACCCGACACCGACGTGGACGCGAGGTCCGCCAGTTCCCAACTCTCGCCGATCATCGCACCGGGCTGGAGCTTCTTGCCGAATCGTTCCAGGCGCCGCCCGCCCCAGACCTTCTCCATCAGGATGGGCGCAAGCACAAGCGGATACGGGCTGCTCAACACGCGCATCTCTCCATCGCACCGGGTTCAGAACCAGGATGGGGTCAGCGGATCATGCCCGACAGGTTGCCCTGGAACGCGATCTTGCCGTTGACCATGCCCTGCGCGGAACTGGTGAAGCGCCGCTTCCCGAGCTTGATCTCGTCGCACAGGACGTAAAAGGTGTCCCCCGGCTTGACCATGTTCCGGAACGACACCTCTTCGATGCGCAGGAAGACCACCAGGCTCGGCCCGGGGCTGACGCGCGACTTGAACAGGTACGCGGCGAACTGCGCCGCGGTCTCGACCATCAGGACGCCGGGGAACATGGGCTGCGAGGGGAAGTGGCCCGGAACCCAGAACTCATCGTCGCGCACGTACTTGCACGCGACGCCCTGCAGGCGCGTGGGATGCTCCCACACGATGTGGTCGACCAGGCTCATCACCCCGCGATGAGGAATGAACTGCTCGAGCCGGTCCCGCGAGTAAATCCGGGCGTTCAGGTCGATGCCCGAAAGGTCGAAAAGAGGCTGGTGAGTCGCATCCCCGGCGTCAAGATGCCTCTCCTGGTCGAGTGACGTCTGCTCACTCGCTCTTGGGAGCATTGCGAACCTCCAGGATCTTTTCACGGACCTGCTGGGCCGCCTCCTTGATGTCCTGCATGGCCTTGCGCACGCGGGTCCCCGCGGCCTGGTTCCCGCCCATCGCCTTGTGATAGTCTTCCTTCACGTCCGCGAGCAGCTTCTCGATGGTTTCAAATGCGTCCACGGGCACCTCCTGACCGGCAGGGAGTTCCCTCGGCGGTCACGCAAGAGTCTTGCCCCCCTCCGCGATCCGGGCAAGCGGAATCGGTCCAAACAGAACCCGATTCCGACGGTACTTGCACAAACTACTTCGCGACCTGGGGAATTCCACGTTCCAGGTGCTCCAATGCCGCCTTCATGTACTTGGGATGGCCTTCGTGCTCCAGAAACGCCGGTGCGCAGGCGGCCATGAGCACGCGCCGCAGCATCGCCAGTTCCGGGTACGAGTCATCCACCGCCAGGCCGCGCTGCCTCCGGAGCTGGGCCAGCACCGACACGGGCTTGATGCCGTAAAGCAGTTCCGGCTTCGCCCAGTAGAGCCGTTCGAGGTACAGGGCATCCTCGATCCAGTGTCCCGGGTGCACGAGCGCCATGTCGATCAGCACCGCCCCGTTCCGCGGGGCGCTCGTTCCCGAGTGCGGCCCGGGCCGGCGCAGGGCGTTGCCCGGGTGGACGTCGCCGTGGCACCACACGCAGATTTTCCGGCGTTCCCACCGGGCGAGCATCGCCGGCAGGTGCTTCTGAACCCGCTTGATCGCCTCGTTCCATCGCTGGGAGTCCGGCACCGCGCCGTCCCGAGCCAGGTGCCGGGCTTTGTCGATCAGCTTCTCCCACTCGTGCGGAGGAGAGGTCTGTTCGACCGGCCGGCAGCGGCCGGCGGCATCCTGAAAATCCGCCACCGCGACGAGAAGGTCGCGGATCGCGGTCTCGTTGTGCTCGTCGGCGAGGGTCGGGCCCGCGAGCCGCTCGACGACCAGCCACGCGAGCTCGTAGTTCCCAAGCGCGGACCCGGCCGCGAGCACGCGCGGGGTCGGGAGGTTCTCGACCCGCTCGGATTGCGACAGGCCCACCGTCCATTCGAGTTCAACCGGGCCGACCGGGAGCTTCACCAGCACCGGCACCGGCGGCCCGTCCTCGGAGATCCAGGTCGAGAAACCCGTCGCGGCCCCCGAATGCTGCCAGCCGTTGTGGAACCACTCGATCGGGCCGAGACGTCCCTGGCAGTGATCCCGCAGCGCCGGCCCGAGCGAAACTCCAAGCGACTCCGAGTTGGCCGGCAAGTTCACGGGTCCAGGTCCTCGCGGGGGTTGGGGGCGATTCTCCGGGCTTCAGCGTACCGCGCGGAAGCCGTGGCGGTCGAAACCATACAAGGCCGCGCCCCGCGGGTCATCCTTGAAGCTTCACGCCCTCGCAACAATCTTCGTCCGTCCGGCCGGATTATCGTTCCACCATGGACCTGCACGCGACGACAGGCATGGACACCAGACTTTCGGTCGGCCGCCGCGGGTTTCTCGCGGCGGGAGCGGGGGCCGCGATGGCCGCCGCCGGGCTCAGCGCACCGGCGTACGCTCGGCCCGCTCGTCCGTCACGACCCCGAGCCCCGCGGGCTCGGAATGTGATCTTCATGGTCGCCGACGGCATGAGCGCCGGCACGCTGACCATCGCGGACTCGGTGCGGCGGATGCGCGACGGCAAGGCGTCGGCGTGGTGCACCCTGTGGGAGCGTCCGGGGGCACGGCGGACCGCGCAGAAAACCCAGTGCGCCGATGCGTTCGTCACGGATTCCGCCGCGGCGGCCGCGGCGTGGGGGTGCGGATTCTCGTGCAACACCGGTGTGCTGAACGTCACCCCCGACGGCCGCCAGCGGCTCCCCATCCTCGCCCATGCCCGGCAGTGCGGGAAGGCGACCGGCGTCGTGACCACCACGCGCGTGACCCACGCCACCCCCGCCGGCTTCTGCGTCAACATCCCGCACCGCGATCTCGAGGACGCGATCGCCGAGCAGATGCTCGAGCGCGGGTTCGATGTCATGCTCGGCGGCGGCGCCAAGCACTTCCCTCCCGAACTGATCGCGAGGTACCCGAACCTCAAGGTGGTCCGCACGGCGGAGGAACTCCGCGCCGCGCCCCCGGGGCGGCTGCTGGGCATCTTCAGCCGTGATCACATCCCCCACGTGGTCGACCGTACCGAGAAGATCCCGACGCTCGAGGCCATGTCGGCCGCGGCGCTCGACCGCCTGGCGGTCGCCCCCGAGGGCTTCGTCCTCCAGATCGAGGGCGGGCGGGTCGATCACGCCGCGCACGACAACGACGCCGTCTCGCTGGTGCACGAGCAGCTCGAGTTCGACCGCACGCTCGAGCACGTGATGCAGTGGATGGAAGGCCGCGACGACACGCTGCTGATCGTCACCACGGACCACGGCAACGCCAACCCCGGCCTCACGCTCTACGGCAGGCGTGGCGAGGAGAGCCTCCACCGGCTGCTCAAGGGCACGCGCTCGTTCGAGACGATGCTGGCCCGCATCGCCCGCGGCCGCAAGGAACGCGAGCTCGGCAGAGTGATCTCGGAGGTCGTCGAGGAAGGTACCGGCGTGGCGCTCGAGACCACCGAGGTGAACATGCTCGCCTCGGTGCTCCAGTCGCAGCGGGTCATGCCGTTCCGCGACGCCAACAACGCCACCAGCGTGCTGGGGTCGATCCTGGCGTCGACCTTCGGCGTCGCCTTCACCAGCCCCAATCACACGTCCGACATGGTCGAGCTGACCTCGCTCGGCCCTGGCAGTGACGCACTCCGTCCCGTGATGCACAACAACGAGGTGTGGCAGGTGCTCGTGCAGGCGATGTGCCTCGAGCCCGCGCGGCTGCTCCCCGGGATGGACCAGCTCATCAGGCTCAACCGCGTCGAGGGTGACTGACCCTGGCCGTTCAGCCGTTCCCGGCCGGCGCCGATTCGTCGGCGGACCGGCCTGTCGCCCCCGGATCGGCCGGAGCGGGTTGTGCCGATTGTGGCTCCGACGGGGCGGGCGCTTCGGTCGCCGGGCCGGGCTCGGCATCCGACGGGCGATTCTCGAGCTTGCGCTGGATGTCCCTGGCGATGCGGCCGGCCAGTCGCCGGTCGGGCTCGAGCTCCACGGTGTACGTCGGAAACTTGCCGGCGGCCGCGAGCTCGGGATCGCGCGTGAACGTGCTCTGGTTGATCGACTTGGTGTTGACCCGCCAGCCCGGCCGCTGAACACGCTCAACCGTCACCGAAACGGTCGCCACGACCGGGCCCGCGTAGTCGCGCAGATCAACGTTCGGCGCCGCCTTCGCGGCGGCCGGGTCACGCTTGGCGACGGGGGTTTCCTCTCCGGCCGGAACGAACTCGACGCGCACGAACCGTCGCTGGCGGTTGATGAAGTCTTCCCACTCCTGGTCGGCACCGGACTGTTCGAGGTCCCACGGCGTCGCGAACCCCGAGCTGGGTTTCATCGCCGTGGTGATCACGCCCGAAGCAGCGTCCACGCGGTCGAGCGTCAGGTTGAGCTCCCGCAGCGATTCACGCGTGGCCTCGAACGCATCGGGGTACTGGCCCGCGGCGATGGCGACGTTGGGGTCGGTCGGGGTCGAACACCCCGAGCACGCCAGCACCCCCGCCAGCCCCAGGATCACGGTGAATCGCATCATGACGATCAGCGTACCTCACATCAGCGCGTGCCGCCCGGCGAGCTCCGGGTGATCGTTCCGCTCCGGTCGGCGCGGGGCGTTGTTCGCGGGCCAGCCGGTTGCGTCCATGTACAGCCGACGCAGGTCCGTCGTGATGTCCGCGGGGGAATCGCTGCCGAACCGCATCACGGGCAGGAACCGGACGGTCGACCGCGACGCGCGGAGCAGGCTGCCCCACGCGTGCCTCGTCAGCGGCGTTCCCTCCACGATCACCGGCAGCACCGGCGCCGAAGACCGCGCGATGATCAGCCCGACCCCGTTGAAGAAAGGCATGATCTGCCGGGGAGGGCGCTCGATCGCGCCCTCGGGGAAAATCCCGATGACACCGTTGTTCTTCAGATGCCGCAGCGCCTGGCGGGCCGACGTCGTGTCGCGGCCCAGGCGGTCGACGTCGATCACGTTGAGCCATTCCCACGCCCACCGCAGGGCGGCCACCTGCATGTCCGCGGCCATCATCCACCGGATCTCAAACGGGCACGCGGACTGGACCAGCAGCGGATCGACCCCCGCCGTGTGATTCACGACCAGGATCAGGGGACCGGGGTGTAATGTTTGGGGAATGTTCTCATGCCCGACCACCCGAACGCGGTGAACGACACGGCAGTACACCCGGACCGCGAGATGACCCAGGCCCCACAGCACATCGCCGCGGGAGTTCGCCAGCACCTGGCGCGACACAACCCCGGCGCCGACCAGCGCGGCAAGGACCAGGATCACGGTCATCGCAAAAAACACGGATCGATGTTAGCGATCAATAGCGTGGAATCGAGATTCGCCGCCCATGTGCCGCCAGAAGCAGGCGGCGATGCGACGGTGTAGGGCGAACGGATGACTACCATCCCGCGTGAGTGATCTCTGGCAGGCCAGGCGGCAGGAAGCTCGGCGGGCGGTCGAGCCGTTGTCGGCTCGGATGCGGCCAAGGACGCTCGACGAGGTGATCGGCCAGACGCACCTGCTCGGCCCGGGCAAGCTCCTGCGGCGGATGATCCAGGCCGGGACGTTGACGAGCCTGATCCTGCACGGCCCGCCGGGGACGGGGAAGACGACGCTCGCCGAGGTGATCGCCGCGGCGACCGACCGACACTTCGAGCGGGAGAACGCGGCCAATGTGAGCGTCAAGCGGATCCGCGAGATCATCGAGGAGGCGGTCGCGCGGCTCGAGAACTCCGGCCGGCGCACGGCGCTGTTCCTTGACGAGATCCACCGCTTCAGCCGCAGCCAGCAGGACGTGCTGCTCGGCGACGTGGAGCGGGGCATCATCACGCTCATCGGCGCGACCACCGAGAACCCGCTCTTTGCGGTGAACTCGGCGCTGGTGAGCCGCAGCACGCTGCTGAGGCTCGAGCCCCTGAGCGAGCAGGAGATCGTGACGCTGCTGCGGCGTGCGATCGAGGACTCCGCGCGGGGGTACGGCACGCTGAGGATCGAGGCCAGCGACGAGGCGCTGTCGGTGTGGGCGGTCAAGAGCGACGGGGATGCTCGGCGGGCGCTGACGGCGCTCGAGGTGGCGGTGCTCTCGGCCAGGCGCGACGGGACGGGCGCGGCGGGGAGCGAAACCGCGGGACAGGCCCCGATCGTGATCGACCGGCAGGTGGCCGAGGATTCGATCCAGCAGAAAGCGGCCGTGTACGACGGGACCGGCGACGAGCATTACGACACGATCAGCGCGATGATCAAGTCGGTGCGCGGGAGCGATCCTGACGCGGCGGTGTACTGGATCGCCCGGATGCTCGACGCAGGCGAGGACCCGCGGTTCATCGCTCGGCGGCTTGCGATCCTGGCGAGCGAGGACATCGGCAACGCCGATCCGCGCGGGATCATGGTGGCGGCGGCGTGCTGGGAGCTGGTCGAGCGCATCGGCATGCCCGAGTGCCGGATCACCCTCAGCCAGTGCGCGTGCTACCTGGCGATGGTGCCCAAGAGCAACGCGAGCTACATGGCGATCGAGGAGGCGATGTCCGACGTCAAGACCGGCCGGACCGTGCCGGTCCCCTTGTGGGTGAAGGACAAGAACGTGCGCAAGGCGTCGGACCTTTCGGCCGAGAGCGCGACCCGCGGCGGCGACACGCACGTCTACACGCACGATCTGGACGCGGTGGCGGGGGTGGGAGGGGTCTCCGGCCAGGAGTACCTCGGCGTCGACCGCGAGTATTACCGGCCCACGGACTTGGGCGCCGAGAAGGTGTTCAAGGAACGGCTCGAGCAGCTCCGAGCGGCGCGGAGCGCGGCGAGGCGTCAGCACGACAGCCGGGACCGATAATCGGCGGACGAATGGCCGGAGTTGCCCGGCCTCGTCGGTCGGGCTTGAGGGATTCTCGCGACGGATCGATGTTGAAGGGACGCGTGATGCGTGTTCCGGAGACGTGCCGTGAAATCCCTTCCCATCATCGGTCGTTGCATCGGTCTGTTCGTGTGCGTGCTCGCGGCAACCGGCGGGGCTGCCGAAGGTCAGCTCACGCCGATCGTGGCGGACCTCGAGGAATCCTCGAAGAAGTCGTTCTACGTGACGCCGGCGGGCAACGACTCCAACAACGGCCAGACGGTCGCCAAGGCGTTCCGGACCATCCAGAAGGCGGTCAACGCCGCGTCCAAGGCGGGGACCGTCATCTACGTGGCGCCGGGGACGTACAAGGAGACAGTGACGCTCGGGTCGGGTGTGAAGAGCGGATCCCCGGCCAAGCCGATCGCGATCGTGGGTGATGTGAAGGGCGTTGAGACCGGGTGGTCGCCGGGCGAGGTCATCATCGACGGGCAAGGTTCGCGCCAGTACGGGATCCAGCTCGGCGGTCCCGACCACTGGACGTTCACGAACCTGCGCATCACGGGACAGACGGTGGCCAACGTGTACACCACCGCGTCGGATGTCTCGGGCATCACGCTCGACGACTGCACCTTCGACGTCACGACCTCGTGGGGGCTCTACTTCGCCAACTGCGGCAACGTGGCGGTGACCGACTGCGTCTTCAACCGCACCGCCAAGAGCGGCCACGCCACGTACCTGTACCAGACGTCCGGCGACACGATGATCGTGGCCGGCAACCGCATGTCGCTCAAGGGCAAGGAGTACCTCTCGACGGGCTTCCGACAGGGCCGCCTGTGGTACAACGGCGGCAGCTTCACCAGCGCCAGCTACTGCTACGGGATCATCGCGATGGCGTACAACACGGCCACGCCCATGAAGATCACGGTGCAGAACAACGTCATCTCCGACGCGTACCTGGGCGTCTACGTGTACAACTACGGGGACAAGAAGTCATCCACCATGACGGTGTCGCACAACACATCCGTCGGATGCTACTACGGCATGTACGTGTACAGCGACAGCAAGACCACGGCCACGATCACCAACAACATTACCGGTGACTGCTACCTCGGGGCCTACGTCTACAGCCCGCTCGGCACGCTCGACGGCCACCTCGCGTACAACCTCACGTACAACCCCTGCAAGGCGGACACGTGGAAGGGGTGCGCCTACGTCTCGGTGGCGAAGCTGGGCACGGTGGTCCTCCAGCAGACGCCGGAGTTCGCCGACGCGGCCGGGGGCGACTTCTCGCTCACGGGCACGGTCGGCATCGATGCGGGCGTCCCGCTGGGCGCGACCTCGGCCGACGTGATGGGAACGCGGCGTCCCGTGGACGGCGACGGCGATGGGAACGCGGTCGTGGACATCGGCGCGTTCGAGTCCACCGAGCAGGAAGCCAAGACCCTGCGCATCATCAAGTGGGAAGAGGTCGGGGTGGACGAAGAATAAGAAAGTTCAAAGTTCAGAATCCAAAGTGCATAGTGAAGTTCACGGGCGTTCCGGCGCACCCGCGGCGCTCCAGATCCGGTCGGTCGCGGCGGCACTACAGTGTGCCGGCGGGGGACCATCGGAGGCGGCGTGTGAGCGGACGCGAGCAGCAAACGCCGGCGCACGGCTCGAACCCCCGAAGCGGCGTGCTCATCGAGGTCCACGTCGGCGAGCTCAAGCAGCTCTTCAACGCCATGGATCCCTCGCCGTTCCGCGAGCGCGATCTGGATCCGAACGCCGAGGAGTTCATCGTCGGCTGGGCGAAGGACGAGCGGCACGACTTGCCCCTGGCGATGCTGGTGCACCTTGACCGAGCCGCCGGCCCGTCCGACGAGGCCTCGGCGCTGGCGGAAGCGATCCACGAGTTCTTCACCCAGCGCGGGCACGTCGCCCGCCGCCGCCTGCGAGAACTGCTGCGCCGCGGCCGCGTGAGCCTGCTGATCGGGCTGGTGGTGCTCGCGGCGTGCGTGGTGCTCGCCGACGTCATCTCCGAGAGCCACGCCGAACTGCGCTTCATCGGCCCGCTGCGGGAGAGCCTGCTCATCGGCGGATGGGTGGCGATGTGGCGCCCGCTCGAGATCTTCCTGTACGACTGGTGGCCGATCCGAGCGGAGATCAAGCTGTACGACCGGCTGAGCACGATGCCGGTCCGGATCGCGTACGCCGGGGAGGCGCGGCCGCAGGCCTGGCGGCGGGATTGGCCCGCGGTGGCGGCCAGGGAGACCAGCCCGGCGAAGCCCTCATGACCCGATGCCGGGCCACCACGCCATCAGGGCGGCGGCGACCAGAATCTGGGCTGCCATGAACGGCGCCAGGCGAACGAACAGCCGTCCGCCGCCGAGCACGCCCGCCATGCCCGTCTTGAACGCCGTGTTCGAGATGAACGCGAGCAGAATCCCGCGGAGGCCGGTGGCCGCATCGACCGTTCCCTGCGACATCTGGCTGCCGATGGAGAGCGAGATCGCGTCCATGTCGGTCAGGCCCGAGAGGACGGCGACGACGTACGTGCCGCTCTGGCCGAAATGGCGGTGGGCGAGCGCCGAGGCGAACAGGACCGCCGCGAAGAGGGCCGCGAAGAACAGGGCCGCCTTGAGCTGCGTGGGGTTCTGCTGGTTCTGCGGGGGCGTCTCGCCGTCATCCAGGAGGATCCTGCGGATCCCGGTGCAGATCGCCCCCGCGGCGATGAGGATGCCGATCGGCGGCGCCAGGCGCGGCCACTGCTCGGGCACCGTGATCCACAGCACCACCAGCAGGCGTCCGCCAAGCACCGTGGACGCCACCAGAATCGCGAGCGCCGCGATCGAGGCCGACTGCGGATCGTCCCGCGCGCGGCGTGAGAAGCTCGCGGTGGTCGCCGTGCTCGAGATCAGCCCGCCCAGGGCCCCCGCGATCAGCGCTCCCTGCCGGTCGCCGAGCAGGCGGTAGGCGATGTACCCGACCAGGCTGATCCCCACCATCAGCACGACGAGCATCCAGATTCGCCGCGGGTTGAGCACGCCCAGCGGGTCCAGCGCCTCGTTGGGGAGCACCGGGAGGATGATCAGGCTGATGACGGCGAACTGCATGATGGCCTGGAGATCGTGCTCGCCCAGGCGCTGCGTGAACTTCTGCAGGAACGGCTTGGAATGGAGCAGGACGGCGGCGGCGGCGCCGACGGCGACTCCCGCGGCGCGCGGACCCCACACGATCTGGGCGCCCACCAGGAACACCAGCACCATCGCGGCCTCGGTCGTAACGCCCGGCGACTTCTCCTCCGGCGGTCGAGTGAAGTTGCCGATCCAGCAGAGCACGCCGACGGCGATGACGCCCGCCGCGACCGCCCACACGCCCGCCTGGTCGGGAAGCGATGCGGCGACGGCGCCACCGAGGGAGATGAGAGGGAACGTGCGGATCCCCGCGATGGCCGAACCGGCTCGCTCACGCTGCAGCCCGACGAGCAGGCCGACACCCAGCGCGACCGCCAGGTCGATGAAGACCTTGGGCGTTTCCATCGCGTCAGTCTAGCGGGTTGCTCGCCCTCGCTCGCGGGGCCGGCGCCAACGTCCCCGGCGTGCGGAGTGAGCCCCGTCCCGGGCCCGATTTCATTCGGCCATCACGCAGCGTCCCTGCGCCCATGCCCTGAGGTCGGCGATCCGCTCGGCCATGGTCACCGACAGCGGGGGGGACGCGGCGAGGGCTTGCGCAAGGCGGTCGGTGGTGACGTCGGCGTTGTCGCTGAAGGCGGTGTGCAGCGCGGAGACGATCGCCTGTTCGATCTCGGCGCCGCTGTACCCGTCCGACGCGTCGATCAGCCTGTCGATCTCGAAGCTCGCGGGGTCGCGGCGGCGCTTGCGCAGGTGGATCTCGAGGATCTGCCGCCGGCCCTCGGCGGACGGAAGATCCACGAAGAAGATCTCGTCGAAGCGGCCCTTGCGGAGCAGCTCGGGCGGGAGGGCGTCGATGTTGTTGGCGGTGGCGACCAGGAACACGTGCGCCCGGTGCTCCTGCATCCAGGTGAGCAGGGTTCCGAACATGCGCTGCGAAAGGCCGCCGTCTGTCGACTGGGACGCGGCCGACGCGAACGCCTTCTCGATCTCGTCGATCCAGAGGATGATCGGCGACATCGCTTCGGCCTGGCGCAGCGCGGCCCGGAGACGGTTCTCGCTCTCGCCGACGAAGCGGTCGTAGAGCACGCCCGGGTCCATCGTCAGCAGCGGTCGTTTCCACGCGGTCGCGACCGCCTTGGCGCAGAGGCTCTTGCCGGCGCCCTGCACGCCCAGCAGCAGCATGCCGCGGGGCGGGTCGATCCCGAAATCCCGGGCCTTCTCGCTGAAGCCGCGTTGGCGGGCAAACAGCCAGCGCTTCAGCGCCGACAGGCCGCCGATGTGGTCCATGGTGGTGGGGGACTCCACGTACTCGAGCAGCCCGGACGTCTGCAGCAGCCGGCGCTTGGCCGCGAGGATCCCCGCCAGGTCCGCCGAGTCCAGGCGGCGGTCGTCGCTGATCACGTCGAGGACCACCTGCCTCGCCTGCCGACGGGTCAGACCCCGGAGGTTCGCGATGATCGCCGCGGCCTCCCCCTTGGTGACCTCTACCTGGACGGGCTTGGTCTGCGCCGCGAACCTGAGCGTGGTGCGCAGGACCGACTCCAGTTCCTCGTCGGTCGGCAGCGGCAGGTACGCCCGCGTCGAGGAGTTCACGACGATGCTCGGCGCCTGGTCCGTCGAATCGACCATCACCAGCACGCCGCCGCACCGGCGGAACTTCTCGACGGCCTCGCGCCATGCCCGGACGGCTCGCGCCTCGTCCAGGTGGGGCGCCATGTCGAGTGCGATGACCAGCATCGGGGCCGACATGCCCGCCGCCAGGTAGAGCAGGGCCGCGGCGGCGTCGGTGGTCTTCTCGACGGCGGGCGAGCCTTCCAGCAGCGCATCGCGCAGGCCCTCGGTCACCGTCCACGTCTTGACGTCCCGCAGGCCGGTCGCGTGCGACCACTCCAGCACCTGCGACAGGGCTTCGTTCTCGTCGTCGGTGACGATGCGGATGCAGGGGTGGCGGGCGAGCAGGAGTGATTTGATCACGGGCTGGCTCGACACTCATCCTCCGCGGGCACTACCAGCATTCGCCGGCGGCGAATACCGGGTCTCGGGGGTTGGAAACGCTCGCCGGAGCGGCGACCTTCGGCGCGGCCCCGGGGTTCCAGGCCGTGGGCCAGCCGTTGCTGAAGCGGCGGGTCCACGCGGCCTTGGGCTGGGCATGGTTCACAACCAGGTACTGCTCGGCCTGCGCCCGGAGCACCGACCCCGCGACGCCGACATTGAATTTCAGCAGTCGTTCCTTGTGCTGGTTGCCGGTCGGCTTGTTGATGGACGGGATGTCGTGGACCTCGATCATCAGGATCCCGCCGTGCTTCTTGAGGTACGAGCGCACGGCGTCGGCCTTCTGCGCGTTGTCGCTGATGCCGGCGCCAAGCTTGTCGATCGCGACCCGCATCCCGCCGCGGTCGAGCAGCTCGCTGCGCCCCTTGACGCCAAAGGGTGGTTCGCCGGCGGCGGTGTCGTAGGCGATCACGTACCGGCCGGGCCACACCTTCAGGGTGTTGCTCAGCGGGTTGTGCTCGTACATGTTGGTCTCGAACTCCCACCACTGGTTGTTGTGGTGCTCCTTCATGAGGATGAGCTCGTGCCAGTCGAGGCGCGGCGTTTCCGCGAACCTGTCGAACGCGGTCGGCGTGTACGCGAGCCAGAACCGAGCCTTGAAGTTCGTGCCGAACAGCTCGCTGGTGTCGTAGTCGGAGAACTCGGTCGTCAGCCGCTCGAGTGTCCATGTTCCCATGGCCGCTCACCCCTCTCCCCCGGACCGCGTGGAAGACCCCGCCCGGGTTTATTCAACGGTTTCAAGGTACGCGGCGAGGACGTCCCTGGCCGCGGCGAGATCGCGCGTATCGATCATCTCGGTCACGGTATGAATATAACGGGTGCCGACCGTGATCCCGACGGCGCGGGCGCCCGCGGCGGCCTGCTGGGCCGCGGCGCCGTCCTGCCCGCCGGCGGCGAGGATCGTGCGCTGGTACGCGATGCGCTTCTTCTTGGCCAGCGCCTCGATGTCGGAGACCAGGCGGTGATCGGCGATGAAGCTCGTGTCCTTGATGTGCAGCCCGAAGCCGCCGCCGCTGCGGGTGACCCACTCCTCCTCGGGCACGCCGGGCGTGTCGCACGCGAGCGTGACGTCGATACCCAGGCCGATGTCGGGGAGCACGGCGTGGCTGGCGGTGCGGGCGCCGCGGAGGCCGACTTCCTCCTGCACCGTGAACGCGACGAACACCTCGCACTCGTGGCCGCCGGCGGCGTCCAGGGCGCGGACCGACTCGATCCCCAGCCAGCACGCGACCCGGTTGTCCAGCGCCTTGGAGACGAACTTGTTGCCGACCTCGATCGCCGGCTCGTTCATGACCACGTAGTCCCCGACCTGGACGGTGCTCTTCACTTCGTCGGCCGGGAGCCCGACATCGACGAAGAACTCCTTGACCTCGGGGACCTTCTCACGGTCCTTGGGGCTCGAGATGTGGATCGGGCGGCCGCCGGGGTTCATGACACCGTGCAGGTCGCCGGTCCTGGTGACGACGGTGACACGACGAGCGAACAGGTTGCGCGTGTCGAACCCGCCGGCGGGGTTCATCCACAGGAAGCCGTTCTTGTCGATGCTCGTCACGTAGAAACCGATCTCGTCCATGTGGCACAGGAGCATGACCCGCGTGGCTCGCCGAGCGGTGCCGTTGCGGGATGCCGCGCCGCGGCGCGACCGCGAACCGGTCGCCGGACGTGGACCGCGGCGGCAGATGAGCGATCCCATGGGGTCGACGTAGGTCTCGTCGAAGATGGGCCCGCCGGAGGGCCCGGGGACGGCGATCTCGGCCTCGATAAGGGCCCGGACGCGTTCCTCGCGGCCGGGGACGCCGGGCGTCTCGCAGAGGCGTTTGAGAAGGTCGAGGTTGAGAGTGGAGGATTTCCTGGAGCCCGACTTGGAACTGGTCTTGGCGGACGGCATGGATGAAAACTCCGGCTGGCGTTTCCCACGCTGCGGACATGACGGAACGGACACGGCGATGATACCGGATGGAACGGGCGTGTGGCGGACGTTCGCCGTGTCGTAAAGTCGCCGGGGGTCGCGGTCCCCCCGTGACCGCGAACGGTGATCCAGGCCCCGGGCGGCGAAACATGCAGAAAAAAACGCCGCCCGGTCGGGGCGGCGCTGGAGTCCGGCGGGATTGAGGCGGTTTCAGCACCCGGCTTCGAAGGCCCGGACGAACGCGTCGAAGTCATCGGTGTCGGTGAATCCAGATTTGTCGAAGTCCGACGGGCACCGGCACAGATCGAGGTCGAACTCGTACACCGCACCCCCATCGAGACCCGGAGCATCGGCTCGGTGCGCTCCGGCGAGAACCCGGCCGCCCAGCACGCACAGGCCGTAGCCGAACTGATCGCCCGGGGCGCCGTCGGACGGCAGGAGCGTGGTCATGCGGGCCCATGTGTTGGTGAGCGGGTCGCGGAGCAGCACGTCGGCTCGGCCGGCGAGCCCGTCGAACGTCGGCACTCCGACCACCAGGATGTCGCCCTTCATGGACAGGTAATCGCCGAACTTGCCGCCGCCCAGGAAGCCCGAATCGATCCGGTGCGTCTGGACCCAGAGGCCGTCACAGGTCGAACGCTCGAAGACGTACGCGGCGTCGACGCCGTTTGAGCCGACGGCGATCCGACCGTTGTCCATGGACAGCGAAGATCCGAACGTGGCTTCCGGCGTGGGGTCGTTGGCGAGGATCTTCTGGCGGAACCCCCAGGCGCCGGTGTCGTCGCGCTCGAAGGCGTACACCGCGCCGCTGTTGGTTCCCTCCGAGTCGTGGTGGGCCGCGGTCGCGAGCACCGTGTCGCGATCAATGGCCACGCCGAAGGTGCCGAGGATATCTCCCGGGTTCGCGTCGCCGGGCGACAAGCGCGATTCGATCGACCACACGTCACCTGTGCGCTGCAGGACGTAGACGGCGCCCCGCTGCCCATCTTCCCCGCTCGCGGCGACGACCGCGCGGTTGCATTCGATCGCGACGCGCAGGCCGAAGCGATCGTCGGCGGCGGGCGTGGGCGAGGTGATCGACTGCACAAAGGTCCACGCGCCGCCCGATCGCTTGTAGGCGTGCACCGATCCGGGGTTGCCGGTGCCGGTGGCGGGCGAACCCACCAGGGCCCACTCACCGCACACGGCCAGGCCGTCTCCGAAGCCGCTGGATGCAGCCTCGGCCGGGGGAGCGACCGCCTGCGCGTAGGTCCAGGAACTCGCCTGGAGCTCATACACCGCCACCAGCCCGGAGTTGGAGACCGCCCCGTCGTGTCCGACGGCGCCGACCAGCATCGTCTGGCCATCGCTGACCAGTTCACGACCGACGATGTCACCCGATGCGGTCCAGGCAGGAACCAGCTTGTTGATCTCCGAGCACACCTGGGCCGAGCAGAGAGATGCCGCAAGACCGGTACCGAGTGCGTACGAGAAGAACTGCATGAACTTCGACATGATTCGCCTCCGCGTTCGGGCGCTGCGCCAGCGAAACGGATCGCGGGAGCGCAGATGCCCATGCACATGCGTGCTACGCAGGGGGAAAGCCCGCATAGACCCGGGGCGTCTATTGATCTGGAAGGTCCGACCGGAGCGAGATCGCCGACGGCGCGGGCGCGTCCGCGGTGGTTGAATAGGCGGCGTTGGCGCCGGTCGGCCCGACAGTGCCGTCGGGGTTGATGGTCCAGATGATGTCGCCCCGGGTGCCGCCGAGCCGGGCCGTGACCAGCACGCCGGGGTCGCCCGCATCGAACGGCGCGCCCAGGCGGATGCGATCGAATCGGTCCGCCAACCTGGGCGGCCAGAACAGGTAGTACCACTTCGCCGGGCGCCCCGACCCCGGGGACGACAACGGCGTCTGTATCCAGTCGCGCGGTTCGTCCACATGCGGCTCGATGCCCATCACCACCTGCAAGTACGGTGACTGCGTGCCGTGAACCCCGATGTCCGACAGTCGGCGTTCGCTGTTGACCCCCGCGAGCACCAGGACCGCCGATGACGGCATCCAGCGGACCGCAGAGAGGAAGCCGTCGTGCCAGCGCTCGAACAGCACGCGGCCCGAGAGGTCGTAGATGCGCACGCCGGTGGCGGATCCTCCGGACGCCGAATGCACCGCGATGATCTCGTCACCCGGCAGGGACGGGAACACGTCCGCGATGGTTCCGCAGGCCAGCCGCCAGGGCCGTGTCTCGTTGAGCCCGGGCGGCGAGGGCAGCGGCGCGGTGCGGGAGTTCCACGCCGGCCGGTCGAAGTGCCCCCACTCGAACACGCTGATGTCCGGCAAGCCTCCCACGGACACCGCGGCGTCGAGTCCGAGCACAAGCGCCCGCGAGTGGCGGCCGTTCACGATGCCGGTTGCCTTTCCCGCAAAGACCACCCCTTCGTCAAGTTCGGTATCCCACGTGTGCACGGGGACACCGACGGCGCTCGTGACAACCGCCCGGCGCCGACGGTCGTCGAGTTCCAGCGACTGCGGCCGCGTGAGCAGCGCCCATCGCAGCGCCAGGCTTGTGCCCAGGAACAGCAGGCCGACGACCCCGCAGATCGTGCCGGTGACGGCCACGGGGTGGCGGCGGGCCCACCGCCGAGCGTGGAACGTCCAGCCGGGGGTGACGGCTTCGACCGGGTCGCCGGCGAGCCAGCGGTTCAGGTCGTCTCTGAGTTCTCCCGCGGAGGCGTAACGACACGACGCGTCCGCGGAGACGGCCTTTTGAAGAATCGCGACCAGCGGCCTGGGCATGCTCGGCCGCAGCGAGGCGATGCTCTCGGGCGGTGCTTCACCGATGCGTTTCAGCACGCTCACCAGGCTGCCGGAGGTGTCGTAGGGCGTCCGGCCGGTGGTCAACCAGAATCCCACGGCCCCGAGCGAGAACACGTCGGCACGCGTCGAGATGGACTCGCGCTCCCCGCGGGCCTGCTCGGGCGACATGAATCCGGGCGTTCCCACGGGAACTCCCTCGGCGGTCATCGTCTGATCATCCAGCGTGACCGAGACCGCGATCCCCAGGTCGATGAGGACGAGCGATCCGTCGACCGTCACCATGATGTTGGAGGGCTTGATGTCCCGGTGGATCAGGCCGCGCTCGTGCAGCCTCTGCACCAGGTCGGCGAGCCGGCCGAGCAGCTCGATCGACGAGCGCAGGTCATGGTCGGATCGACTCCACCACTCATCGAGCCGCCGGCCGTCGATCCATTCGCACACAAGGTACGTGAGCTCCCGGGTGACGCCGTAGTCGATCAGCCGGGGCATCCCGGCGATCCGCAGTCGCGACCAGATTTCCAGTTCGCGCAGCAGCCGGTTCGCGGACGACCCGCCGGGCGGGTTCCATCGCAGGACCTTCACCGCCACCGGGCAGTTCGAGCCCTCCCTGACGGCTCGGTACACGCACCCCTGCCCCCCCTCGGCGACCCGGCTCAGAACCAGGTACCCCGGAATCTTCGGCAGGCCCGACTCGAGCGATGGATCATCGACCTGGTCTGCGGCAACCAGCAGTCGCGCCGCCGCCTCCGCGTCCAGCGACCGGGCCGAGTACTTGGGTTCTGTCGGGAGCATCAGCCGGATCTCCGAGCGAGCGGAATCGATCCATGTGCGTTTACGTCCCGGAACTCCGAATGTAGACTGACGTTCGAGACGGTAGGTTGCCGTCTGCACGCGGCAACGCCCCGGGGGGAGGGGAAGGCTGGTGGGCGGCTTCCGCACAACCTCGTGGACGCTCGTGGACCAGGCGTGCGGCGATGACCCCGCGCTCGGCCGGGCCGCCCACGAGCAGCTGGCCCGGCGTTACATGCCCGCGATCGAGGCGTTCCTGCTCCGGACGGGCCATCGGGCCGAGGCGGCCGCGGAGCTGACGCAGGGGTTCTACGCGGAAGTCGTGATCGGAAGGAACCTCTTCTCCAAGGCGCAGCGCGAACGAGGTCGGCTCCGGTCGCTCATCCTCACGGCGCTTGCGAACTACGAACGCGATCAGGCCCGCAGAGCGGAAGTGAGGTCCCGGGCCGGCAGCGCGGTCGTGGCCGATGCCTCGGCGGACCTTGCCGAGGCTCAGCGGTCATTCGAGCGCGTCTGGGCCAGGGAGGTCGTTTCGGAGGCGGTACGCGAATGCGAGCGGCATTTCTCTCCCGCTCGGATGCGACGGCACTGGGATGCCTTCGAGGCGCGCGTTTTGGTGCCGGCGATTCATCACACGAGCCCGCCGGCGTTCGCCGCGCTCGCGGAACGCTGCGGGTTCAGGACGTCCGCCGATGCGGTCGCCGCCGTCCAGTACGTCCGAAAGCGGTTTGACGTCATCCTGTCGCAGAAGATCGCCGAGTGCCCCGGCGAGCAATGCACGCGTCCGGAACTGCTGGCCATGCTCAACGCCGCCGGGTGAGCAGGCCCGTGTGGCGTCCGAACCACGGATCGCCGGGTGCAGGGCCGGGCCTCGTCCTGGGCCGTTCATGCTCATGGACGCGTCGCCCGAAAAGACAAAGCCCCCCGGGTGACCGGGGGGCTGGATACTTCGGGAACAGCGGCGAACCGAGCCTCAGCGCACCACGTTCATCACGTTCTCGATCGCCTCGACGACCTGGCGAACCTGGAAGGGCTTCTTGAGGAAGTAGTCGAACCCCTGGGCCTTGAGGCCGTGGGCCTGGCCGTCGGTGAGCTTGCCGCTCATCGCGATGATCTTGGTGTACTGGAGCTGCTCGTTCTTGCGGACGAAGTCGGCGACCTGGCGGCTGTCGCCGTCACCCAGGTGGATGTCCATCAGGAGGACGTGCGGCTTGAAGGACTGGCACGACATCCCCGCCTCGAATCCGGTCGTCGCGACCTGGATTTCGTAGGAGGTCTGTTCGGTCAGGATCCGAGCCAGGGTCTCCACGATCTCCTTGTCGTCATCGACCAGGAGCACGCGGGTCCGGCCCGAGGTGATCCCGTCGAGCGGGATGTTGTGGGCCTTCATGAACTTGACGAGCTCGTTCACCGGGATCCGGCGGTCGCGGGATCCCGGGATGCGATAGCCCGGAAGCTGACCCGTATCGAACCACTTGGAGACGGTGCGCGACGCGACCTTGCAGATCTTCGCCACTTCACCGGTCGTCAGTACTTCTTTTTCGATGGGCATCGTCTCACCTCGAACAGCACACAGGGGTGGGGCGTGCCATGCACACGGCAGCCGGACAGCAGCATCGACTACCCTTTGAGCGGCCTTCATCGATGGATTCGGTGGCGCGGAAAGTTCCCGTTCTAGGACGGGTCGGAGGCCGTTATCCGAGCCTCGCAACGTCCGGGTACGCCTATGCTCCTCCTCGGCGTGGCGACCGGTCACCGCCGGGCCGCGGGATTGACAGGGCTCTTGGGCGTCCAGTAGAGTGGCCTCCTTGCCTCATAACCAAGGGGGACGGGCCGAGGGGCGTTGCCGCCAGCGAACCCGTTCGCGGGGCTTTCGTCGCGGACCCGGGGTCGGGGGAAGCGGGTCGCCGGAGGCCTGGTTCGGGGTCTCCCGTTGGACCAAGAGGGCCCGGACGCGGGGGTGCCGTGCCGCTCGTGGAGATGTACGGAAACCTGCGGTGAACACGCGGGTTTGGATGCGAAGTCGGCGTGCGGGGTGTTGGCGGAAGGTGTTTGGTTGGTGGTTGAAAACCAGTGTGACTCGGCCGAGCGGTCCGCTCGGCGCCAGGAGTTGACCGTGCGGAAGCTTGCAACCCTTGACGTGGTGCGGATGCTGGTAATCGCGGCTGGAACGGCGGTTGGCGTGCCCTTCGCCACAGCCCAGGACGCCGCGAACGCCGGCTCGGCTCAGCCCGCGGACGATCAATCCGCTGATACCCGCCGCCAGGAATTGACGCGGTCCGAGCAGCTTTCGGACTTCCTCCACTTCGTGCTCATCGCTCGTTACGACCTCGCCCAGGCGATCGGCCAGGAGCTCATCCGGGCCAACATCCCGCCGACGGAGTTCGCCGACCTGGTCGAGAAGTCCAAGGACGGGGTCTCCCGCTTCCAGTCGACCGTGGCCCGTGCGATGCGCGTGCCGGAACTCGAGCCCACGGCGGGGACTCTGCTCCGCATGTACGAGCAGGGCAAGCTGAGCCGGGCGCGTGATCCCCAGCAGGTCGCCGAGGCGATCAAGCTGCTGGGCGGCACGAGCCGCCGCGGCCAGGACTTTGCCCGTCAGCGGCTCATGGCCGCCGGCGAGTACGCGATGCCGCAGCTTCTGCCGGCGCTGACCGATTCGACCAACCCGGCCCTGCAGGCCCAGGTCAGTACGCTGCTCTCCGACATGGGGCGGCAGGCGATCATCCCGCTGGTCACCGCGCTGCCCTCGCTGCGGCCCGAGCAGCAGGAGCGGGTCGCCAACACGCTGGGCCAAATCCCGTACCGCACGAGCCTGCCCTTCCTTTATGACCTGCGGGATTCGACCTCCTCGAACGCGGTCCGGTCGGCGGCCGAACGCGCGATCGCGAACGTCGGCGGCTCGAACGGAGGGGACACCTCCACGGCCGACCTGTACGTTCAGCTCGCGGAGAACTTCTACGACCGCAAGAGCGAGCTGACCAGCTTCCCCGGCGAGGATGTTCAGCTCGTCTGGTCGTACGACCCGGGCCTGGGCCTGGTCATGACCCCGATCCTCAGCGGCGTGTACTACGACGCGATGGCGATGCGGATGACCGAGCGGGCGCTCCAGCTCCGCAGCGACAACCCCGAAGCCGTGTCTCTGTGGGTCGCCGCGAACTTCTCGCGCGAGATCCGCCAGCCCCGCGGCTACGAGAATCCGGTCTACCCGCCGACGCGCCGCGAGGCCATGTACTACGCCGTCGCGGCCGGGCCGCAGGCGTCGCAGCGCGTGCTCGCCCGGGCCATCGACGACCGCGACACACAGCTTGCCCGGCGAGCCATCGCGGCGATCGAGCGCACCGCCGGCGGTGCTGGGCTTTGGTCCGGCAGCGACACACGGCGGCCGATCCTCGAAGCGCTGACCTACCCCAACCGCCGCGTACAGTACGAAGCGGCGCTGGCCGTGGCCGCCGCGCAGCCTTCCGAGACTTTCGCCGGGTCGGACCGGGTGGTTCCGGTGCTGACGGGTGCGATCCGCGAGGCGACGGCGAAGATCGGCGCGGTCATCGCGCCCGACACCGAAACCTACCAGCGTCTGCGCCGGGTCCTGGAAGCCCAGGGCTACACGGTGCTGCCGATGGCTCGGAATCTCGAGGAGCTTGCCGGCCCGGTGGTCGAGGCGCCCTCGGTGGACGTGCTCCTGGTGGCCTCGCAGGATGTCTCGGGGATGCCGGAGCTCGTTCAGTCGGTCCGGGCATCGGCCAAGCTCTCGGCGGCTCCGGTGATGGTGCTGACCTCGGTCGACGGCTACACCGAGCTGCGTCGCCGCTACGACCGCGACGTCACCATCGGCGTCCGCCAGTCCTCCGTGACGGACCAGATGCTGACGACGGCGATCAACGAACTGGTCGGCGCCTCGTCGGGCGGGCCGATCACCCCCGAGGAAGCGACGCTGTACTCGGCCCGGGCCGTTTCGGCGCTGCGCGACCTTGCCATCTCGGGCAACACCGTGCTGAGCGTCTCGGATTCGGCCGGTGCCCTGGTGACGGTGCTCGGCGATGAAAAGCTCGCCGCGTCGGGGTCTGTGAACCGCCTGGACGTGGCCGAGGTGCTCGCCCGGGTGAACCAGGAGCGGGCCCAGTCGGCGATCATGGAGGCCGCGCTGACGGCCAGCGGGCCCGAGCGGGTCGCCTTCCTGAGCAAGGTGGCCGACTCCGCCAAGCGGTACGGCAATCTGCTCTCGGAGCTGCACGTCAACCGCGTGGTCGAGCTGGCGACCAGCAGCGACCGGGCCGAAGCGACCGCCGCGGCCGCCGTCCTCGGGGCGCTCAACCTGCCCAACGCCGACCTCGCCAAGCTGATCCTCAGCGACGGCACCAAGTCCTCGGCGAGCCGGTAAGGCTGGCCGGCGGTCGATCGCGTCCCGATCGCCGCGCGTCGAAAGTGCACGATTCCACAAATGAAAAGGGAGTGTCCAGCCGGACACTCCCTTTTGCTTGATACCCCTGTCAGTCCAGCGGGGCTGGATGCTCCGAAGGGCGGCTCAGCAGCCCGATTCGAACGCGATCACGAACGCGGTGAAGTCGTCGGTGTCGACGAAGCCCGTGCCGTCGAAGTCGGCGTCGTCGGTGCCGGCCTCGAACGCGGTGACGAAGGCGGTGAAGTCGTCGGTGTCGACGAAGCCCGTCCCGTCAAAGTCGGCGCCGCAGAACGCCGTGAGCACCACCGTCTTGCCGACGTACGCCACGCCCCAGCGCGGACCCGTGACCGGCTGGATGATCTGGTCGAAGACGCCGTTCAGGGCGCCCGTGGACGTCACGACGGTGACCTGATCACCCGGGTCGGCCACGTAGCCGTTGAGGTTCGCCAGCCGGATCGACCCGGCGAGCGAGGTGGTCCCCGTGACGATGAGCTTGTCGAACTCGCCCGCGTTCTTGCCGCCGACCTCGATGAACAGCTCGCCGCCGGTCTGCTGGGTGTAGTTGCCCTCGATCGTCAGCGTCCCGGGCGAGTTTCCGGGCGACACCGACCCGCCGGAGTTGATGACGTTGGAATCGACCAGGCCGCCGCCGCCCAGCGACCCGCCCTGGAGCAGGTAGTTGTTGCTGTCGACCTCGATCTCGCCGTTGGCGATGGCCGTGCCGCCAGTCTGGACGAAATCGCCCGACGTGCGGTCGAGCTTGCGTCCGGCATCGACGATGACCTGGCCGGAGGTCGTGAAGGGCCCGTCGTTGATGCTCAGCACCCCCGTGCCGGAGACTCGAAGCAGCCCCTGGTTGGTGAACCCGCCGGTGTTGGAGGGGTTGATGTTCATGCCGCCCGAGACGTTGGACTCGATCTTGCCGCCGGGCCCGTTGACGATGACGAGCTGGTTGTTGCCGAACTGGCCGCAGCCGCTGATGGTGTTGCCTTCATTGGTCAGGACGAGGGCGGCGCTCACGCCGTAGATGTAGTTGCCGCCGTGGTTGCTCAGAATGACCGAGCCGTTGCCGGTCAGCGTCACGTTGGACTCGAGCAGGAACGTCGTGCCGTAGTAGGACGACTGCATGAAGAGCGAGCCGGTGTTGTTGTACGTGCCGTTGAAGCGCATGACGTGGCCGTCGGGCATGTAGACGGGCGCGCTGGAGCTGACGTTGGTCAGCACGGTGTTGGTGCCGCCGGTCTGGGAGAAGTAGCCGTTGCCGGTGGCGGTGAGCTGGCCGCCGGTGATGCCCGCCGTCCTGAAGAAGACGATGCCGTCGTTGGCGGCGTGAATGACGCCGCCGGAGTTGTCAAAGCCGTACCCGTCGAGGTACAGGCGCCCGCCGGCGGCGGCTTCCATCACGCTGTTGTTGTCAAGGCCCAGCGAATCGTTGGGATTCAGCACCAGCCCCGAACTGCCGGCCGCGCTGATGGTCGCGTTGTTGACGATTCCCAGCGAGTTGTTGCCGAACTGGCCGGACCCGGTGATCAGGTTGTCCTGGTTGATGAGCTTGTATGTGTTGGAGGCGTCATAGACATAGTTGCTTCCGTGGTTGGAGAGGCTGATCGTCCCGCCGCCGGTGAGCGTCAGGTCGCCGCCCTCCACCAGGAACGTCGTCCCGTAGTACGAGGACTGCATCGTGAGCACGTCGGTGTTGATGAACGTGTTCCTGAAGCGCATGTTGTAGCCGTCGGGCATGTAAACCGGGGCGTGCGACGTCACGTTGGTGAGCACCGGGCTGTTGCCGCCGGTCTGCGTGAAGTACCCGCTGCCGGCCGCGGTGAACTCGCCGCCGGTGATGCCGGCGCTGCGGAGGAACACGATGCCGCCGTCGGCGGCGTGGATCGTGCCGTCGTTATTGTCGAATCCCAGCCCGTCGAGGTAGAGCCTGCCGCCGTTGGCCGCCTCGAGCAGCGCGTTGTTGTCAAAGCCGCCGGCATCGAACGGGTTGAGCACCAGGCCGGAAGAGCCCGTGGCTTGGATGGTCGCGTTGTTCACGACGGACATCTGGTTGTTGCCGAACTGGCCCGACCCGGTGATGAGGTTGTCCTGGTTGGTGAAGACCAGGTTGCCGGTGGTGCCGTAAACGTAGTTCCCGCCGTGGTTCGAGAGGCTGAGCGTGCCGCCGCCGGTGAGGACGAAGTTGCCGTTGTTGATCAGGAACGTTGTGCCGTAGTACGACGACTGCATCGTGATGGTGGCGTGGTTGGCGAAGGAGTTGCGGAAGTACGTGGTGTAACCGTCGGGGATGTAGTACGGGGCGTGCGACGTGACGTCGGTCAGAATCGTGCTGTTGCCGCCGGTGTGCGTGAAGTAACCGTTCCCCGACGCGGTGAACTCGCCGCCGGTGATCGACGCGGTGCGCATGTACACGATGCCGTCCTGGTCGGCGTGGATCGTGCCATCGAGGTTGTTGAAGT
Organism: Phycisphaerales bacterium; assembly: GCA_022072615.1. Taxonomy (GTDB): domain Bacteria; phylum Planctomycetota; class Phycisphaerae; order Phycisphaerales; family UBA1924; genus JAEUJB01. Next base: position 43,944 of record JAJVHS010000063.1, read on the forward strand.
TGGAGCCGTCGAGATAGAGGCGGCCGCCGGCGATGGCCTTCATCACGCCCTCGTTGCGGCACCCCAGCGAGTCGCTGGGGTTGATCACCAGGCCCGACGATCCGGAAGCCTCGATGAAACCGCCGGGCAGGTTCCAGATGCCCGCCGAGTTGTTGCCCAGGGCGCCCGAACCGCGGATCGTGCAGTCGACGTTGTGGAGCGAATTGGTGTGTGCGGGCGCGCTCTGGATGACGTTTCCGCCGTGGTTGGACAGGGAGAGCAGGCCGCCGCCGGAGAACTGGGAGTTCTCGCCGAGGTTGAGGGTGCTGCCGTAGTAGCTGCTGTGCATGGACAGCGTGCCCGTGAGCGTGAAGTACTCGCCCAGGTCCGCCGCGTTTCCGTCAAGGATACGGACATTGCCGGTGATGATCGTCGGGTAGGCGCTCTCCAGGCTCCGGAGGTACGAGCCGGCGAGGTCGATCACGCCGCTGTCCGAAGTCGCCAGCACGTTGCCCTCGACCAGGGCCCCGGAATTGATCACGACGCGCGAGGCGCTCTCGGCGGAGATCGTGCCCGTCCCGGGGTTGTTCGTGTTGTACGTGCCGCCCTGCAGCCAAAGCGTGCCGCCGCCGGTCGCTTTCATCACGCCGTTGTTGCTCATCGGATCGCCGGCGGGGTCGATGACCAGCGACCCGCCCGGGTGGCTGGCCGCGATGACCGCGCCCAGGCCGTTGAACAGGTTGGTCGTGTTGGTTCCCAGGTTTCCAGACCCTTGGACCGTGTTGTAGTTGGAGAACAACCAGTCGGGCTGGGCGGCCGGCGCGGCGATCGTGTTGCCGCCGTGGTTGGAGAGCGTGAAGACCGCGTCGTTGAGCACGTCGCCGTACAGGTGTGTGCCGGCCCCGTAGTACGAGCTCGTCATATTGATCCGGCCATCGCCGCTGATCGTGTGCCCGTCGTGATCGAACACGAGGGTGGTGCCGTCCTGGACGTGGATCGAGTTGTCGCCCGGCGTTCCCAGGTAGGTCGTGGACGTGCGGATCCAGCCGGTGCCGTTGAGCTGCACCAGCCCGCCGTCGTTGACCTCGAGTTCGCCGCCCTCGAGCGCGCCGTTGTTCAGGTAGATCCGGGCGTTGGGCTCGGAGACCGAGATCTTGCGGTCGCACTTGAGCGTGGCGCCGTTCTGAACGTAGTAGTTGCCCTGGCGGATGTGGCAGAACGACATCGGATCCACCGCGGCGACGTACATCCACCGGTTGCCGCTGAGATTGACCGTGGCGTTGGGCGAATCCACCGTCAGCGCCTCGATTGGCACGTCGAAATCGACGGTGACCGTGTAGTTCGCGCCGGTCTTGTTGATCAGGGCGACGTCGGCGAGCGAGTTGGGAACGTTCGAGTCGCTCCACATCGCCGGGTTGCTCCAGACCCCGCTGCTCGCAAACAGCCACGAGATGATGTCGGCCCGGGCCGGGGCGCAGAGCCCGGCGCAGCCCGCCAGAAGGGCGGCGGCGCGCAGCGGAAGCGAGGAAATCCGGTGGTGATGCAACGTCTTCATTTCAGCCTCCGTTGACCTGTAAGGGCCCGCCCCGGCCGTGCGCGCGTGGCATCTGCCCTCCACAAGCATGGGGAACGAAGCGACAACCGGACACGTGCGCAGCCACAATTCCGGTGGTTATCGGCCTTTGTTCAGGAGAGTGAATGTCTTGCGGAGCCGGTCCAGGGCCCGGGTCCGGGCCTTTTCGGCGGCGTCCAGCGACAGGCCCAGCCGGGCCGCGATCTCCTGGGCCGTGGCGCCCTCCGACAGCCACACCACGATCTCGCGGTCCCTGGGCAGCAGCATCGCCATCGATTTGGTCACGAGGACGAGCTGCTCGCGCCGGAAGGCGAATGTCGCAGGCCCGGTGCGGGTGTCGGCGAGCTCGGGCCGATCCAGGGGCTGGCCGCCCTCGCCGGTGATGGTGAGCCGAAAAATCCTGCCGGGGTTTCGCTTGTGCGCGAGCCAGTACTCACGCCGGCCCGATAGGAAGCGCCGAGCCAGAAGGGCGATCCACGCGTGAAAGGCCTCGGGACCGTTCCATTGAAAGCCCGGCGCCGCTCGGATCGCCTCCTGCGCGACTCCCTGCATGAGATCGTCGAACGACTCGAAGCGAAGCAGGACCACGCCCGCCTCGCGCCGCACGATGGCTTCAACCGCGGTGCGGTGGTCGGCCAGGAGCGAGGGCATGTCGCGCGGCCGGTCGGTCATGGGTTGGTCGTGCCGTTCTCGACGAGCCTGAACCCGATGAAACCGGCGTTGCGCTCGGGCAGCATGCCGTTGCCGCCGTAGATCCCGAACTGGGTATGGTCGCCGGTCGCCCACGAGCCCCCCGCGTGGCGGTAGTGGGGGTTGTGCTCCTGCCAGCGGCTCAGGGTCCACTCGGAGATGCTGCCCGCGGTGTCGAACACGCCGGCGGCGGTCTCGTCGATGGGGAAGCTCATCACGGGCTCAGGCCACGGCTTCGGGCGAGAGAAGCACGACGAGGTCCACTTGGAGCTGAAGAAGTCGCCGAAGGTGTAGAGCACGCCGGAGATCGTCCGCGCGGCCACCCGCCACTGGTCGAACGTGGGCAGGTCGAACGTCACGGGCCGGCCGGTGGCGCTCTGGCGGCGGGAGCGCCAATGCGCGTAGGCCCGGGCGTCGTGCCACGACACGTGCAGCGCCGGCCAATCCCACTGCCAGCCCTCGGGGAGGAGGAAGCGGCCCTGCGCGTCTCGCTGCCCGAGCGCCTCTTCGCCGTTGTAGGGGTAATACCGGCGCTCGCTGGAGGAATCGACCTCCGCAAGCGTCTCGGGGTCGTTCAGGAACTCGAAGTACTCGCCCAGCGTGACCTCGCGCTCCATGATCGAGAACGTCGGAACTCGATCGTCGACGATCCGGACGAACCCGTCGAGCGTCGTGTCCGCGGGGACGAGCGTGATGGCCTGCTCGTGCCTGCCGCCGCGTCCAAGGTTGAACACGGCCCGCTGGGGCTCGTACCCCGGCGCGGTGACCAGGGCGACATAGCCGCCCGGCTCAACGGCGCACCCCCCGGGCGGGCATTCCCACAGCGAGTGCGGCCCCGGCAGCGCCGGCGCGGCGGTCGCGCGCACGACCAGGCCCGGCGGGAGCACGGTCTCGACGACCGATCCGCGCTTCCACACCGTGGCGTTGACTCCGCCCAGCTCTGCGAGAGCCCGGGCATCTCCGACTCGCACGCCGGCGGCCTGCAGCGACGCCGCGTGGACCACGAGCGGACCAGCGGAAGTCGTGAACTCGTACCGGTGGCCTTCCGCGCCGGTCGCCGGGCGGCTGTCGCGCTCCCGGGTCCAGTACGGGTCGTTCACCGCTTCACCGTCGATCGACACCAGCCGGTCGCCGCGGGAAAGCCCCGCGCCAACTTCGAGCACGAACATCGAATCACGCACGGGCTGCGAGCACAGATCGAGGATGTGATCTGCCGGTTCCAGATCTCCGGCGCCGCGGACCACTCGCAGGCCCCACGCCCCGACGGGAACCGAGTCGGGCCAGCCGTTGACAGGCACGAGCACGAGGCGCCGATCCCCGGCGGCGTGAAGATCCGACTCAAACTCCCTGCGGAACAGGTCGATCCGGGCGCCGGGCACGTCCGAGTGCAGCGCGAGCATCGTGCGTCCCCGAAGCGCGTTGAGCAGTGCTCCCTCGGGGTCGTGCTGCAGGACCAGATCGCGGTACATGGGAGCGTCGATCGGGTTGGAGGTCTCCGCTTCGAGGTACCGCTGCAGGTACGCTCGCGCGCGGAGTTCTTCCGCCTGCCGGGGCGGGGCACCCGCGCGCTCCGCCTGCGTCGCCAGCGCGAGCACCCGGTAGAACATGGCTTCCCGCTGCCGTCGGGCCAGGCGCACGTTCGCGTCCGCAGCCTTGAGCGCTGCATCCTCCGCCGGGGTGAGATACTGGCCCCCGCGAGCGGCCAGCAGCCGACCTTGGTCGGCTTCCTGCTGGTGCAGCCGTTCGCGGCTGGCGACGTACTCGTCCAGCAGCGAGGACGCCTCCGCCGCGAGCGAATCGGCGTGCTCGCGCTGCCGGTTCCGGCGCGAGAGTCCTTCCGCCGCCACCAGCGATCCGCCGAGCAGCAGCGCGGCGCACGCGGTCGCGATCGCCGCGGCGGCCGGGCGGTTCCGCCGGGACCACCGGGCGACCCGCTCAACAGGCCCGTGCGGCCGGGCGTGAATCGGCCGCAGCTCGAGGATCGCCCGCAGGTCGTCGGCAAGCTCTCCCGCCGACCGGTAGCGCCGCTGCGGATCCTTGTCGATGGCCCGGGTGATCACCGTGTCGACATCTTTCGGAACCGTGCGCCCGCAGCGGCGGGGCGGCTCGGGCTCGACCATGAGAATCGCGTGGAGCACCTGCTCGAGGGATCCCTGTGCAAACGGCATGCGCCCGGTCACGCACTCGTACAGCACCAGGCCGGCGGAATACACGTCGGTCCGTGCGTCAACCTGTCCGCCCGACGCAGCCACCTGCTCGGGCGCCGCGTAGAACGGCGAGCCGATGAAGGTCTCCGTCAGCGTGGGGGCCGCGGAGGACAGATCCCTCGCGATCCCGAAATCAAGGAGCAGCGCATCGTCGCTGGGCGTGATGCGGATGTTGGATGGCTTGACGTCGCGGTGGATGATGCCCTGGTCGTGCGCGGCCTGCAACGCCCGGGCGATCTGCTCGCACCACCGGACCGCCGTGGGGATCGGGATCGGGACGCCTTCCTTCGCCGCCTGTTCGAGGATCTCGTCCAGGCCGCGGCCCTGGACGTACTCCATCGCGATGTAGCGAGTCCCGCGGTGCTCGCCGACCGCGATCACCGACACGATGTTGGGATGGTTCAGCCGCGCCGCCGCGAGCGCCTCGCGCTCGAATCGCGTCGATGCCGCCTTCGACGCCGCGATCTCCGGCCGCAGCAGCTTGAGCGCCACGCGCCGCTTCAGCGAGACCTGCTCGGCGAGGAAGACCACGCCCATCCCGCCCTCGCCGAGCCGGGTGAGCAGCCTGAAGTCGCCGAGCACGTCCTTGGCGGCGTGCTGGGGCGCCTGGCCCGCGGCCGTCTCGGGCGCGCCGGGCGTCGCGCGGGCGTACTCGTTGTACACCGCCTCGAGCACTTCCCTCAGCGCGGTGTCATCGACGCCGCGGTCGCGCATGAACTGGTCCGGGGGCACCACTCGACCCGCCATCGCGGCATCGAGATACTCGTCGTAGAAGTGCTCGACGGAATGGTCCACGCGCGTCCAGCCCCCTGACGCCGGCCGTGACACGGCGGTCCATACCCCGGCGGCGTGCACAGCATACCGCACGGTGGTCGGTCAACCCAGGCACGAAGCGCGATCAGCCGCCGGAAGCTCGGCCCGCGGCCGCGGCACCCGCGGACATATGGCGGTGCATGCCCGGGGCGGCGGAGATCAGGGTCCGGGAATACTCATGCCGCGGCGACCCGAGCACCTCCGACCGCGGTCCCGATTCGACGACCTTCCCCGCCTGCATCACCGCCACACGGTCGCAGAAATGGTGCACGACGGCGATGTCGTGGCTGATGAACAGGTAGCTGAGCCGCTTCTCCGCCTGCAGCTCCTTGAGCAGGTTGAGAATCTGCGCCTGCACCGACACGTCCAGGGCGCTTGTCGGTTCATCGCAGATGATGAGATCGGGCTCGAGCGCAACCGCCCGTGCGATCGCGATCCGTTGCTTTTGCCCGCCCGAGAATTCGTGCGGGTAACGATCGGCCGCGGTCCGCGGGAGCCCGCAGCGGTCCATCAGCATCGCGGCACGCGCCGCGATCTCGGCGGGGCTGCCCGCGCGGTGAACCCGCAGCGGCTCGGCGATGATGGACCCGACGCGCATGCGCGGATTCAGCGACCCCCCCGGATCCTGGAAGATGATCTGCGCCCGCCGCCGCCACGGCCGCAGCGCCCGGGCCGGCAGCCCGGCGATGTCGCGGCCGTCGAACCTCACCGATCCGGACATGATCGCGTTCGGCGGCAGAAGGCCGAGCACCGCTCGACCGATCGTCGACTTGCCGCAGCCAGACTCCCCGACAAGCCCCAGCGACTCGCCCTTCTCCAACCGGAATGAAACTCCATCAACGGCGGTGAGGGCCGGTCCGCGACCGAGCAATCCCGACCTGCCGGGGAAAACCACGCGCAGGTCGGCGACCGCCAGCAGCGGCTCGTTCCCGGCGGTGCGGGTTGGTTCATCCATCGCCGATCGTGACATCGCGGCACAATGTAGCCGGATCTGCGAGCCGGCCTTGGCTGGCCGCTTTTGGGGTGGCATCGGCGCGGTGAGTCGGCGGACTTATCTGGACGTCCGCCGCCATGCATCAGGCAATCCGCCGACGCCGGACGCCGCCCGCAGCCCCGGGGGGAGGCATCGGCCGGCCCCGACCTGCCTTCAAGGGGCGGGTGACGGTCCGGGGTGTTGATTGCCGATGAGATCGGGCTACCCTTTCTCCCCTGACGAACGGGACGGCCTTTGGTCCGGTTCGAGCAGGCCCGGTTCGGGCGAGGGCGGCAGCCTTCCCCGTCGACCGTGGTGCGGGCAGATAGCTCAATTGGTAGAGCATGGCATTGAAAATGCCAGGGTTCCCGGTTCAAGTCCGGGTCTGCCCACTGAAGCGGGTTGCGCCGAGCGGCGCGACCCGCTTTGTTTTTTTGTCGCGATCTTCCCGCCGCTGTCGCCGCAGGCCCTTCAGGCCGTGATCCGGCTCATGTGGGGATGCCGAGCCGTCGCACACGCTGCCACTTCCATTCCTCCACCGCGCAGAACACGCACGGCACGATGAACAGGGTGATGATGGAGACTGTCATGCCGCCGACCGAAGGGATGGCCATCGGCTGCATCACGTCCGACCCCCGTCCCGTGGCCCAGAAGATCGGCATGAGGCCGAACACGGTTGTCGCGATCGTCATCAGGCACGGGCGGATCCGCTTGAGGCCCGCCTCGATCACGGCTTCGCGGATCTCGGCGATCGACCCGAACGTGCGGTCCTTGAAGACGCCCTCCAGGTACGTGCCGATCACCACCCCGTCGTCATCGACCACGCCGAAGAGCACCAGGAACCCGACCCACACCGCCACCGAGAGATTCACGCCCCACAGCGCCAGCATGATGAACCCGCCGGAGGCCGAGACGAGGACGCCGAAGAAGATCACCGGCGCGATCCACCAGCGGGAGAATCCCAGGTACAGCATGATGAACATGATCACCAGCGTGATCGGAACCAGGATCTGCAGACGCTTGGTCGCGCGGACCTGGTTCTCGAACTGGCCAGACCACTCCCAGTAATAGCCCGGAGGCAGGGTGAGCCGCCCGTCCTGAAGCGCCTGCTGCAGCACGCGCTCCGCATCCTGAACGACCGAGACCTCATCGCGGTCGCGCGTGTTCATGGTCACGTATCCCACGAGCAGCCCGCGTTCGCCCTTGATCTCCTGGGCGCCGAGAACCGTCGAGATGCTCGCCAACTGCGCCAGCGGCACCTGGGCGCCCCCGGCGGATGGAACATTGATCCGCTGAATCGCCTCGATGTCCTCGCGGAAATCACGGGCCAGCCGGACTCGAATCGGGTAACGCTCCCGGCCTTCAACCGATTCCATCAGGTTCATGCCGCCCAGGGACATCTCGATGACGTCCTGGACGTCGCGGATATTCACCCCGTACCTGGCGATGCGGTCGCGATCGATCTCGATCTGGACGTACGGCTTGCCGACGATCCGGTCCGCCACGATATCGGTCGCCCCCGGCACCTCGCGCAGCAACTGCTCGATCTGCAGGCCGATCTTCTCGATCTCGCGCAGGTCGCCGCCGTAGATCTTGACGCCCATCATGGCGCGGAAGCCGGTCTGCAGCATGACGAGCCGCGTCTGGATGGGCTGGAGCCACGTGGGCAGCACGCCGGGGATCGCGGTGCGCTCCTGCAGTTCGGCCAGGATCTCCTGCCTGGTGATGCGGCGCTCCTCCGGCCAGATCCAGGAGAGGGGCGTGCGGATGAAGCCCGGCCAGCCGGAGAAGAAACGCTCGACCTTGTACCGCCGCCACTCGTGCTCGGGCTTCAGAACGACGATCGACTCCATCATCCCGATCGGTGCCGGATCCAGTGCCGATTCGGCGCGGCCGACCTTGCCGACCACGCTCTGGACCTCCGGCACCGCGGCGATCGCCAGGTCCTGCTTGCTGTTGACCTCGATGACCTGTGAGAGCGACGCCTGCGGAAGCAGCGACGGCATGTAGAGGAGCGAGCCTTCATCGAGCGGCGGCATGAACTCGCGGCCCAGCCCCGGCAGGACGCGGCCCTCGGCGAGCACCGCAAGACCCGAGGCGGATTCCGCGTCCCGCTCGGCGGGGTCCTGGCGCCGCCAGAGCAGGCGGAACCGGTCCGAACCGTCGGGGTCCCTGACCTTCTGCCAGCGGAGCTGATCCAGCTCGAGAAGGGGACGGGTGAGGTCCGCGTCGGCCGGCTCGTGCATCACTCGCTTGAGCTCCGGCGAGACCTTCTCAGAGGCAAAGGTGTTCACCGCCCACTCCACCGGCGCAAGCGTCCGGTGGATGCCGAGCCAGACCGACAGGCCGGTGAAGAGAAGGAGCAGCGGCGCCACCATGAAGAGCTTCTTGTGGTCGAGCACCCACCGCAGCATCGGGACGTACGCCCGCGCAATCGCGAGGGACACGGGGTTCTTGTCGAGCGGGAGAAACTTCTCCCGCGTCATCCGCACGACGCACAGCGCCACGCCGACGCCCACGGAGGCGGCGACGAGCCAGCCCCGTTCGCGCGACCCGCCGAGCCCCCACAGGAACGCCGCGTGCGTCGCGAGCATCGCGAGCACCCCGACCGCCGCGGCGACGATCACCGTCGTCTGATGCTTCCACCTCACGGGCCGATACAGGAGGTAGCACAGGAAGGGCACGACCGTCACCGCCAGCACGACCGACGACCCGATGGCGAAGGTCTTGGTGAACGCGAGCGGCTTGAAGAGCTTGCCCTCCTGGTCCGTCAGGAAGAAAACGGGGATGAACGACACGATGGTGTTCGTGACGGCGGTGATGATCGCGCCGCCCACCTCCGTCGCGCCCGCGTACACAAGCCCGAAGTGGCCCTTCTCCCGGCGTTCCTCATCCGTCGCGGACGCGATGCGCCGGTAGATGTTCTCCGTCATGATGATGCCCATGTCGGCGACATCGCCGATCGCGATCGCAAGCCCCGCCAGCGACATGATGTTGCTGTCGATGCCCAACGCGTACATCAGGATGAACGACCCGGCGAGCGCGAGCGGGAGCGTCGGCAGCACCGTCGCGGTGGATCGCAGGTGCGCAAGGAAGAACAGCACCACCAGGCCGGCGATCAGGGCTTCCTCGAAGAGCGCCTCACGGAGTGTGTCGATGGTCTCCTCGACGATCGTCGTACGGTCGTAGAACGGGACGAGCCGCACCTTGGACACGCGTCCGTCCGGGAGCGTCCTGCTGGGCAGCCCCGCCTCGAGTTGCAGGATCTTCTCCTTGACGCGGGCGACCACCTCCCGCGGGTTCTCTCCGTATCGCATCAGCACCACGCCGCCCACGGCCTCCACGCCGCCCTTGTCCAGGGCGCCGCGCCGGAAATCCGGCCCGAGCTGGATCGTCGCGACGCTGCGCAGGTACAGCGGCGTCCCGCCTTCCTCGCGGATGACCACCCGCTCGAGGTCCTCGACGGACTTGATGAACCCAAGGCCCCTGATGAAATACTCGACGCCGTTGCCCTCGACGACCTTGGCGCCAACGTCGATGTTGCTCTTCCGGACCGCCTCGACGATCTCCATCATCGTGACGCGGTGGGCACGCATCCTGTCCGGGTTGATGTCGATCTGGTACTGCTTGACGAACCCGCCGATGCTCGCCACCTCACTCACGCCGGGGACCGTCTGGAGCTGGTAGCGGATGTACCAGTCCTGGAACGACCGGAGCTCCGCGAGGTCGAAGCCCTCCGCCTCCACCGTGTACCAGTACACCTGCCCGAGCGCGGTGGCGTCGGGGCCGAGCACCGGCGTCACGCCCGCCGGGAGCCGTTGCTGGGCGACATTCATGCGCTCCAGCACGCGGGAGCGAGCCCAGTAATAGTCGGTGCTGTCCTCGAAGATCACGAAGACCATCGAGAAGCCGAATCCCGACATCGACCGGATGGCCTTGACCCCCGGCGTTCCGGTGAGGCTCGTGGTCAGCGGGTACGTCACCTGGTCGTCCACGTCCTGCGGGCTGCGGCCCTCCCAGTCGGCGTACACGATGACCTGCTTCTCGCCGATGTCGGGAATGGCGTCCACCGGCAGCCGGATGATCGACCAGTACCCCGCGGCGCAGATGCCGAGGGTGAAGATCGTCATCAGGAACGGGTTCTTCATGCACCAGCGGATGATCGAGTTGACCATTGGAAGCTCCGCTCAGTGTGCGTGACCGTGATCCGTCGATGATGAATCCGGCGTGCCGGACGGGTCAGCGGGTGCGCCCGAGGGGTCGCCGCCGGATGCGCCGCCGTGGTCGTGACCCGGCGCGGCGTGCAAGCCCCCGGGATGGAACAGGCTCGGGTGGCCGGTGACCTGGAACTGGCTGTCGATCAGGAAATTGCCGCGCGTCACCACGCGCTCGCCCGCGGCCAGGCCCGCGAGAACGGCGTAGTACGGTCCTGCTCGCGGGCCGACGACGATCTCGCGCGATTCAAAGAGGCCGCGCGATCGCTCGACGTACACGATCTTCCGCGTGCCCGAGTCCAGGACCGCCGACACCGGGACCGCCAGTGCCATCCCGCCGGCGCCCGGCGCTGTCGCGGGGGACGGCGCCTCCACTTCCTTGAGCTTCATCTTGCACACCGGGCAGCGGCCGGGCTGGTCGTAGGTCTTCTCGCCCTCGCACTTCATCGGGCAGAAGTACGCCTTCGCGGTGGGAGTCATCCCGGCCTGGTCGGCGGCGAGCTCCGGTTCCCGGTCGCCGGCCGCGTGGTCGTGCCCGGGTTCGGAGGTGCCGGGCGTGCCCGGAATGCGTTCCAGCGGCATGTCGCAGATCGAGCACGCACCCGCCGCGTCCGCAAGCACCTGCGGGTGCATCGGGCACGTGAATCGGCCCTCGACCCCCGTCGGCGCGGCCCGGCCGTCGGCCGTGAGCGAAGCTTCGATCGACGCGCTCACGAACATCCCGGGCTTGAGCCCATGGTCCTTGTTGTCGATGTGCACCGGGATCCGGACCGTCCGGGACTGCTCGTTGACGATCGGCTGGACGAACGTCACCATCCCCTCGATGGTCCGGCCCGGCAGCGCCTCCGCGGTCACGCGGACCCGCTGCCCGTAGCGGATCCACGGCAGGTCGTACTCGTACACCTCGAGGTAGACCCAGACCGAGTCGAGGTTGGCGATGCGGTAGAGCGCGTCGCCGGCCTTGAAGGCCGCCTTCTCCACGATCGACTTCTCGATCACCGTCCCGCTGATCGGCGAGAACAGCGTCACGCGGTCGGTCGTCTGCTTCTTTTCGACCAGGTTGGTGACCTGCTCCTCGGTGAGCCCGAGCAGGCGGAGCCTGTTCCTGGCGACGTCGACGAGCGGACCGGCGCCGGCGCCGTTCTGCACGGCGATCAGGAGTTCCTGCTGAGCGACGAGCAGCTCGGGGCTGTAGACCTCCGCGAGGTGGTCACCCTCACGGATCTCCACGCCCGTGAAGTTCACGAACAGACGCTCGGCGTAACCATCGACGCGCGGCGTGATCGACGCCAGGGACGACTCGTTGAACTCGATCCGTCCGACGGCCCGCAGCTCCCGGGTGAGCGGCCGGTGTTCCACGGCGACCGTCTCGACGCTCGCCATCGCAAGGGCGTGCTCGGAAAGCTGGAGCGTGGGGGCCTCGCCGTCCGACGGACCGGCCGCCGTTGCCGGGATGAGCGGCATCTCGCAGATCGGACAGTCGCCGGCCTGTTCCAGTCGCACCTGCGGGTGCATGGAACAGGTCCAGACCTGCCGGGCGGCCGTTTCGCTCGCGGCGTTGGATGAACCCGCGGGAGCGGGCGCGTGCCGCGCGGAGCCGCGGCCCACCGCGTAACCCGCGGCGGCGAGGACGAGGCCTGCGATGATCAGGACGGCGACGAGGAACGCGCGTTTCATCGGGAAGGCTCCTTGCGGCTCGGTGAACCCGGGGCGGGTGAGCTCGTCGGAAGCGTCGGTGCGCCCTCGGGGGCGGCGCCGGCAATGAGCAGCGAGATCGACGCGATCGACAGTTCCTGCTGGGTCTGCGCCTCGACCGAGGCCAGCTCGAACCCCAGCAGTTGCCGCTCCGCGTCGATGATGTCAAGAAACGAGGAGCGACCGGCCGTGTAGCCGGCCCTGGCGGCCTCCAGCGACTGTCGTGCGCGCGGGACAAGGTTCGTGCTGAACAGCGCCGAGTTGCGGGTGGACTCCCTGTAGATGTAGAGCATCGACGCGAGCTCGGCCGCAAGATCGATCTGCTCGGCCGTGAGCCGAGCCTCGGCGGAGCGCTTGTTGGCCTGCGCCGCCGCGATCTCGGCCGCGATCTTGTCGCGCCAGATCGGCAGTGTCATGCTCGCGGTCGGACGCCACATGACCGGGCTGGCTTTCACGTCCGCCTCAATGCCCACGCTGAAGTCGGGCACGCGGCTGGTCCGGGCCAGATCGAGCATCGCTTCGCCGCGGCGGACATCCGCCTCCATCTGCCGCAGAACCGGGTTCCGCGTGGACGCGATGCGGAGAATCTCGTCCGCCGGGGGCGGCGGCGACCCGGACTGGAAGGTGGCAGGAAGCGGGACCGAAGCGTCCGATGGGTCGTGGCCCAGCGCGGCCCTCAACTCCGCCTCGACGACGCTCTTCGAATCCTCCAGGTTCACGATCGCGTTGGCGAGCTGCTCGCGGTCGATCTGCGCTCGGATCACATCCTGCACCGTGCCCCGGCCGGCCCCGACCTGTTGCTGTGCCTGCGCTTCGACGTCGGCCAGGAGTGTCAGAACTTCCCGCTCGACACGCAGCGTCCGCTGCAGGAAGTGAAGCCGCACGTACGCCGACTTCAACGCGAACGCCGTCCGCAGCAGCTCGGTCTCGAACGCGAAGTACGCGGACATCGATTCCGCGGCGGCGACGTCCCCCGCGGCGCGGAGCTTGCCCGGGCCCGGAAGATCGACCATCAGGCCGGGCATGAGGCTTTCGAGCACGTTCGTGATGTCGGCTTCGAAGGTGAGGCGCGGGTCGGGCAGCGACCGGGCCGGCGTGATCCGCTCGACCGTCGCCGCCCACCTGTAGTACGCCGCCTCCACCCTGGGGTTGTTGAGCATCGCGTACCGCAGGTAGTCAGCGAGCGACGACTGCGGCGTCAGCGCGGGCAAGGTCGGCTTGGCGTCCCCCGGCCGGTACGTCGATTCCACGGCGTCCAGATCGGCCCGCGCCCGGCGCTCGCTGGGGATTGCCGTCCCGGCGCACCCCGCAAGGGCGGACGCGATCGCGGTTGTCATCAGAATGGCGGGGCGGAGATGTGGCATTGAGAGCCTCACTTTGGCGCCGCCGCGGTTTCGCGCGACGACCAGTGCATGTGCGCGATCTTCGGCGTGCCGGCATCGTCGACGACGACAAAGGTGATCGCCGCCGAGAACGAACGGCGTGCCGAGTCCGGGCCGGCCGAAAAGCCGCCAACCTGGTGTACGACCGATGTGGCCCCGTACCGGGATTCGGTCTCGACCTTGGTCTCCCAGCGGTACCCCGCCAGCTCCTTGATCTCGGCCGCGAGATGACCGTCGCGGTACGCCTCCCAAGTCCCTTCGTCGGCCCCGTTCTCGAGCACGGTGGCCCTTCCGTCCGCGAGAAAGAGAGTGTTCAGCGCCGCCAGGTCGCCGCGAGCCATTGCCGCCTGGAACTTCCTCGCCACTCCAATGGACGCCGAGACCTCCGCCCCGGCGTACTTGGCCACAAAGGCGTCCTTCTCCGCATCCGGCTTGGCGTCCCATTTCGTATCGCAACCGGGGCAGCAGAAGCCGATGGTGTGCCTGCGCCACACGCGGACCGGGGTTTCAGGATCCACCTCTTCGCCCTGGATCGGGCACCGATCGTTGATCGGCTTGCCGGGCTGGATCTGAGCGGATGTTGAAGACGCGGCGTGGCCCTTGGGGGCGTGCCCGGGCTGCGCGGCGACGGACAGCACCGATCCGGTGAACGCGAGGGCGACCGCAAGCAACGAACGGATAGACATGGAACCTCCCATGGACGTGAGGTGAAGGATCGCGGATGCACGAACAATGACCGGTTGAACGGGTGGAAATAGCGCAAAACTCAAGGCGCAAGAACGCCCTGGGCCGGCTCTGATGCCGGCAGAGTCAAGCTACACAAGCAGCGCGCAATGCAGGCGCAAGAGCGACGTGGGAGGTGGTTCAACCGCCCGGTACACGCCGTGTTCGCCATTCAAGATTTCAGGCTGGCGCAGCGCCGGCAACCCGAACCAGTCGAGAATCGCGACCACCCCCGGCGCCGGCGGCTCAAAGGTCGATGCGACGCTCGCCAGCATCTTCCCGGTGGTCTTGGGACACGGGCAATCGTGCTGGTCCTTTTCGGGAGGGTCTGGCGGAGTGCCCTGATCGACATCATCGCCTTGCGAGCAGCCGCCGTGACAGGGCGGGTCGGCGGAAGCACCGCGGCCAGTCTCTCCATCAGGGCGAGCGATGTGCACCCCCGCGGGACCGGCGGCACGGCTCGACCCGCATTCGCCGATCAGCGACCGCACATCGCAGCAGCAGAACGGGATGGCCAGTGCCACCAGGATGGTCAGCACGAACCGGAATGGCCCGTCGCGGTGGAGCATACCTCCCGGGAGTATATCACCCACCGGTGCTCGCCGCAATCCCCGGGCGGATTTCGACCCGGGGGGCCCGCGGGGGGCGTCCGGGGCATGCACGCTGTCTTTTCGCAGGACGGCCAGGCACCGTCTCCATTCCGGCTTCGCAGTCCAATGACAACACGAGCCGCGATTGCTCGCGGCTCGCTTCGTCATGCCTGCATGGACCTTCGTCGCGCCGTCATACCCCGCCGCGGCACCGCCGCACGGTCAGTGCTGGCGTCCGGAGAGCACGACATCATCGCCCCACGGGCGCGTCCGAGCATGCTCGCTCGATTCAACCTGTGGGCGGACCGTCAGCAGCTCAAACCCCGCCTCTTCGGCCCGATCGCGCACCACGCCGGCATCGCTGGCGCGGAGCGTCGTCTCAATAAAACGGCCGTTGGTGGAGCTGAAGCCCTGGACGAAGTAGGTGGTATTCACGTGAGGAGTATGCCCGGCCCACCTGAAGGGTGGCGGGCAGGCTGGATGAACTTCTGCTCATGCACCGGGCGCCGTCGCGGGCATGCCCGTACAACTGCGTGCATGGGCACTCACCGGTGGCGTCTGCGCCGCTATCTGCCTGAGCGGCACGGGCTTGCGTGCCGGATATTCGCTCGCGGACGGGGTCCGGGTCCACGAAACATCGGTGTTGAATTTGCCGACGGGTTCCGGGCCGTCTCCTTCCGATGGGCGGTCGTCGCCATCCGGAATCAGGATGACCCAGCCAAGGGACATGCCAAGGCGGTTCGGCCGCCCGTGTCGCCGCGCGTTTCCCGCGTTACAGGTGGTCAATACGATGCCGACGCATGACCTCGCCGCTTTCCAGCCCCGCTGACGCCCCGACTTCGTTCCGCCCGGATGAGGGCTTCGCGCGCGAGCTCGATCGTTCGGACCCGCTCGGCCGCTTCGCCGAGGAGTTCGAGATCCCTCGAGCCGCCGACATCGCGCACCCCGAAGGCCCCGCGGCCGCCGGCGACGAACGGTCCATCTACCTGTGCGGCAATTCGCTCGGCTGCATGCCGCGGCGCGCCAGGGCACTGGTGCAGCGCGAGCTCGACGACTGGGCCCGCCTGGGCGTTGAAGCCCACCTCCACGGCCAAAGCCCGTGGCTGCCGTACCACGAGCAGCTTCGCGGCCCGCTCGGCCGGCTCGTCGGGGCGCACGACCACGAGGTCGTCGCGATGAATTCGCTGACCGTCAATCTGCACCTGCTGATGATCTCGTTCTACCGGCCCACGCCCGACCGGTACCGGATCGTCATCGAGGATTCGGCGTTTCCGTCGGATTCGTACGCGGTCCAGTCCCAGGCGGCCCTGCACGCTCGGAGTGTCGGCTTCGACCCTGCGTCCGCGATCATCCGCCTCACGCCGCGCGTCGGCGAGTACCACCTGCGAACCGAGGACGTCCTGCGGGTGCTCGAGGAACACAGCGCCTCGATCGCGCTCGTCATGCTCGGCGGCGTCAACTACCTCACCGGCCAGTTCATGGATATCCCGGTGATTACCGCGGCCGGACGGCGTCTCGGCTGCGTGGTCGGATGGGACCTGGCGCACGCGGCGGGGAATGTCCCGTTGCGGCTCCACGACTGGGACGTCGATTGGGCCGCGTGGTGCTCGTACAAGTACCTCAACGCCGGGCCCGGTGCGGTCGCGGGTGCCTTCGTGCACGACCGGCACCTGCGCGATCCGTCGCTGCCCCGGCTTGCCGGGTGGTGGGGGAACGACCCCGCCACGAGGTTCCGCATGGGCCCGGACTTCGTCCCCGTCCCCCGAGCCGACGCCTGGGCGCTCTCCAATCCGCCGATCCTGTCGATGGCACCGCTGGTCGCGTCGCTCGAACTGTTCGATCGCGCCGGCATGGAAGCGCTACGCCGCAAGTCGCTGACGCTCACGGCATACTTCGAATGGTGGATCGACCGGCTCAACGGTCAGAACCCCGTGCGGACCATCAGGATTCTGACGCCGCGCGACTCGGCCCAGCGCGGCTGCCACCTCTCGCTCGAACTCCCGGGCCGCGGCCGCGACGCGATGGATGCGCTCCGCCGAGCCGGCGTGGTCTGCGACTTCCGCGAGCCCAACGTCATCCGCATGGCGCCCGTGCCGCTCTACAACTCCTTCATGGACGTGTACAGGGCCGCGCAGGTGCTCGCCCGCCTCTGACCGACGCCGCGTCGCACCGGGGGTACGCTCGTGCATGCCATGCCCGCTCTGCGAGGTCGTTTCGTCGGTCACGCGCGGAAGTCACCCGCTCGCCGTGGCCGAGCTCCCGCACACCGCGGTGATCCTGGGAGAGAACCAGGGCTGCCCGGGCTGGTGCGTCGCGGTGCTCAAGCACCACGTCGACCACATGGCCGAAATGCCGGTGTCGCTGCAGGCCGAAGTCTTCGCCGAGGTTGCCGCCGTCGCCGCCGCGATCCGAGCGGAGTACGGGCCGCTGCGGATCAACTACGAGTGCCTGGGCAACCAGGTCGCGCACGTCCACTGGCACGTCATCCCTCGCCACCCCGATGACCCCGACCCCCGCAACCCCGTTTGGGGCTGGTCCCCGCAGCGCTTGCGCGGGGAGATGACCGACGCCGACCGCCGCAAGCTCGCGTCCGACATCGCGGCGCGGCTGGCCTGAGCCGCATGCACGCCGGGAGGGTGCGCGTTCACGCGCAACCCGGCGTCCGCCTCGCGTGCATTGCGAGCTGCGGTCCGCTGATCCAAAAAAAGAGGTTCTTCCGGGATCTGCGGGGTAGGTGTCATTTGAAGAAGGGCAGGCGGTTCCTGCGTAGCTTGGTGTTGACGCATCAAGCACAAGGAGACCGCCGTGCCCGAGGTCGAGTCTATCGACCGGCTC
>JAJVHS010000007.1 GCA_022072615.1 Phycisphaerales bacterium
CGCGCCGACGCTGCCGCCGCCCGCGCCGTATGTCCCCAGGGACAACACGGTCGACATCGAGCTGTCGGAGTACGCGGGGTACGCGGGGTTGATCGCGGCCAACGGCGGGCTCGAGCCCAGCGACGAGTCGTTCTTTGCTCGCAAGCACGGCTTCAAGGTGCGGATCAAGCTGAGCGAGGAGGAGGCGTGGGACCGACTGCAGTCTGGCGAGCTGGCGGCAAGCGCGACGACAGCGGATGTGCTGGCGGTCTTCGGGCGGCAGTTCAACGTGGTGGTGCCGGCGCAGATTGCGTACTCGCGCGGTGCCGACGGGATCGTGGTGACATCGGACGTGCGGCGGGTGAACGACCTCAAGGGCAAGACGCTGGCGACGATCCAATACACGGAGGCGGAGTTCTTCATCCGTTTCCTGGCGCAGGAGTCGGGGACGCCGGTGGCGATCCGCGATGATTTTTCGATCCCGGCGAAGGCGGATTCGATCAACCTGGTGTTCGCGGAGGATGGCGACGCGGCCGGTCAGATCTTCGCGGAGGACCTGGCGGCGGGCGCCGGGCGGCTGGCCGGGGCGGTGACCTGGGAGCCGACGCCCAGCGAGGTCGCGGCGGGGAGCGGCGGGAAGGCGAGGATGCTGGCGACCAACCGGAACCTGCTGATCATCGCCGACATCCTGATCGTCAACCGCGGGTTCGCGACGGAGAACCCCAAGATGGTGGCGGGGCTGGTGGAGGGGCTGCTCGAGGGCAACCGCATGATGCGGGACGAGCCGGCCCGGCACGCGGCCGTCGTGGCCAAGGCCTTCAACTGGGACGCCCAGAAGACCAGGGACGAACTGGCGAAGGTGCATTTCTCGAACCTGCCGGAGAACGAGGCGTTCTTCTCCGGGGCGATCGACATGGCGGGCAGCTTCGGGGGGATCTACCAGTCGAGCGTGCTCGCGTACGGGCCGGAGATCATCAAGAACCCTGTGGGCCCGGAGCGGTTCGTGGACGCTTCGCACCTGGCGGCGCTGCGGGCGTCGGGCGCATTCGGCGACCAGCGCATCGTGATCGCTCCGATCAGGACCGAGGGGAAGAGCCAGCTCGAGGATGACCCGCTGCTGTCGCGGGACATCCGGTTCCTGTTCCAGCCGAATTCGTCGGCGCTGGACATGTCGAACCCGGCGAACACGGAGGACCTGCAGCGCATCGCCAAGCTGCTCCAGGTCAGCCCGGGGTCGTTCGTGCTGCTGCGCGGGCACGTCGATGACGCGAAGGTCAACGAGTTCCGCAAGCAGGGCGGGGATTCACTCGTGCGCAAGAAGGCGCTGGAGGCGATGGAGCTTTCGACGAACCGTGCGGGCGAGATCAAGCGGCTGCTGATCGAGCTGCACAAGGTGGATGCCGCGCGGATCGAGACGATCGGCCGCGGATGGGAGGAGCCGGCGGGGAGAGCGTCGGACGCGAACCGGCGGGTCGAGGTGCAGTGGCACACGCTGGAGTAGCGAGCCAGCGCTTGAAAGACCGGAGACGGACCGGACTCGCGTCGGGGGATGTGGGGGTCGTGTTCGGCTGCGCCGGTCCCGGATGAAGCCCGATTCGGACGTCCGCGTGGGAAGGGAAAATCTGGTGACGGCGGGTGGAAACCGGAATCCAAACCGAAAGCCGGGATTGCGGGGGTTGGCGTGCGCCCGGATCGCGGCGGGTGACGAAATCGGTGTGTGCCGCGTCCATTTGAGGTACGCTGGCCGAGGTGGAGGCCGGGGCGCTGGCTGGCGGCTTCGGTGGCGACGGGGCGGCAGATCGGAGGCTGGTGATGAGGACACTGGTGGCGATTCCGGTCTTCAACGAAGCCGACCACGTGCGGTCGGTGGTTTCGCGGGTGCTCGACTACGTGGGAAACGTCCTGATCATCGATGACGGGTCGACCGACGCGACGCCGGACCTGGTGCGCGAGTTCCCGGTGGATGTGATCCGGCACGCGGTCAACCGCGGGTACGGGCGGAGCATCGCCGACGCTCTGCGGTGGGCGGCGGCGGACGGGTACGACTGGGTCATTACCATGGACTGCGACGAGCAGCACGAGCCGGATCGCATCCCGGATTTCCTGCGCGAGCAGGACCGGGGTGATGCGGACATCATCAGCGGGTCGCGGTACATGACTGAATCACCGCACCAGGCCGATACGCCGGATGGGCCGCGGGGTGTGGTGCGTTTGGGCCGCGGCCAGGTCGTCGTGACGGAGTCGCCGCGGCCGCGGATCGCGGTGCCGCCGGACCGGCGACAGATCAACGCGACCATCACCGCGGAGCTGAATGCTCGGCTGGGTTCGAGGCTCGGGGCTCGACTGACGGATGGTTTCTGCGGTTTCAAGTCGCACCGAGTGGACGCGATCCGTGAGCTGAGGCTGACCGAGGACGGGTACGCGTTCCCGATGCAGTTGTGGGTACAGGCGGCGGCGGCCGGGCTGCGGGTGCGCGAGCTGCCTGTGGAGTTGATCTACAACGATCCGAACCGGTCGTTCGGGGGCATGCTCGATGATCCTGCGGTCCGGCTCGCGCATTACCGCAAGGTGCTCAAGCGAGAGATCCTGCGGAACGCGGACAGGCTGGGCCCGCAGGCGTCGGCGGGGCTGTGCTCGGGATGTGGCTGCCAGTGAGTGAGCGGGCCGTGACGGAGCAGGAAGCGAGCGCGTCTTCGGTGCTCGGGCGGCACGGGGGTGTGTATGTTCAGCCCGGTGGCGGCGCCTGGCGGGAGATGGTGCAGGCGTCTTGGTCGCATGCGCGGTCGAATTACGCCGCCCTTGCGCTGCGTGAACAGCTCGGGCTGCCGACGGACCGCCCGGTCGTGATGTCCGGGCACCAGGCGGTGCTGTGGCACCCGGGGATCCTGGCCAAGTGGTACGCCCTGCGGGCGGCGGCCGGTGCGATGGGCGCAGCGGCGGCGTGGGTCGTCGTGGATCACGACACGGACGACCTGTCGGTCGTGCATTACCCGGGCCGGCGGGCGGGAATCCTGACGCGGGCGCCGTGGCGATGGCGTGAGCCATTAGGGAGCCAGGTTCCGGCGTGCGCGGCGGGTGCACGGCCGCCCACGCAGCCCGCGGGGGACGTGGCGGCGTCGGAACACATCCGGTCGGCGCTCGCACGAGCGATGACGACGCTGCGGGCGCACGCGGACGAGGCGACGGCGGGAAGTCAGGTGGCGAGGGCAACCGCGGACCTGGTGGGGGGAGTTGCGCCCGGGCTTGTGTACTCATCCGACATGCTGCGCTGTCCCGCGTGCGACCAGATACTCGAGTCGCTGGCGGCGGATCCGCAGGCGTGCGTGGACGCGTACAACGCGGCGGCGGTTCGGCACCCGGAGGCCGGACTGAGGACGCTGGTCGCCGACGAGATCAACGATCGATGGGAGCTGCCGCTGTGGCGTTGGGCGATGGGCTCGCCGCGCCAGCGCGTGTTTGCCGAGGAACTGGGATCGCAACTCGCCGGTGCGAGGCTTGCACCCCGGGCCGTCTTCATGACAGGGCTATTGCGGAGCCTCGCGTGCGACCTGTTCATTCACGGGGTCGGCGGCGGGGTGTACGACGTGGCGAGCGAGCAGTGGTGGGGGCGGTGGCGGCCGGCCGATCGGCTCGCGGGGACGGCCGTCGTGTCCGCGACGCTGCACCTGCACACGGGTGACAGCGAGACCGATGCGAAGCGGGTCGTTGATCGGGCGCGATGGACGGCGCACCACGCGGCGCACAACCCGCGGGTCACGGGCGATGAGCCCGCACAGGCCAGGAAGCTCGAGTTGGCGAGGCGGATCTCCGCGCTCCCGAAGCGAACGGCCGAGCGGCGCGAGGCGTTCAGCGAACTGCACGAATTCATCGCCCAGCACGGCCGGCGCGCGGAGCGTTCATTGGCGATGCTGCGGGAACGGGCCGAGGAGGCTGCTCGGGCCGGGAAAGACGCGGCGGACCCTGCGGGTCGCGACTGGCCATTTTTCCTGTATCCGGAGGACGAACTGCGGGAGCTTGAACGGAACATCGAGCAACGGGTGCGGGGTTGAGCGTCGGTTCGGGGAAGCGGTTGACCATTCTGGGCGATTCGTGTTGGCCCTTGCAGAGACGTCGGGCGTCTCTGAATGCTCGGGGCTTCTTGTGGTGGACCTGGCAGGTCGGCGATCGAGCGGACTGAACACGGAAGGCGCCCGTTATTCGCCGTCACCTTCGCGGGCGGCGCCGGGCGGACCGTCGTCGAGGAGTTTTCGCCAGGCGAGCGCGGCGGGCGCGCCGCGTTCGGTAAAGCGCCCGCTCGCGGCTCGGTGGATCAGCGTCTCGACTTCTTCGCGTGAGAACTCCCAGTTCAGGCCGCCGTGGGGCGGGCCCTTGATACGAGCGGCCTTGCGGATCATGTCGAAGGTCTTGCCGGATATATCCGCGGCTTCGAGCAGCTGCTGCTTGGTGTAGGTCTCGCCGGCGTGGGTGCGTCGTTCCTGGCCGCGTCGCATGTGATCTCCGTGAGGTGCTGACTGGTCGATGCTCGGCGCGGGCCCGTTCAGCCGAGTTCTTCGATGGCTCGGTCGATGGTGGAGGCGCCGATGATCTCGATGCCCGGGCGACGGGCAGGTCGGGCATCGGTCGCCGGGACGATGACACGCGTGTAGCCGAGCCGGACCGCCTCGGCCAGCCGCTGATCCATGTGGCCGACGGGTCGCACTTCGCCGCCCAGCCCGACTTCGCCGACCGCGCAGGTGGCGGGCGCGGCGGCTCGTTTGTAGTGCGACCCGGCGATCGCGAGCAGCAAGGCCAGGTCCGACCCGGGATCGACGATGCGCAGGCCGCCGACGCTCGACGCGAACACGTCGCGATCAGCGAGGCGCAGGCCGGCGTGCTGCTCGAGCACGGCGATCAGCATGGCGACGCGGTTGGCGTCGACGCCGGAGCACTTGCGCTTGGCGGCGCCCAGGAATCCGGTGGCGGTGAGGGCCTGGAGCTCGACCAGCACGCAGCGCGTGCCGGTCATCACGGGGCAGACAATCGAGCCGGGGCGCGGCTTGGTCGAGCCTTCAACCGCCGCAACACCGGCGCCCTCGGGCGCTTCCTTGAGGCCCTGCGACGTCATCTCGAAGAGGCCGATCTCGAGCGTGGTCCCGAAGCGGTTTTTCACGGCGCGGACGACGCGGTGTGCGTGGTAGCGGTCGCCCTCGAACCACAGGACCGCGTCGACGAGATGCTCGAGCAGCCGCGGTCCCGCGAGCATCCCGTCCTTGGTGACATGGCCCACGAGGATGACGGCGGTGCCGGTGAGCTTGGCGAGCGTGACGAGGTCGGTGCAGCAGCGCCGGAGCTGCGTCACGGACCCGGCGCCGGCGGGGATGTCCGACCGGTAGACCATCTGGATCGAATCGACGATGAGGACAGCGGGCTGGAGGCGGCGGGCCTGCTCGGCGATGCGCGACAGGTTGGTTTCGGCCAGGACGTAGAGGTTGTCGTGTTCGCGGGGCGATTCCCGGTGGTCCAGGCGGGCGGAGCGCATCTTGACCTGTTCGGCCGACTCTTCGCTGGAGACATAGAGCACGCGGGAGCCCTGGTCGGCCCAGGCGCGGCCAGCCTGGAGGAGGAGCGTGGACTTGCCGATGCCCGGTTCGCCGCCCACGAGCACGGCCGAGCCGGCAACGACGCCGCGCGCGTCGTCCGCACCGCCGAGCACGCGGTCGAACTCGGGGATGCCTGACCGCAGGCGCGCGGCGGACTGGCCGTCGGAGTCGATCTCCGACAGCGGCCGGGCGGGGTTGGCGGCGGCGGCGCCCTGTTCATCCTGGGCCAGCCACGCGACGGCGCCGCGCTGGGGGTCCTTCTCGGCGGCGGGGTCGACCGTGTGGCGGTCGAGCGATTCCCACGTGCCGCAATCGGGGCACTTGCCCATCCAGCGCGTCTGCGTGCCCCCACAGGCTCGACAGAGGAAGACGGTGCGCGGTTTGGCCATTGGTCGGAGCGTACGCGCCCGGCGGTGTGCGCGGCGATGTTCCGTGGCGTTGTGCTCGGAATACGATGGTGTGGATTCGGCCGGCGAGCGGGACGGACCGACTGGGGACCCAACCGGGACACAGCCCTGACGACGATCTCGCCTTCCTCTTCTTCCGAGCCACGACAAGACCCGCCCGCGGGCGTCGGGACGCCGGTGCGCGCCGCGCGGCGTGGGCGCCGAGCCCGGCGGTGGGTGGTCGTACTGCTGGTGATCGTGGCGACGTGGTGGACGGCGACGCGTTCGCCGCTGGTGCGATGGGCGGTTTCGAGCCGACTGCGGGCGATGACGGGCGCGACGCTGACCGAGGGGTCGGTGCGGCTCGGGCTGACCGGGCACATCGCGGTGTGGGACGTGCTCGTGCAGGCGCCGGACGTCCACGGGCCGGGCGGCGAGATTCTTCGCGTGGACCGGATCGACGCGGCGGTCTCGTGGCCGCGGCTGCTGGGGCTGGTGAAGGACGGCAAGCCCGCGGTGGCGGAGGTCATGCTCCACCAGCCGCGGCTGAGGCTGAGCCGCAATCCCGACGATGGGTCGCTGAATTTCAGGGCGCTGTCGCTGCCGACGTCGGGGGGTGGGACAGCGGCGATCCCGAGCATCCGGATCGATCACGGGTCGATCGAGCTGGGCGAGCACACCGGGTCGGATGCCGACGACCTGTTCACGCTGCTCAAGCACATCGAGCTGCACGGGCGAATCGTGCCGTCGTCGCCGCGGAGCGACGGGTCGGTCGAGATCGTGGTGACGCCCGAGGCGGCAGGGGAACCGCCATCGCGAGCGGTCGCGGCGACGCCCGCCCCCAAGCCGGTGACTGTGACGGGGACCGTGAAAGGTTCGGATATCGAGCTCTCGATCTCGGGGCTGTCGCTGCACGACTGGAACGTGGCGTCGGCTCCGGGCCGGGCGAGGTCGTTCTTCCAGTCCATGGACCTGGAGGGGGAGATCGGCCCGGCGACGATCGTGTACTCGCGCGGCGCAGCCCCGGGCGAGCCGGTGCTGAAGGCGTCGCTGGAGCTGATCGACGTGGCGATGAACCTTCCGGTGACGGAGAACGCCGAGAGCGCGACATCGGGGGATGCGGCGCCGGCGGACGGTCCGCTGCTGCGGATGTCGCACGTCAACGGTACGGTGGACGTGACGAACCTGGGAACCTCGGCTCGGCTGGTGGGGAGCATCGAGGAGGTGCCCTACGAGGTGGAGCTCGACTACCGTGGCAGCGCCGCGAACAGCCCGTTTGTGTGCAAGGCTCGGACCGTCGATTTCAGGATGGAGAAGGGGCTGCGCATCCTGCGGTTCGTGCCCGAGAACGTGCGCGAGCGGCTGGCGGATTTCTCGTGGCCGACGGGTCTGGTGACGACGAACGTGACGATCTCGCGCAGTGAACCTGTCGGCGACGCCCCGGCGCCGCTCTCGGTGGTGGGCGAGATGCAGATGCGCGACGCGGTGTCGGCGTTCAAGCGATTCCCGTACGAATTCCGCGGTCTCTCGGGAAGGGTGAACTTCACGGATACCCGGATCGATATCCTCGACATCTCGGGAAGATCCACGGCGGGCGCGACGATCCAGGCGAGCGGGTTCATCGAACCGCTGACGCCCGACGCGCACTGCATCATCGACGTGCGCGTGGACAACCTGGTGATCGACGATGACGTGATCCGCGCGCTGGCCGTGCGGCGCAAGGGAATCCCGCCGACGGTGTTCAACCAGGAGCACTACAACCGCATGGTGGCGGCGGGGCTGATCGCGAGGCCCGGCGATGCAGAGGCAGGCCCGGACGTGCCGAGGTTCGGGCTTGGCGGCCTGGCGACGGTTCGGACCCGAGTGACGCGCCCCGCCGGACCCGACACGGAGTGGCTGGAAGAGACCCAGATCGATTTCACAGAGCTCACGTTGCTGCCGGAGTGGTTCCCGCTGCCGATGATCGCGACGGGCGTGGAGGTGCGCATCGGCGATGATCTCATGACGGTGCGGGGTGGTGAATACCGGCCGATCACCGGCGGTCGAGCGGTGGCCGAGGCGAGCGTTGATTACGAGCTGGTGATGAACCCCGAGCTCAAGGGCGTCCCCGAGATCACGGTGATAGCGGAAGAGGTCGCCACGGGCCGGCTGCTCAACTATGCGGTCGGCGCGACGATCGATCGAGCGAACCGGTCGTCCCCGACGGGTTCACCGGGCCCGCGGATCCGTGGGATCCTCGACGACCTGCGGGCGACCGGCCGGGTCGGCGGCGTGATCAGCATCTTCAACGACGACGAGGGCGAGGGTCGAGTCAAGTCGAGGATCTCGGTCGGCCCGACGATGCTGACTCCGCATCCGGAGACGCCAGAGGGGGCGTCGATCGACCGGCAGCTCGAGGTGATGGGATCGGGGCTGGTGCAGGTGACCGACCGGGCGGTGGAGTTCGAGTTCGAGGGCAAGCCGCGGGCCCGAGCGGCGGGTTCGATCGTCGGGGTTGAGCAGCCGCTGCCGACGGCCGGGACGATCCGCGTGCTGGGAACGTCGCGTCCGGGTCCGACCGGCGAGGCGGAGCTGCGAGCCGAAGTGGCAGTGGATTCGCTGGAACTGGGACTTCCGATCGAGCAGCTGGTCGGCGTGTTCTCGCCCGCGTCGGCGCAGCGATGGGTGGACTTCTCATCGGCGTACTCGCCGGGGGGACCGGTGGACGCGGTCGTCGTGATCGAACCGACCGAGCATGAGAGCACGGCGACGGTGCGGCTGGACGGTTTCGAGGGCGTATCGGCCATGATCGAGGGAGCGGCGACGACGCTGGCCAACACGGCCGGCTCGGTGACGATCCTGCCCGGGGGTGCGATCAGGTTCGACGGCTTCGCCGCCGATGCGCGCGGCGACGATGGTGATCTCGGGCATGTTGAGGCCCAGGGCGAGATCCTGCTGGGCAATGACGAGCGCGGGCCGGTGCCCGGCCGCGACTTCGGGATGGTGCTGAAGAATGCCCGGGCCGAATCGCCGCTGCTGCGGACGCTGGTGTCGCGGCGGCTCTCGGCCGAGAACGCCGGCCGTCTGAAGGAGTTCAATCCGAGGGGGCGGTTCGACGCGGAGTTCACGGTGACGCCCGGCGCGGCCGCGGCGGGCGAGCCCGGGCTGGTGACGACGTTCATGCCGCGGTCGATGACGATCACCGTGGGCGGCCAGGACGTGCCCTTCGAGTCGATGACGGGAACGGTGACGATCCGCGACGGGGCCGGGCGGTTCGAGGCGGTGGAGGCGGTCTCGCCGCTGTACGAGATCCGGGCCGATGGGACCTGGTCGCGCACGGTCGAGATGGACACCGACATCGACCTGACGGTCACCGCGTCGAGCAAGGGCTTCCCCGATCCGCTGCGGGCGCTGCTGCCCGGGGCCGTACGCGGCGTGCTGGATTCGGTCGAGTTCGCGGTGGACGGCGAGGTCGAGGTCCCCGTAATGACGCTGCAGATCACCGAGTCGGACGCGCCCGAGCGGCAACGGCTGATCGCCGGCGGAACGGTGATCGTGACCGGCGGCAAAATGACGCTGGGCGTGCCGATCACCGAGTGCGACGGGGCGGTGAACGTCCGCGTCTTCAACACGGATTTCCAGACGCCCGCCGGGTTCCAGCTTGATGCCAGGATGGACCGCTTCCGGCTCGCCGGCCTGGGGATGACGCACGGGATGGTGGAGGTGACGGGCACGCCGGAGACGGGCGAGGTGGTGATCCCGCGGATCACCGCCGACTGCTACGGCGGGCGGTTCTACGGCGATGCGCTGGTGGGGCCTCAGTCGGAGGCACCGCGGGACTACAAGGCGCAGTTCTCGCTGTCGGGCGTGCGGTTTGCGCCGACGCTGCGCGACATCACGGCGGCCGCGGGCAAGCCGATCGACGCCGAGCCGGTGTCGGACGATGATCCGACGCGCGGGCTGATCGACGCGGAGATCTCGCTGGCCGGGCGGATCGACGAGCCGGCGTCACGCCGCGGCCGTGGCGAGGCGACGATCGCGGGACCGTCGGTGCTGCGGATGCCACTGGTGATGCCGCTGATCCGGTTCAGCAACCTCCAACTGCCGACGGACGAGCCCCTGGACTTTGCGCGCGCTTCGTTCTACGTCCAGGGCCCGGTCATGGCGTTCGAGGACCTGTCGGTGTTCTCGGAGAACGTCCAGATCCGCGGGTTCGGGACGATGACCTGGCCGGAAATGGCGCTGGACCTGCGGTTCAACTCCCGGGCCGTGAAGCGGATCCCGGTGATCAACTGGCTGATCGAAGGCCTGCGCGACGAATTCGTGTCGACGCAGGTGACCGGCACGCCCGCAAACCCGGACGTGCGCTCGGTGCCGTTCGACTCGACCCGGCGGTTCTTCCTCGAGGTGTTCGGGTCTGGGATGAGCGAGCAGGAGCGTCGGATGCTCGAACTCGGCAAGGAATCCGAGAATCAGCCGGCGCGCTGAGTGGCGAGCTTCGGGCCCAGGGGCGGAGCCCGATCAGCGTCCCTGCTTGAAGAACGTGCGCAGCGACTCGAGCAGGTCCTCGCGCCCGTTGACCTTGCTGGTGACGACCTTGGGGCCGAGTTCGTCGGCGCGTCCGTCGGGGAAGGCCTCGTGAAGGACGTTGATGAAGGAACCGCTGCCGTAGCTGGAGGCGACCTGGCAGTAGCCGAACATGTTGCAGCGGGGCAGGAGCTGCTCGTCGATGATCTTGACGCAGAGTCGGTTGTCGGCGTCGGAGGAGTTGTCGCCGTCGGAGAAGTGGAAGAGGTAGATGTTCCAGTCGCTGGGGTCGTAGTGCTGCTGGAGGAGCTCGAGGCACGCCTGGTAGGCGCTGGAGATGCGAGTGCCGCCGTCTTCGCGCACGGAGAAGAAGGTCTTCTTGTCGACCTCGCCGGCTCGGACGTCGTGGACGATGTAGCGGCTCTCGATGCCCTCGTAGTTGCGGCGGAGCCAGGTGTCGATCCAAAAGGCTTCGAGGCGGACGAGTTCCTTCTGTTCGTCGCCCATCGAGCCCGAAACGTCCATCATGTAGATGATGACAGCGTTGCTCTGGGGCTTCTTGACCTCGTTCCATGACCGGAAGCGCAGGTCGTTCTTGATCGGGATGATGACGGGGTTGTCCGGGTCGTACACACCCATCGCGAGCTGGCGCTTGAGCGCCTCGCGGTAGGTGCGCTTGAAGTGGCGCAGGGCCGCCGGGCCGATCGGCCGGATGCCGGTGTACTTGTCGCGGATGGTGGTGAGCTTGTGCTGGCCGCGAGGCTGGATGCGGGGCAGCTTGAGCTCGTCGGCGAGGATGTCGGCGAGCTCCTCGAGCGTCACATCGACCTCAAGGGCGTGGCGGCCCTCGGCGTCGCCGCCCTGGCCCTGGTCGGTTCCCTGACCCTGTCCGACGGACTGGCCCTCCTCGCCCTCGCCCATTCCCACGCCGCCGGAGTTGTCGCCGTAGCGGAACGTGGGGATGTCGATGTCGTGGATGGGGATCGAGACCACGCGGCGGCCTTCGCGGGCGAGGATGTCGCCCCGCGAAATGAAGCGGCGCAGGTCCTTGCGGATCTTGCCGCGGACAATCTGGCGGAAGCGCTGGTGATCTTGTTCGATGCTGGTGATCATGCGGGCGCGCTCGTCCGTGAGTGCGGGAGATCCCATTCGCTCGTCGCCGGATGAACAAGCGAGCGAATGAACATTAATGCCGCGACACCGTTCGCGGCGGGAGGGTCGTCCAAGGCGCGTGAAGACCGGCCCGTCCCTTGCAGGGCGCGGGCCGGCTCTCCTGAAAGACCATTCCCAAACATCTATACGGGTTCGACGGTCCGAAGATTCGGCTTGATCTCGGGAGGAAAGAACCTCCCGGGTGCCGGTCGAAGAGGTTGGCGTGCGTGCGGCGGTCGGCAGCTCGACGAGCGGCGCTGACCCGATAAATGGTAGGGGCGGCCGAACCGCTGGCGGCGGCGGAGCCTCTGGCGGTCAGGGAACTGTCGGGGCGGACGGGTCCGCAGGGCTTCGTGCTGAGCGGCGGGTCTTGGCGGCGAGCCACGCCGTCGAGGCCAAACCGATGACGATCGCGAGCACCAGCTCGACGGCGCGGTTGACCAGATCCGCGACCAGCCCGGCGGAGAGTGCCCGCTGCGAGCGGCCGGCCGATGGGAGCACCGATGCCAGGGCCGCGACCGACCACTCGCGGACGCCCAGCGCGCTGCCGACCACGGGCAGGCACGCGACGGCCTGGCCGATCGCGGCCAGCGCGGCGGCCTGCACGGTGGTGACGGGCGAACCGATGATCTGGAAGGCCAGCCAGTAGCGAACAACCCACACGGCGGCGTCGCCGAGCCGAGCGGCAAAGCCCGCCAGCAGCGTCGGCAGTACGGGAGAGGGCGATCCAGCACCAACTCGGGTGAGCACCCGCCCGTGGAAAACGGCGAAGGCGAGCAGCGCGAGCAGGGCAGCGGCGACGAGCCCCGGACCCAGTCCGCCCAACCATGCCCGGGAGATCGCGAGTGTGACGCCGATCAGCGCGGCCGTGGCGGTCACACCGAGCAGCAGGGCCTGCACGATGACGACGCTGGAGGCGGCGACGGGGATGCCGTGAACGGCCCGGTGATAGGCGACGCGTCCGGCAAGGCCAGGCTTGAGCGGGAGGTAGTTCGCAAGCCAGGAAGCGCCCATGAGTGCCGCCATCTCGGCGAACGACACGTTGCCGACGCGGCGCGTCAGCAGCCAGAACGTCCACGTGCTGAACATCCAGTTGAGGATGGGCAGACCGATGGCGACGGCCAGCATCCACGCGGGCGCCTGGCGGGCGGAGCTGATCGCCGAACCCAGGTCGGCGCGGTGGTGGACGAGAACCGCGACGGCCGCGCCGAGCATGATGACCGCGACGGCGGCGGTGATGATCGATCGTGCCCGCGCGCTGCGACCCGGGCTGAGTTGAGGATCAACCGCGATCACGGGCCGCCCACGCCGGGCAGATTGATCCCCTGCGCGGCCATGGAATCCTGGATGATGCCCAGGACGTCGGGCCCGCCCCTGGCGGCGAAGCCCTCGCCCCCCGCGGAGAGACGATCGCTGATGATCGACGCGAGGCGGGCGACGCGCGGGTGAGCGGAGGTGATGGCCGATGCCAGGAATGGGTCCTTGGCGTCGGTGACCCGGGTCATGAGGACGAGGGCGGCGGCGGCGGGATCGGTCTCCATCCTGGCGGCGTCGTCGAGCGGCTGCATTTCGCTGATGATCGATGCCTGCGGAAGGATCGCCAGCAGCAGCAGGCGCCCTTCAACGGGGAGGGAGGGGTAGCTCGCCGCCGCGGCGGCCGCGAAGGCCGTGCGTTCTTCCGCGGTGAGCGTCCGGGGCACGCCGCCGCGGTCGATGATCGGGTTGAGCATGCGGGCCCGGATGACGGAGGCAACCGCCGCCAGCTCGTTCATGTCGGAGGTCGACACCTTTTCGGCGAGCTGGGCGTTGGTCAGCGCGGCCTGCGGCACCGCGGTGCGGACCTGCGACCCCGTTTCACGCGAAAGGCAGAGCGCCCCGGTGGTGATGACGCCCTCTTCAGAGCGCATGAACCCCTGGACGACCCTCCACCGCTGGCGGATCAGGCGGTCGCAGCACTCGTCGATCACCCAGCCGGCCGAGCCGGCGTCGGGCCAGTATTCGACGGTGATCGTCTCGTTGGGCATCAGACGCAGTCGACGGGCGAGCGAGGTCGCTTCGGGCGTCAGGTACGCCCGGATGTTGGAGAGACCGATCTCCATGCTCGATCCGACCAGGATCTGCGAGTTGAGCGTGCGGTCCGACCCGACCCCGAGGGGCACGGGCGTGAGGTTGCGGAGCCGCAGGCGGATGGTGGTGGGCTGGAGCGCGGTGGCGGACGTGGGTGAGACGTTCGCCTCCAGTGACATGAAGGAGTGCCCGCCGGCGCTGATCTTGTCGATCCAGGCGGGGATGCCCTCGGCAAAGCCGCGGGCGCGCTTGACGAGCTGGGGATCGAGATCCTCGCGGCCGAGGATCTCGCGGAGACTCGAGTACGAGAACATGGCCTCGAGGGACTGCGGGACGCTGCGCCACAGGAGCCGGTAGACCTCCTCGGCCTTGTCCTTGTCGTTCCGGTCGAGATGGAGCTGGGCAAGCCCGAGCTGCGCTTCGACACGCTGATCCCCGACCGACTCCAGGATGGGCTGGGCCTCGTCGAGCCGACCTGCTCGGACGAGCACCCAGGCATACGCCGTCTGGTAGTCGAGGTCGGAGTCAGGGATGTTCCAGGTGGTCTTGATGGACTCGAGCTCGGTGAGCAGGGCCTGCGCGTCGAGCGGTTGACGCGAGGGCTCGGACGCGGCGGGCTGGACGGCCTGTTCCGGCGCGGCCTCGGTGACGGGCGCGGGAGTGTCTGGCGCGGACGCGGCGGGTGCGGGCGCGGCCGCGGCCGCTCCGTCGCGCGCGGCGGGCGGCGCGTACTCGTTGGCCCAGCACATCAGGGTGATGTTGCCGACGAGCATCTGGCGGGTGAGCTCGGCGGCCTTGGCGTCGTCGATCTCCGACGGACGCTTTCGCGGGTCGGCGAGCTCTGCTGCTCGGGCGGCGATGGTCGCCCTCAGGTCCTTGGCGGATTCGAAACGCGTGTGATCGTCCTTGGCGCTGACGGCGGCGATGAGCCGGAGCCGTTCCATGATGACTTCGAGCCGGACGTCCTCGGGGCGAGGGGCCTGGCCGGTCGCGAGAGGGTCCTTCTCCAGTTCTTCGATCTGGCGGCGGGCCATGGCCCGGTAAGAGGCGATCTGCGCGTTGAGGTCGTTGACGATGACCTGCGGCCCCTGGGCGCCCCACTGGGCGTACAACCGTTCGCGGGCCAACTGCGGCGGGACGGCCACCTCGGCGGTCTCGATCATCCGGGAGACGTTGTCCTGGAATCGCAGCGCTTCGCTGAAGGCGCCGATCGACGAGAGCTCGCGCCCGATGGCCATCTGCGTCTCGGGGTCGGCCGGCTCCGCGAGCAGGAGGTTCGCCAGGAGCTCCAGCCTTCCGATGGGGTCGTCGACGCGTTCGGCGAAATAGGCGGCCGCGGCGGCGGCCGCGTCGCGGTTGGAGGCGTCGAGCTTGGTCGCCTGCTTGACGAGGTCGACAAAGCCGGGCTCATCACCGAGCTGCTGGCACAGGCTCGCGGCGTCCATGCACAGCCGGCTGCGGATCGAAGGATCCAGGCTCGCTCCCTCGGGACCGATCAGACGCCTCAGCCGGGCGAGCTTGTCGTCGGCGTTGTGCGCCTGGTCGAGCAGCAGCGTGATGAGGTGGTACTGGACGACCGTGTTGGCCGGGTCTTCGCGCAGGATGAGCTTGCACAGCGCGACGCCTTCCTCGCGGTCCTGCGCGGCCGAGGCGGCGCCCAGCCGCCAGCGCAAAAGCTGCTCGTTGGGCCAGAGGTCATAGGCGATCGCGAGCAGCTCCATCGTGATGCGATGGTCGTCGGCGATGGGCGCTTCCTGCAGGGAGAGATCGCTGAAGGCGATGCGGGCGATGTTGCGGGCCGCGGTCTCGCGCGCCAGACGGTGCTGGTCGCCGGGGCTCGGCGACGACGCGATGGAGGGCTGGCGGATCGCCGCGAGGACCGGCGGCGCGAACGCGGTGATCGAGAGAAGTGCGACCGAACAGGTCACAAGCGGCGTGGTGGTCCGGAACATGTTCGGTTTAGTCCCCAATGGCGACGAAGGTCGAGAAAAGGGCGACAACGGGCGCCACGATGAAAACCGCCAGGCAGAGCAGTTCGGCCGCCCAGATCATCGGCTTGCTGGCACGGTGGAACCATCGATCGGCGACGAGCACCATGAAGACAAAGAGCCCGCCGGCGGTCAGCGCGGCGCCCAGCGGCCACCGCAGCGGGGCCATGTGTGCCAGCAGGCCCTGCGAGGACGCCAGCACCAGCAGACCGGCGACGCACATCGCGCCCGCCCAGGCCGTGCCGGCCGTGATGCGAAGCCAAAGGCCGATTTGACGGGTGAGTCTCACGCGGTTCTTGTGCTACGTCGTTGCCACGTCGGGCAGTTCGAAGAAGCCGCCGCGGAGGCCGCCGGCGGCAAACTGGTCGAGTGCCGCGTGGACGTCCTGGATCGTGGCGGCCGACCTGATCGCTTCCTTGAGCGGTTTGACCCCGATGGGCTTGCCGGTGTCGTCGTGATCGATCAGCCGCTTGGCGAACCAGCTGATGCGGCGGTTGATCTGGAAGAGAGCGTAGCGGTCATCCCGGTTGCGGCGCATCAGTTCGACGTAGCGGCGGATGAGTTCGATCTTCTGTTCGGCGGAGGGCGGCGGAGGGGATCGTCCGGTGAGCTGGAACTGCCACGCGTCGCGGAAGATCCACGGCGTGGACAGCGCGCCGCGGCCGATCATCACGCCCCGGCAGCCGGTCGCTCGGATCATCGCGGCGGCATCCGCGGGCTGGCGTACGTCGCCGTTGCCGATGATGGGGACCTTCCCGCTGACGGCCTCGACGACCCTGGCGATGCCGTCCAGGCGCACCGACCCGGAGAACTTCATCTCGGTGGTTCGTCCGTGCACGGTGACGGCGCAGACGCCCTCGTCCGCAAGGGCCCGGGCAAGGCCGGGCGAGCAGGCCATGCCGGCCTCGAATTCATCGGTGCTCCACCCCAGGCGGATCTTGCACGTGAGCGGGACGCAGCCGCCGCCGTGCCTGGCCGCAGAGCCGAGGCGTTCGGCCCACTGTTCCTGCGTAAGCGGGCAGCGGTCGAGTTCCCCGCGGACGCGCCGCGCGATCGCCAGGGCGCGCGGGAGATCGCACAGCAGCTTTGATCCGCCGTCTTTCTTGGTCACCTTGTCGACCGGGCAGCCCATGTTGATGTCGATGACGGTGGCGCCGTGCTCGACGGCCCACCGGGCGCCCTGGGCCATGATCTCCGGGTCGCTCCCGTAGAGCTGCATGCAGATGGGCTTGTCAAAGGGGTCGGTCCGTGCAAGGTCTAGGCTGGTGGCGGTGCCGCGGAGCAGGCCCTGCGGGCTGAGCAGGTCGGTGCAGGCCAGCCCGAGCCCCCCTTGCTCCCGGCAGATCGTGCGGAATGCAAGATCGCAGTAGCCGGCAATGGGGGCCAGGAGCAGGTTGGTCGCCAGGCGGAGCGGGCCGAGTTGGAGCGGCTGGCCGATCACCTGCGCAGTCTATTCGGGATGGGCCGGGGGACCCACCGCCGGCGTAGTCTGACGGGCCGGCGGCAACGGGGCGGGTCGGGCCAGCCGGACCGATGGAGGAACGTCGGGTGAGGGGGTGATGGGCCATCGGCCCGCCTCCCGCGTTGGTTTTAGGTCATTCAGTTCCCTCAATTCCCAGCGTTGCCCAACGCCGGATTGATCGGGTTGTGTTTGGTTATTCGTGTCGAATTGACGGCCTGGGGTCGCTTAGGATTTGCCCCTCGCATCGGCTCGGTGGGCGTTCGGGACGGCACACGGTTCACTCGGGAGATCAGCCATGGCTTTTGGATGGACGGCGCGGAAAACGGGTTGGTGCATCGCGGCGGTTCTGTGCACGAGCGGTCTGGCGTCCGGCCAGCTGGCGCCGGGTGCGGAGGAGCCGTCGGAGGCCCAGCCGACCCAGCCGACGGAATCGACGGTGCTCGTTGGGAAGCCGGCGCTGAAGATTGTCAAGTCGGAGATTGACCTGGGCAACATCCTGGACGTGGACAAGAAGAAGTTCACGATCGAGTTCACCAACGCCGGCGACGGCGTGCTGGTGATTAACCGCGTGCAGCCCTCGTGCGGGTGCACGGCGGTGAAGCCCTCCAAGACCGAGTACATGCCCGGCGAGTCGGGGGTGGTCGAGGGCGAGTACGACCCGCGTGGCAAGGAAGGGCCGCAGGCCAAGACGATCACGCTGTTCACCAACGACCCCGAGACCCCTTCGGCGGTGGTGACGTTCAAGTCGATGGTCGAGCCGCTGGTGAAGATCGAGCCGAAGGTGCTGAACTTCGGGAAGGTCGACAAGACGCTGGGCAAGAGCATGTTCGTGACCTTCACGAGCGCGGTCCCGGGCTTTGAAGCGACCATGGCGACGGTCAGCGATGACCGGTTCCAGTCCAGCGTCGTGAAGAGCGAAGAGCTCGAGCTCAGCGGCAAGAAGTTCCGCCGGTCGACGGTGGAGGTCAAGCTGGCGCCGGGCGCGAACGTGGGACGCGGCACCTCGACGGTGGCGGTGCGTACGAACGAACCGCGAGCCGATCTGCTCAACGTGCAGGTGGTGGCGGAGATCACCGGGGAGCTTGAGGTCAAGCCGTCGCCGGCGACGCTCGGCAACCTTCCCGCGGGCCAGCCGTTCGAGTCGAAGATCACGCTGCGGAGCAAGTCGGGCAAGCCGGTGAAGGTCAAGGGCGTCGAGCTGCGGCGTCCGAACAACCTGGGCCTGGAGACGTCGATCCAGAGCAACGAGTACAACTCGATTCACACGGTGACGATCAAGGGCGTGGCGCCCCAGCGTTCGGGCGCGATGCAGGGCGAGATCGCGGTGCTGACGGAGGAGCCCGGCGAGGAGGAGATCAAGATCCCGTTCTACGGGTTCATCCGACTGAGCCCGGCTGGGAACAGCCAGGCCCAGCCGCCCGCCAGCCGTCCGATTCAGCCCGCGGCTCCGGTCCAGCCCGCGCCGTCGCAGCCCGCTCAGCCCAAGTAACACTCACGCGGGAGGGCGAACGATGGGCACGGTTGCACGGATGCTCGCGCTGATCGGCCTGGGCGCGATGATCGGCGCGGCGGATTCGTGGATCCGGCCCGTTCAGCTTCGATTGAACCCCCAGGGGCCTGCGGAGTCGCAGGTCCCTGTTGCTGCGCCAACGCCGGCACCTTCGGGTGACGGCGCCGGACACGCCGCCGCGTCCACCGACAAGGAACCGGCGGCGACCAATGCCGCCACGGCGAAGGCCGCCGAGCGACTTGGTCTTGAGATTACGGTCGAGCAGGCCAAGGCCCTGTACGACCAGGGCGTCACCTTCCTGGATGCTCGGCTGGACGAGGAGTACAACGCCGAGCGAATCTCAGGGGCGCAGCAGTTGACCACCGCGATGTTCGGGCTCTCGGAGCCCCCGGCGATCCTGAACATGCTCGATCCCGCGGCGCCGGTCGTGATCTACTGCTCGGGCGGGGATTGCGACGCGTCGCACTCGGTGGGGATCCGTCTTCAGCAGGCGGGGTTTGAGCGGATTCACATCATGCTGGACGGTCTGCCCGGGTGGAAGAATGCCGGCCACCCGGTCGAAACCGGACCGGCGAACTCTGGAGGCTGAGCGAGCGCGATGATGCGGACGCCTGTGAACGAACGGGGCGGCGTCGCCGGCGCGATGCTGCTGGTGCTGCGGGTGGCGCTGGGCGCGCTTTTCCTGCTGGCGGCGTACGTGAAGCTGTCGGACCCGCAAGGATTTTCCGAGTCCGTCCGGGCGTTCAAGATCCTCCCCGACCACCTGGCACAGCTCGCGACGTTCGCGGTGCCGTGGACCGAGGGCGTGTGCGGTGTGTGCCTGGTGGTGGGTCTCTGGACGAGGTCGGCGGCGGGGGTGGTAACGGCGCTGCTGCTGGTGTTCATCGCCGGGATCGCGTCGGTCCTGTGGCGCGGGCTGTCGGTGCACTGCGGGTGCTTCGGGAAGCTGCAGCCGTTCTGCTCGGGGCCACTCGGCGCGTGCAACATTCTCCAGAACGCCGTGATGGCCCTGGTCGGGTTTGCGCTGATGGCGTGGGGCGGGGGTGTGCTGTCGATGGACCGGCGGACGGTGCGGGTGCTGATGGTTCCTTCGCGTGCGGAGGCCGTTCGGGAGGCGCCGGTGACGGCAGCCGCGGTCGACCCGCGCCGGGCCGGTACCTAGTATCCAGACCCTCCCCGGAACTCGCCGCGTTGGCGAACCGCGAGGAGGAAAGCCGTCGCTCGGTGCGGCTGCACCGGGCCAACGACCAAGACGGAGGCCGCGACCTTTCGCGGATGCCAGCAGCATGTCGAAGTTCAATCGCTTTCAGAACGTGCAGAAGATCAAGGTTGCCCGGGTTTCGGCCAAGGGCAAAGTGTTCGTTGACTGGAAGGACATCGAGACGCTCCGGCGGATGATGTCGCCCAACGGCAAAATCTACGGCCGCAAGCGCGCGGGCACGAGCGCGGCCGAGCAGCGCATGGTGGCCCAGGCGATCAAGCGGGCTCGGTACATGGGCCTGCTGCCGTACACCAGCGCGACGCTCTGATCGCGATCGCTTCACACGGAAACACTTCAATGAAGCCACCATCGCGGTGGCTTCGTTGTCTTTTGAACCTGATCGCTCGTGGCCAGGGCCGGTCCGCCGCGACATTGGGGAGCGGCTGGACGGCCGGCGTCAATCGCCGCCGCCACCACCGCCATCGCCGCCTCCGCCGCCCCCATCACCTCCGCCCGCGTCGCCCCAGCCGCCGTCCGAGCCGCTGGAACCGGAGGTATCGCCGCTTCCGAAGAAGCTGCTGAGCCAGCCGCCGCCGCCCGAATCCGGCCCGGTCTCCTGGCCGGTGTGCGGGTCCTTGGACGGATCGATCTCGACGTCAAAGTTGTGCGTTGACCCGTCCACAGGCTGATGGGCCTGCGGGTGTTCGGAGTTTGGCGCCTTGTGCCTGTTCTGGTCGCCGGACATGAGCGAGTGGGTCATCAGGCCGGCGGCGAAGGGCATGCTTGGGTCCGAGCCGGTGTGATCAGTGGGCTGAGGCCGTTCGCTGGTGAAGGCCCGGTCGCTGCGGCGCGGCGGGGTTCTGAGCATGTTGACGATCAGGACCAGGATCGCGAGGACGACGACCACGGCCAAAACCAGCAGCGGCAAGGTCAGACCCATGTATCACCTCCGTTGGTGGTGTGCACCGATCCGTGTGGCTGGTACGCCTGGAACACGCCTGCGTGTGTCGGGTTGATTGTGGATGATCGGGCGGAACGGGCCGATCGGGCCCTTGATACTCGCTGCGATCTCGCGCGGTGGCGGTCGATCCCTGCGATCCCCCTTTCCCGGACTTCTATTCGCTGAAACAGCGCTCAGAGTTCGGCAAGTCTGCGGGCAGTTTCCTGATCGATGAGTGCCTTGAAGAGGTCGGCCATGTCGCCGGCGATGATGGGACGGAGGTTGAACTCATTGGGGAGGCGCTCGTCGGCGACGATGCCGTCCTTGTACCGGTAGGTCCGGATCTTCTCGGAGCGGTCGCCGGTGCCGATCTGTGAGCGGCGGGCGGCGGAGCGTGCGGCGAGTTTCTTCTGCCGCTCGGTTTCGTAGAGTTTGGCGACGAGCAGGCGGCGGGCCCGTTCGCGGTTCTGCTGCTGGCTCTTGGCTTCCATCATCTTGATGATGATGCCGGTGGGCTTGTGGTGGATCTGCCAGGCGGTCTCGACCTTGTTGACGTTCTGGCCGCCCGGGCCCTGGGCACGGGTGGCGAACTCCTCGACCTCGGTAGCCCAGTCGATCTTGAGGTCGACCGACTCGGGCTCGGGGAGCGCGGCGACGGTGGCGGTGGAGGTATGGATGCGGCCCTGGGCCTCGGTGGCGGGGACGCGCTTGACGCTGTGGACGCCGGCTTCGAAGGAGAGCTCGGACCAGGCGCCCTCGCCCTTGATGTTGACGACAGCGCTGCGGATGCCGCCGGCGTCGGTCTCGGGGACGAGGTCGAGGAGCTCGAAGTGCCATCCGCGCTGGGCGGCGTACTTCTGGTACATGTCGAGGAGGTCTCGCGTCCACAGCGCGGCCTCGTCGCCGCCGGCGCCTGCGCGGAGTTCGAGGATGACCGAACCGATGGCTCGGTCGTCGCTGCTGACCAGGCGCGAGAGGCACTCCTTGACCACGGCGTGGATCTGGTCGGTGAGGCGCGGGAGCTCCTCGCGGGCGAGTTCGGCAAGGTCGGGGTCGGCTCGCGAGTCGAGCGCCGCCTTGAGATCGGCGTGCTCGTGCTGGAGTTTCCTGAGCCGCTGGTAGCCGGAGACCACGGGGTCGAGGGCGGCCTTCTTGATCGAGAGCTCGCGGACCTTGCGGTGGTCGGTGATGACGGCGGGGTCCTCGAGCTGGGCGGCGAGCGCGGCGTGCTGGGACTCAATCTGATCCAGCTTCGCGAGAACGTTTGCGGGGACTTCGGCGAGCACGTCGGGCATCGGTGAAGGTTAAGCCGGAAGCGCACACGGAGACGCGGACCGGTTCGCGGAGCGAAACGGGGCAAGCTGAACGTGGAAGACTCGGAGGAAGCGGAGCGAAGGCATCGAGGGAGACCGTTGTCAACGCGTCGAGGCACGAGCTCGGGACGCCCGCGAGGGCTGCTTGCGTTGAGTGCGGTAGAGCGTGTGACCGCATTCCGGGCAGGTGGCGGCGTTGCCGAGGCCCGCGAGCAGATAGCGGCACTGCGGGCAGCAGCCTTGGGCAAGGATCTCGGCTCGTCGGCGACGTCTGGCGCCGTGGTACATGTTGACAACCCAGCCGAGCGACCAGAGCCAGACAGCCAGCAGCGCGATTGTCGCGGCGTTGTGGATGTAACCAGTCGCCAGGCGCTCTTCGGCCGGGCCGCGCGACGACCGGATCATGGACACCACGCGCTGCACCTCGGGCTGGCCTTCGGCGTCGAGGAATGCCAGCACGGCGTCGGAGATTCGCGATTGCACGTCGTTCGGCAGCTCGTTCTGCTCAACGATGACTTTCCAGACATGCCGGACACGCGTCAGGCCGAACCAGCCGCGGTAGTCATCGCGAACGACCGCCCAGCAGCGCGTGACGATGACCTTGCCAGCCGCGGCGTCAGCCCAGAGATCACCTTGCGAGGGGTAGCCCTCCAAGCCGCGGTCGACCGACACATGACCGTCACGCACCACGGCC
Source organism: Phycisphaerales bacterium (assembly GCA_022072615.1). GTDB lineage: Bacteria > Planctomycetota > Phycisphaerae > Phycisphaerales > UBA1924 > JAEUJB01. Next base: position 22,778 of record JAJVHS010000007.1, read on the forward strand.
ATCACAAAGAGCGGGGACGTGCCGTCTGGCCGGAGTGGTACATTCGGCCCGCGCCACACGCTGATTTCCCCGGCGTGGTACGGCAGGCCCCACCAGCCGTTGCGAATGAGCGTGATGCTCGCGATCAGAAGCAGCGTGCACAGCGCGGTGATCCACCATCGCTGCAGGCGGCGCAGGGCCGCCACGGCGCTGTGGAGCGTGCGGGCGTGGTCGGGTGATGGAGCTGGATCATGGGTCACAAAGTCGGCTCAGCGGGCGGTGGCGGGGCCGCGGTGCGCGGAAGCCACGCGACAACCGACCATGTTGCCATCAGTGCGAGCGGCATCCACAGCGGCACTGTGAGCCGGAAGTCGCCCGGGCCGAAGCGTTTGAACTCGCTCCGCCAGCGCAGTCCTTCCGAGTTGCCCGCGATGTAGAACGATTCCGTGTGATCGACGGGCGACCGCTTGAGCGTGAGCCGCCCGTGCTCGAGCCGCCAGGAAAGGTTGCGAGTGATGCTCGACCCGCTGTAGAACGGGAGACAGGCGAGCTGGAGGATGACGAGCAGCCCGAAGAGCGAGACGCTGAGCCAGCGTTGGAGCGACTGGAGTCGCATGGGGAAGGATAGGAAAAGGCGTCTGGCATCAGGCATCAGGCACTGGGCACTGGCGGGGCGATCTCGAAGCAGTCGAGGCAGAAGTACGCTCCGCGACCTCAGCGCTCGACTCTTCCTGTGGAGGTCTTTCTTCTTGCTCCGTGAAACTCGGTTGCTCGGTGCCTCTGTGTTCTCTTTTTCGATCAGCCTTGGATCGAGCACCGCGCGCAAAGAAAAGCGGCCGCCCATCCACGATGGAGGCGGCCGCCAAGGGCCCTGGAGTTGCTCGCCTCTCTTCGCTCCTGCGTCGATTGGCGCATCCAGGGTTGCGAGGTCAGATGTCAAAGGGCACGTGACGACAGGTCAAATTCGACTGTGTGAGCAGACACGAACCGCTCTGGCGAGAAACGTCCCTCCGGCTCCTGCGAGCCATGAGCAGTGTACGTCCGCGGGAAGAAATTGCAAGCCCCTTCGAGCCGTCGACTTACGTCCGATACATGGGCATGCAAGGGTCAATTCCTTACTGGTCGCGCGTCGCGGTGCTTGCCTGCTTGGGCGTCCGGCGGCATCCTGTGCAGTGTGTGGAAGGCACTCTGGGAGTCGGGCTTATGGGCGTTCGTTGCCTTGCGACCGTGGTCGTTTCAAGCGTGATTCTGTGCGGAACCTGCGTGCTTCGAGCGGACCAGCCCGCCGCCGGTCCCGGACAGACGGAGGCGAAGCCTGTCCCGCGGGGCGTCGCGGCGGTCCGGGCCGATGCCGCCGCCATGGAGCCGCTGGTCACATCGGGCCTGGCTCGGGCCTTTCTACGGGCCGCCGAACGATTGCCCGAGGTCCAGGTTCGCGAAATCTATCGCCACAAGAAAACCCGGGCGTGGTTCTCGGCGGACCAGGCCGCGGCGCTGAGCGAGGCGGACCGAGCCGAGCTCGAGAAGCGGGATGTTGACGAGCAGTTCTACTACACGACCAAGTACGGGTCGCCGATCGCGTACGCCCGGGCGATGGATGTGCTCGGATCGCTGGGCTTCGGGGCGGAGGGTGAGAATCCGCTCGCGGGCAAACGGGTACTCGATTTCGGGTACGGGGGCATTGGGCATCTGCGGCTGCTTGGTCTGCTGGGTGCAGATGTGGTGGGGGTCGATGTGGACCCGATGCTGCCGGTGTTGTATGCAGCACCCACCGACCAGGGGGCGATCGGCGCCGCGGGCGGATCGCTGAAGCTGGTGCACGGCCGGTGGCCCGCGGAGGCGGGCGCGGCAGAGGCCGTGGGTGGCGGCTTCGACGTGGTGGTATCGAAGAACACGCTCAAGAACGGGTATGTCCATCCGGCTCGCGAGGTGGACAAGCGGATGCTGGTCGATCTGGGCGTGCCCGATGAGGAGTACGTCAAGGCCGTGCATGCGGCGCTAAAGCCCGGTGGGTGGCTGGTGATCTACAACCTGTGCCCGGCGGAAGCGCCGGCGGACAAGCCGTACATCCCGTGGGCGGACGGTCGCTGCCCGTTCCCCAGGGAGATGCTCGAGAAGGCGGGGTTCGAGGTCGTGGCGTTCGATGTGGTGGATGACGGGCCGGCTCGGGAGATGGGCCGGACGCTCGGGTGGGAGCGGCAGGGCATGAAACTCGAGCAGGATCTGTTCTGCTGGTACACGGTGGCGAGGAAGAAGTGATCCGCGCGGAAGCAGGCAGGGGAGAGCAGACAGCAGAGCAAAGTAAGCAGTGAAGAGTGAACAGTGCGGAGCAACGGGCGGGGCGATGTTGCATCGCGAACTGGTTACTTTTCACTGTTGACTGTTCACTATTCACTGCTCACTCGATCACTTTCCACTTCCTATCCGTGCGCGACGCCGCCGAGCGGGTCGACGAGGCGGATGTGCTTCCACTCCCCGCTCAGGAACCGGTAGAGGCACACGACCGCCAGCAGCACGATGTAGGCGGAGGCGGCGATCCACGGGCCGACACTGCCGAGCGAGGGCGCAAACCGCACGAGGGCGAGTCCACCGCCCACGATGACCGTCCACGAGAGAACGACCGTGACGACGCCCACCCACACGGTGTCCCCCGCGCCGCGCAGCGCGCCAGAGAGCGACATGGCGATGCCGTCGAAGAGCTGGAACGTCGCGGCCGCGATCATGAAGCTGGTGCCCACTTCGATGATCTGCCTGGCGTCGTCGGGCGGGGTCTGGCCGGAGATGAAGAAGCGGACCATCGGCTCGCGGAACACGACAAAGAGCAGGCCCATGGTGGCCATGTACCCGGCGGCGAGCGCAAGGCCGAGCCAGGCGCGTCTGGCCGCGAGGTCGGGGCGGCGGGCGCCCATGCACTTGCCGACGACGGCGGTGATGGCGACCGAGATGCCGACCGCGGGCATGAACGAGAGGCTCATCCACTGGTGGGCGATCCAGCCGGCGTTGGAGTGGAACTCGCCGAACTCGCCGACGAGGTACACCATGAAGAAGCCCCAGCAGATCATCTCGTTGCCGAACATGAGTCCGCCCGGCCAGCCGATGCGGAGGATGTCCTTGATGGGTTTGAGCGAAGGCTTCCACGCGGCCCGGGTGTTGTAAAGGCGGTTGAATCGCGGGGAGAGAAAGACGGCCATGGGGATGGCAAGTTCGACCACGGTGGCGCAGACGGTGCCCATGGCGGCGCCGCGCACGCCCATGCGGGGAATACCGAGGCTCTGGGCGGTGGAGGAAGTCAGACCGTACCACCCGTCCAGCACGCCGATCCCGGATGCGGCGGGCGCGACCGGTCCATAGATGAAGATGCTGTTGAGCACGAAATTGGTGAGGTTGGCGCCAAGCTCGGCGACCAGCACGACGCCGGGCATGTGCATGCCGTAGAAGAACTGCGAGAATCCGCGGGCCGAGAGCGTGATCACGGAGGCGATGACCAGGGGCCGGCCGTACGAGGCCTCCATCGCGGCGCGGGCGGGATCGTGGCCCAGCCACAGGAACATGGGCTCCATCAGGGCGGCGTACAGCAGGAGCGGGAGCCAGGCGAGCACGGCGATCCAGACCCCCGACCAGGCGTACTGCGGCGCACGCTCGGGCGTCTTGTTCCCGAGGTTCTGCGAGACGTACGTGTTGATGACGTTGATGGTGCCGACGACGATCGAGAGCGGGACCCACGAGGCAAGGCCGCCGTTGCCCTGGGCGCCGACGTAGATCGGATCGGGGCCGATGCGGGAGACCATGAGCTTGTCCACCGCCTGCATGACGGTGAAGCTCGTCATCGCCACGACCACGGGCGCGGCGATCCGCAGCATGTCCCGGAGCGGACGGTCGTCGGCGGTGAGCGCGCTGGCCGCGGCGGCAGCGGAGGCCTGTGCGTCGGCGGCGGCTTCCGCGTCGGGCATATCGACGCCCGGAAGGACCCGGGCGGCCGGGAGGTTGTCGCCTGTGGGTTGTTCCATGGGTTGCCCGCGAGGACAACGAGGGTAGGCCGACGGGGCCGGTCTTCGACCGTTCGCGCGCCGGGGCACGGGCCGATGATTCCTGATAGTCCGGTGCCATTCCGCGGCGGCGTTGCGTCGAGCGACGGTGCCGTGGGAATCATGTTCATCGAGAAGCCGAACCGAGCTCGGCGAAGGCGCCGGCGTAGTGGCGGTACCAGTCGGACTGGAAGGCGCCGCGCGGGTCGTACCGCTTCTTAGCGGCCAGGAAGTCGGGGAATCGCGGGTAGCAGCGGAGGACCTGCTCGGCCGAGGCGGCCCGGTGGTACGTGAGGTAGAAGCTCCCGCCCAGATCAAGGGCGGCGTCGGTGAGTCGGGCGAAGGTCTCGATGGTGCGGGCCCTGCCTTCGGGGGTGTGGGGCGTGCGGAGGTTGAAGATCGTGCAGACGAAGTCCGCGCTCGCCCAGGGCATGAACGACGTGTCATCCCTGCGGATCAGCCGAAGGGTTCCGTAGATGTCCTCCACGCCCGTGCGGTGGAGGATGCGGCGTGCCTGGTCCATGAAGTCCATGATGTGTGGCGGAGGGACGTCGTACTCGCCGATCACCAGTGATTCGGGCGTCCGCGCGGCGTTCGCGGCGTTGCGCGCGCCCAGTTCGGCGATGAACTCCGAATAGCCGGGCAGGTAGGTGCTGAGCTGCATCTGGTCCGACCAGTAGACGCGCCCGTGGCTGGCGATGTAGTGCTGGCTGTAGAGAAGGAACGCCCGCGATTTGTCGGAGTGCGCCAGCGCGAGCAGGTTGAGCCAGTCCTCGCGGCGCAAATCGGAGGACTCCTCGCTCAGCGGCGCCGAGTCTTCGGCCGGTGCGTAGCACGCCAGGACCCCGCGCCTCAGGAATGCCTCGTCGCGCGGGTCGATCGCGTACTGGAAATCCCCGTACAGGCAGCCGCGAGCGATCCGACGCTGGGCCGCGTTGACCGCGTCGTCGAGGTCGATGACGTCGACCAGCCGACGGACCTTCAGGCGCGGGCCGAGCCGCATCGTGACCTCGGTGACGACTCCGAAGAGCCCGTATCCGCCGATCACGAGCGAGAAGAGCTCCGCGTTGCGGTCCCGGCTGCAGGTGATGATGTCGCCGTCGGCGCTGACGACCGTGAGGGCCTCCACGTCGGCCGCGAAGGGCTGCATGACCAGCCCGCGGCCGTGGATGTTCGCGGAGACGCAGCCGCCGAGCGTGATGTCATCGGCGCCGGTGGGCTTCTGGCGGATGCCCCAGCGAGGCTCGCGTTCGGGATGGAGCCGGCGCTGCACGGCATGGGTGTGGTCGATGATGGCCGGCCACGTTGAGCCCGCGCCGAGGGTGATCAGGCCGCGCTGGTCGTCGAACCGGCTCACCGAGGTCAAAGCGGTGGTATCGATATGCACCGTGCCCTCGCCGAACTGCTGACCGCCCATGGCGTGCCGGCACCCTCCGATCGAGATCCGCTGGGCATGCTCGGCGGCGGCGCGGACGACCGCGGCGACTTCCCCCGTGTCGGCCGGCCGGACGATCCTGGCGACGTCGGTCGGGTTGAGCCGGGAGTGGACATCGTTGAGGACGGGCATGAGTTAGTATACGCTAACTACTGGCGTCCGGGGGGGATGAGCTGCCGGTGTTGTGATGGGAGCAGTGTCAGACGGCGCGGCCGCTTACACCACCCAGTTGTTCGACAGCGTCCCGAACTGGATCAGGTTGTTGAGACGCTGGCGGACTTCCGCGGTTGAAAGGCTGGTCAGGTCGTCGTGGAGCGATTTGAGTTCGGCGGCGGACGCGACGAGGGGAGAGAGCCGGCGGACGGGCGCCTGGCCCTTGCCGCCGTCCTTCCTGAGGATGAAGCACAGGACGCTGCGGGCGAACGCGGGGGAGACGTCAAGCTTCGCCTGCGCGAAGTACGACTGCAGCAGCCGCTCGTCGTAGTTCATGGGGAAGAAATTGAGCATCTCGAACTCGTACCCATCGGCGACCACCGTGTACTGGTCGCGCGGGATGGCGATGTCGATGTCGTGGTAGCTGATGCCCCGGCCCCAGCGGGTCAGCGCGACGGGACGTTCCTCGGGCGGCCCGGCGAGGATCGCCTTCATCACGTTCTGGAACCGAGTTCCCTGCGAGAGGCCGCCGGCGCGGAGCACCAGGTCCGGCGGGAGCATGCCGTAGAACGGCTCGAGCAACGTGTGGTTGTCGAAGTAGCACAGCCTGTTGGGTGTTTCGATGACGACCAGCGATCCATCGGGCGCGAGCAGGTCCCACGCGCGGTGCAGCGTTTCGATCCGTTCGTCGAGCGTCTGGTGCTCGAGCACGGCAAAGAGCAGGACGAGGTCGAACGACGGGGCGTACCTGACGGCGACATCGAAGAACTCCGGCGCGCCGACCGGATCGATGGTGACGTTGTCGATGCCCAGCAGCCTGAAGCGTTCGCGAGCGGTGGCGAAGCCGCGGTGGTCGACGTCGCAGGTGTGCAGCGAAGAGGCGAGCCTGGCGAACGCGGCGGCGCTCGAACCAGTCCCACACCCGATCTCGAGCACGCGCTTGCCGCTGATCGGGCACACGCGGTCGACCCATGGCAGGGCGAAACGAACGCTCTGGTCGTACCGGACGAAGGCGTTGAAATCGATATCCGCCTGGCCGGCGGGCGACTTCACGAACTCGGCGTCGCGGTCGCTGAAGAACGTGGTCGCGTAGGTCGCGCGGATCCTGGCGATGATCTCCGGATCGCTGACGGCGAGGTGCCCGAAGCCCTGGGTGGACGGCGGAGGTCCGGCGGTCCGTGTGTCCGGCGTCATGCATGAGCTCCAGTGGGAGCCTCATGGTATCGTCGCGGGCGCGCGGGACAGCGCTGGAAGCCTCGAAAACGCCGCTGATCGCCGGTTACTGATCGTGGCCGGCGTACTCGGGGAGCTTGTGCCCGGCGTCGCGCAGAGTCTTCTCGCGAGCCGCGAGCTCGACGTCGTGCTCGACCATCATGCGGGCGAGTTCCTCGACGGACGTGGTGGGGACCCATCCGAGCTTCTGCTTGGCCTTGGCGGGGTCTCCCAGGAGCAGGTCGACCTCGGCGGGGCGCAGGTAGCGCTCGTCGAAGGCGACGAAGTCCTTGAAATCAAGGCCCGCGTGGTTGAAGGCCATCTCGGCGAATTCGCGGACAGTGATCGTGCGTCCGGTGGCGATGACATAGTCGTCGGGGGTGTCCTGCTGGAGCATCATCCACATCATCTTGACGTAGTCGCCGGCGAATCCCCAGTCGCGCTTGGACTCGAGGTTGCCGAGGTAGACCTTGTCCTGGAGGCCCATCTTGATGCGCCCGACGGCGCGGGTGATCTTGCGGGTCACGAAGGTCTCGCCGCGGCGGGGCGACTCGTGGTTGAACAGGATGCCACAGGAGGCGTGCATCTTGTAGGACTCGCGGTAGTTGACGGTGATCCAGTGGGCGGCGACCTTGGCGACCGCGTAGGGCGACCGGGGGTAGAAGGGGGTCGTCTCGGTCTGCGGGGTCTCAACGACCTTGCCGTACTGTTCGGACGAGCTGGCCTGGTAGTAGCGAACCTGCTGGCCCGACTCCTGCTGGAACTCGCGGACCGCCTCGAGCAGCTTGTACGCGCCCATGGCGACGGTCTCGGCGGTGTAGATGGGCATGTCGAACGAGACGCGGACGTGGGACTGCGCGCCGAGGTTGTACACCTCGTGCGGGCGGACGAGCTGGACGATCTTGGCGATGCTGTTGGCATCGCACAGATCGCCGTAGTGCAGCCTGAGTCTGCCGCCGCGGACGTGCGGATCGAGGTAGATGTGGTCGATCCGGCCGGTGTTGAAGGAGGAGGAGCGGCGGATGATGCCGTGGACCTCGTAGCCCTTCTCGATGAGGAACTCGGCGAGATAGGAACCGTCCTGGCCGGTGATGCCGGTGATGAGCGCGCGCTTGGGAGTTGCCATGGATACGCCTTCTTCGGCTCGTGGCCGGGGTTGGTTCAGGGGGAACGGAAATATAGGTCCGAAAAGACACGCGCCGGGGTGCCCAGATGCCAAAGGAGGGCACCGCGGCACGGTGACCAGACCCCGCGGGGGCCGCGTCAACGGCGGACGGTCGGGGGATGTCCGATGGAGCCCGGGGGCAGGATGGTCGGCGTGGTCGCCGAGCGCATGGTCTGCACGCCCATCAATCCGAGCAGGATCGCCAGAATGACGGGCCCGGCGATGGCGGCGGGACGGGCCAAGTTCTCGCAAAAATCGGCCAGGGGGCAACCGACCGCGTGGACGCGGCGTCGTTCCTCGGCAACGCGCGCAAGCGGCCCCGCCAACGAGGCCGCGGCGAGGGCAAAGAGGATGAGCAGGAGCGGATCCGCGTACCGCTGGTACAGCCACGGGTTCTTGTACTGGGTTGCGGCGAACGCGGCGAGGGCGGTCACAAACACCCACCGGCGGCGGAAATCGAGCGCGGTCGCCCAGCAGACAAGCGCCGGCCCGGCGAGCGCGGCCAGACCGACGATCAGGAGCGCACGCCCGCTGATCGAGGGGAACTTGTCGGCGAGCGACCAGATCGCGCCGTAGCGGCCCTGCGACATGTCGTACGTCGACGGCGCCGAGACGCCGATGGCCAGCGTGATGAGCATCGATGCCAGCACAACGAGGGGACGCCGGCGGAGCAGATCGATCGCGGTGGGAAGGAGGACCCCCGCGAAGAAGACGCTGAAGAGGCCGACGAGCGAGAGCACGAACGGCCCGGCGGAGGGATTCCACTTCCGGGCGTACCACTCGTCCCACATCGGTGGCTGCAGCCGGCCGCCCCACGTGACAAAGAACCACCCGAGCAGGATGAAGGCGGGGAGCGTCGCGATGACGGCGATGAGGCCGCGCTTGATCCGTGGCGCGGGGTCGGCGAACGCCCCCGCCAATGTCTGCCCATCAGGATCGTTTCGCAGCGCGGCCCACATCCAGATCGGAGCGGCGAGCCAGATGTTGGACTGACGAGTCGCGATGAGCACCAGCAGCAGTGCGCCTGCGGCGGCGATCGAGCGGTACCGGCCGGGGTCGCGAACCGGCCCGAAGCATAAGGCGAGGATGGCGGCGACGATCGCCCACGCCATGTTGTCGGGCAGGAGCCAGGCCGTCGAATCCCACACGTACATCGAGCAGGTCAGCGGCAGCAGCAGCGCTGCATGGCGGAGCGAGCCGATCCGCAGTCCAGACGCGGTCCAGATGCCGACCCACACGACCAGCAGCGTGATGGGGCCCCAGATCGACCCAAAGAACTGGAGCAGGCGCCAGTCATCGGTGATGTGCCGGTGGACGAACGCCTGGAGGAGGTGGTAGAGCGGCGTCATGACGCCGGGGTAGTCGGAGAGATCCGGGGCGGGCCACTGACGGCTGAAGGTCTCGACGACCCGCTGGTGGTAGTTGACCTGGTCTGAGTAGCCGCGGCCGCGGTCGTTGCCGGAAAGAATGTTGGGAACGGCGATCGCAAGCAAGATCGCCACCGGCAGAATGATGGAGAGAACTCTCCCGAGCACGCGCATGCCTGCGAGTGTAATCAAAGCGGCGTGGCAACGAGCAACCGATGTGGACGACCGCGCCGCTCGGCCGGGACACTCCGCGGCGGCGGAGCACCGCCGCCCGGCGAGCGGTTCAGTCCTTGTAGTAATACTCGGTGAGATTGACGCCGCGCCACGTGATGGTGCGGGTGTGGACGCGGGGGTCGTAGAGGTGCTCATCGCCGATGAAGTCGGCGGACATCAGCACCGCTCGGATGTAGGGAGGTCCGGCGGGGATCCACGCGGCGTGCCCGTCCGCGAAGCCGATATTGCCGCCGGTGGGGCCGTGGTTGGAATCATCGTCGGGGTAGTTCGGCTTTCCGGTATCGTCCGCGTCGGTCACGAGAATCGAGATGACGGGGTTGAAGACCGTCTTGAGCGTCTTGAGCACATGGACGTATTTCCCGGGGTTGTCGATGTAGTCCGGCTCGCCTCTGCGGATGCCGCGCTGGTGGTTCAGGTCGCCGTACCACGGGCCGTACACGCGGTCCCCCGAGGGGTAGGCGCAGGGCCCGTTCATGAACGCCCAGACCTCGTAGCTGTGACCGCCCTTGGCATCGTTGCGGCCGTTGGCGTTGTTGGTGAGGTCTCGGAGCATCGGCCGACCGTACTTCTTCATGGCCTGGGACTCGGTCACCCAGGCGTCGGTGCGGACACGGTGCTTGGTCGACGGGCAGACGGCCCCCTGGGGCTGGTCGTGGTAGCCGGGATAGAGGTATCCAAGATCGTCCTCGGGATCGTCACGCGCGGGGATGAAGGCGCCGGCCCGGTTGTCCGCCGCGTGCAGGTAGGCGGATTTCACGACCTGTCCCTGGGCGGCCGAGCACTTCATTCGCCGCGCGGTTTCACGGGCGTGCCGCATGGCCGGCAGCAGGATCGAGATCAGAACCGCGATGATCGCGATGACGACCAGCAGCTCGATGAGCGTGAAGCCGGCCGGTCGCCGGGCCGCGGGCGTGAGACGAGGCTTGCTGCCGATCCGCTCCACGGGAGCAGCATACAGGATCACGGTCGCTCGACCAAGCCGTCTGTACACTGAATGCCGGGCGGGAGGCTTCCATGCACTCGAACTGGCCGATCCTGATCAGCGCCGTCGTCGCGGCCGCGTGCGCCGGCCAGCCTGCCCGGATCACCGTCATCGACTCACAGACAGACCGCGGCGTGCCGCTGGTTGAGCTCACGACGACCAACGGCATCGTCCACGTCACGGACTCCGCCGGCGTAATCGCGTTCGACGAGCCAGGACTGATGGATTCGGACGTGTTCTTCAACGTCCGGAGTCACGGATACCAGTTTCCGAAGGATGGCTTCGGGATCGCGGGCACGCGCGTGCGCACGACGCGGGGGTCCGCGGTCACGCTCCGGATCGACCGCGTCAACATTGCCGAGCGGCTGTACCGTGCCACCGGCGCGGGGATCTATCGCGACAGCGTGCTGCTCGGCGATACGCCCCCGACGCGCGAGCCGCTCCTCAACGGCGGCGTGCTGGGCCAGGACAGCGTGCAGATCGCGCTGTACCGCGGCAAGCTGTTCTGGTTCTGGGGCGACACCAACCGCGCGTCGTACCCGCTCGGCAATTTTTCGATGTCGGGCGCGGTTTCTGAGTTGCCCGGCCGCGGGGGGCTCGACCCCGCCGTGGGCATCGACCTCGTGTACTTCGTGGGCCGGGACGGGTTCTCACGCGGCATGTGCCCCATCGAGGGCGAACCCGGGCCGGTATGGGCCGACGGGCTGGTGACGTGCACGGACGCATCCGGGCGCGAGCGGCTGCTGTGCCACTGGGTCCGCGTCAAATCGCTGGGCGAGATGTACGAGCAGGGGTTCGCGGTGTACAACGATGAGCGAGAGGTCTTCGAGCCGGTGCGCCGGTTCGCCAAGGACGCCATCCTGTACATGCGCAGCCATCCCGTCCGCCACGCGGACGCGGACGGGGACTACTGGTACTTCCCGTCGCCGTTCCCGCTGATCCGGTGCCGAGCGGAGTACGAGCGCCTGCTCGATGTGACCGAGTATGAGGCGTTCACGTGCCTCCGCGCGGGAAAAAGAATGCCGCCCGAAGGCGACCCGATTCCCGCGGACCTGGTCGAGCGCGACTCATCGGGGCGGGTGGTGTACGCGTGGAAGCGCGACACCGCGCCGTTGCTCCAGCAGGACCAGACGCGTCTGATCGACACGGGCGCGATGAAGCCCGACGAAGCGCTGCTGCAGCTCCGTGACGCCGCGACCGGCAAGGGCGTGATCGGCCATGCGGGCAGCGTCTTCTGGAACGAGTACCTGGGATCGTGGCTGATGGTGGTGCAGGAGCTGTTCGGCGCGACCTCGGTGGCGGGGGAGATATGGCTAGCCAAGGCCCCGTCGCTCACCGGCCCGTGGCGCGATGCCGTGAAGATCATCACGCACGATGACTACTCGTTCTACAACGTGAAGCATCATCCTTACTTTGACCAGGAAGGCGGGCGCGTGGTGTACCTCGAGGGCACGTACACCATGGCCTTCTCGGGGACCAAAGTGCCGACCCCGCGCTACGACTACAACCAGGTCATGTACAGAGTCGATCTCGCGGATGCGAGGCTCGGGTGGGCGCCTGGCGCCCGCCGAGCATCACCCGACGCGGCCGAGCAGCCAGTAGATGAGCACGAACAGCAGGATGGCGCCGATGAGGCCGCCGCCCCACTTCCACGCAACCAGTCCGGCGATGCCCGTCTTGAGGAGCCTGTTCATCGCGATACCCCGAAAAATGAACCGCCCGCCAGCGCTGCCCAATGCAGTCCGGACCGGGCGGTCGGAGAAATGCGGCGGCGCCGCGGGTGCGTTGCGCCGCCGTAGAGGAGAGAATGGTGTCGGTACGTTCCGGGCCCCGGCTTACTTGTCGTCGGGGTCGGTGTTCCGGTCCGACCGGTCGCCGCCTTCGAGCTCCCTCACGAGGTCGGCCGCTTCCTGCTCGTGGTGACGGAGGCCAGGCAGCAGCTCGTTGAGCAGGCGACGGACCCTGTCGTCCTTCACCTGCGTCTGCGCCGATTCCACCCGGTTGATCAGGTCCCGGTGCGCCTTCTGCATGTGGCGGGCGAACTTCAAATCAAAGTCGCTGCCCTCGAGCGTGCGGAACTCGTCGATCGGCCGGCGAGGCGGCGCCTCCCGCGGCACCGGTTCGCCTCGCTTCTCACGCCGCAGCATCTGCTCGGTGTCCATCGCCGGGATCAGGGTGATGCCAGCGTTGCGGGCCACGGTCTGGACCTTGTCCTCGGCCTTCTTGTGTTCGTCGATCAGCTGGCGGCCGTACTCCTTCACGGCATCGGACGAGCCGCGCTGCTCGGCGAGCTGGCCGAACTGGATCTCTTCGCGGTTCTTGACGCTCAGCACCGAGAGGATCCGCTGCTCGGGCGTGGCATTCATCGCCATGGCAAGGTTGGGCCGGTTCCTGTCGGCGTCGAGGCCCTCGTTGGCGCGGTGATCGTCCTTCCGGTAGTTGACGTTGTCGTCACTAGGCTGGCCGGGCGTCTGCGCCGATCGTTCCGCACCCGCGGGCGCGGCTTCGTTGGGCCGGTGATCATCCTGCCGGTAGTTGGGGTCGCCGCGATCGACCCGGTCAGCCCGGCTGAGTCGGTCAGAGTCGCGGTCGATACGCCTGCCCGACGCGTCGCGGGTTGATGCCACCGAGTCCTCCGAGCGTTCGTTGGCTCGGTGGTCATCCTGGCGGTAGTTGGTGACGTCATTGGCGGTTCGGCTGCCCGCGTCGGTGCGGCTCATGCGAGAGTCGCGGTCGTTTCGGCTGTCGCGGCTGCGGTCGTTTCGGTTGTTCGCCGCGACGTTGCTGGGGCCGGTGGTATCGCCCTCGTTGGCTCGGTGGTCGTCCTGCCGGTAGTAGGTGCTGTCGTCGCGCTCGTTGCGCGACGCGGTCCGGCTCTCGGCGGCGTCGTCGCCGCGGCGGTCGCGCCGGGCGGTTGTCGTCGCGTCATGGCCCGACCCGTCGGTGCGGCGGCCGTCGGGCCCGTAGTAAGCGATGTCGTTGGGGTCGTGCTCGGCGTAGAAGTCTTCCTCGGTGTAGTTGTCGTTGGGATCGTGTCCCCGCCAGCGGGAGTCCTGGTTCATGTCGTCGGCCGCGGCATTCTGGTCGCGCCAGCGATCGTCGGTCATCTTCCGGGTGTCCGCGTTCTCGTTGCGCCACTGAGTGTCTCGGTTGTCGTCCCGCCAACGGGTGTCGGAGTCGGTGTTCCGATCCGGCCGCGTGTTCCGCGTGTTGTCGTTGTCCCGCCATCGCGTGTCGCGATTCCTGTCCCGCGTGGCGGCGTCAGGATCGCTCGACCGCGTGGTCCGGCCGTCGGGCCCGACCTGGCGCGTGCCGGTGTTGCTCGTCTGCGTCACCGAGTACTGCTGGTTGAGCGGTTCGAAGCTCGGGTCGAACGACATGGGCGGCATCGGGGTGGCGGCAATCCGGTCGGTGGATCTCGTCATCTGCCGGTCGGTGGTGGACCTGGCCGTCCGATTGGTTTCGCAGCCGGTCACAAGGCCGGCTGACGAAACGAGGGCGATGATCGTGAGCTTTTTCATCGTCAGTTTCTCCATTCCGATCCCTTCCCGCGGATTTCCGGGGCGGCTCGGGGGACGTTTCGCAAAAACTGAGGTGAACCCGTCATTTCGGAATGAGGACGGCATGAAGGAGCGCCAAAAAGGGAGTGCGGCGGGGTCGCGGGGGCACTCCCGCGCTCGCTGTAAACTGGGACGGCCCGTGCACGGAGACGACTCATGCTGGCGCCCATTGCGGCCGTATTGCTGTTTTTTCAGCCGGTGAACTCGCTGGACGACGCGCGCCGCGCGCTGCGGGACGCGCGGCCGGGCGATCGGATCGAGCTCGCGGCGGGCACCTACGAAGGGTCACTCTGGATCGAGAACGTCCGCGGCCGGGAAGGGGCCCCGATTGTGCTGGCTGGCGCCGATCCAGCCTCGCCGCCGGTGATCCGCGGCGAGACGGAATGTGTGCACCTCTCCGGGTGCGAGTGGATCACCGTCGAGGGGCTGGTGCTGGAGGGCGCGCGGGGAAACGGGCTGAACGCCGATGACGCCGGACGGATCGCGCAGCCCGCTCGGGGCGTGACTATCAGGTCGCTCATCGTCCGTGACATCGGCGACCCCGCCAGGAACGGCAACTGGGACGGCATCAAGCTGTCGGGGCTCGCGGGCTTTGTGGTCGAGAACTGCACGGTCGAACGGTGGGGCGGGGGTGGATCGGGCATCGACATGGTCGGATGCGCGGACGGAAAAATCGTGGGCTGCGACGTGCGGCACGAGGCGGGAAAGGGGGCGAGCGGGATCCAGGCCAAGGGCGGGTCGCGCAACGTTCTCGTCGAGAATTGCCGGTTTGAGCACGCCGGCAGCCGGGCGATCAACATCGGCGGCAGCACCGGGCTCGCGTACTTCCGGCCGAAGCCCGAGGGATACGAGGCGCGCGACATCACGATCTCCAACTGCACGATCCTCGGATCGGACGCCTCGATCGCCTTCGTCGGCGTGGACGGGGCGACCGTGAAACGCTGCACGATCGTGAACCCGCGGCGGTGGGTGCTGAGGATCCTTCAGGAGACACGCGAGCCGGGATTCGTGGAATGCCGCGGCGGACGGCTGGAACAGAACATCATCGTGTTCGACCAGCCATCGGCCGGCCAGCCGAACATCGGCGACCGGACGAACCCGGGAAGCTTCGTCTTCGATCGGAACTTGTGGTACTGCTCGTCCGACCCCGCGCAAAGCCGCCCGGCGCTGCCCTCGCAGGAGGCCGGCGGCACGTACGGACTGGACCCGCGGCTTGCCGACGTTGACGGCGGGGATTTTTCACCGGCGACCGACGGGCCCGGGGCGGGCCTGGGGGCGGTTCTGCCCGCGTCCGCGGTGAAATAGCCGCTGCGTGAAATCAGATTCATTGCTGCGACATGGGCGGCCGACGTCGGGTGCACCTTGGAGACAATGAAGGAGCCGCTCGATGGAGCACCTGGTGCGCAACAACCCAGAGGAAATCAAGCAGCACGAGGCTGCCACCCAGACCGAGATGACCGAGACGCTCGCGCACAATTCGCCCGAGGGAAGACCGGCCGATCCCAATCTGCACGGGCGCGAGCTCCGCTGGCTGATCGCGCTTGTCCCGCTGGCGGTGGTCGTGTTCGCGGTGCTGATCTGGCTGCTCGGGGCTGATCCGAAGGTCGCGATCGCCACCGGCGCATTCGGGCTGATCGCGTTCCTGGTGAGCCCGGTCGTGTGGTCGTCGGTGCTCCGGGCACGCGAGCGCGACGAGGTCGACCGCGAGGCAAGTCACCATCACCCGCCGCCGTCCCGGTAAGTCCATTCGTCCACCGGGAGGAGATCCGTAGCCGCACCGCCGGTGGACGCTCCATCACCGTTGCCTGACTGCCGGTCATCGCGGATGGAAGCCCCGGTGCGGGCAGCTTGAACGAGAAGACGATCGACGCCGCCAGGGCCCGGTTCCTGTTTGCTGGCTTTTCAGCGCAATGCGATTCGCGGGCCAAGGTATTCGGATGCCGTCCGGGGCGTACCGAAATGAGTACGCACGCCTCCGCGGAGCCCGGAAGGGGGTGAGTTTGTTGCCGCGCGAGAGTTTTTTCATCGGGCACTCACGGGCGGAATCAGCCCGAGCCTCAGTCCGAGTCGTGCCGGGGCGCCGCGCGCGTCCGGCCGCGGAGAAAACGCCATGAAACTCGCGATTCTTGGTGACGACACCCCCGAGCTGTGCGAATTGAACAACGACCGCGAACGACGGATCCTGCTGACCATGCTCGCCGCGGCAGCGGTGGCCGTCGGGATCATCTTCTTCTCGTCTGGGTGCGCTGTGCTCGCGGGCGCGGCGGCGGGCGGAGCGACGGGTTACGTCGCCGGTCACGAGGCCGCGGACGGGGACTGATCCCCTTCGAACACCCCCAATGCGACTCTCTCCGTCGGTGTTGCGCCGCAATCATGCCGACGCGAGCGTCGATTTGCGGTAGGCGCTGCGGGCCGGAGGCTGTACACTCCGGCCGCGTGAGCACGCCCGTCTCGCCACGAGCGACCGGTCGCGGAGCTTCCACGACTATTTCTGATCTGTCGGTCAAACCGCGGAGAGTGCGATCATGCGGAAGGTGTCCCAGCGTCTGGTGGCGGCGGTCTCGGCGGCGGTCGTTGCCGCTGCCGCGGGGTCGGCCCTTGCGCAGCCCGATTTATACATCAGCGAGTACAAGTTCAACGACCCTCAGATGAGCGCCGTGCGGATCGACGGGACCAATCCCCGGACGCTCTTCCCGATCGCGCCGGCGAACTGGCTGCCGATCGGGCTGACGTACCTGCCCTCGACGGGCCGGCTGGTGTGGCTCGACGCGGCGGGATCGGTCAAGCTGCTGAGCGCAAACACCAACGGCAGCGCACCGGCGACCATCTTCACCATGGCGGGCTTTGGCCGCGGGGCCTCGGTGGACTCGCTGGGGCGCATCTTCTTCGTCGTTGGAACAACGCTGTACCGCGTGAATGCCGACGGCACCGGGCTGCTGGCGCTCTTCACCGGGAGCCGCGAGAACACCATGGGCTGCCCGCGGGTCGATGCCACCAACAACCACGTGTATGTGGGCACAGACGGCAAGATCTTCCGCATGAACCTGGACGGGTCGCAGCGCAAGGAGATCGTCCGAGGCGGGAGCACGATCCGTGCCGTCGGCCTGGACGTCGCCAACGGAAACATCTACTGGCTCGACACCGACACCATTACGGACTTCGTCGGCCGTGCCAAGCTCGACGGGACCGGGTTCACCATCCTCATCGACAACTCGCCCAACACGACCGGGTCGAGCGGCTACATCGACATGCTCGTCGAGCCCCAGCACAACGCGCTGTTCGTCGCCGATGACTTCCGCAATGATGTCCGGCGCTACCCGATGACCGGCGGGTCGTTCACGACGGTGTTCTCGAGCGTCGCCGACCGGTCGCCCTCGGGGCTCGTGCTGAGCACCGGCGAGCCGACCCCGCCTCTCCTGGACTGCAACGGCAACGGAGTATCGGATACTGTCGAGATCGCCAACGGCGCCGCGGACTGCGACAACAACGGGTTCCTGGACGCGTGTCAGGCCGAACCGTGCAAGCCCCGCGTGCTGCTGTTTGATACCGGCTCGAACGCGGAAGAGTCGCAGGGGCGTGCGGTCGGCGCTCCGAGCAGCTGGCAGGTCTTCCAGGCGTTCGACGTTCCCGCCGGCGGCTGGCAGATTTCGGAGATCGGCACGGACGGCTTCATGTCGTCGTTCGCCGACCAGTCCGGCCTTCGAATCCGCGTGTACCGCGATAACGGCACCGGAATTCGACCTGATGAATCGGTCGTGCTCGGCGAGACCGCGCTCTCGCTGCTGTTCACGACCTACGACGTGAACTGGCGGTACGGCGAGATGGAGATTGACCTGCCGCAGGGCCGGTACTGGGCCCGGATCGAGGCGGTCAAGCCGGGGATCGTCGGAGCGTCGGTGAACCATGGTTTCACCGGTCAGCCGTCGCTCTCGCGCGGATCGTCGGGGTCTTTCATCGACGCCTCGGTCTCCGCGGCGTTGCGGGTGGTTGCGAGGAACGTCTGCGACGCGGACTTCGACGGGTCGGGCTTTGTCGACACCGACGACTTCGACGCGTTCGTGAGCGCCTTCGAGGCCGGCGACCAGGAGGCGGACTTCGACGGGTCCGGCTTCGTCGATACCGATGACTTTGACGCGTTCGTCCGGGCCTTCGAAGCCGGCTGCTGAGCGGGTTATCCACCCTCCGGAGACGGGGGACGCGGCCGGCCTACGCTCGCGCATGGGTGAAATCGACCACCGAACAATTCGCGTCCGAGATGTGATGTCCCGTTCGCCCGCGTGCGCGACCGCGGCGATGAGCATGCGCGAACTCGCCCGGCTGCTCGAGGATAAGCGAGTGTCGGGCGCGCCCGTGGTGGACACCGACGGGCGGCTGATCGGCGTGGTCTCCAAGACTGACCTGATCCGGCGGACGTCGGAGGGGTCGCTCGAAGTTCCGCCGAACTACCTGTTCGAGGTGCTGCACGGGACGGCGTCGCGGGGGTCGCAGGTGGTGCCCGAGTCGTTGATTGTGGTCGCGGACATCATGTCGACCGACACGGTGACCGCGCACCAGGACGATCCGATCGGCCCCGTGGCCCGGCTGATGGCCCAGAAGCGGATCCACCGCATCATCGTCATTGACCAGGACCGCAAACCGGTGGGTGTAGTGACGTCGCTGGATGCGCTGAAGGTGTTCCCGGTCTGAGTTTTGCGGGATCGCCGGGTGAGGCCGGTCTCAGGCCCGGCGGGCTCGGGGCAAAAGCCCGATCATCACGCACACCGATCCGCCCAGGCCGAACAGGATGCCGGTGCGGGGAGAGAGCACCAGGCGCTCGAGCAGCGAATTGCCGCGCTGGCGCGCCGGCAATTGGAGCGCCGGCGGCTCGAGTGACGGAAAGACGGACGCGTCGGCGAGCCCGAGGGACTCCGGCGGGTGCTCACCGCCGCGGACGGCGGTCGAGCTGGGCACCACTTCCGCCACCGGGAAACGGTCGGCGGGAATCTGGTTCAACTGCGACGCCGCCAGCGAAAGCGCGAGCATCTCGTCACGGGCGTGAAGTCCCTCGAGGAACTCCTCGTGCCGCGTCAGGCGTTCGATCCGGTGCTTCTCGATGAGCATCGCCCGGTCCCGCAGGTACCTGGCTTCCGCGAGGTCGTTGGCGGCGGGAATCAGCACCGAGCAGCCGATCAGCGCCAGGCCGGCGATCACGAAGAGCCACCCGGGGTCCAGGAGAGCCGGACCGGCTGATCGGACGCCGGCGGGGTCGTGATGGGGAGAGGTGGCTGCCACGGGCATGCATTGTTGATCGGCCCGGAGCCGCCCGCGGTGTTGAGAAACCACATTCACGCCGCCGGGCCAGTCGTTTCCCTACCATCGACCGCATGCCAGAACGCGCTGTCGTCATTACGGGTCTGGGAGCAATCTCGAGCCTTGGGCTGGGCGCCCAGGCACTGTGGGACGGCCTCGTCGCCGGGCGGTCGGGGCTCGGCCCGATCACGCGGTTCGACCCATCCGGCTTTGACTGCCGGGTCGCGGCGGAAGTCCGCGATTTCTCGGCCAAGGACCACGTGCCCAAGAGCTACCGCAAGGCCGTCAAGGTGATGGCCAGGGATATCGAGCTCGCCATCGGAGCGGCCAAGACCGCGGTCGAGGATGCCCGGATCGTCACCCGCGGGATGGTCAACGAAGGCGTGGCTTCGGCGATGACCTACCCCTCCGAGCGGGTCGGGTGCCACATCGGCGCCGGGCTGATCGCCGCCGAGACCGATGAGCTGTCCTCGGCGCTGGTCACCGCCCGCCAGGAAGGGTCGGGCGAGTTCAGCCTCCGGGCCTGGGGGACTTCCACGGCGCCGGACGGGTCGCCCGGCGCGGGGGCGATGAACAACCTGCCGCCGCTGTGGATGCTCAAGTACCTGCCCAACATGCTCGCCTGCCACGTCACGATCATCCATGGGTGCGAGGGCCCGAGCAACACCATTACGTGCGCGGAAGCCAGCGGGCTCCTGTCGATCGGTGAGAGCCTGCGGGTCATCGAGCGCGATGATGCCGACCTGTGCTTCACCGGCGGGGCCGAGAGCAAGGTCAACCTGATGGGCATGCTCCGGATGGCCTTTGCGGGCCGGCTGGCACCCACGGGCGACGCCGCGGACGGCGTGCCGCTGATCAAGCCGTTCGACCCGGCCTCCGCGGGCAGTTTCGTCGGCGAGGGCGGCGGGATTATGTTGCTCGAGGATGCGCAGAAGGCCCGCGCGCGGGGAGCGAAGGTGCTCGCCGAGCTGGTGGGCTTCGGCGCTGCCCACTCGCAGCCGATCGACTGGGCGCACGGGATCCCGGCCAACCCGCCCGAGATCGATGAAGGCCTCCAGTACGCGATCGAGAACGCGCTGGATGACGCGGGGATCACCGCCGCGCAGATCGATGCGATCGTGCCGCACGGCGCGGGCGTGCCGTGGATGGATCACGCCGAGCGGGGCGCCCTTCAGAAGGTCTTCGGCTCGCGCCTGGACCAGGTCCCGGTGGTGGCCGTGACGCCCAACATCGGGTCGTGCAACGCGGGTATGGGCGGCCTGCTCGCGGTGGTGGCGGGGCTGTGCATCAAGCACCAGCAGTTGCCGGCGCAGATCAACTCGGGTACGCCCAAGGGCGTGAGGGCCGAGGCCCGGCCGGCACGAGCGGCTCGCCTCGGGCACGTGCTCGCCTGCTCGGGCTCGCTCGGTGGTCAGAACGCGGCGATCGTGCTCAAGGCACCGTCATGAACACGCGGGGTGGGGGGCTTCATCTCGTCCGTCTGTTTGTGTGCCTGATGACGCTCGTCGTGATGAGCGGGTGCGAAGCAAGCCCGCGGCCAGCGGAAGCACGCCCGCGAACGTTGCGTGTCCTGGTATGGAACATCTGGCACGGCGGTCGCGAAGACGGCGAGGCAGGCCTTGACCGCGTCATCGAGATCCTTCGAGCCGCGGACGCGGACGTGGTGCTGATGGTGGAGACCTACGGCAGCGGGCCCCAGATCGCGGGCAGGCTCGGGTATCGGCTCCACATGCACGACCCGACCAACCGCGGCGACAACCTCGCGATCCTGAGCCGGTATCCGATTCGAGAAGACATCTCGGTCTGGGAGCAATTCCAAAGCCTCGGGGCGGTGATCGACGTTCCCGGACTGGGTGAAGTCGCGGTGTGCAACGTGTGGCTCAGCTACGCGGATGAGATCTGGGAGCCCGGCACGCGTGAGCGCTTCACCACCCAGCAGATGATCGACCAGTGCCGCGCCTCGAGCCTGCGGGACCTCAAGCAGATCATGCCCGCGCTGCACAGGCGGCTGGACGGGCGTGAGATCCCGACCATCGTCGGCGGCGATTTCAACGCCATGTCGCATCTTGATTACACCGCCGAGGCGACCGACCAGTACGGAGCGGTCATCGACTGGCCGGTGACGCGGTACATGCAGGAGCTTGGATACAGCGACGCGTACCGCGAAGTGCACCCCCGGGTCCGCAGGCTCGTGGACCGGACCTGGACGCCGCGGTTCCCGGACCAGCAGCAGGACCGCATCGACTACGTGTTCTATCGGGGCGGAACGCTTCGATGCATGCATGCCCGGGTGGTCGACCGCCACCCCGCGCTGTTCCCGTCGGACCACGCGGCGGTGCTCGTTGACCTGGCGTTCTGACGCCGGGCCGCGTGCGGAGGCGTGTTTGGCCGGCGTACGCACCCGGGCGCCCCGCGACGGAAGCACCGAAACCCGCGGGGTGCGGTTCCGAACAACAACCGGGCATGGACACTCTTGTTTCACTCTGCGTCGGGCTCGGTCTCGCGGCGGCGTGCGGGTTCCGCGTGTTCCTCCCGCTCGCGCTGATGAGCTGGTCCGCGAAGATCGGCATGGTCGATCCGTCCGAGTCGTTCGCGTGGGTTTCGAGCTGGCCGGCAGTCGTGGCCTTCTCGACCGCGTGCGTCGCGGAGGTCGCGGGCTACTACATCCCTTGGGTCGATCACGCGCTCGACACCGTCGCCACGCCCGCCGCGATCGTCGCCGGTTCGCTGGTCGCCGTTTCGCAGTTCGGACAGCTCGACCCCATGCTCGGCTGGTCCGCGGGGATCATCGGCGGCGGCGGGCTCGCGGGCGCTGTGCAGAGCCTGACCGTCCTCACCCGAGCCGGGTCGACCGCGACCACGGCGGGACTTGGAAATCCGGTGGTCGCCACCGCGGAGAACGGGGCCGCGGCCACCGTCGCGACGGCTTCGATTATCAGCCCGATCGCGGTGGGGGCGCTCCTCCTGCTCGTCGCGTACCTCGTGATCCGCCGGGTGATCATCCGCCGCCGGGCCAGGGCCGCCGTCGCGGCGCTGGCGTGAATCACGCGCCGGCATCCCGCCACGCCGGAAACTTCTCCCGCCACGCTCGCAGCTCGGTCGCGTCGATCGACACCGAGAGCACGCCTTCGGGTTCGCCAAGCTCACCGATGACATCCCCCCGCGGCGAGACGGCGATCGAACCGCCGAGGTATCGAGCGTTGGGGTCTCGACCCGTTCGGTTGACGCCGAGCACGAACGCCTGGTTCTCGATGGCCCGGGCGATGAGGAGTGCCCGCCAGTGCGCATGACGACCTTCCAGCCAGCACGCGGGTACGACGAACAGCTCCGCGCCCAGTCGCAGGCCGGCCCGGAACTGCTCGGGGAAGCGAAGGTCGTAACAGATCGCCGGGCAGACGATCAGCCCGTCGCGCGGCGGCCAGCGGAACGCCATCATGGACGTCCCGGCCTGGATGTGCCTGGTTTCCTCGCCGATCGGGAACAGGTGCATCTTGGCGAACTCGCCCAGGACCGCTCCATCAGGACCGACCGCCGTGGCGACGTTCAGGCCCTTGCCCGGCGCCTCGCCCGCGATCGTTCGTCCCCCGATAACGCACGACTTGTACTCTCTCGCGAGCGACTCGAGGAACTCGAGGGTTGCCCCGCGGTCGACCGTGACCTTGATGTCCCACGAGAAGCCCGTGTCGAACATCTCGGGCAGCACGATCAGATCGCCGGGCCGGACGCCCGCACCGCCGATCAGACGCCGCACCGATGCGAAGTTGCTGGTCGGGTCGTGCCACGTCGTTTCGAGCTGCACGAGATGGGCCTGCATGAACCCAGCGTAGCCGCCGCCCGTACGATCAACGCATGAGCGCCGGGGAGTCTCCAAGTGCCGCGATCGAACCGGCCGGCCTGGCGGCCGCCGATGGTCGTGCGCGCCCCGCCGTCCCCTCGATCGGGAAGATCCTGCTCGCGAGCCGGTCGCCGCGCCGGCGCGAGCTCCTTTCAAGCTACGGCATCGAGCACGAAGCCGAGCATCCGGGCTTTGACGATTCGATCCTGCGTCCGGGCAACACCTCGCCGCGGACGTGGGTGACCTCGCTCGCGCACCTCAAGGCGCTCGCCGGCCTCGAGCAGCTCCAGGAGCGCGGCCGGGCCGCCGAGTTCTCCTACGTGCTCGGGGCGGATACCACGTGCGTCCGCGACCGCGCGGTGCTGGGGACGCCGGCCGATGCGTCGGAGGCTCGGTCCATCCTCCGCGCGCTGCGGGACGGCGAGCACGAAGTGATCACCGGGGTCGCGCTGGTGCGAACCTCCGACGCGGCGCGCACGCTCTTTGCCGACCGCGCCCTCGTCCGGTGGGGTGCGGTCAGCGACGGTCAGATCGAGGAGTACCTCGCCACGGGCCGATGGGAAGCCAAGGCCGGCGCGTACAATCTGCACGAGCGGATCCTCGCGGGATGGCCGATCACGTTCGAAGGCGACGCGACGACCATCACGGGTCTGCCGATGGGTATGCTGGTCCGCGTGCTGACGCGGCTGCACGCCCGCAGAACCGGATCGCCCGCCCCTTCGCACTGAGCATGCACACGCAGATCGCCAGCTTGTCCGCGGGGGCCGTGCTCGGCGTGAGCGCGGCGCCGGTGACGTCGCCCTTGATACCGACGTGGATCGCCGCGACTGCCGCGGTGATCACGCTGCTCGCCTTGGCGCTGCACATGGCGCTGCTCGCTCGGACGCCCATGCCCGCCAGCCGCCGGCGCATCCGCACGGTCAACGGGTGGCTGATGCTCGGGGCGATCCCCGTGCTCATGTACGCCTTCGGCTTCGCCGTGCCGTCGCAGGCGCGATCGTTCGCGCTGGCCTGGGCGGCGAGCATCGGCCTCATCGGCATCATCGTGCTGCTGGCGATCCTCGATATCCTCAACAACTGGCGGCTGCACCGCCGGGCCAGCGCCCAGCTCCGGCGGGAACTGGCCGAGATGCGTCGCCAGCGGGCAAGCGCGATCGGCGCAGCCCCGAACCAGCCGCCCGTCCAGCCATGAGCGCAGGCACCGACCATCACTCCACGGCGCGCCCGCCAGGGCCGGTGCCGGCGCCGCTGGGGTCGCTGCTCGCGCCCGTTTACGAGCAGATCATCGCGTCGCGGAACCGCCGTTTCGATCGCGGGGTTGATGTTCGACGGTTCGACCGGCCGGTGATCAGCATCGGCAACCTGTCGGTCGGCGGGACGGGCAAGACGCCGACCGTCCGCAAGATCGTCAGGTGGCTGATCGCCGACGGATTGCTGCCCGCGATCGCCATGCGCGGGTACAAGGCGGCCCCCGGCAAGCCCGGCGACGAGGCCGTGGAGTACGAGCGCACCCTCGATCCGTGGCCCACCGGCACGCGGGTTCCCATCGTGGCGCAGCCCAACCGCGTGCTCGGGCTGGAGCGGCTCCTCACGACGCCCACGGGCCGCCGGGTGAACCGCATCGTGCTCGACGACGGGTTCCAGCACCGAAGGATCGCACGCGACCTTGACATCGTGCTGATCGACGCCACGCGCGACCCGTGGAACGACCGTCTGCTGCCGGCTGGGTGGCTGCGCGAGCCGGTGTCGAGCCTTGCCCGCGCGCACGCGGCGGTCATCACGCACGCCGAGGCGGTCGAGCCCGGGGCCGTCGAACGGCTCATGGAGCGCATCGCCTCGGTCGCGCCCAGCGCGGTCGTTGCCGCCGCTCGGCACGAATGGACCGAGCTGAGGGTCCACCAACCGTCGGGCGACCGGGTCGAAGAACCGGCGTGGCTGCGGAGCAGGCGCCCCCTCGCGGTGTGCGGCATCGCCAATCCCGGGCCGTTCATCCGCACCGTCGAGCAGTGCTGCGGCGGCACGCTCGCCGGCCGGGTTGTTCTCCCGGACCACGACGAGTACGGACCTTCCACGGTCGAGCGGCTCCTGCGCGAAATCGCTCGCTCGTCCGCGGACGTGGTCGTGACGACTGAAAAGGACTGGGCGAAGCTCTCCGAGGTCGCCCCTGACCGCTGGCCGGTGCCGGTGGTGTGCCCGCGCCTGGACATCGTGTTTGAGCGGGGCGAGGACCAGCTCCGGGGAGCGATCGCGGCTCTTTGACACAATCCAAAACGAACACCGCTCCGCGGAAAGCGGAGCGGCGTGGTCGGTCACATCAGTGGCAGGGCGCTTCAGGCCTTGGCGTCAGCCTTGGTCTCGGCCTTGGCGGTTGTCCCCAGCTTGCCGAGTGCACGGCGGCGATCGCGGAGGCGGCGGGACTTGCCCGACCGGTCGCGGAGGTAGTACAGCTTGGCGCGGCGGGAGTCACCGCGGCGGACGACCTCGAACTTCGAGATCATCGGCGAGTGGATCGGGAACTGACGCTCGGTGCCCACTTCCTCGACGATCTTGCGGACGGTCATCATCTGGTTGATGCCGCGGCCCTTGCGAGCGATGACGACGCCCTGGAACACCTGGGTGCGTTCCTTGTCGCCCTCGACGATCCGGAAGAACACGTTGACCGTGTCGCCCACGTGGATGGTCGGCAGGTCCTTCTTCAACTGCTCGGACGTGAGGCTCTCGATGACAAGCTGCGTGGACATGGGTTCACCTGCGAAAAGCCGCCCACCGGGTGTCCGATGGGCAGGGCCTCAACGTTAGGCGAGTCGCCCGCTGCTCGCCACCTCGATGGACGCCTCCAAGCGCCAAGCCCGCCCCTGAACCAGGCCGCTCACCCCGCATCAGGCGGGCTCGAAAGGTCGATTTTCGGAAAAAGGTCGGGTCGCCTGGCTTTGGTACGTTCGATCATCTGCTCCAGCCGCCACCGGGCGATCTTCCCGTGATCGCCGCTCATCAGCACCTCCGGTACCTCCATGCCTTCCCAGACCCGCGGGCGGGTGTAATGCGGGCAATCGAGCAGCCGCCGCCCGGCAGGGTCAGTCGCGGCCACCCCGAAGCTGTCGGATCCCGCGGATTCATCGTGCCCGAGCACCCCGGGGATCAGGCGGATGACCGCATCCATGAGCACCATGGCCGCCAGCTCGCCCCCGCTGAGGACATAGTCGCCGATGCTGATCTCCAGGGGCACGAGCCGCTGGATCACCCGCTCATCGATGCCCTCGTAGTGCCCGGCAAGGAGCAGGAGCCGCGGGCGCCGAGCCAGTTCCTCCACGGTCGCCTGTCGGAGGGGCTGGCCCTGCGGCGTGAGCAGGATGCGGGTCGCCGGACGCGGGTCCATCGCCTCGACCGCCATCACGGCGTCCCACACAGGTTGGCACATCATCACCATGCCCGGGCCGCCGCCGAAGGGCCGCTCGTCGGTCTTGCGATGCTTGTCGGTGGAATAACCCCGGATGTCGGTGGCGTGCCACTCGACCAGGCCGGCTTTCCGAGCCCTCGCCGGGATGCTGACCCCCAGCGCCGCGGGTGCGTCGGCGGCGAACATTTCCGGGAAGGTGGTGAGGATGTCGATGCGGATCGGCATGGCCAAAGCCTGGTGAGCGAGGCGACCCCGCGGCGAGCGCTAGGTACTCATCTTCCATACGGCGGCGAGCGACACGGCGCCAAGAGCGATCCACTGGATTACGCCCTGGACCATCGGTTTGAACCCGACGGTTCGCAGGGCTTCGCGCGACAGCCCGATGCCGATGAGCAGCAGGGCCATGGTCATGCCCGCGCCCGCGGCGGTCCGGATCAACTCGCGTGAGGCGGCCAGCCCGGGCGCCATGCTCGCGACCGCGCACGCGACGACGAACCAGACGATGAACCAGGGAAACACGCCTTTTTTTCTGGCGGCCGCGGCGGGGTCGGCGGATCGACTTTCGGCCCGGTGGACCGACCAGGCGGCGATGAACACGATCGGCGCGATCCACAGTGCGCGGGAGAGTTTGACGGCGAGCGCTTGCTGGAGCGCGTCGGCTCCCTCGTGCCGGAGGTCGAACACCTGGCCCGCGCCGTACACCGACGACGTGTCATGGATCGCCACGCCGGCCCACGTTCCGAACTGCGCGGCCGACAGGTTGAGCGCGTCGCCCAGGGGCGGGAAGATGTAGAGCGCCACCCCGTTGAGCACGAAGACGGTCGCCATCGCCACCGAGATCTGCGCGGATGTCGCCCCGATCACCGGCGAGACCGCCGCGATCGCAGACCCGCCGCAGATCGCCGTGCCCGACGACAGCAGCGTCGTGACCTTGCCATCGGTCTTCAGCAGGCGGTACAGGACCCATCCGAGGCCGAAGCTGCCGACGATGGTCGCGATCGTGAAATAGATGCCCGTCAGCCCGGCCTTGAGGACCTCGCCGACATTCATCGTCAGCCCGGCAAGGACGATGCACGACTGCATGAGCAACCGAGCCGTCGACTTGCCCCATCCCGACGCCGCCGCCGGCCTCACCAGCCCTGCCAGCGCGAGCACGATGCCCAGGGTCAGCGCCTTGGGAGGGGTGGCGCGAAGGACCTCAAGCGAGTCGGACCACGACCCGGATCGCTGAATCACCGACGCCGGGACCAGGGCGGTGAGGCACCACGCCATGGCAACCCCGAGCAGCGCCGCCCGGACGCCATCACCGGCGGGCGACGGGCGGTCGGCGACCGGCGCCGGCTGCGTGTTGCTTGAAACGGCGTCGTTGGAGGGAGTGGTGGTGGTCACGCGGGCCCGTATGCTAGGAATCGATGCGCGCCGGTTCGGCGCGGGACTCGGCCTCTTATCAGCAGGAACCACCATGTCCGCACGAGAAATGCTGCCCGCG
Organism: Phycisphaerales bacterium; assembly: GCA_022072615.1. Lineage (GTDB taxonomy): Bacteria > Planctomycetota > Phycisphaerae > Phycisphaerales > UBA1924 > JAEUJB01. The sequence continues at coordinate 50,900 of JAJVHS010000007.1, forward strand.
CCCTCGCCGCTGGCCCGTCACTGGAAGCTCGACCCGGGCATCGCCTACCTGAACCACGGCAGCTTCGGCGCGTGCCCGATCCCGGTGCTCGAGGCCCAGGCGCGGTACCGCGACCGCATGGAAGCAGAAGCGATCCGGTACTTCGTGATCGACTTCGATGACCTGATGGACGCGGCGCGGCGCGACCTGGCCGCCTTCGTGAACTGCCCGGCGTCTGACCTGGCGTTCGTCACCAACGCCACGATCGGCGTGGCCACGGTCTTCGACAACGAGGCCCGGCTCGGTCGTCTGAAGGAGGGCGACCAGGTGATCGCCAGCCCTCACGAGTACCCCGCGTGCCTGAACAACCTGCGGCGGATCTGCGCGCGAGTGAAGGCCGAGATCGTGATGGCGGAGATCCCGTTCCCGCTGTCGTCGCCCGACCAGGTCGTCGACGCAATCCTCGCGAAAGTCACCGACCGCACGCGGCTGGCGCTCGTGAGCCACGTGACTAGCCCGAGCGGCCTGGTGCTGCCGATCCAGACGATCGTCGACGAGCTCAAGCGGAGAAAGGTCGAAACCGTGGTCGACGGCGCGCACGCGCCGGGCTTCACTGAGCTCGATCTCGAGAAGCTCGCGCCCGCGTACTACACCGCAAACTGCCACAAATGGGTGTGCTCGCCCAAGGGGTCGGCGCTGCTGTACGTCCGCCCGGACCTGCAGGTCGATTTCCGGCCCGTCGTGCTCTCGAACTTCGCGGAGAAGCCCAAGCCCGGGCGTTCGCAGTTCCTGACCGAGTTTGATTACATCGGAACGTCGGACCACACCACGTTCCTTGCAATCTCCGATGCGCTGCGGTTCATGGGGACGCTGCTGACGAGTGCCAACGATCGTGCCACTGGCGGCTCGTCCGCCAGTGCGATTCCAAGCGGTTCCCCCGCCGCCATCTCCCCCGCAACCATCGCCGCGGGTTACGCCGCGATCCGGGCACACAACCGCGCCCTGGTCCTCCGCGCCCGCGACTTGGTGTGCCGCACGCTCGGCGTCGAGCCGCCCGCCCCCGACTCGATGATCGGCTGCCTCACCTCGATCTTCCTGCCCAAGCACGACGAGGCCCGTCACGCCCGGCTCATGGCCCGCCCGAGCAAGTACCACGATGCGCTCCAGAACGCGCTGGTCGAGAAGCACGGCATCCAGGTGCCCGTCTGGTCCGTTGCGGGCAGGCCAGACCGCCTCATCCGCCTCAGCGCGCAGGTGTACAACTCATTCGAGCAGTACGAGTACCTCGCCCGGGCGCTCAAGACCGAGATGGAGATCGAGCGGGCGTTCTAATCTGAGGGGTGCCCTCATTCATTCGTCTCTTGCCGCGAAACGGCCCATGAGCAAAGCTCGGGCCGGAATCCCCGAGAACGTCCGCGACATCGAGCAATCGTCTGCACTACCGCCGAGCCCGAAAGAGCGGCACCTGCGATTCGCCCACGTCACGCCACGGACCGAACCCCACGTTGCGAGCAAGAATCTATATCCCAAGAGATGAACATCACCGCTTGCGGTGAATCACGGAGAACACCAGTGCACCCGCAAGCGCGAGCGTTGGGGTCGAAGGAACAGCCGATGCGATACGAATTCCTGTGTAGTTGACACTGCCCTTGATCGTCCCCGCCTTCGCATTCCAGATGTACTCTTCAAACTCAAAGGGCTGCTGCCCGGCCCACGTTCCGTAGAGGCCGCGCGCCGTAGGGCCCGCGCCTGAGAAGTTTGGCTGCGGAGGGTATCTTTCTTCGTTCCATTCCGCGGTTCCGCCGCTCGAATCAAGCAGGCCCCAAGGCGACTCGATTTCCTCATAAGCTCCGAGAGGGATGTCGTACGCGTAGGGCTCATGATCCGGCCGGTACCCAGCGCTCGTCGTGCCGGCTCCCGGAAGCCCCGGGATCCCCGGCTCGTCCGACTTGTTCCGCGCCAGCCACCACCCGCCCTGCCCTTCGCCGAAGCGATTGGGATCGTACTGGAACGACTTGAGCTGCTCGTCGAGGGTCGGGATCCAGTACTGCGCCCCCGGCAGGTGCGTCGCGCCATCCGTAAAGACATTCGTGTTGCCTACAAAGCCCCACGTCGTGCTGTCGTAGGCGCCTGTCACCAGCGACACCAGGTCGCCCTGCTTGCCGTTGTGCAGCCAGTTGCAGTAGAGCGCTGACATCCGCCATGTGATCCCGCCGACCGGAAGCTGCGACGCGGACGGAACGTCGTCGCGGAGCACGTACGACGACCCTACCTTGACGGCCCCCCAGAAATCCGGCGATGTCTTGTCCCAGTACGGGTGCGGACTAGAGACCGTGGAGAACGCGTTCAGGAACTCCATCCACTGGCCGGTCGTGACCTCGAGGCGGCTCATCCGGTACGCGTAGTTCACGCTCCCGCGGCCGTTCACGAACTGGTAGTCGTTCGACGAATTCTGAATGGGCGCGTTCCCCAAAGCGCCGATCGTCGAGAACGAAAAGTCATAGTCGGGCGGCGTTTGTGCTGTGGCCACGCCCGGAGTGACGAGAAGCGCGAAGGCGACCATGTAAACTCGCATGCACGCCAATATACGTCTGTTGGCATCAGACGAGTGCAGCGCAAGACTTTTTCCGGATCACGATGAGGCGTGAGCCCCAGCGTGTGTTCGAATCAGGATCGCCGCGGGCGCCGGGCGAACCCGGCGCCTCGTACGATCGGACTTTTCTCATCCGAGAAACTCACGTCTCCGTCAGCCACTCCGGCAGCAGCGTCACGACGCCGGCTTCCCCCACGCACGCGAGCACGGTTTTCCCCACCGCGAGCACATCGCCGGCCCGGGCGCTCGCCGCCATGTTCGCCGCCCGGCCCGAGAGCGACGCCGCCTGCCGCTCGGCGAGCACCACCTCGTACTCGTGCTCGATCTTCACGCGGCCCGAGCCCGACACGCGCGTGCGGATCTCCACCACGTCGTCGTACAGCACCGGCCTGCGATACTTCATCTCGAGGCCGACGATCACCAGGAACACGCCAGCCGCCTCGAGCTGGGCGTAGCTCACGCCGCTGGTCCGAAGCAGCTCGGTCCGGCCCATCTCCAGCCACGGGATGTACGCCGCATGGTGGGCCACCCCCATCGGGTCGCACTCGCAGTAACGCACCCGGACCTGGACGCTCCCCGCAGTGTCGGGACGACGGGCCGGTGCAGGGCTCGATGGACGCTCGGTCGATGTCATCCGGCATCGTACAACCCCCCACGCCCCCACGAACCCCCACGACCCGCTCTCGAAACGCCGCTCGCCGGACCCGAAGAACGTGCGTCCCGGGCTGCCGAATTGGCACCCGGGCGTCCGCTCATTAAGCCGCCGACATGCGCCTCATGCACCGGCCGCCCCGTCCAGACCCCGGCTGGGTGGCGGGAATCATGAATGATCCGTGATTCGCCAAGGCGTGCTGGGAAACCGGTCGGCCCGGACGCTGGCATTCGGCTTGCCGATCGTCTTTCGTGCGCGAGGTCCGCGTCAATCCTCCTTCCACCGAGCCGTCCGATGGGCGGCTGAACCTGCTCATTTCGTGCGCGGGGTGGCAGGCCGACCCGTGGGTGGATCGCCTGCCCCGGCTGCTCGAGCCCATGGGGATCCAGTCTGTTCGGGCTCGGTCAGGGCGGCAGGCGGCGGAGGTCATCAAGTCGACGCCGATCCACATCGCCATCGTCGACTTGGGCCTTCCCTTGGATGACGCCCGCGCGCCGGACGAGATGGATTCCGAGGGCGGGCCGCGGCTGTTGGAAATTCTCTCCCGCCTCGCCGAGCCGCCGCCGACCGTGGTGGTGAAGCCCGCTCGGACGCACCGCGACGACTGCCGCAACCTGTCGGCGGCGCTGCGGCTGGGGGCGTTCGCGGTGCTCGATCGCCCGCGCGGCGATACCGACTTTGAACTGATGCTCGAGGTGCTTCGTCGCTGCCTCACCCGGTTCTACAACGGGAGGTGGCCCGGGGTGTGCTGATCGCGCCCCGCGTTTCGTTTCTGTCCGCTGTCTGCTTCTTATCACCGTTCACTGATCACTGATTTCTTCACCGGAGATTCTCGCTATGGCCAAGGGTTCGAAATCAAGCGCGTCCATCCGTCCCCTCCACGACAAGATCATCGTCCGCCGCGACGAGGCCCAGACCAAGACCTCGTCGGGCATCTTCCTGCCCGAGACCGGCAAGGAGCGGCCCAAGTCCGGCGTCGTCGAGGCGGTCGGCACCGGCGCGCTGAACACCGACACCGGCGAGCGGATCCCCCTCACCGTCAAGAAGGGCGACAAGGTCATCTTCACCAGCTACGCCGGCACCGAGGTCAAGCTCGACGGCGACGAGCTGCTCATCATGTCCGAGGATGACATCCTCGCGGTGATCGACGAGTGAACCAGAGGCATCGGGCATCAGGCACCAGGCATCAGTTGCCGAAGCCGACGGTGAGCCCGACGCCTGTCGCCTGATTGCCGGCTCGACTTCATCATGACACCTGATCAACTCAGAACCGCCCTCCGCGAGCTCAACGGCGAGCGTGACCTCACGCTCGCGTTCCTGGGAATGAACGAGCACCTGCACATCCCCAAGGCCATGCTCATCCCCGACGAGCCGGATCACCTCGTGAAGGTCACCGACGGGACGAGCGTGTTCATCATGGAGGCCGAGCGGGTGGTGTGGTTCAAGATCGGGCTCGTCCACGCGAAGGTCAAGCACTGAAACACCGCCCGGTGGCTGGGTGGCCACGGAAGCGGCATCGTCCTTTCACCTGTCTGAGATCGACAATATCCGGCCCTGAGCCGCCAAGGCCCAGAGGCCCCAAGGGAGAAGTCAATGGCTGCGAAATCGATTGCGTACAACACGGACGCCCGCGAGCGGATCCTCCGCGGTGTCCAGAAACTCGCCCACGCCGTGAAGGTCACGCTCGGCCCGTCGGGCCGCGTCGTCGTCCTTGAGAAGTCCTTCGGCGCTCCGACCGTCACCAAGGACGGCGTCACGGTCGCCAAGGAGATCGAGCTCGAGGACCAGTATGAGAACCTCGGCGCGCAGATGGTCAAGGAGGTCGCGTCCAAGGTCTCCAAGGACGCGGGCGACGGCACCACCACCGCCACCATCTACGCCGAGTCCATCTACTCCGAGGGACTCAAGGTCATCACCGCCGGCGCCAACCCCAACCAGGTGAAGCGCGGCATCGACGCGGCCGTCGCGGCGATCACCGACGAGCTGGGGTCGATGTCCAAGAAGGTCTCCTCGTCGAAGGAGATCGCGCAGGTCGGCACCTGCTCCGCCAACCAGGACTCGGAGATCGGCGGCATCATCGCCGAGGCCATGGACAAGGTCGGCAAGGACGGCGTGATCACGGTCGAGGAGGGCAAGAGCCTCAAGACCGAGATCGAGCTGGTCGAGGGCATGCAGTTCGACAAGGGCTACCTCTCGCCCCACTTCGTCACCAACCTCTCGACGATGGAGTGCGTGCTCGATAACGCCTACATCCTCATCCACGAGAAGAAGATCAACAGCGCCAAGGACCTCCTGCCGGTGCTCGGCAAGATCGCCGAGCAGGGCGCGTCGATCCTGATCATCGCCGAGGACATCGAGGGCGAGGCCCTGGCGACGCTGGTCGTCAACAAGATCCGCGGCGTGCTGAAGGTGGCGGCCGTGAAGGCGCCGGGCTTCGGCGACCGCCGCAAGGCCATGCTCGAGGACATCGCGATCCTCACCGGCGGCAAGGCGATCATGGAAGAGCTCGGGATCGAGCTCGAGAAGGTCGAGCTCTCCGACCTGGGCCGGGCCAAGAAGATCACGATCGACAAGGACAACACGACGATCGTCGAGGGCGCGGGCAAGACGGCCGACATCAAGGGCCGCATCGACCAGATCCGCCACCAGATCGACGCCACCACCAGCGACTACGACCGCGAGAAGCTCGAGGAGCGCCTCGCCAAGCTCGCCGGCGGCGTGGCCCAGATCAACGTGGGCGCGGCCACCGAGGTCGAGATGAAGGAGAAGAAGGCCCGCGTCGAGGACGCGCTGCACGCCTGCCGGGCGGCCGTCGAGGAGGGCATCCTCGCCGGCGGCGGCGTCGCGGTCCTGCGTGCCCGCAAGGCGATCGCCAAGCTCCGCAAGGGCGCGGACAACGCCGACTTCCGCGCCGGCCTTGACATCATCCACCGCGCGGTCGCGGCGCCCGTGAAGCAGATCGCGGCCAACTGCGGCCTCGACGGGTCGGTCATCGCGTCCAAGGTCGAGGAGTCGAGCGAGACCAACTTCGGCTACAACGCCCTGACCCACGAGTACGGCGACCTGGTGAAGATGGGCGTGATCGTCCCGACCAAGGTCGAGCGCATCGCGCTGCAGAACGCGGCGTCGGTCGCCGGGCTCCTGCTCACGACCGAGGCGGCGATCGTCGAGCTGAAGGACAAGAAGAAGCCCAGCGGTGGTCATGATCATGACCATGGTGATATGGATTATTGATCGATCTTGTCACACCCCTGCATAGGTCTAACGATCTATTCAGGGATTCATGCAGTCCTCGCTCCCCGTGGAATTGGGTGACACGCTCGTTGTGCTCGGTGCTGGCGCTACGCGAGCCAGCGCTGAGCTGACTCCGCACCATCCGGAGCATCCAGAGCCGCCACTGGATTCTGATTTTTTTACACAGCTACAGCGAGTCCGCAATCGCAAACATCAAGCATCGATCAAGCTCCTTCTCAAGTATTGCTGGAAGGAATTTGGTCCTGCTTGGAATCTCTCGATGGAGAGCTTCTTTAACCACATCTGGTATTCCCAGTGGTTTGTGAACAAGGTAAGAGTTCGCACAGGCGCAACGGTGCCGAGTCGCACCTCCGGGGAGTCAATTAAAGTAAAGAAGGACGTGCAGCAGCTATTTCGTGACTGCCTGCTGGCCGTTTTGGAAGAGTCACTATTTGGCCAGCATTCTCAAGACTGTCTGAAACTACGATGCAAATGGCATGATTTGATAGCCGCTAGTGCCGATGAAAAAGATACATTTGTCTCGTTCAATTATGACTGTTTGATTGATGCCAGTCTATGTCAACGCAGCGATTATTGGGATCCATTGCACTCCTATGGCTTTCCAGTCGTGGATGACGGTGGGTGTAAGTATTGGAGGGGTAATGCTAAGCCGAATACGGCGATCAAACTACTTAAACTGCACGGATCGGTGAATTGGCAACAGAAGGGGAATGCCATTAAGCTTTTGCAAAGGCCCTATACCACGCAAAAGGGGTCCCGGAGATTCGTAATCATTCCTCCCGTAGTGGCGAAAGAAACCGCGCTAGCGTCCGCCCCGATTTTCGAGCGAATATGGCAAATCGCGTACAAACGGATGTGCTACGCTCGATCGGTCATCATTTGTGGTTACTCACTACCCCCGGCCGATGCGCTAGCCAATGCTCTGTTTACGGCCCGCGCACATGGATTCAACGGTCAGCCGTCAAAGGCCTTGGAGTACTTAATAATTGCGAATCCAATAAAAGATGTGCGACATCGCTTGATTCGTACATTTCGGCGTTCGATCGATAGTGAAACTCGTGTATTGGTATTTGATGGTATGAAAGAAATGTGTCAACATTGTTTTCGGGCTGATGGTACAGGGAGACCATAACCCGACGTGTTACTGACTTTAGCTTGGAGGTACGCGGTTTCTTGGCTCTTGCCTGAGCGCGGAATTGCAGAGAGGCGAACAGCCCCTCTACACGAGCGGGTGGTCGATATTCAATTTGTGACCGACACCCGTGTACCTCTTTGAGGTGTCCATGGTAGAGGGCGGGGTTACGGGGTTTCGAACATTCGTTCAAGCCTCGGCTATCTACAGCCAGTCCTTCGGGGTGTGAGATACGAGGTCTTGAGTTGGCCGCGCTTAGGAACATGCAGCCAGACCGTTATGGAGAGCCTACGACGTTGGAGGATCAGGTGCATGCGGCTCACGCTCGGGCTACGTGCATGTGACCGCTAGCGTGACGAGCTCGCGCTGCCGTTTGGTAGTGCCGCGCTGTTGCCGTGACGATTCCGAACGGTGGTCAGTGCTCGGTGGTCATACGGCCGCACGGCGGATGAACCGCTCCCGATCGGTTTCCGAAGGTGATGACGGGGAGCGAAAAGCGCGAAACTGCTCGTGGGTTTCCGCGTAGAAACCACGCGCGGGGGTTGGTTCGAGCGGAGCGAGCCGCGTGGGCACACGACGACCCATCCCTTGCGATTGGAGCTCACACGTGAGCGGTCCGACCAACAGCGGGAATCAGGGTGGAAATCAGGGTGGCAACAAGGGAGGCAATCCAAAGCCGCCCAACGCTCCGGCGACCACGGGCAACCCATCGGGAGGCGGCCGCGGCAACAACCCGCCCAAGAAGTAAGCGGCATCGAAGCCCTGAGAGACATCTCAACATTCCACTGAGCGCGTCTCAGTGATGAAGCAGGGCCGCACCAACGGCCCTGCTTACGTTGGCGGCGGGTGGATGGGCGAAAGCGCTCGAAATCAAGGAGTATTCGCGAGCGTCAAGCCCTCGCTCACGCTCGGGCTACCTGTATGAGTCGCACGGGTTCGGCACTGGCGGGCAAGCCACCAGTGGCCGCCAGTCGCACGGCGCGGGGTCGCGCGTCAGCGCCCGACAGATCCGCCCGCGATCGCGCCACCGCCGACGATCACCTCCGCCCGCGTCTTCCCAGCGCCAGCCCGGCGAGCGCGAGCGTCCACGGCGCGGGGATGACGTAGAGCGACCCGTCATCGAAGCTCAACTGCCCGGCGCTCCCGTCGGCGATCTCAAAGGCGAAGACCAGCGGCATGCCGATCGCCGATCCGGCCCCGGGCGTGTCGAACTCAAGCCCCACCCGCGTCCACTGGTTCTCGACCAGCGCCTCGTCGGGGATGAAGGCGGTCCAGTCCGCCGTGCCGAATGTCCGCTCGGCGAGCACGATGCTCCCGGGCGTCAGCTCGTTGGCGGCATCAAGGCCCCCTGCGATGAGCATGAGGCGGCCGGCCTTCATCCCTCCAGCGGCGTAGACGAATAGCTCAGCCTGGCAGGTCTTGGAGGCCTCGACCGCGCCGGCCGTCTGGTGAACCATCCGCTCCCAGCGGTTGATGAACAGCGCGCGCTCGCCCGCGTACCGCTCGGCCCGGGTCGGGCCGATGTCCGTGTGCACGTTCGGCGGATCGCGATCGAGGTCGAGTCCGTAGCTCCACGCGACGATTCCGGAGACGGAATCCAGGTACGCCGGGCCGGCGGGATCGGTGGTCGTCCACTTGCTGGATCCCTCGTCGACGTCCGACTGACCATCTCCCAGGATGGGCGCGGCTTCAAAGTCCCCGTTCACGAGAAGGTTCACGGCCGCCTGCGCAGCGCAGGCCAGCGACAGGGCCGACACGCCCGCCACGATCTGAATGGCGCTCATTGCTCCGCTCTTCTCCCCCGACACGACAGCCACCCCAACCGGTGGTAAGTCCCCCATCTTGAGCGCTTTCGCAGTGGATACCGGCGTGTTCCGGAAAGTTGCAAAGAACACCGCACATGGCTTGGCGGCGCATGCCACCGCCGCGCACATGCGAATGCTTCTAAAGAACTTGCCGGCCTGTCGAGGCCCCGATGGGGTGCTCCGGGGCTTCGTGCGCTCCCGAGCGGGCGGCACGGGACGCGGATCGATCACGGGTCACCGGGCAAAAAAAGGTTCTTCCGGGATCTGCGGGGTAGGTGTCATTTGAAGAAGGGCAGGCGGTTCCTGCGTAGCTTGGTGTTGACGCATCAAGCACAAGGAGACCGCCGTGCCCGAGGTCGAGTCTATCGACCGGCTC
>JAJVHS010000024.1 GCA_022072615.1 Phycisphaerales bacterium
CGGGCGTCGGTGGTCATGCGGGTGCTCGCTTACCGACAGTAGTGGATTCGTCCGCCCTGCCGGGCGGGATGATGAAAACACGTGGGTGCATGGAGCGGATTCGATCCAGGGGCTGAAGCCCCTGGCAACGATCGGTGGCCCTCCGGGCCCGGGTCATGAGGGATCCTCGAAGCGGCGGCGTGCTCGGCGCTTGGCGGCGGCGAGCCCGGTCTCGTCGGCGGCGGGTTGATCGGTGGTCTGGTTGGCGGGCTGGTCGGTGGGTTGATCGGTCGGTGATGCCGCGGGCGGCGTGGCGGCGGGAGCGGCAGGGGCGGTGGTGGACTGGCGTGCCGCGGCGAGGCGTTCGGCGATCCGCCGGTCGCGCTGTGCTCGGATGAGGTCCTCGGCGTCGCGCTGCGTGAAGGCGGCCGGGGCGGGCTGCGGATGAGCGCGTTCGGGCGCTGGTGAGGCGGAGAGACGCTCGGCGAGCGAGCGGACGGCGCCGGCGGCTCGGATGGGCCGATCGGTGGCGAGGCGGTCCCACGCGACGCGTCGCATCGCGATGTCGAGCAGCAGCAGTCCCAGGGCCCACGGGAGGAGGGCGTCCATCAGCGGGAGCATGGCTCGTCGCGGCTGGATGGTGGTGCGGTCGAAGAGCTTGGCTCGGTCGAGGTCGGCGAGTTCGATCGTGGATCCGCCGGAGGCGGCGGCGATGTCGGCGACGAGGGCAGGATCGGGCTCGAGGCGGCGCGACTCGAGGCCCGAGCGAACGGAGACGCCGGCGATGACGGGCGGGAAGCGGCGATCGGGCGAACGCGGGCGGATGACGGCGACGTAGGTGCCGTTTTCGTCGGCTCGGGCGGTGGTTTCGTACAGACCGCTGCCGGATTGACGGAGCGTGATTTCCTTCTGCTCGCCCGAGGGCGAGTAGAGCGTGGCGGGAGCTTCGAGGAACTCGATGGGTCGCCCGGATTCGTCGATGGCTTCCATGGAGAGCCGCAGCTCGTCGCCCTGGGCTTCGACGCGGGTCTGGAAGAGTCGCTGCTGCGTGGGGCGAGAGAGCGTGCGGGCCATCTGCGTCCAGAACTGCGCGTAGCCGGGCCAATCGGTCCAGTCCGCGGCCCAGGTGCCGGCGTCGGAGGTGAAGGCGGCGACCTGGCCCAGGTCGTAGCGCCACCACGAGAGGACGGGCTCGCCCGCGGGCGTGGTGATGGCATTAGCGATGGTCGGCTCGGGACGGGGCTGGGTGAGATTGAGCCCGCCGAGCTGCGGGGGCGTGCCCAGGCCGCGGACGGCGGCGAAGGTGGGGTCCGTGATGACTGGGTTGAAGGGCTGCTCGCGGTAGAGCGGGGTGCGAGCGACGCGGATGGCCTTGAGGAAGATGCGGGGGAGGACGTTGGGGTTGACGGGGTGGTAGTGCTGCCCGCCGCCGCGCTCGGCGATGACCTTCATGGTGGAGACGTCGGCAGAATCGCCGACGGAGATCGTCGAGACGGTGATGCCCGCCTGGTGCATCTCGGCGGCCATGGGCGGGAGCAGCTCGGAGTTCTGCGACTTGCCGTCGGAGAGGAGGATGACGTGCTTGACCTTGGCCTTGACGGGCGTGAGGAGCGTCATGGCGGCTTCGAGCGCGGGGCCGGCGTTGGTGCCGCCGCCGGCCTCGATCTCGCGGATCCTGGCGGCGACCTCGGTGGGTTTCTCGTTGGCGGTGAGCGGGACGATGACGTCGGTCTGGTTGTTGAAGGCGATGACGCCGATGAGATCAGCCCGGCTCATGGTGAGGACGGCTCGGGCGGCGGATTCGTTGGCGATTTCCTGCTGCGACCGTGACGACCCCATGACGCTGCGGTTCATGGAGCCGGAGTTGTCGAGCACGAAAACGATGGCGGCCTCGGGCTCGACGAGCGTGTCGGAGAGATCGAGCTTGACGGGCAGGAGCGGCTCGATGGGGGAGCCCTTCCATCCGCCGGCGCCGAAGGACATCGGCCCGCCGACCATGAGAAGGCCCGCGCCCATGTCCTTCACGTGGGCGACCAGTGCCTGCTGAGCGGCGGGGGCGACGGCATCGGCGGGGACGTCCTCGAGGATGATCAGGTCGTAGTTCTGGAGCGAGAGCAGGTCGGAGGGGACCGCGCCGGCGGCGACGGTGGTGACGGAGATGTCGGCCTCGCGGAGCGTGCCGGCGAGCGGGGAGGGCTGCTGGGTCTCGCCGAATTCCGAGACGCCGTCGATGAGCAGGACCGACCCGGTCGCGGGGGTGAGGGTGAAGGACTCGGCGGTGTTGTTGTCGACGAGCCGGTCGGTGACGGCGCCGGGCGTCGCGGCATCGGGCTCGAAGACGACCTGGAAGCGGTGAACGCGGGATGAGCCGATGGGGATCTCGGCGACGAAGACGTTGGTGCCCGGCGAGAGGTCGATGCGGCGGCCGGTGCCCTCGGCGGGCCCGTTGACGTCGACGGGGGTTGCGTTGTCGAGCACGCGCACGGTGCCGGAGACGGCGTGGGTGGATTTGAGGACGGCTCGGATGGTGACGGGGGCGCCGATGGCGGCGAGCGGCGGTGTGTCGACGGATTCGACGATGACCTCCGGCCCGAAGCGGTAGCGGATGGGGACGACGTCGATGGCCAGGCCGCCGGGTCGGGTCATGTCGGCGGCGGAGTAGGAGGCGATCTGGCGAGCGGCGGCCCGGGCGTCGCCGGAGGTCTCGACGCCGTCGGTGACGAGCAGGAGCCTTCCGGTGGCGTCGGCGGGGATGAGCGTGGCGGCGAGCGAGAGCGCGTCGGCGATGTTGGTGCCGTCCTGCGCGGCGTATTCGAGCGGGCGGTCGGCGATGGTGGCGGCGGGGGCGGGGCTGGCGACGAGCACGGGGCGACCGTCGAAAGCGACGATGCCGAGGAGATCATCGGGCCCGAGGCCTTCGGTGAGGCGGGTGAGCTGCACGCGGACGGCGTCGAGGGTCGTCAGACGGGGTGATTCCTGCCCGGGGCGCTGGATGGCGCGTTCGATGGCGTCGACGCCGTCGGCGGGCTGGCGCTGGACCGAGCCCGAGACATCGATGATGGCGATGACGGCCAGGCGGCTGGTCTCGCGGATGGTTGCGACGCCCGCGAGGATGAGGGCGATGATGGCGATAAGGGCGAGGCGTGTGAGCGCGGCGAGGACGCGCCGGAGGGGCTTCATCGCGATGAACAGCGCCAGGGCCGAGAGCGCCATGGGCAGGGCGACGAGCGTCGCCAGCAGCCAGAGGGGCTGTTCGAGGTGGAAAGGCACTGAAGACGATAGCAGACAGCGGACAGCGGACGGCAGACAGCGGACAGCAGGCAGCGGACAGCGGGGAACACGCAGCCGGGAGCGCGATTGCGAGCGGGATCGCTGAACCCGCATTCGGGCCCGTTCGTCCTACGATTGAGCAATGCGTCCGCGCCGTCCAACCAGGCAGATCGTCATCGGTGATTCCCGCGTCGGTTTCGTCAGGATCGGCGGCGGCAAGCCGGACCGAGCCGGCAACCCGACCACGCCCGCACCCGTCTCCGTCCAGACGATGACGGCGGGATACACGCACGACGTGGAGGCGTGTGTCCGGGAGATCCACAAGCTGGCCGCGGCCGGGGCCGACATCGTCCGCGTCGCGGTGCCCGAGCGGAAGGACTCCGAGGCGCTGCGGCACATCCTGCCGCAGGTGCAGGTGCCGATCGTCGCCGACGTGCACTTTCATTTTCAACGGGCGCTCGAGGCGGTGGACGCGGGCGTGCACAAGATCCGGCTCAACCCGGGCAACATCCAGGACCGCAAGCAGGTCATCGACGTCATCCAGGCGTGCAAGGCGGCCAACGGCGGTCGGGGCATCCCGATCCGCGTGGGTGTGAACGAGGGCTCGATCATCGAGCGCAAGGACAAGCAGAAGCGGATGAAGGAGCTCGGGCAGGTCTTCAGCGATCACAAGCACGGGTACATGCTCGCGATCATGATCGCCAAGCTCGAGGAATACCTGGACATCTTCTACGAGCAGGATTTCCACGACATCGCGATCAGCGCCAAGAGCATGGACGCGTCGCTGGTGATCGACGCGTACGAGGCGATCAGCGAGCGGTTCGATCACCCGCTGCACCTGGGTGTGACGCACGCGGGGCCGAAGGAGACGGGGTGCATCCGGTCGGTGGCGGCGCTGGGAGCGCTGCTCGCCAATGGCGTGGGCGACACGATCCGAATCAGTTACGCGTCGGACCCGGTGTACGAGGTGGAGGACGGGCTGGAGCTGCTGTACTCGCTCGGGCTGCGTGAGCGGCGCGGTGTGGACCTGATCGCGTGCCCGACGTGCGGGCGGATCCAGGTGGACCTGTTCACGCTGGTGCAGGACGTGCGCAAGCAGCTTGCGGAGAAGGTGACCGTGCCGATGAAGGTGGCGGTGATGGGCTGCATCGTGAACGGCCCGGGCGAGGCGGAGGGCGCGGACGTGGCGGTGTTCGCGGGCGATCGGCGCGGGATCATTTATGTGCAGGGCGAGAAGGTGGCGAACGTGCCCGAGGCGGAGATCATGGAGCGGCTGCTCGCCGAGTGCCTGGCGTTCCAGGGGCGGGTGCAGCGCGGCGAGGTGAAGCTGGGCGAGAAGAAGGTGGAGATCATCCCGCCCGACCCGATCGGGGAGCTCGGTTCGGGGTATGAGAAGATCGCGGCGGGACAGGTGGAAAAGCGGGTGGGGATCACGATCGGGAAGTCGTAGCCCTTCGGGTTTGTTGTAGCGAGAGGCGGTGAAGGCGCCGATGACTCGCATACCGCGCTACAACCCGCTGCTGTCATGGAACGTGGGAGTGATCCTCACGATCATCTCCATCTTGACACTTGGCACGCTGCACAGCTGGCCGTTGTGGCAACGACTCACTCCCGGCGTGATTACGGTGACGTGGTTTGTTGTCAAGTTCAGAGGAAGCAGGCTTGAGAGGTTTGCCGACAGGATGGAAGAGACCGACGGCCGAGCATGCTTGAAATGTCTTTACGATCTCAACGAGCTCGGCGATTCGGGGGTGTGTCCCGAATGCGGTGAACCCTTTTCGGCCGAGAAGCTCAACGACGCCCGGGAGATGATGCAGGCTGCGCTGACAACGCGATTGCGGGGCGATGAGAGCGGTGACTGAGGTGAGCGAGTCGTCACCGTGCATGCTTTTCTCACGAGGACGGTCAGTCATTACCAGCAACGTCGGGCCCGGCGTTGTCGAGTTTGTGAAATGCGAATCCCGAGCGGCGGCGGTGTGACTTTTCGCCCGGAGGGCGGATGAATGTTGCCAGGGACTTCAGTCCCTGGTAGACGGGCGCACAATCCAAGTCCCGTGTCACTCCCGCCCGGAGGGCGGACGATACGGGCCGAACACCTCATCCGCGGAAGCCAGAATCCCGTGCCGCTCGAGCAGGTGCATGAACTCTTCCTGAAACGATCGCGATCGATGATGCTCGCGTTGCCGCTGGATGTAGGCGACGGTTGCTTCGACCATCGACTTGCTCACGGTGAAGCCGCCGTACCCCTCCTGCCACGCGCAGTCGGCGAGGCCGACGAACGTCTCGTGGATCCACTTGGACGAGCGGGCCTTGACGTGGCGGGCGAGATCTGAATGGCTGAGATCAGCCGGGTACCGCACAAGCATGTGGACATGGTCGATGTGGCCGTTGATGGCCAAGGCGGTGCATTGCAGATCTCGTGCGATCCCACCCAGGAACGCATAGAGCCGCGCTTCGAGCGGCTCGGTGAGCCACGGCTCGCGGCGCTTGGTTGCAAAGACCAGGTGGTAGAAGTTCTGTGTCCACGAGCTGGGCATGTTCGCACGATAGCACGTGGAGTGTTCTGCGTGAGAAACCTCGTGTGCTCACGAGGAGTTGATCGTCCGCCCTCCGGGCGAGTGACAGGGTACTTGGACTGTGCGCGGCCCGTTTACCAGGGACTGAAGTCCCGGGCAACATACATCGGCCCTCCGGGCAGGAAAGAAAAACCTGCGGGTACAGAGAGAGGTTTGCCTTCCCAGGGACTTGGCCGCTGCGCGGCTCGCGTCCCTGGCAACGGTCGTGCACCCTTCGGCGGTGGTGTGCTGCAGCGCGTGTTTCGCGCAGGCTGGCAACCGTCACGTCCCGACGTAGCGAGCATGCAGTGCCCGGGCGCGCTCGATGGACGACGTCCCGCGGACGAGCGTGCGGCCGTCGGAGAACACCGTGAGCTCGATGGGCGTTCCGGTCTCGCCGCTCACACCGGCAAGGGTGCCGCGCACGAGCACCGGCGAGAGGACGAAGTCCCCGTGCGCCGCGAGCCGGGCGTGCAGCTCGTGCAGCGGCGTTCGCTGCCCGTTTGCGGGCCAGATCTGGACAGTGTGGCGACCGCAGAGCACGGCGGCGGTATCGGCTCGTGACCCATCGAGGAACTCGAAGGTTCGCCTTCCGCAGCAGGGGCAATCGGGCCGCGGCCCGGGCCCGGCGGAGACTTCGCGGTGCTTGTTCTTCCAGAGATCGAACTGCACGAGGGTGTGCCGCAGGCGGTCGCGCACGGAGGCGAGCAGCTTCAGCGATTCCATCGCCTGGTACGACGCGGCGATTGTCACCGCGGGCCCGAGCACGCCGGCGGTGTCGCAGGTCGGTCCTACTTCGGCCGGCGGTGCATCAAAGATGCAGCGGAGGCAGGGAGTCACGCCGGGCAGGATCGTGTACTGCATCCCGCCGGTGGCGATCACGCCCGCGTACGCGAGCGGCACGCCGCGCGACACCGCGACGTCGTTCATCAGGAAGCGAGTCTGGAAATTATCCGAGCAGTCGAGCAGCACATCCGGCCGGTGGCGTTCGAGGAGCTCGATCGCGTTGCGGTGGGTGAAGTCGGTCACTTCGGCGACTGGTCGGATGCTCGAATTGATCAGCGTGAGTCGCCTGGCGGCGGCGATGGCCTTGGGCGCCTGCTGACGGGCATCGTCCTCATCGAAGAGCGTCTGACGCTGGAGGTTGGTGAGTTCGACGACGTCGCGGTCGATGAGGATGATGGCGCCGACGCCTGCTCGGGCGAGCAGGTCGGCCGCCGTGCAGCCGAGTGCTCCGCATCCCACGATCAACGCGGTGCTCGCGAGCAGGCGGCGCTGCTGGGCCTCGCCCAGGCCCGTGATGAGCATCTGGCGGTGGTACCGATCGAGTGGAGCATCCGCGGTCACGGGGAGATGCTAGTCGGCGGCGAGCGGCGCGGGGTGCGGTGGTGACATGTGGCCCGGCTCGACAGGTCGCAGCACGCGGGCCCCGTGACCATCGAGCCACGTTTATCCGCCTCCTCCGCCCGGGCGATCGGTGCCGCTGGAATCGCCGCCGTCGCTGGTGCCGTCGCGGTCGGGGTCACGGTTTGTCGGCGTCGACCCGTCGCTGCCGCCGGGCAGGTCGTTGGCTCGGCGGTTGTTGTCGGGCGCGGGCGCGTCGGAGACCTTGTCCTTGGGAGCGGGTTCGTTGGGCGGCGGGCTGTTCTGGGTCGTGTTGGGTTCGCAGGCGGCAAGAGCGATCACGAACGCGGCGGCGGCGGTCAGTCGAAGCGACTTCGACACGGCGGGCGGGAGCGGTTTCATGGAAGCTGAAGCCGACGGCCGTTGAAGACCCGGTCAATCACGGGTGAACGTTGCTTCAGATATGCGCGCAGGCCAATGTGGGATTCATTCCCATTCGGTCAGGTGCCAGTGCTTCTTGCCGCGCCGGATCGCGAGCAGCCGTCCGTGGAGGAGATCGGAGGCCTTGATGGACTCATCGGTCGAGGCTTTCCTTCCGTTGACGGCGACGCTGCCCGACGCGAGGAACTCGCGGGCCTCGCGTTTCGACGAGGCCAGGTGCGTCTCGATGAGCAGATCGAGCAGCGGCACGCCGGCGCCGTCGAGGCGGGACTTGGCGAGCCGGCTCGATGGGACGTTGCCGAGCACCTGGCGCAGCGTCGCTTCGGGCAGGCCCGCGATCTCGCCGCTGAAGAGAGCCTTGGCCGCGGCCTCGGCATTGTCCGCCTCGGTCTTGCCGTGCAGGAGCGTGGTGGCTTCGCGGGCGAGGGCGCGCTGGGCTTCGCGCGCCGCCGGGTCCTTCTGCATCGAGGATTCGAGGTCGGCGATGCGGTCGTGCGGCAGCAGCGTGAAGAACTTGAGGAACCTGATCACGTCGCCGTCGGCCGCGTTGAGCCAGAACTGGAAGTACTCGTAGGGCGAGGTGCGGTCGGCGGTCAGCCAGATGGCGCCCGACTCGGTCTTGCCGAACTTGGTGCCGTCTGCCTTGGTGACGAGGGGCCAGGTGAGGGCGAAGGCCGGGTCGACGGCCGCCGGCGCCGCGTCGGCGTTCGGGTGGTCGGCGTGCTCGTGGCGGCGGATGAGGTCGATGCCGCTGACGATGTTGCCCCACTGGTCGCTGCCGCCCATCTGGAGCGTGACGCCCTGGTCCTTCCAGAGGTGGTAGTAGTCGTACGACTGGAGGATCATGTAGCTGAACTCGGTGTAGCTGATGCCCTGGTCGCGGTTGTGGAGGCGGTCGCGCACCGAATCGCGCTGGATCATGGCGTTCACGGAGAAGAACTTGCCGATGTCGCGCAGGGCGTCGAGGTACGAGAGCCGACCGAGCCAGTCGATGTTGTTGACGAGGGTGCCGCGGTTGGCTCGCCCGGCGCCGAAGTCGATGAGCGCCTCGAAGATGCGGCGCTGTGACTGGACATTGGCCTCGACGGTCTCGCGGGTCATCAACTGCCGCTCGGCGGACTTGCCGGAGGGGTCGCCGATGAGGCCGGTGCCGCCGCCCATGACGACGACGGGCTGGTGCCCGGCCTCCTGGAAGCGGCGGAGCGTCATGATGCCCATCAGGTTGCCGATGGTGAGCGAGTTGGCGGTGGGGTCAAAGCCGACGTACGCCCGGCGGGGCCCGGTCGAGAGGTGCCTGGCGAGCTCGGCCTCGTGCGTGGACTGGTGAATCAGCCCGCGCCAGGCCATGTCTTTGAGAAAGCTGTCGAACATGGGAGGTGACAATACCCGCGTATCGACGGGTGAAGCGCTTGACTGTCGCTCGCCGTGACGGCTATGTTTTCTCTGAGACTGAGTCTCAACTGGAGTTTCTTGACCTTTGGATACCGAACCGAAGCAGACCAGCAAGTGCTGGGTGAAGAGCCCGTGGATGCGGCGTCTGGGGGCGGGAGCATTCCTGTTCTTCCTGATCAAGGGCCTCGCGTGGCTGATCGTCCCCGCGGTACTGGCCTGGGCCTCCTTCAAGTAAATTACTCGAGCACACACATGCACCCACACGCGGGCCACCCCCAGACCACGAGCGAGCCCGGATCGCTCTCTTTCACTCTGCGCGAGTCCACCGCCGAGCTGCACACGCAGGCGGAGCGATCGGCGCTGCAGCGGCTGCTGGTGACCGGACGGGCCACCCGCGAGCAGTACGCGCAGCACCTGGCGCAGATGCTCGTGGTGCACCGGGCGCTGGACAGCGCCCTGCGGTCGGCCGCGACGCGTCACCCCGCGGTGGCGACGGTGGTGCGCGACGAGCACTACCAGGAGCCGTATCTGATCGAGGACCTGGCGTTCCTGGGCGTGGATGCGGGTTCGATCGAGCCCGTGGCGTCCGCCGCGGCGATCGTGGAGGAGATCAAGCGCGTGGAGGAGGAGTGCCCGGCGGCGCTGCTTGGGTATCACTACGTGCTTGAGGGCGCCAACAACGGCAACCGTTACATCGCCAAGGCGGTGGCCGGGTCGCTGTCGGTTCGCCCGGGCGAACCGGGGACGCGGTACCTGGATCCGTACGGCGAGCGGCAGCGTCCGATCTGGGCGCAGTTCAAGGTGGACATCGACTCGGTCGCGGTGACGGAGCGCGAGCGGGCACGGATCATCGAATGTGCCCGGCGCATGTTCGAGGCGGTGGCGCGGATCGGCGACGAGGTGATGGAGCGGTGCGGGGCGGGCGTGGTGGTGCTGCCCGTGGGCCCGGCGGTGGGCATCAGCCGTTCCTCGTGAGCGTCCGGCGATCTTAATAGTCCGATTCAGCGCCGAATGACTCGGCGTGGCCTTTGCTTGCGGGCTCTACCATCGTGCCGATCGTGATCCTGATCGGTGTGCGAGCGTGCCCGCATGAAGCCGCGACGTTTCTCCGTGATCGACATCGGGACCAACAGCGCCCGCTTCCTGGCGGCGGAGCTGCTGGGCGATGGATCATGGAAGCCGATCGCCGACCGCCGCGAGCCGTGCCGGCTGGGCGAGGGGTTGGCGGCCGGGAACAGGCTCGGTGATGTACCGATGCAGCGGGCGATCGCCGCGGTCGCCGCGTTCGTCGCGGCTTCGCGCGAGGTGCGTGCTCCGATCGTGCGGGCCGTCGCGACGCACGCCGTGCGGTGGGCGGAGAACCGCGACGAGTTCCTGGAACTCCTGCGCAAGAACACGGGCGTCGAGCTCGTCACCATCCCGCCGCGGGTCGAGGGTCGGCTCTCGTACCGCGCGGTCGCCGATCTTGAGCGTGCGGCGGATCGTGAACGGCTTGAACGCGTCGGCGTGCTCGATACCGGCGGCGGGAGCGTGCAGTTCACGGTGGGAGTGGGGGACGTTCCGATGGCGTCGGTGTCGATGCCGCTGGGCGCGGTGGCCCTCACGGAGAGATTCGGCGGGACCGAGGCGTGCGCCGGCGAGCGGTTCGACGAGATGCGAGAGTACATCGCCAGGCACGTCGAGTCCGCCCTGGACGGCCTGCCCATCGGCGGGGCGAGGATCTTCGGCGTCGGCGGCGGGTGCGTCTCGGCCGGCGAGCTGTGCCGCCAGCGCGCCGCGGGCACGCTGTCGCCCGGGAACCCGGGCGTCG
Organism: Phycisphaerales bacterium; assembly: GCA_022072615.1. Lineage (GTDB taxonomy): Bacteria > Planctomycetota > Phycisphaerae > Phycisphaerales > UBA1924 > JAEUJB01. The sequence continues at coordinate 10,792 of JAJVHS010000024.1, forward strand.
AGCGGCTCAGCAAGCCGCGCTTCGACGTCACCCTCGCGGAAGTCCGCGACGTGCTGAAGCTGATCCGGCCGATGTCGGCGGCGGAACGGGCGGCGCTCCCCGGCATGGCGGTGGAGCGGTCGCAGATCATGGTGGCGGGGCTGGCGGTGATCGAGGCGATCCTCAGCCGCGCGAGCCCGCACGCCATGACGACGCTGACGGTCGGCCTGCGGGACGGGCTGGTGGTGGAGGCGGCGGAGATGGTGCGGATCCGGGCGGCGGCCCGGGCGACGACCCAGAAACTGATGCTCCCCGCGGCGGCCGCGGCGTTCGCGCAGCGGAGCCGGGCCGAGCAGCCGCACAGCAGCCACGTGGCGGCGCTCGCGATGCGGCTGCACGCGGAGCTGGTGCGCTGCGCCCGGGCGTCGCAGATACGCAAGGGGCGCTGGTGCCGGCGGCGCAGCGCGGCGATCCTGCACGCGGCGGCGCTGGTGCACGACACGGGCATCGCGATTTCGTACAAGGGCCACCACAAGTACTCGGAAACGCTGGTCACGTTCAACGGGCTTCCGGGGGTCAAGCCGGGAATTGCGGAGCTGGTCGCGGCGACGGCTCGGTATCACCGCCGGGCGTGCCCCTCCAAGAAGCACGCGGTGTACGGGTCGCTGGACAAGAAGGACCGCCGGCTGGTGCGGATGCTCGGCGGGATCCTGCGGGTGGCCGACGGCCTGGACCGGTCTCACCGGCAGTTGGTAACGGACGTGCGGGCGTCGGTGCAGGAAGACCAGCTCCGCGTGGTGGCGATCAGCGCCGACGAGCCCACCGCGGAACTGGCGGCGGCGATCAAGAAGTCGGACCTCCTGGTGAAGGCGGCTGGGCGGCCGGTCAGCGTGGCGTGGCAGGCGGCGTCGCCTGCTTCGTAGCGGCGGCCTTCTTGCGGCGTTCTTCGAGCATGTTCGAGTACGCGACGTAGCCCATGGCCGCGGGCATGAAGGCCTTCTCGCCGGCCTTGCGGGAGAGATCGTCGATGTCGGTGATGCGCTTCTCGCGGACGTCGCGGGCAAGATCGACGATCACGTTGTTGATGATCGCGATCAGCGCCCCGAAGACCTTGTACTCCTGCGCGGTCTGGGGCAGGAAGTTGGCAAAGCCGGGGATGTTGATCGGCGGGACCACGTACCACTTGCCGTCGGCGCCGCGGCGCATCACGACTCCCAGCGGGGGAAGCACGGTCTTGCCGTCCCAGAGCACGGCCGCCGTGTCGTCGGTCAGGGGCAGGGTGGAGATGCGGCCGGCGCTCTGCTCGAGGAACCCGTACGGATCGGCGAAGAGCATCTTGAGCGAATCGCCGAACTGCTCCTCGCGCTGACGCTGCTCGCGGCGCCACTTCTCGGGATCGCGGGCGGCGCGGCGCGAGACGCGACCCTGGTTCCCCGATGCCTGCGCGGCGATCTGGCTCAGCAGCGAGGTCGCCTTCCCCGAGTCCGCGGCCTGCTTGGCGCGGGTCTTCAACGCGTCGACTTCCTGCGGGAAGTGCTCGCTCACCGCCTGGCCGAGCCGCTGGAGGTTCCCCATCAGCACGCCGACGTTGTGGAGGACCTTGCGCATCTCGTCGTTCTCGGCGTAGATCAGGCCGCCGAGCCTGCGGGCCTCGCCGCGTTCGACCATCAGCTTGGCCGTGCGGATCACGTCGTCGGGGGTCTTCTGGCTGTAGTCCCTGTCCGAGCAGCCGGTGGCCAGGGCCGACACCAACGCCAGCACGGCAACCAATACCCGGGTCGCGATACCGCCTGGCGTGTGCATCGGCCGATCCTCCCAGCCGGACACCTCGCCCGGCCGGGAATTGTCTGCGCGCCCGGCTCGCCGGACCAATCGCGGTACGATCCATCATGGAACTGGTCGTGAATGGCGAACGCACGTCGTGGCCGGCGGGCACCACCGTCTCGGCGGTGGTGGAGCGGGTGGGGGTGAAAGCCGCCGCTTACGCGGTCGAGGTGAACAAGCAGCTCGTGCCGCGGCGGTCCCAGGAAACGCACGTGCTGGCTGAAGGCGACGTGATTGAGATCGTGGTGCTCGTGGGCGGCGGGTGATCGCCGCATCGAGGAAGGGACCATGAACCCGGCGAGCGTGAGCGATTACCGCACCCTGACGTTCCGATTGATCGATGATGTCCGCCGCGAGCTCGATCTCCTGGAAGCGGCGGTCGCGGCGGGCACGCTGCGGTCGTCGGGCAACTGGACGGCCGGGCAGAACATCTCTCACCTGGCGGCGTTCATTGACTACGGATTTGACGGGTATCCGCCGGAGCTGACCAAGACGCCCTGGATCATCCGCGTCATCCTCAAGCGGATGAAGAACCGCTTTCTCTACCACCGCATGAAGCGCGGCGTGTACATCCCGCGCGTGAAGGGCGGGACGGTCGGGGCCGACGACGCGCCCTTCGACATGGCGGCGGGTCGGCTGCGAGCGGGACTGGATCGGCTGGAAGCCAGCGCTCCGACGGCAAGCAACCCGATCTTCGGCCCGATGACGCACGATGAGTGGAAGTCGCTCCAGCTCCGCCACTGCGAGCTGCACCTTGGCTACCTGCACCCGCGGTAGGCGGACGGGCGTCACTCGGTCGGGCGGAGCCGCTCGGGGTTGGCGACGGTGCGCTCGGAGGTGACGTTGCCGGTGTTCAGCGTCGAGGCGGGCTCAAAGAGGATGACCTCGACCTCGTCCGCGGCCACGGGCCGGTGCTCGACGCCGCGCGGCACGACGAGCATCTCGCCGGCTCGGAGCTCGATGCTGCGGTCGCGGAACTCCATCACGAACGATCCCTTGTGAACCAGGAAGAGCTCGTCCTCGGCGTCGTGGTGGTGCCAGTCGAACGCGCCCCGGAACTTCACCAGCTTGACGGCCTGGCCGTTGAGTTCGGCGGCGATCCGGGGGGACCAGTGGTCGTGGAAGGAGGCAAAGCCCCGAGCAAGGTTGACTTTCATCGGTGAACTCCCCCAAGTGCGTGCCCGGGTCGTGGTTGCCCCGCGCGGGGGCGGGGGGACGCGGGTATTGTTGGCCATGACCGCTCACGCTTCATTGCCGGAACCGGGCACTTCGCCCGTCACGATCGCCGGACGCACGTTCACGAGCCGCCTGTTCGTCGGCACGGGGAAGTACCAGAGCAACGAGATCATGCGTGACGCGCTCGCCGCCAGCGGGTGCGAGGTGGTGACGGTCGCCGTCCGCCGCGAGCGGCTGATCAACGCCCAGGGCAAGAGCCTGCTCGAGTTCATCGATCTGTCCAGGTACACGATCCTCCCCAACACGGCGGGCTGCTTCTCGGCGGAGGACGCCGTGCGGGTGGCGAGGCTCGGGCGTGAGATCCTCGAGCAGCTCGGCAACCCCGGTGCCTCGTGGGTGAAGCTGGAGGTGCTCGGCGACAAGAAGACGCTGCTGCCCGACCCGATGGGAACCGTCGAGGCGACGCGCGAGCTGGTGAAGGACGGGTTCCAGGTGCTCGCGTACACGAGCGACGACCCGATCGCGGCGTCGCGGATCAAGGAGGCGGGCGCGGCGAGTGTGATGCCCGCGGGCAGCCCGATCGGCAGCGGCCAGGGCGTGCTCAACCGGAGCAACATCGTGCTGTGCCTGGAGCTGCTCAAGCAGGGCGATGCGTCGTACCCGGTGATCGTGGACGCGGGGGTCGGCTCGGCGAGCGACGTTTCGGTCGCGATGGAACTGGGTGCCGACGGCGTGCTGCTCAACACGGCGGTCGCGCACGCCAAGGAGCCGGTGATGATGGCCCACGCCATGCGCCACGCGTGCACCGCGGGCCGGCAGAGCTACCTCGCCGGGCGCATCCCCAAGAAGCTGTACGCGACGGCGAGCAGCCCGTTCGAGGGTGCGATCTCGTATATCCCGGGGGAGTGAGTGCGGCGGCGGAGCGAGTGAGGGAAGAGCGAGTGAGCGAGTAAGGGGGAATGCATGCTGACGTACGTACTGGCGTGTTTGCTGCATCTGGGTCAACCGGTTGCGACGCTGAAGGCCGATCCGCAATCCGCGAACGCCGCCGAGCGGTACGTGGGGCTGCTTGAGACCATGGACAGGGAGCTCGTAGATCGTGCGTGGGCGGTCGAGAACGACCCGCAGACGTTCCACCTTGGTGACCACGATGACCTTGAGTTCACGGCGGATGACGTTCGCAAAAGCCTTGTTGCGCAGAAGGAATGGATTGCTCGGGTAGTCGAAACGGCACGCATGGAGCGGTGTGAGTTTGGCGTGCCCGCGGAACAGCTCGGCAGTCTTCAAAGGGTTGCTGATCCTCCGATCTCGCTAACACAGCTGCGGCGGCTCGGGCCGATTCTCCACGCGGATGCGTGCCGACGCTGGGCGGATGGCGACGGTGATGGCGCCATCGAGCGCATCGTGGGCCGGATCGAACTAGCGAGAGACCTGGCGGCAGTGCCAAGCCCGATGTGGATGCTTGTGGCAGAGCCCGAGCTTGCGGGCGCGTTGCAGCTTGCGAGCACCGGCTTTGAATCCGAGACCACATCCAAGCGCGTGACCGATGCAGGTCGAGCGAATCTGAGGGCAGCGATCGCGACGCTGGATGCGACCGATCCCCTCGGCACGTTCGCCCGCTGGAAGGCGGACCGCGATCGTCTTTTCACATTTGCCGATCAGCACTTGAAGGGCGACATCGTGGGCGACCCGCTGCTGCTCTATCTGGCGCAGATGGCCGTGGTGGTCGTGATGGATCAGTCGGACCTCTCCGAACGCCTCCGCGTGGCCGCGGGCGATGGCATGCTGCTGGATCCAGACAAGGAGGACGACATCCTCAAGATCATGCGAGCGGAGCCTTCGATGTCTGCAAAGTCGCTCCGCAAGTCGCTCGACAGGGCACGCGAGGTCGGCAAGCAGATGGAGGAACTCTGGACGAAGAAGGACGTGCGCCAGGAATTAAAGGACTTGGGCTCGGAGGTCGATGGCGACCTCATCGCCGTTTCGGCGCTGATTCCGTATGTGTACCAACGGTGGGAAAAGTGCAATGATCTCGCCACGGCTCTCGACTGGCTCAAGACCGTGATCGCGCTCGATGAACCAAGTAAATGACGCGAAGTGTCCGGGGGCGTTCTTGCTTTTCCAGTCCCCGCCCTGACGAGCGGTCATGCCAGTTCCAGCAGCAGCGCGAAGACCGTCCCCTTCCCGCCCTCGGGCTGCACCAGCTTCAGATCGCCGTCCATCCCGCGAGCCGCGCCGCGGGCGAGCGCCAGGCCGAGGCCCAGGCCCGGCACGCCCAGTTCCGTGGTTCGCGGGCCGCGGAAGTACGGCTCGAACACGCGGCGCGATTCCTCCACCGTCAGCCCCGGCCCGTTGTCCGCGACGGTGATCACCGCGTGGCCGCGGGCCAGGCGAACGCTCAGCGAGATGACCTGCGGAGCGTGGCCCCGAGCATATTTGCACGCGTTGTCCACGAGGTTGAGCAGGACCCGCTCGACGCCGGTGGGGTCGGCCTTCACGATGACGCCGGCGGACGCGCCAAGATCGGCTCGCAGCTCAAAGCCGCGCTCCGCCGCGTGCTCGGCGAGCTTGGCCGCAAGAGGATCGAGGATCGACCGCAGTTCGAGCTGCTGAATGGAACGGGCGGGGTCGCGCCTTCCGAGGCGTGCATACTCGAGCACGCTCTCGACGATCTGGGACAGGCGCAGCGATTCCCTGCTCATCGTGGCGAGGTACTCGGCGCGGCGGTCGGCGGGCACCATGTCCTCGGCGAGCATCTGCGAGTACATGCGGAAGGTGGTGATGGGGGTGCGGAGCTCGTGCGTGACGGCCGCGGCGAAGCGGCCCCGCCGCTCGGCGAGTTCGTGAAGCGCCTTGAGCACGCGCCACGTCACCACGAGGGCGGCGAGGACCGCGAGCCACGAGAGCAGGAGTCCGCCGCGGAGCGTCGTCCAGCCGATCGGGGCGGCGACCACGGCCTGGCGAACAACAAGCTCGGCGGGGATGGACGCCAAGGTGCGGCCGAGTGCTTCGGGCGGGCGGGCACGGACGTCGTCGCGCACCGGCTGAAGTTCGGCCCACGGCAGGAGGTCACCGATCCCCGAGAGCAGCCAGCTCCGCGTGAGCTGCCAGTCCATCCAGAATCCCTGCTCGTATTCGTTGCCGGAGAGGGAGACTCGTCTCGTAAAGACGAGCTGCGGGTTCTCTTCCGGCCCGACCCACGAGGGGGCCAAGTCGCTCATCGAGATGGGGGACTTGGTCGACTGTCGTGCGCTGTCTTCGCCGAGCTGCCGCCCGGCAGAATCCGCGAGAGCGCCGGCGGCGGCGCTCGCCGGTGGGGCCGGCTCGGCGGCGGAGCGGTTGCGTACCTGGTCTGTCGGCGGCGCCTGGAGCTCGACGCTCTGATCGAGTGATTCGGTTTTCTCGAGGTTCGCCCGGGCGTCGGCCGGAGCCTTGTCGCGCAGCGCCCGGGTCGCGACGGCGTTTTCGGGCGCGAGCTCGGGCGTTGAGGCGAGCGCGAGCCGTTCCTGCCGCCGGTCAAATTCGTTGGTGACGTCGTCACGGCCGTCGGCGTAGACCCGGGCGGCTTCGGGCTCGTACGCCGGGGCGCGTGCCTTCGACGCGGGGGGGGCGGCGGCCGCGCCGCTGAACGTCTGCGGCGGCAGCAGCGACGTGAACTGGGAGAGCTGGTCCTGGGCGGCGATGAAGTTCATCGTCGAGTACGTGCCCGGGGGCGCGAGGTGCTGCTGCTCGGTCCGCGGCACCTGGGGTGACGTCACCTTTCCTTCCGAGTCCACCTCGAAGTACAGGCGGATCACGCCGACGGGAGCATCGAGCAGCGGCGAAGGAACCAGCACCTCGCCGGGCGTGACCTCCTTGAGCATGTTGGTGAAGGCCCGGTCGGTGGGGTAGAAGCTCTGGTAGTGGAAATACGGCCGGGCCGCCTCGCGGGCGATGACGGGCGTCATGGCCGAGTCCATCCGCCACAGCGCGAGGCGCGTGGCTTCCTGGCGGGCCGCCGCGGCCTGCGAGTAGGCCTCGCGCTTCTCGAGCAGCAGCGCGTGGATGGTGAGCCACGTCATCGCCGCCAGCAGCGTGGCGGCGCACACCCAGAACACTCGGAACGTCGGCCGTGACGTCATCATCCGCTCGCGGCTCCGTCGGTGGGGTCCTGCGGCGTGCCGAGCATGTAGCCCTTGGCGCGGACGGTCACGATGACCACCGGGGCGGCGGGGTCGTCGCCGAGCAGCTCGCGCAGCCGAGCGATGGCCATGTCGACCGTCCGGGTCTGGAGACCGCGGGCGTCGAGCTTCCACACCCGCGTCAGCAGCTCTTCGCGAGAGACCGCACGCCCGGGGTTGCAGGCCAGGTACTCGAGCACGCGGGCTTCCAGGTCCGGCAGCACGCGGCGGGTCTGGTCGGCGAGCACGACTTCGCGGCGGGCAAGGTCGATGGTGCAGCCGCCGATCGTGAAGCGCCGGACCGGCGTGGGCCGCTCGGCCGATCGACGCAGCACCGCCTCGACGCGGGCGAGCATCTCGCGGGGACCGAAGGGCTTGACGATGTAGTCATCGGCTCCGGCTCGGAGGCCCTGGACGCGGTCTTCCTCCAGCCCCCGGGCGGTGAGGAAGATGACAGGGAGGCTGGCGGCCTGGCGCCGGAGCACCTCGAGCACTTCGAGACCGCTCATCTTGGGCATCAGGATGTCGAGGAGCACCAGGTCGATGCCGCCGGACACCGCGGCGGCCAGGCCGGCCTTGCCGTCGGCGGCCTCCTGGACGTCGTAGCCGGCGAACATGAGCGCATCGACGATGCCCCGGCGCACCGCCGCGTCGTCCTCGACCACCAGCACCTTCGCGAGCGCCATGGAAACCGGCTCCTGTGCAAAGGCCGAGCGGCGCCTCCGCGCCGCCCGACCGCGTGACATCATCCTATCGGCCATCGCGGCGCGGCTACTTCGCCCCGTCGGCCCGCGGCCCGCGGATCAGCGTCCGCTTGCCGTTGAGCAGCGTGTACACATCGCCGTCGACGGCGAGCATTCCCTGCCTGCCCTCGGAGGCGAGCTGGCGCACCACGCCGAAGTACGCCTCGCTGCCGAACTCGATCGTGACCTCGGGTTCGGTCGATTCCAGGCCGCCGAGCATCGAATCAACCCAGCGCTGGCCGCGGCGGAAGAGCGACCGGTCCGCGGCGTTCTGGACGGTCGTGATCCTGGTCCGGTTCATCGACTCGTCGAGGAACTCGAGTCCCAGGGCGACGTTGGAGGCGTCCGACCGCGCCGAGTAGTTCTGCTGCTGGGCCACCGCGTCGGCGCCCGTGCGTTCCTTCTGACGCAGGTACAACGTTTGGCCGGCCTCCGCGGCGGGCGCCGCCGGGACGTCACCGGGCAACTCGACCATCTGCCCGTCCCGCAGTTCCCTGAACCGTGCGAGGGGCATGCTCTCGTCGGTCGCCAGGAAGGAGGTGTACTCGGTCATGATGCCCCAGCGGGAGGAGAGCCGGACGATCTCGTCCACGAGCTCCTTGGACTGGCTCTCGTGTGCGCCGTTGCCGGCCGCCGCGGCCTGGCGGAGCTGCTCGGTGAGCTGCGCGATCTTCCGCGTGGCCCAGATGCGCGGGACGAAGCTGTTGCGGGTGGTCGCGTCGCCGGTGTCGAACGAGAACTCGTAACTGTGATCCTTCCCGAACCGGTGGCCGGTGAGGCGGAAACGGAGCGGCTGATCGGTGGTGTACTGGCCGAGGATGAGGACCTCGTCCTGCTCGTAGATGTCGTTGAGCGACCCCGGCAACACCTCGCGCACCAGGCGTGTCGAGATCTCGCCCTTGGAGTCGACCGCGTGCAGCGCGGGGTTCATGAGCTGCGGCCCGCGCAGGCGCTGGTACACCTGCGAGACCTTCTGCTCGACGTCCTCGTTGGGAAGGACCATCGTGGCCGCGCCGCGCGACGAGATCGCGATGCTGTTGAGCAGCGGGGCGTTGACGTCGTACCCGACGCCGAAGCTGAAGATGCGGCGGTCGTGCGAGTTGGCCCTGGCGACCGCGTCGCGGATGGCGATCTCGCCGCGTTCACCCACGGTCGGGAGCCCGTCGGTCAGGAACAGGACCACCGGCAGGCAGTTGTCGGCGGGGCGCTGGCGCACGGCCTCGAGGAGCGCGTCGTGGATGTTCGTCCCGCCGTTGGGCTCGAGGCTCTGGATGTACGCCCGGGCGTCGGCCGCGGATTGCCGCGACTTCTCCACGGGGGCCTTGGCGAAGCTGCCGATGGTGTCGGAATAGTCGATGATGTTGAAGGTTTCGCCGTCGAAGAGGCCGTCGATGACCTGGATCGCGGCCTTGCGGGCCTGGTCGAACTTCTCTCCCCGCATCGACCCGGACCGGTCGAGCACGAGGATGACCTCGCGCGGGCGGTCCTGCCGAACGTCGGTGGGCTTGGGCAACTTGGCGAGCAGCAGGAAGTAGCCGCCCTGCCCGCCGGCGACGGAAGGATCCGGGTAGGCCATCAGCGTGGCGCTGAGCGAACCGCTCTCGGAGGCCCCTCGCAGGTAGGAGAGCCGGAAGGCGCCGGGCGGGAGCGCGGAAGCGGCGGGAGTGGTCGCGACCGCGCGGCGGTCGGATTGGCGATCAACGGTCAGGTCGTGGCTCGGCGAGTAGACGGCGGCGATCCCGCGCGGGTCTTCGATCGAGACCCGGACGTCCCAGCGCACGGCCTGTTCGGCGAGCGACTCGCTCCGCGGGAGCACGTAGTCGACGCGGTCGCCGTCTGCGGGGAGGAGCTGCTCGAACGTGATGGTGACGGTCTGGGTGGTGTTCGCGGGCACCGGGAACAGGCTCGTGCGGATCAGGTTGTACCCGGCGAACTCGACGAGCGCCGGGTCGCGAGCCTTGTTCACGATGGCGTCGTAGATGCGGCGGGCCTCGTCCCTGGGGAGGATCGCGGCCGAGGGCTCGGGCCCGGTGCCGTCGTACTGGACCGAACGCACCGTGACGCCGTCTGGGACGGGGATGAGAAGCTGGGCTTCCTGCGGGTGGTGGGCCGGGTTGGTGACCTTCATCGTCAGGGCGGTCGTCGCCACCTGGGCGGTGAGATCGACCTTCGCGCTCACGGCGTCGAGACGTACGGCCTGCGCGTGCCGGACGTGGCGTCGCACCTGCGGGATGATGATGTTGTGGATGTCCGGTTCGGAGGGCCCGACGGCCTGCGGCTGGCCCGCGGCCGGTACGCCCGCCAGGACTGCCAGCGCGAGCAGCCCCGCGAGATGGATCACGCGTGTGCGCTTCATGGACGGTCTCCCGACGCGGCCCGCATCCGCCCCCACGGGCGTGCGTGGCCGGTCCACTGTTTGTACCGGCAAGCGGTCGGTGAGTGCGTCACGGCCGTGTAACGGCCGCGGCGGGGTTATCCGACGGGCTGGGCGTCGTCGGGCACGATGGCCGGTGGCGGAGCGGATTCCAGGCCCGAGGCCCGGGCCTTTCGGTACGAGGTGATGCTGAAGGGCAGCGTCAGCAGGTAGACGAAGGCCAGCCCGGCGAGCGTCGCCCAGAAGTCCTTGATGGCGCAGACGACGATGAGCCCGACCACGGTCATGAGGGGGACGATGGCTCGGCGGTGAACGCGCAGGCGCTTGAAGGAGTAGAGCGGCTGGCGGCTGATCTGCAGGAGGGCTACGAAGAAGGTGTGGGCGATGACCACGTAGAGGGGAAGTTCGGCCTCGAGGAGGCGGGACTCCTTGATCATCGCGGGGATGAGCACGATCGCCGCGGCCGCGGGCGTCGGCAGGCCGACGAAGAACCGCGACGGTCCGGTCCCGGGCTTGGAGGGTTTCGCCGCCGCCGTGAACCGTGCGAGCCGCAACGCGCTGCACAGGACGAATGTCATCACCGCCGCCAGGCCGATGAAGTCCCACTCGCCCATGGCCTCTTTATCCCCCAGCCGCCACTGGTGCAGGATGATCGCCGGCGCGACGCCGAACGCCAGGAAATCCGCGAGCGAGTCGAGCACCGTTCCGAACTTGCTGGTCGCGCGGAGCAGGCGCGCCGCCCGTCCGTCCAGGCCGTCGAGCACGGCGGCGATGATCACGCCCATGATGGCGCGGTCCCAATCGGGCTTGAGCGCGAAGTGGATCGCCGACAGCCCCGCGCAGAGCGAGAGCGTGGTGATGAAGTTCGGCACCAGGTGCCGGATCGGGATCTCGCGGTTGTGCGTCTTTGATGGATACTTCAGGAACACGCTGCTCGTCCTTAAGCTGTTCCCCTCGCCGCCCCGTGCTCCACCGGCGAACCGCTCCCGGCGGCCCCGCCGGCCGCCGAGTCCCGAGCGATGATCGTTTCGCCCGCCACCATCCGCTGCCCGACCTTGACCGCTGAGACAAATCCCGGCGGCAGGTAGACGTCCACCCGCGAGCCGAAGCGGATCAGCCCGTAGCGGTCGCCGCGGCCGAGCGCTGTTCCGGTGCGGACCTGGCAGACGATGCGTCGAGCCACGAGGCCCGCGATCTGGACGCACACGCACAGGCGGCCGTCGCGGAGGCGGATGCCCATGGCCAGACGCTCGTTGTCGGTGCTCGCCTTGTCGAAGCTGGCGTTGAAGAACTTGCCGGGGTGGTAGCGGAGCGACTCGGCAGTCCCCTCGATGGGCGCCCGGTTCACGTGGACGTTGAAGACGTTCATGAACACGCTGACGCGCGTGACCGGCGGGTGCGCGGGGTCAAGATCGCTCGGCGCGGCCTGGACGATCATGCATACCACGCCGTCGGCGGGGCTCACCATCAGGCCGGCGTCGGCCGGGATGGCCCGGGCCGGGTCGCGGAAAAACCACACGCACCAGAGGGTGAGCAGCCCGCACACGGCCGCGATGATCCACCCCCAGGGACCCAGGAGCGCCAGCGACCCCGCGGTGAGACCGGCGGTGGCCACGACAAACAACCCGATGATCGGCCAGCCGGGAACGCTGATACCGAGCACGGGCCTGGGCGGAAAGGTGGCCGTGGGGGCGAACACTCGTTGAGCCGGTGCCGTCGTCAACAATGAATCCTAGGAACGTCGGTCGCGACGCTGACAATCCACGGATATCCGCACGACCTAGGCTCTTTGCCCGTTGGATCTTGCATCCTCCATCACCCAGCGCCTCGAACGGGTCACGCTCGGCGACGCCCAGCGCTTCCGCCGCGCGCTGCGGCAGATCGAGACCGGTTCTCCTGACCCGCGTCGTCGTGGTCCGGCGCTGCAGCGTCTGCTCCGGGAGGTCGAGGAAGCCGAGAAGCGCCGGGCCCGCCGCGCCGAGCAGCTACCAAAGCCGACGTATCCGGCCGACCTGCCCGTTTCGGCGATGCGGGAGGAGATCAAGGCCGCGATCACCGAGCACCAGGTCATCGTGCTGTGCGGCGAGACCGGATCGGGCAAGACCACGCAGCTCCCCAAGATCTGCCTGGAACTGGGGCGAGGCGTGACAGGGCTCATCGGCCACACGCAGCCGCGCCGCATCGCGGCCCGGTCGGTCGCGGCCCGCATCGCCGAGGAGCTCGGCACCGATCTTGGCCGGACGGTCGGTTACAAGGTCCGCTTCGGCGACCGCACCAGCCCCGACACCTACATCAAGCTGATGACCGACGGCATCCTGCTCGCCGAAACCCAGAACGACCGGTGGCTCTGGGCGTACGACACGATCATCATCGACGAGGCGCACGAGCGGAGCCTCAACATCGACTTCCTGCTGGGCTACCTCCGCCAGCTCCTGCCGCGGCGGCCGGACCTGAAGGTCATCGTTACATCCGCCACCATCGACCCGGAGCGGTTCGCCCGGCACTTCGCGCGGGAGGTGAACGGTGTCCGGGTGCCGGCGCCGGTCGTCATGGTGCCCGGGCGGACATATCCCGTCGATGTCGTGTACGCGCCACCGGCGACCGGCGACGACGATCACGAGGCCGCGCCCGACCTCGAGACCGCCGTCCTTCACGCGGTGGATGACGCGGCGCTCCGCGGGCCCGGTGACATCCTGATCTTTCTGCCCGGCGAGCGTGAGATCCGCGAGTGCGCCGAGGCGCTCCGCAAGCACCACCCGCCGGGCGTGCAGATCCTGCCGCTCTATGCCCGTCTCTCACCCGACGAGCAGATGCGGGTTTTCGAGACGCACGCCCAGCGGCGAATCGTGCTCGCGACCAACGTCGCGGAGACTTCGCTCACGGTCCCGGGCATCCGCTCCGTGATCGACACCGGCCTTGCCCGGATCAAACGCTTCAACCCGCGCTCGAAGGTGACGCGCCTGCCGATCGAGGCCATTTCCCAGGCCTCGGCCAACCAGCGCAAGGGCCGAGCCGGGCGACTGGGCCCGGGCGTGTGCTATCGGCTCTACGCCGAGGACGATTTCCGGCAGCGGCCCGAGTTCACCGACCCGGAGATCCTGCGCACCAACCTCGCGCAGGTCATCCTCCAGATGAAGTCGCTCAAGCTCGGGCGGATCGAGGAGTTCCCGTTCGTCGAGCCGCCGGAGGGCAGGGCGGTCCGGTCCGGCTACGACACGCTCGCCGAGCTTGGCGCCATCGACGACAACGAGCGGCTGACGCCCATGGGCGCCGAGATGGCGCGGCTGCCGATCGATCCGCGGCTCTCGCGCATGCTGATCGCCGCGGACAAGGAGGGGTGCCTCGCCGAGATGCTCGTGATCTCGTCGGTGCTTGCCGTCCAGGACCCGCGCGACCGGCCGTTCGACCAGGCCGACGCGGCGGACAACTCGCACCGGCGGTTCATGGATCCCGAGTCGGACTTTGTCACGCTGCTCAACCTGTGGAGCTGGTACCAGGAGCACAAGCGTCACCTCTCGCACAGCAAGCTGCGCAAGCTGTGCCGGTCGAGCTTCGTCTCGTACCTGCGCATGCGCGAGTGGGAGGAGGTCCACCGTCAGCTCCACGACCAGATGATGGAGATGGGCTACTCGGCGCAGACCTACAAGGGGGTCTGGCACGGCAAGTTCCATCAGGACGACCAGGTGGTCGCGTCCGCCGCGGCGCCCGCGCGCAAGGAGACGCTCGAAGCCCAGGCCCAGCACGCGCACATCCACCGAGCCGTCCTTGCGGGCATGCTCGGAAACGTCGCCAAGAAGGGCGAGGAGTTCACGTACATCGGGGCCCGAGCGGGAAGCGGGGGTGGGGGGGGCGGCGGTGGGGGTGGAGGCGGCGGCGGTGGGACTGGGGCGGGCTCGCAGAATCCCGGCGCTGCTTCTTCGACCTCGGCCGGGTCGGCGAGCGGGTTTGCGATCTGGCCGGGCAGTTCGCTCTTCCGCAAGTCGCCGCGGTGGATCGTCGCGGCCGAGCTTGTTCAAACCAGCCGGCTCTTTGCCCGTACCGTGGCCAAGGTGCAGCCCGAGTGGATCGAGGAGGTCGGGGCGCACCTCATCAAGCGCACGCACTCCGAGCCGCACTGGGACCGCGACCACGGCACGGTCTTCGCCTACGAGCGTGTCACGCTGTGGGGTCTTGAGATCATCGCCCGGCGCAGGGTCCACTACGGGCCGATCGACCCGAAGCACTCCCGCGAAGTGTTCATCCACCACGCGCTGGTCGAGGGCGACGCCGAGCACCACGGCCCGTTCTTCGATCACAACCGCCGGCTGATGGAGCGTGCCCTCTCCGTTGAGGCGAAGGCTCGAAAGCACGGCCTTGTGGCGGATTCCCAGGCTCGGTTTGCGTTCTATGACCGCCGCCTGCCGCCGAACATCTTCAGCATGTCGGCGTTCGAGAAGTGGCGTCGCCACGCCGAGCGGGACAACCCGCGTCTGCTGTTCATGTCGATGGACGACGTGATCGTCGAGAACGACCCGCGCGTCACGCCCGAGGCCTTCCCCGACGCGTTGCCGCTGCGCAGCGCCATCGACGCGGGGAAGCTGGCGCCCGCGAACGTGTCGGCGAGCCCGCTCGCCGCCGCGCCGATTCAGTACCGCTACGACCCGGGGTCGCCGGATGACGGCATCACGGTCACGGTCCCGCTCCAGGCGATCGGCGGGCTGAGCCCCGCGCGGTGCGAATGGCTGGTGCCCGGGATGCTGCAGGAGAAGATCGTCGCGCTCGTCCGGCTGCTCCCCCGGAACCTCAAGCACTACGTCGATAACGCCCCGGCGTTCGCCGAGGAGTGCGCCCGCCAGGTCGCGTTCGCGGGCAGCCCGCTGGCCGATGTGCTCTCGCACCAGCTCGGCCGGCGCATCGGCGCCGAGATTCCCCGCGACGCGTGGAAGTTCGACGAATTGCCCCCGCACCTGCGGATGAACGTCCAGGTGATCGACGATCAGAAGAAGATCATCGCCGAGGGGCGCGACCCCGAGGAGCTGCGGCGACAGCTCATGCCGCTGGCGGCCCGGCGGTTCGCCGAGTTCGCGCGCGATCGCTTCGACCAGGACAAGCTCACCGACTGGTCATTCGGTGACCTGCCCGAGCACGTCCAGATCGAGCGATTCGGCGTCCAGCTCACCGGCTACCCCGCGATCCTGGACCGCGGCGATTCGGTGTCGCTGCGGCTGCTGCAATCCGCCGCCGAGGCCGAGCACAGCTCGCGAGCGGGCCTGCGGCGGCTGTACTGGCTGCGGAACAGGCCCGAGCTGCGCTCGGTGACCAAGGCGCTCGCGACCATGGAGTCGATGGCGGTGCAGTACGCGACGCTCGGCACTCCCGCCGAGTTCCGCGAGCAGGTCGAGATGTTGATCGCCGAACGAGCCTTCATGGCCGACCCGTGGCTGGTCAGGTCCGCGGCGGAGTTTGAGGCTCGGATCAACCGTGGATTGCCCAACATCTTCCGAGCCGGGCAGTCGACCGCCGACCAGGTACGCGAGATTCTGGAGCAGCGGCAGGCGGCCGCGATCGCGCTGGACCGCAAGTTCCCCGATCCCTGGGTGGATTCGATCGCCGATGCCAGGCTTCATCTGGCCCTGCTGACCGACCGGGGCTTTCTGACGGCGACGCCCAGGCACTGGCTCGCGCACCTGCCGCGGTTCCTCAAAGGAATCCAGGCAAGGGTGCAGAAGCTCGCGCACGGCAGCCTCGAGCGCGACCAGCGAGCCATGGCGGAGATGCGGCCCCTGTGGGTCGGGTACCTGACGCGCGCCAAGTACAACTTCGATCACGACCTCTACGAGCCGGCGCTCGAGGAGCACCGCTGGCTGCTCGAGGAGTTTCGGATTTCGCTCTTTGCGCAGGAGCTTCGGACTTCGGTCTCGGTCTCCATCAAGCGACTGCACGAGCACTGGGAGAAACACGTCCTCGGCGCCGCGGCGGTGGCCGCCGAGCCGGGGTGACGAGAAGTTTCATTGAGCTCGTTGCACGGACGTGCATTCAATCCCGCCTCTCACTGCTCACTGCTCACTGCTCACGTGTCCACATCGCTTCCCATCATCCATGCCTCCGATCGCTTCGTCGTGATCGACAAGCCGTCGATGATGCTCTCGGTGCCAGGCCGGGGCGAGCACAAGCAGGACTGCGTCGCCGCTCGGGTCCGAGCGATGTTCCCGGCGGCGACGGGCCCGCTCACGGTCCACAGGCTCGATTACGAAACCAGCGGGCTGATGGTCTTTGCGCTCGATGAAGACGCGCACCGGTTCCTCTCCCGCCAGTTCGAGGAGCGCAAGGTCAAGAAGGCGTACGTTGCGATCCTCCAGGGCCGGCTGACGCAGGACGAGGGCGAGATCTCTCTGCCGCTCCGAGCCGACATCGATCAGTGGCCCCGCCCGGTCCATATCGTCGACCACGTTCATGGGCGAGAGGCCATCACGCGGTGGCGCGTCCTGGCCCGCGAAACGCTCCGGCGCGACACGTTTCCTTTCGACCCCGTCGCAGCGCCTGCGCTGTCGGGCGCGCCGGGCGTGCAGTTCCCGCCCGGAGCGTCATGGCCGGTCGACGAGGTCGAGGTCACGCGCGTGCGGTTCGAGCCGCTCACCGGCCGGTCGCACCAGCTCCGCGTGCACTCGGCATCGGGCCTGCACGCCCCGATCATCGGCGACCCGCTGTACGGCGGGTTGCCGGCGTCCAGGCTGATGCTGCACGCAGCGGAGCTTCATTTCCAGGCCCCGGGCGGAGCAGCGACGGAACGCTTCGAGAGCGCGCCCGGGTTCTGAGCCGCGGGCGTTCCGTCCGGATCTCATCCAAGAAAAACCCGCACGCTCTCGCATGCGGGTGGTGAGTGGACTTGAGTGGAGTGAAGTCCGAGCCTTCGAGCTTTAAACTTTGAACTTTGTACTTTGAACTTTCCTCACGCCACCGTCACGCTCTTGTCCAGGTACACGTCCTGAACGGCATTCAAGAGCGCCACGCCCTCGCCGAGCGGCTTCTGGAACGCCTTGCGGCCGGAGATCAGGCCCATGCCTCCCGCTCGCTTGTTGATGACGGCGGTCATGACGGCTTCCTGGAGGTCGCCGGCGCCCTTGCTCTCGCCGCCGGAGTTGATGAGCGGCACGCGGCCCATGTAGTTGTTGAGGATCTGGTAGCGGCACAGGTCGATGGGGTGGCCGCCCGCGCCCTGCTCGTCGCTGCCGGCGAGCTTGGTGTACACGCGCTTGTCCCACTTGCCGTACGCCGATCCGCCGGTGTTCAGCGCGGCGTACCCGCCGTTGTTGGTGGGCAGCTTCTGCTTGATGATGTCGGCCTTGATCGTCGCGCCCATGTGGTTGGCCTGGCCGGTCAGGTCGGCGGCCGCGTGGTAGTCGGTGCTCTTGCCGTCGGCGCCCTTCACCTTGAAGGCGGCGTTGCGGGTGTAGCACCACAGCACCGTCACCATGCCGTAGGAGTGCGCTTCCTCGAACATGTCCGACACGTACGCGATCTCGTCGCGGGCGGAGTCGTTGCCGAAGTAGATCGTCGCGCCCACCGCGATCGCGCCCATCTCGTGGCACTGGCGCACCGAACCGAAGTACGACTGCTTGAAGACGTTGGGGTACGTCAGCATCTCGTTGTGGTTGAACTTCACCAGGAACGGGATCTTGTGGGCATACTTGCGGCTCACCGCGGCGAGCACGCCGACCGTCGACGCCACCGCGTTGCACCCGCCCTCGATCGCCAGCTTGACGATGTTCTCAGGGTCGAAATACTCGGGATTGGGGGCGAAGCTCGCGCCGGCCGAGTGCTCGATGCCCTGGTCCACGGGCAGGATGCTGACAAAGCCCGTCCCCGCCAGCCGGCCGTGGTTGAGGATCGTCTGGAAGTTGCGGAGCACGTTGGGCGACCGGTCCGTCTGCGAGAACACGCGGTCGATGAAGTCCGGCCCGGGGAGGTGCAGGGCCGACTTGGACACCGTCCTGGACTCGTGGTTCAGCAGGGCCTCGTGCTGGGCGCCGAGGACCGAGCGGACATTGGTGGAGGGGGTCGCGGGCACGTACGTCATAGGTCAGGCTCCGTCAATCAAAATGCACCGGCCGAGAAGGCGACACGCGAAAGCCGTGCATCGACCAAACGCTCCGCCCCGCGGCCGTGCATGATCCTTGACTGCTGCCGGGGGTAAGTACAGCCCGCAAATACCCTCTTGCGCATGCCAAAAACGAGAAAGGGCCGCGTCGCCGCGGCCCTTGGGAGGGTTCGAGTCGTCGCTGGTCGGGCATCAGCGCCGACGCCGGCCGACGAGCAGCATGCCCGCCGCGGCCATCGCCGCCGTGGAGGGCGCCGGGATGTTGCAGAGCACGTTGATCACGAGCTGCTGCTGATCGCCCGACACGCCGCCCCAGGTGAAGTCGACGAAGGTGTTCAACGCCGCGACGTTGCCCTTGGTGGCCAGCAGCGGCACGCCGTCGGCGTAAGAACCGTGCAGCGTCGCGCCGCCGATGACCGCGACGTTATCGCGGTAGAACTCGGACAGCGAGTTCACGCCGGCCCAGTAGAACGATCCGTCGGTCGTGCCGAGCGTCCCGGTTGAGTACAGCGACCCGCCCTGCGAGACGAAGGGCGAATAACCGTCGCTGATCAGCCGCCCGCCGAGCGTGTTCCCGCCCTGCTCGGCCCAGGAGAACACGCCGAGCACAAGCCGCCGGCCCGTGTCCGCGTAGTCCGCGAGCACGTCGCCGATCGCCGTCGGGTCCTGCCCCTCCGAGCTGTTGGAGAAGTACAGCACGCGGTCGTAGTTGGCCAACGTCGTCAGCGGCAGCGTCACGTTGGTGTTGACCCAATCAACGCTGTCAAAGCAGCCCGACGCCCGCAGGTAACTCGCCACGTCGCCCGTCGTGTCCCGGTTGCCGGTCGACCAGACGAGCACACTGCCGTCCGCCAGCGCCATCGAGGCGCTGCCGGCCAGCGCCAGCACACACACTGCAATTCTCATGTTCTCTCCTTTCCCTTCCACGGAGCATTCGCCGACCGAAAGGTCAGCAATTAGTCTACGCGACGGATCAGCATCCTGATCCACGCACGTGCAATTTCTCACGAATCTCGGGTAATTGCGAGACGTGCGCGGTTAGCGGACCTTCCGCGTCGATCGTCATCCCAAACGGAGTGCGAAAGTGCGCCCCGCGTGGCCTACGGCCGCATCGCACCGGTGCTGCCCGTCAGCAGCCCGAGCACCCGTTCACCCGATTGCATCATCACCTGCATCATGTACAGGGAGGCCTGCTGAAGGGTCTGGGCGCGCACGAGGTTGGAGATCTCGACCGCGTAATCGGCGTCGACGATCTGCGACCGGGCCGACGTCAGGTTCTCGATCTCCGACGCCGACACCCGGATCGTGCTCTCGACATCCTTGGACCGTGCCCCGATCGCGCCCCGCGTGGACGCCACCCCCGAGATCGCGGACTTGATCGCTTCCTGGGCCTTCTCGAGGTCGCCGGTGCGCAGGTTGAGCGACCCGCCGTTGGCGATATCCGCGAGCGTCGCCTTCCGGCTGGTCGTCGATCCGTCCTCGTTCTGCGAGACGACGGTCACGTGGCCGAGCTGGTACGCGTGCGCTTCGTCGAGCAGCTTCTGGCCGTTGAACTCCTGCGTCCCCGCGAGGTGGTTCAACGTGGCGACGATCGAATCAGCCTGGAGCTGCAACGCCTCGATCTCTTCGTCGGACATCGCTCCGCGGTTGGCGGCGCTCACCACCAGGCCTTCGAGCTCGACGAGCAGGTCGCCCACCGCCCCGTACGCGCCGTCCTTGGCCGACAGGTACCCAAGCTCGCGCGTGGACCGGTCCACGAGTGACTCGAGTTTCTTGAGCTCCGCAGAGATCGACTCGGCGCTCACCATCCCCGCCGGGTTGTCGGAGGCTCGGTTGAGCTGCTTGCCGGTGGCCAGGCGCTCGAGCGCCCGGTTGAGGTCGATGGAATGAGCGCGGTAGGCCCCGAGTGCGGGCACGGCCGAGAACCCAGCGATGCGACCAAACATACGGGGAGCATCGGCTCGATGCGGGGTCCACATCACCCTCGGAAGGTCACTCCGTCGTTATCCACGCCCGGGCTTACCATCCACCCCGTGCACCTGCGAGCACCCGCAAAGGTCAATCTCGCCCTAGCGGTCGGCGGCCCGTATCCGCCGCACTCTGACAAGCCCGGCTTCCACCCGATCGCGTCGTGGATGTCCTGCGTCGATTTCCACGACGAGATCATGCTCGAATCCCTTCCCGAGGGATCGCCGGCGGCGTTCTCGATCCGCTGGGCGGCCGATGCTCCTCGCCCGTCAACGATCGACTGGGAACCGAGTTCCGATCTCACGGTCCGGGCGCTCCGCGGACTGGAGGCTCGGATCGGACGGCACCTGCCCGTTCGCATCGACGTGACCAAGAGAATCCCGGTGGGTGGCGGGCTCGGCGGAGGTTCATCGGACGCCGCGGCGGTGCTGCTGGGGCTGGACAAGCTCTTCTCGCTGCGGCTCCAGCCCGCGGACCTGCTCGCGGTCGCTTCGAAGCTCGGCAGCGACATCGCGTTCTTCCTCGATCCCGGGCACGACACACCCCGCCCGGCACTGGTCACGGGCCTGGGGGACCAGATCGACCGCCTGCCGCGCGTCGGCGGGAACCTGGTGCTGGTGATCCCGCCCTTTGCGTGTCCGACCGCCGGCGTCTACGCCGCGTACGACCGGCTGCTCCGGGGCGAAGTCGCTGTGGACCGAGCCGTCACCGCTGAAAGCCGGCCGACCGCGAACGTGAACGAGCCGCTGGTCCGGCTGATCATCCGGCGGTGCATCGAATCCGGCCGCATCGACCCGGGCGTCTGCTTCAACGCCCTGACCGCTCCCGCCGCCCACCTGGAGCCGCGCGTGGCGGCGGTGATCGAGGCGGTGACAACGGCGAGCGGGATGCAGGCCCATCTCTCCGGGAGCGGCAGCACCGTCTTTGTCGTCGGCCCACCGGACGCGGCTCGGATCGCCGAAACGCAGCTTGCCGCGCACCTGGTCAGTGATCCCGTGCTCGCCACGTGTCGGCTGCTGCGGGCGCGCCTGATCTGATGCTGTTCATTCGCCCTTTCGGCGTGCCCGCGCCGATAGGATGGACGCCATGCGGATGCTCGGCATCGATCCCGGCCTGCGACTGACCGGCTACGGCTGCGTCGAGGGCGATCTGAGCGCCCCGGTGCTGGTGGAGGCCGGGGTGTTTCGACTTGGGAAGGCCCCGTCGGCGACCATCGAGGAAGCGCCGGGGCTGGGGGGCGCCGCGGCGGTCAGTTCCCGGCTGGCCGAACTGGAACACGACCTGTGCGCGGCGATCGAACGCCTCAAGCCCGAGGCCGCGGCCGTGGAATCCCTGTTCGCCCATTACAAGCACCCGGCGACCGCGATCATCATGGGCCACGCCCGTGGCGTGATCCTGCTCGCCCTCCGCCGGGCTCGGCTCCCGCTCATCGAGCTCAAGCCCAACGAGGTCAAGAAGTCGATCACCGGCAACGGCCACGCCGACAAATCGCAGATGCAGCGAGCGGTGCAGGTGCAGTTCAACCTCGCCGAGCCTCCCAGTCCGCCCGACGTCGCGGACGCGATCGCGATCGCGCTGTGCGCGGCCCGTCGGTGGTCGCGGCGGGAGGAACTCGGCGAAACCGCGGTGATCCGGCCGGCGCGTTCGAGGCGGCGGCTGGCGTCCGGCACGTTCCCCATCTAGCGGCGCCGGCATCCTTCGGTTTTCAACAGCGGCCGTGCGCACAACTTGTCAAATGGGCGACGTGACGTCACGTCGCCGGTTCCGCGCGTCACTCGGCATCAAAAAACTGTCCGACTGCTCGACCCCGGGCACCGAGCCGGTACTCTCGCCCCGATGTCCTCGCTCCCTTTCTCATCCTCCTTCGGCGACGACCGGTCCAACGGGCCGCGCGGCCGCGGCGGCCGCCCGCGAGCCGAGCCGCTGGGCAAGCTCTTTGACCGCCTGCCGCCGCACTCGGTCGAGGCCGAGATGTCCCTGCTGGGGTCGATGATCCTCGACCCGCAGGTCATCGCCGACGTCCTGCCGATGGTGAGCAAGCCCGAGGACTTCTACAACGAGCCCCACGGCGCGATCTTCCGGTCGATCGTCGAGGTCTACGACAAGTTCCACTCCGGCGATCTCGTCCAGATTGCCGAGATGCTCAAGGACGCGGGGACGCTCGACGCGATCGGCGGGCCCGATTACCTCGTGAAGCTCGCCGAGTCGGTGCCGTCGGCGGTCAACGCGCCGCACTACGCTCGGATCGTCGGCGAGAAGGCCAAGCTCCGCCGCCTCATTGACGCCGCCGGGCAGATCCTCTACGACGCGTACCACACCGGTGAACTGGGCCCCGACGGCGCCCGCGAGGTCCTCGACAAGGCCGAGGCCGCCGTCTTCGAGATCGCGCAGGAGCGCACCGCGGCCGAGCCGGAGAAGCTCGCCGATCTGCTCCAGCTCGAGATCGATCGCATCGAGGCCTCCGAGGGCAAGGGCCTGAGCGGCGTGCCGACGGGCTATCTGGACCTCGACAACACACTCCACGGGCTCCAGCAGGGCGAGCTCATCATCGTCGCCGCTCGTCCCTCGATGGGAAAGACCGCGCTGGCGCTCAACCTGGCCGAGCAGATCGCCATGGGCGGCGCCGCGCCGGGGATGCCGGCCATCGGGCCCCGAGCCGCGGTCGCGTTCTTCAGCCTCGAAATGTCCCGCGGGTCGGTCACGCAGCGCCTGCTGAGCGCACGCTCGGGCATCAGCGGCGAGAAGTTCCGCGGCGGCCACGAGATCAGCTCGGCCGACTGGCAGTCGCTGCTGGCCGCGTGCGACGCCCTGCGCGAAGCGCCGATCTACATCGACGACACGCCGGGCCTCACCGTGCTCAACCTCCGTGCCCGGGCGCGCCGGCTGGTGGCGCAGCACGACGTCAAGTGCATCATGATCGACTACCTCCAGCTCCTGACCGCGCCGGGGGCCGCTCGGGAGTCGCGCCAGGTCGAGGTGTCCGCCATCTCCCGCGGCGTCAAGGCGCTCGCCAGGGAGCTCAAGGTGCCGGTCGTCTGCCTGTCGCAGCTCAACCGAGCCACCGAGCAGCGCGAGGGCAACCGCCCGCGCATGAGCGACCTGCGCGAGTCGGGGTCGATCGAGCAGGACGCCGACGTCGTCATCCTCCTGCACCGGGAGGATTACTACCACCGCGGCGACCCGACCTGGGACCCGCACTCCCCCGACTTCGATCCCGAGAACCAGGACAAGATCGGCACCGCCGAGCTCATCGTCGCCAAGCAGCGAAACGGCCCGACGGGCACGGTGCGCCTCACGTGGGATTCGCACATCACGCGCTTCCGCAGCTACTCCGATGCGCTGCCGCCGCAGGGCTACAGCGGTGGTGGGGGCGGCGGCGGTGGAAGCAGTGGCGGAAGCGGCGGAGGCGCGCCGCGCTACGGGGGCGGGCCGAGCACGCCTCCGCCTCCCCGCGGAGGTTCGGACCTGGCTCCGCCCGACGCATGGCCGCCGCGGCCCAGCAGCGGCGGGTTCCCGGGGGGCCGGAAGACCGGGCCGATCGACGGGCACCGCGACGGCGGCGGCCCGGATCGTCAGGCACCCTTCGGCGACGCCGATGATGAAGCGCCGTTCTGAGCGGCTGGGATACGCGGTCGACTCGGACCAACTCATGGCCATTGAGCAGCCGTTTCGGGCTGTTGTCGCATACGCTCAGGCATGCGATACCTGACACTCGTGCTCACGGCGGCGCTTGTGACGACCGGCTGCTCGTATATCTCCGGCAAGGACGGCGACTCGGGTCGCGACAACGGCGGCGGCTCTTCCGGGTCGGGCAACGCCACCGGAGGATCGACGCAGACGTACTCGGGCACGGTCACCGGCAAGGCGTCGTACCGCGAGCGGATCATGCTGCCACCGGACGCCGTCGTCCGGGCACAGCTTGTCGACGCGTCCGGGCCTGGTCGGACGGTCGTTGCGGAACAGCAGTTCCCCACCGGCGGCAAGGGCCCGCCGTATGACCTCACGCTCAAGTACGACCCGGCGAAGATCAACCCGCAGGGCACGTACCAGGTGCAGGTCGAGGTCCTGGTGCGCGGCAAGCCGCGCTTCACGACGACCGCTCCTCCGCGCGTGATCACCGGCGGCAACGCGTCAACGTTCGACGTCGTGCTCACCGCGGCCCGTCAGTGAACGCCAGACCGCGTTCCCGAATTCAGTGCGTTCTCTCCGCGGCCTGAGGCGCGGCGGAAGGTGTTTTTCCTGCATCCCCGGGCCACGGCCTGGTCTTGACCACTTTCGCCGGGTTGCCCGCGACGATCGTCGACTCGGCGACGTCCTTGGTCACGACCGCTCGGGCGCCGACGATCGCGTTGTGCCCGACGGTGACGCCCGGGCCCAGGAATGCGCCGGCGCACACCCAGACGCCGTCGCCGACGACGATGGAGGGCCGGATCAGGGGGAGTTCGAACCTGGTGTAGTCGTGCGTCCCTGCGCACAGCCAGCAGCGCTGCGAGATCGTCGTGTGGTTGCCGATCCGGATCCAGCCCAGGTTGTACACGTCAACATCCTCGGCGATGGTGCTCCACTCGCCGACCTCGAGCAGCCACGGGTGGCGGATCTTCGTCGTCGACTTGGTGGTGGAGGTGTCCTGGAGCTTGGCGCCGAACGCACGGAGCCAGAATCGTCGCCAGCCGTGGGCTCGCCTGGGGCTCCAGCGGATCAGCGTCGCCTGCACCAATTCCCACAGCGCGCGCCGTATGTACTCGCTCAGCGGGTATGGAGCACCGGCGCACTGATCGATGCGCTGATACAGCCGGTCGGGCGGGGGCAGCGGGGGCGGGGCTGGTTCGCTCAGAACGCTCATGCCACTGTCTCGTCGGTCCGTCCGGGCCGCGATCTTGATCAGCCTCCGCGTGCCGCGCGGAAACTTGATCGCAGCCCAGCCCCGTGTCGAGCCGATGGTAGGTCTACGCCCGCTGCCCGTGAGTCCGCGGTCGGTTATTGCTTTGGTCTTCCCGGGCCGTACGCTTGGTTCCCGTTCTCCGCCCGCCAGAGGCCCGCATGAAGATCCTGCACTACATCGAGGAGCTCAACCTCAAGTCCGGCGGTCCCGTCCGAGCGGTGCTCGATCTTTCCCGCCTCACGTGCGAGGCCGGCCACCGCGTCACGATCCTCTCGCCCGACGTCTCCGATGCTCCCAAGGAGTGGCTCGAGGCCCCGGTCGCGGGCCAGGCACGCCCGCACGTGGTCAAGGTTCCGCCTTTCGCCGGGCGCGGCAAGCTGTTCCCGTTCCCGGTGGTCGAGCAGATCCGCAAGGACTTCATCACCGGCCACGACCTGCTGCACGTCCACGGCATGTGGGCGCCGTCGAACGTCCAGCTCACCGGCGCGGCCAACCGAGCCGGCGTCCCGTACATCGTCAGCCTTCGCGGCATGCTCGACGACTGGCCGATGTCGCAGCGACGACTCAAGAAGCGGATCTTCCTCTTCATCGCCGGGCGCCGCATGCTCCACAAGGCGGCCTTCGTCCACTGCACCGCCGAGGGCGAGCACCAGCAGTCGCGCAAGTGGTTCCCCAAGGGACGCGGAAGGGTCATCCCGAACCTGCTTGACCTTGGACCGTTCCGCGATGCCCCGGGCCCCGACCTCGCGAGGCGGAAGTTCCCCGGCCTGAGCGGTGATGCTCCTGCGATCCTCTTCCTGAGCCGCGTTCACTATAAGAAGGGCGTCGAGCACTCGATCAAGGCCGCCGCCCTGCTCCGTGATCGCGGGGTCATGTGCCACTGGCTCATCGCCGGCGACGGCGAGCCGGAGTACATGCAGTCGCTGCGCGACCTGAGCGCCTCGCTCAAACTCCAGGACCGCGTTCACTTCCTCGGGATGGTCAAAGGTCCGGAGAAGATCTCGCTGTTCCAGGCCAGCGACCTCTTCCTGCTCCCGACCAGCCAGGAGAACTTCGGGTTCGCGATCGTCGAGGCGATGGCCGCGGGCGTGCCCGTGATGACGACCAAGGGTGTCGATCTGTGGCCCGAGCTCGAAGCCTGCGGCGGCGCGGTCATCGTCGAGCAGGACGCGGGTCCCATCGCCGATCGCGTCGCGTCGATCATCACGGACAAGCAGCGCCTGGGCGATATGGGCGCCAAGGCCCGGGCGTGGGTCTTCGACAACCTCAACGAGGACGCGGTGATCCGCCAGTTCATCGCGACCTACGCCGACGCGATCAGCGAGCGGACCGGCGCCGCGGTCGGCGAGCTGCGTCATCCGCCCGCCCTGGCCGCGGAGACCTCCCCGGGAAAAGCGGGTAGGTCGGAGGCCGAACGACCCTCCGACCGCATCAGGATCGTCCACTACCTCCCGCACTTCCGCCTCGAGCAGGGCGGCGTGGTTCGCGCGGTGCTCGATCTGTGCGACGGCCTGGCGCGGTCCGGCGCGGATGTCACCATCCTCACCGAGGACCACGCCGACTGCCCGCTCGCGTGGAAAGAGGGCCAGCCCGGCGCTCCGCGGATCATCCAGGTGCGGGGCGAGCGGAGCGGGAACCCCGTGCTCCGCCCGTGGTCGATGACGGTGCTGCGCAAGGTCATCACCGCGGCGGATGTGGTGCACCTGCACGGCATGTGGACGCCGGCCAATCTGCAGGCGGCGTCCGTGGCCATCGATTTCGGAGTGCCCTACGTCATCAGCCCCCACGGCATGCTCGACGACTGGCCGATGAGCCAGAAGCGTCCGAAGAAGCTGTTCCACTGGTACCTCTACGGCCGGAACCTGCTGACCAACGCGGCGTTCGTGCACTGCACGGCGCAGGCCGAGCTCGATCAGGCTCGCAAGTGGTTCCCGCGCGGCCAGGGCGTGGTCGCGCCGCTGGTCTTCGACGTCGCGGCGTTCGAGGAACTGCCGGGCGAGCGGCCCGCACGCGAGGCGTTCCCGTCCGCGTTCGCGCGGGACGTGCCGCGGATCCTGTACCTCAGCCGGGTGAACTACAAGAAAGGCCCGGATGTGCTGATCCGAGCCGCGGCTCGGCTCGCTCGCCGGGCGGTCGACTTCGACGTGCTGATCGCCGGCCCCGGCGACCCGCCGGGGTTCCTTGACGAGATGAAGTCGCTGGCGGCCGCCGAGGGCGTCGCGGACCGGGTGCACTTCCTCGGCCACGTCTCCGGCAGGACCAAGCTCTCGCTCTACCAGGCGGCGAGCGTCTTTGCGCTGCCGACCAGCCAGGAGAACTTCGGCTTCGTGTTCTTCGAGGCGCTGGCCTGCGGAACGCCGCTGGTCACGACCAGGGGCGTCGATGTCTGGCGCGAGCTTGAAGCCAGCGGCGGAGGGACGATCGCGGACCGAACACCCGAGGGCTTCGAATCGGCCCTCGGGACACTGCTGGCGGATCCCGCTCGCCTCGCGGCGATGGGACAGGCGGGCCGCGCCTGGGTGATGAAGGAACTGGCGCCGGCGGCGATCGTCTCTCGTTTCAGGAAGATGTACGGTCAGGCGGCCCGTGTGCGACCCGCATCGCCGGACAAATCCGCACAAAGTGCAGAGGTCCCGCACATCGGCCGATCCTGAACGCGGGGAATGCGCAGCGATCCGAACGGGTCATGAACCGGCCTTGCGCTCGACGCGTACCCTGAGGTGTCCCCCGTCAGTTCGCCGTTACCGGACCTTTCGTCTTGCAGACCGTCGCCGTCATCCTCAGCGTCCTCACCATCTTCGGCCTGGTGCTGCAGATGCTCTGGGACCACCTCCGCCACAAGGTGGACCTTCTCAGCACGCGCAACGTCTTCTACCTGGGCCTCATCAACTTCCAGTTCTTCCCCATCGCGGTCTCGCTGGGCGTCGACACGTACATGCGCAAGCTGACGCCGTCCAATCCCGCGGCGGCGGGCATGACGTTCATCGCGCTGTCGTGGCTCTTCCTGATCATCTTCAACATCGGGTACAAGCGGGGCTGGATCGCCGAGGCGGTGGCGCGGCGGGTGCACTCGAAGTTCCCGGTGCCCTCGCCCAACGTCCTGCTGATGCTGGGCTTCGTGTTCCTGGCCTTCGGCGCGTTCAACCGCTTCATCGTGATGACCACCCCCCTGATCAACACGCTGGGGGCCATCTTCTCGATCGGATTCCTGTGCACGGCCGCCGGGTGCGCCATGTGGGCGTGGCTGCCGCGCATGTGGAACCCGGTCTACGCGATCCCCGCGATCTTCCTCACCCTGTCGAGCATGCTCGTCGCCATGCACCTCTCGTTCGGCCGGCGCGACCTGCTGAGCGTGGTGCTCGCGTGCGTGTGGGCGGCGTACTGGGGGTACCTGCGGGAACGGGGCAACTTCGCGATCTTCAGCCGCCTGGGCGGCATCGGCGCCGTGGGCGTGATCCTGCTCGCGCTGCTCTCGGCGACGCGCGGCGAGGGCGGACAGATCCGCGGCATCACGCAGATCCTCAGCGACATCAGGTCGGCCCAGGTCAGCTCGGGCATCCAGCACATGGCCACCGTGCAGGACTCCGGGCCGATCACGCTCTACCTCATCGACACGCGCCCGGACGACATCCCGTACGACACACTCCACACGCTCAAGTACTTCATCACGCAGCCGATCCCGCGCGCCATCTGGCCGGAGAAGCCCATGGCCCTGGGCATGGAGATCGTGACCCAGGCGGGCGTGCGCGGGCTGGCCCGCGGGTTCAGCTACGGCCCGGGGATCATCGGCCACATCGCCAACGACAACCCGTACCTCGCCCTCCCCATCTACGCCCTGTTCTTCGCCGTGGCGCTGAGTTTCCTCGACCGGCTGTGCCGGTACCAGCTCTTCAACCCGTTCGTGATGATCCCCGTCGGCGCCGGGCTGGGCGAGCTCATGGCCATCCCGCGCGGCGAGGTCGGCCTGTTCGTCTTCCGGTGCGTGTTCATGTTCCTGACGGCCTGGCTGGGCATGTGGGCCGTCGCCAAGGCGCTGATGGCGATGGGCATCCAGCTCCAGTCGGCCGGCGCCGCCGACGAGGAGTGGACCGAGGCCGAGGAGGAGTATCCCGAGCAGCTCGCGGAAACGCCGCAAGCCGGCGAGCCCGAGGGCTTCCCCTCGCTCGCGGGCTATCACCCGCGGTCCGCGTCCGACGGGGCGGGGGGCGGCGCGTGAGCGGCGAGCGGGTCCGCGGTCTGACATCGATCTCTTCGCGCCCACGGGCAGGTCATGGCATCTGAGCTTCGCCGAGGCTTCATCCGCATCACGTCGAGCTACGGCCGCCTGGGCCTCAGTCTCGTGGTCGGCATCATCCAGACGCGCCTCCTGCTGGACTGGCTCAAGGTTGATGCCGCCGGACTCATCGCGTTCGTCGGGTCGTCGGTCGGGCTGGCGCTGCTGATCGACGAGGTGCTTCGGGCAAGCATGATCCGCGAACTGGCCGCGGCCCACCACGAGGACCCCGATGGGTCCAAGGGCGTGTTCGGGTCGGTCCTCAACGCCGGGGCCCGGATCGCGATCATCGGCGCCGTCCTGACCGCGCTCATCTTCGGCCTGCTCACGCTGCTGGTGCCGGTCTTCAACATGCCCGACCACCTGCACGCCGCGGCCCGGTGGCTGATCGCCGCCGAGGGTGTTCATGCGTGCCTGATGGTGCTCACGGCGCCGGTGTACAACATGTTCGTCGTCACCGAACGGTTCGTCGAGGACAACGCGTTCACCACCGTGCGGAAGGTGAGTTACCTCGCGGTCGCCTGGATGCTCCAGTCCGTCATCGGCGTCACGCACCCGGGCGAGGGTGTCAAGTGGTACGGCGTCCTGTCGGTCGCCTGCAACGTCGCGGTGCTGGTCGTCGCGTCGGTGTGGATCATGCGCACGGACCGGCGGCTGCGGCCGAGGCCGGGTGAGGCCACCGCCGCCGGGATCCGCCAGTTCATGGGCACGTTCGGCTGGAACACGGCCATGATGACCGCGGTCAACTGCTACGACCGCTTGGGCCAGCTCATCACCAACCTGTTCTTCGGGACCGTCGGCAACGCTGTCTTCGGGGTGGGCTACCAGCTCGCCGCGTACGTCCGCATGGTGTCGCTGGGCGTGAACTTCGGCGCCGACGCGGTGGCGGCCCGGATGGCCAGCGACAACCGCGAGGAGCGCCGGCTGGCGATGATCCAGTTCACGTCCACCATGACTCGGCTGCACGGCTTCACGTCGTTCCCGGCCGCGGCGCTGCTCGCGTGCCTGACGGCGCCGATCATGCGGCTGTGGGTGGGCGACAAACTGGAGACCGAGGACCAGGTGGTGGCCGCGATCGCGATGGCCCAGATCCTGCTCATCCCCGTGACGGTCCGGGCCGTCACCGACTGCTGGACCCGCGTCCTGTACGGCGCTGGGTACATCCGCCGCTACGCGCCGCTGCTGCTGACCGGCGGCCTGATCAACCCCTTCGTCGCGATCGGGCTCATCTACATCCTCCCCGACCCGTTCCGCCAGTACTCGGCGGCGATCTCGTTCGCGGTCGTGCTCACGCTGTTCCACCTGTTCCTGCTGCCGATCGCCGCCGCCAGGTGCCTGGGGTGCCAGTACCGCACGATGCTGCTGCCGATCGCCCGCCCGGCGCTGGCCGCGATCCTGCCGACGCCGGTGCTCATCTACGGGATGGAATGGGCGCTTCCGCTGGTGGGAGGGCGGGTGCCGGTGGCGCTGCTGATCGTGGCGGCGATCTACGGGACGCTGTACTTCGGGCTCGCGCTGATCTTCGTGCTCAAGCCCGACGAGAAGAAGCGGTTCACGGGCGTGATCGCCCGGCGCCTGCGCCCGGCGGCGTGATTGACCATTCGGTCGAACCCAGGGTGGTTGCTCGCCGACGTTCATCCCGGGCGAGTGGTCACTCGGAACGGCCCGTGCGGGCCTTCTCGGCACGTTCGACCAACCAGGGCATGGCCGATTCCAGGCTGGCCTGTTCATTCGGTGGCAGCACGCGATCGCGCAGGAGCTCACGGATCGAATCGACCACATCGTCGCAGCTCAGGCCCGACAAGTGGAATGACTGGGCCGCGGCAAATCTCGTGTACCAGGGCCGGTCGCTGTCAGCGATCAATCGGGTGAGCCTCGACAACGCGCTCCCGGGCACGCGTGCCGGGTCGTGGTCGGCGGCCCGCAACGCGTTCTCGACGGCCCAGAAGAACCGTTCGTGATGAAGCAACCTGCGATCCACCTGGTCGAGGATCGCGTGCACCGCGCGTTCATCGACGATCCCGCCGCGACTGTGCCACAAGGTCACGTAATACGCCGCCTTGGACGACACCAGGTCGGAAGGATCGACCAGAAGGTCCCACACGACGGCTGACGAAACCATTTCTTCCTCGATCGCGAAGGCGAGGTGGTGGATCGTGAGAGCCCTCAAGTACGGGTCAGGGGATCTCAGACATTCCATCAGCGCCTCACACGCCTCGGCCGATCGCTGCGACAGGCGCATCAGGATTGCCAGGGACGATCTCGCCGTATCCCGGCCCGGTGACGAGTCCCGCATGATCGTGTCGATCAGCGCCGGGATGTGCGGGTTCCCCGCGTCTTTCGAGTAGGAGACGACGAGGGAGGCCATCCACCGCACGTTGCCGTCCGAGTCGAGCAGTGAATTGGCAACCGCCGGCGCATGCCTTTGTGCGATCGCGTCGTACCGCGGATGACATGTTTCCGGGATTCCCATGTTCATCGCAACGGCCGCCGCAAGCGATCGCTCGGCTTGGATCGGGGAGGCCAGTTGGGAGAATACGACGCCGACCACCCGGTCGAAGCGATGGTCCCTCCAGACCGGCGTTGTCAATTCCATCGCTGTCGTCATCGCCGGGAGGTTCCGAGCATGTTCGATCAGCGTCTCGGCCCGCGACTTCAACCATCGCTCCTGCCACTTGAACTTGTCGCGACTATCGAGATTCCCGGGCCACCCCTGCTGTCCACGCTTGATGATCGCGTCCTCCGGCCAATACTCGAACGTCGCGATCAACAGTGTGGTCGGCACCAACGCAAAGCCGCCGGTTTTGCGCACTTCCTTCCACTTGAAAAGCGGGTATACCGCGGCGATCAGCACCATCCCCGCGAGGATCAACCCCCGGTGCCGCCGCGTGCGACCGAGGCGCCGTTCACTCCCGGCTGCTTTCCCGCACTCCGGGCACTGAAGCCCGGGCACGCCGACCATGTCGTACCAGCAGGACGGGCACCTCCGACGTCCCGCCGACCTGTCGTACCACCACCCCACGGCGAGCACCATGCCGGCGACCTGGAGCATGGCGAGCGACACGATGAGCTGCACGTTTCCGACGCGACTCAGCCAGTCGGGCAGGTCGTACGAGAACGCCGTCGCGACGCCGACCCATGTGGCCGCGAGCGCCAGCACGAACACAACGGGCGAGCACAGCAGCGTCACCCACCCGCGAGCAGGGGATATCTCCCGCCGCGCGGTATCTGCGTCCCTGCCACCCTGCGCCGTCCGAGACCGTGCATTCCGCCGCCGAGCCCGCAACTCCGCTCGTTCCGCGAGCGCACGCACGACCAGGCTGGTGGCCCAGCACGAGAGCGCGGTCCCCAGGAGCATGATGGTGATGCCGAGGACGGCCATGTCGTCTTCATCCCCCGCCGGCCGACTCCGCGGCATCCGTGGCCGGTTCCGCGCTGGGCGCTTGAGTGGCCTCGCCTTCGGCGGGCGCTTGGTGGCTGGCAAGCGCCCTTGCCGCCTCGGCCTCTTCCAGGTTCCTGATCTTCGAGGTGAGCTCTTCCAGTTCCCACGTCGAGCCGAACGGCTCCTTCGCAAGGACTCTCATGGCGTCGAGCAGGCCCGGCGTCTCGGGCGCCCAGTACTCCAGCTTCGTCGCCGCGTGCGACCGGCTGAGCAGGCTCTGCTCAGGATTAACCAGCAAGGCCATGAGACGGTCTGCCGCCCACGGCGGGCAGCCCGCCGTACCCGCCGCTTGCCGCTGCTGCAACTGTGTGTCGAGAGCGTCAAAGAGCCAGTCCTGGCCCGAGGTGCGCGACTCGATAAGACCAAGGAGCCGGCCGAGGAACGCGTCCGACCGGTCGATCCTCGCCAGCGAGTTGGCGGCGGCCGCGGAAACACCGACCGCCGGGTCGTCCATCATCTCGTACAGCCTCGCGGCGTAGGGAGGTCGGTGTTTGAGGCTCCGCCACAGCCCGTACACCGAGAACCGTCGGTGATCGGCCACCGTGCTCCGCGAAAACTCGAGGAGCAGTTCGGCCGCCGCGTCCGATCGCCTCGCCAACGCCCCCAGCGAGATCAGTCGGCTGCGAGCGATCTCGCGCCGGACTGACGTGTCCGCTCGTATGTCCGCCGCAATTCCATCGAGCGGGAGTTCGATATCGATGTTCGACCAGTCGATGATCTGAGCGGCGATCCACGCGACGGTTGTGTTCGGGTCGCGGAGTGACGCAACCACCCGCGGCGCCGCGGCCCGTGCGGGTGCCTCCCAGCTCGCCGGCACTTGGTCAACCTCCGAATACCCGAGCACATACTGGAGCATCTCCGCGGCGGCCGCTCGCTCCTCGGCATTGGGGTTGCCGACCAGGAGGAACAGGCGTTCGAGCATCGCGGGAGACAGATGACGCTGGAGTTCCAGCCGGTCATCGTACGAGCGGGTCACACCTTTCATGGCGCGGGTAATGAGCCGCGGGTCCTCGGACGTGCGGACCAGCTTCGTACGCCGACCCTTCAGCCATTGCCGCTGCCAGTCGAAGACCTCGCCGCGAGAGATCCGGTTGCCGAGGCTCGCGGGGTTCGCGCTTGTTCCGTCGGACATCTCTCTCAGCAACAGCGAGTCGGGCCAGTGCTCGAACGTCGCGACCAGCAGCGTGGTCGGGACGAGCGCGAACACGCCGTACTGAATGGCCGCGTGCGCTTTGATGGTGAGGTAGGTCGCCAGCGCCACCAGCAGCGAGATCCACAGCAGCCCGTGCTTGCGCCGCGTTCGATAGAGCGACCGTTCGTTCGGTGCTTCGTGGCCGCATTCGGTGCACAGCCGCCCGGTGGCCGGCGAGAGGTCGTACCAGCACTCCGGGCACCGCCGCCTGCCCCGGGCAGGATCAAACCACCAGCCGGCGCACGCCAGGGCCGCCGCGATTTGGATCTGGCCGATGGCGACCAGCACCAGCGTGACGCCGATGGCCTTCACCCACGGCAGAACGTCGCCCATTCGCGCAACTCCGAGCGCGACCCAACTCACGACCAGTCCGAGCGCAAAGACCACGGGCGCCAGCGAAAAAACCAGGACGTTCCGCGTGGGGTTGACCTTGACAGTGGGGGCGTCGGTCCGGACCGACCCGTCCCCGGCAGCTGGTCCGGGCGCCACGGCGGTTTCCGGGGTGCCGTGGGGGTGGGGGGGAACGCTCTGGCTGACCGTGGGGACGGGCGCCGCCCCGGCCGCCCCGGCGGCCAGGAGCCGCCGTTTATTCGCCGCCGCCCGTATTTCCGCTCGTTCCGCCAGCGCCCGGGCAACAAGGCTCGACGCCCATATTGAAAGCGCCGATCCGAGGACAAGGATGATGAGGCTCAGGGCATCCACGCGGAGGCATACGACCGAGTCGAGTCCAGGCTGCAGTCTTCTGTACGTTCGCAGGGCCAGCCCGTTCCTCCTATCCTCCTACCCGTTTTCTGGAATAGCCGGAGCCGATCCGCGGTTGCGACCGCGCGGGAGGGTGTCGTCATGAAGAAGGTGCTCGTACTGGGCGGCGGAAAAGTCGGGAAGTCGGTGGCGGAGCTGCTCCTGGCCTGCGGCGGCGGCGCGTACGCCGTGACGCTCGCCGACCGCGACCAGTCCAATCTCTCGATCGCGACGCAGAACATCGACCGCATGCGCAAGACCGTCAAGCACGCCGTCGAGTTCTCGACGCGAGTGGTGGACGCGGCCGACCAGTCCGCCGTCCGGGCCGCGCTGACCGGCCAGGACTACGTCATCTGCATGCTGCCGTTCGACCTGGTCCCGGGGATCGCGGCCATGGCCAACGACCTGGGCGTGCACTACTTCGACGTCACCGAGGACGTGGAGGCGACCGAGGCGGTCAAGGCGATCCACGACTCGGGCAAGGCCCGGGTCGCGCTCGTGCCCCAGTGCGGCCTGGCCCCCGGCTACATCGCGATCGCGGCCAACTCCCTGGCTCGGCGGTTCACGCACGTCCACGACCTGGTGCTCCGCGTCGGAGCCCTGCCGCAGTTCCCGACCAACGCGATCAAGTACAACGTCACCTGGTCGGCCGCGGGCGTGATCAACGAATACTGCGAGCCGTGCAACGTCATGCTCGACGGGCGCCCGGTGAAGGTCCCCGCGCTCGAGGGCCTCGAGAACTTCAGTTTCGAGGGTGTAGAGTACGAGGCCTTCTACACCTCCGGCGGCGTGGGCAGCCTGATCGACTCTCTTGTCCAGGAAAAGAAGGTCGGGGCCGAGACGCGCGTCGCCTACAAGACCATCCGCTACCCCGGGCACCGCGACCTGATGAAGTTCCTGCTCCAGGACCTGCGACTGGGTGTCGAGCACGCCAAGCCCACCGCGGCCGGCCGCGTGTTCGACCGTGCCGCCGCCGTCGACCTCGTCGAGCACGGCATCGCCCGGACGTTCGAGGACGTCGTCGTCATCTTCATCAACTGCATCGGCGTGCGTGACGGCCTGCGCGAGCAGGCGAACTTCCAGCGTGCCGTCCGGGCCACCACGATGTTCGGACGCATCTGGCCCGCGATCGAGCTCACGACCGCCGCGGGCGTGTGCGCGATGGTCGATCTGCACCGCCTGGGCAAGCTGCACCAGAAGGGCCTCGTTCTCCAGGAGGAGGTCAGCCTCGACGAGTTCAACGCCACGATCTTCGGCCGCGCGTACGAGGCGCCCGAAACCATCGAGAAAACTGTTCTGGGCCGCTGAAACAACGCTCGACATCCGTTGTCCGCGAAGCTCCGGTCTTTCTCGTTTCATGCGTCGGACCCCATCGTCCGAGCAACCGCCGCCCTTCTGCTCCCGGCTCCCCTTCACGAGGTACGATCACACGCGATGGAGAAAGTCAACGTTCTTCTGGTCGGCGGCGGCGGGCGCGAGCACGCCCTGGCTGTCAAACTCAAGCAGTCGAAGCGCCTGGGCACGCTGTGGACCACCCATTCCCAGAATCCCGGCATCGCCGAGCTCGCCCGGGCGGTTGACGTCCCCGTCAGCATCCGTGAGATCTACCGGCTCCAGCAGTTCTGCGCCGCCGAGAAGATCGGCCTGGTGGTGATCGGCCCGGAGGATCCGCTCGCGGAGGGGTTCGCCGACAAGCTCGCGACGCCGCAGACGCTGGTCTTCGGCCCGACGGCTGAGGGGGCGCGGATCGAATCCGACAAGGCGTGGTGCAAGCAGTTGCTGCGTTCGGCGGCGATCCCGACGGCCGAGGCCCGGATCGTGAGCGACGCCGAATCAGCCTTGTCCTACATCGAAAGCCGCCTCCGCGACGACGACTCGCTGCGGATCATCCTCGGTCAGCCCCGCGACTTCGAGACCGCCGACGAGAAGCGCCGGTACGTCATCGACCAGCTCAAGGCCAACATCGGCCACGTCGCGCCCAAGCTGCCGCCAGAGCTTGCCACCAGCGCCCGGGCCCGGGCTGCTCTCTCCTGCGCCGCGCTCGCCGCGGGAACCTACCGCGATCCCGACGACCGGCGGCGGGCGATGCGTGAGTACATCCGCACCGAGCCCCTGGTCGCCGCGGCCAACACCGCTCGGATCACGGGGCTTCCGGTCATCAAGGCCGCCGGGCTGGCCAAGGGCAAGGGCGTGATTGTTCCTTCCACCATGGAAGAAGCCGCTCGGGCCATCGACGACATCATGGTCCGGCGGGTCTTCGGGGAGGCCGGCGCGACCGTCGTGCTCGAAGAGCGGCTCACCGGGCCGGAAGTCTCCGTGCTCGCGATCACCGACGGCGCGAACATCCTCGTACTCCCGCCGTGCCAGGATCACAAGCGTCTGGGCGACGGCGACACCGGTCCCAACACCGGCGGCATGGGCGCGTTCTGCCCGTCGAACACCATCGATGCGCCGCTGATGGCGCGGATCGAGCGCGAAGTGCTGGTCCCGATGCTCGACGCGCTGCGGCGCGAGGGCATCGATTACCGCGGCGTGCTCTACGCCGGGCTCATGCTCACGCCTGCGGGTCCCAAGGTGCTCGAGTTCAACGCGCGCTTCGGCGACCCCGAGTGCCAGCCGCTCATGGCGAGGTTCAAGTCGGACCTGCTCGAGCTGATGCTCGCGACCTGCCGCGGCCAGCTCGATCGCGTCAGCGTGGAGTGGGACCCCAGGCCCGCGTGCGCGGTCGTGCTCGCGGCTCGGGGCTACCCCGACAAGCCCGTGAACGGCGACGTGATCGAAGGGCTCGACGAGGCGGCGCTGCAACCCGACGTGAGCATCCAGCACGCGGGCACGCGCCGCGAGGGCGCGTCCATCGTCACCGCGGGCGGGCGCATCCTGACCGTCACGGGACTCGGCGCGACGATCGAGGATGCCCGCCGACGGGCCTACGCCGCGTGCGACCTCATCCGGTTCGAGGGCAAGCAGATGCGGCGCGACATCGGCATCGGCGCCTCGATGCCCAAGCGGGCGCCGGTGCACTCGTAAACACCTCGGGTAGCCTGCCGACGGTCAATGTCAGCGAGTCGATCCCGCGTCGTCGGCCGGGTCGTTTGCATTCACAGCGCCGAGCCGCTGCGTCGCTTCCAGCCACCTCCCGGTCGCGTCGGGCGAGTACACGCGCGTGACGCCCTCGCTGTGGATCAGCAGCGATTTCAGGCCGGCCTGTCCCGGCCGGATCCAGCACCTGACCTCGGCCAGCGGCGGGCCGTCCGCGCCGCCCAGGCGGATCGTCACGGCGTCGGCGGGCGGCGGCTCGACAGGCGCGAGCTCGACGTGGACCGCCGGCTCACTCGTGAGCAGCTCGATGATGGTTCGAACGGCGTCGCGCTGCGCCAGTGACAACTCGTTCCCATCAGCACCGTCCCAGCGATCGATCCGCCGTGTGGCCTTGAAACTCGGACGGGAGCCCGCAACCTCAACCATCCGCACATCGGCCGCGACGACCGGCGTGGCGAGGCGCGAGGCGAACGATTCCGCGGGCCGCATGACTTCGTTCAGCGTCGCGGCGTCGATCATGATCAGCGTCGGACCCCACAGGATCTCCGCGGGCCCCGACGGACGCACGATCGAGACCGTCGCCTCCGCGACCGCAACGTCGTCCTCAGGCCCGGCGCCGGCTCGGATGACAAGTTCCTGCCGCAGCACCCAGCGGCCGTCGGGTCCCGCGTCGGGCGTGCGGCGGTCGGTCTCGACGACGATCCGGCGCGGCGGCTCACTTGTGGCCGGCGGCGTCCACCCGCTCTGGTCATCAGGGAACCTCGCGACGCGCAGTTTCTTGAGCGCCGCGAGCATCCCTTCCACCTGGGCCACATCGGCCCGGGCGCGAGCGGGGCTGCTCATCGCCCAGCGCCCGCCAACGCGAGCAAGGCGGGTCATCGCGGTCCCGGCATCGCCCGGGGAAGCGCCGGCCGCGGTGATCATCTCGACCCGCGACGCGCCGGTCATGTCGGCGGGGAACACCGACATGTCCCGCCACGCGAGCACATCCGGCCGCTGGAAGACTTGCACGAGTTCGCCGTCCACATCCGCGGCGAGGTTCGCGGCGCCGCCGTCACCGGCGGTCCGGACAACCACGCCACGCCCGCCAAATGAACGCTTCGCCGCCGCCAGTTCTACCGACCGATCGCCGGCTCGGAGCGTGATCCACACCGGATCGCCCATGTCCTCCTGCCGGGCTTGCGCGAGGCCCCGCACGTCGCCGAGCAGGCGGATCGCCGCCATGACCCGCGACCCGAGCACCGGCCAGGTGCCGCGGGCCGCCCCTGCTCGCCACTGCATCACCCACGTTCCATCCGCCGATCGCGCCACCGTCGCGCCGAGCGAACCATCCGCGGACCACCGCAGCTCGATCCGGTCGATCGACGGGGCGTCGAGATCCATCATCGCGACCTCGACGGCCGGCGCCGTCCCGGGCCGACCGACCAGGTACACGACGCCCGCGAGCAGCGCCGCGACCACGAGCATGATGATGATGAACCGTGGAGTCACGCGGGGTGGAGTGTAGAGATGGAAGTTCCGGGGCGGTGTCAGGGTGCCAAGGTGTCAAGGTGTCGAGACGTCAAGGGAACCTCTCCGGGGTCGGTGCGGCGCATCACTCGCACATACGATCAGTCAGGCGTCACGAACGACCGCTCTCCCGAGGACTGTGAATCGATTTGAACTTTCAACTTTGATCTCTTCCGGACTCCTCCCGTGCACCGAGCACCCCTCATCGGCATCACCTCGGACCTGATCGAACGCTCGCCCGGACGGTGGAGCGTCGCCTCCAACATCGCTTACGCCGAGAAAGTCGCCCAGGCCGGCGGCGTGCCGGTCGTGCTTGCACCCATCCCCGAGGCACTCGAGCAGCAGATCGCGCGGTGCGACGGCATCGTGCTCACGGGCGGCGACGACCCTGACATGCGGCAGTGGGGGATCGAGAATCATCCCCGGGCAACGCTCATGCACCCGCAGCGGCAGCGGTACGAGACCGCCCTCATCGACCTGCTCCGCCGGTCGTTCCCCGAGAAGCCCGTCCTGGGCATCTGTCTGGGGATGCAGCTCATGTGCCTCGATGCGGGCGGGCAGCTCGACCAGCACCTGCCCGATTCGGTCGCAACCGCAGACCAGCACCGCAACGCCGACCACCGCATCATCCCCCGGAGCGCCGACGCCGCCTGCCCAGCCTGGCTTCTCATGGGCGGTTCCGCCGCGAGCAACCATCACCAGGGCGTTCGAGATCCGGGCCGGGGCATGACCGTGCTCGCCACCAGCGACGATTGCATCATCGAAGCCGTCCGCGATGACCGCCGCCGGTTCTACGTCGGCGTCCAGTGGCACCCCGAGCGGACGACCGACGAACGCCTGGGCCTCGACGTTTTCAAGGCGCTCATCGAGGCGGCAACGGTCAGGTAGCGGGAATCTCCGCGCCCACGGCGCTGGCGCGGCTCGCCTCAAGCTACCCGCCAGATCACGTGCCTTGGGCTCGGCTCCGGTTCGCGTCGCCTGGTGAATCATCAGAGGGGTTCGCGCCGCACTCCGGGCACACGGTGTTCGATCCACGCATGTCGTAGCCGCACCGCTCGCATCTGCCCTTGCGACGCCTCGCGGCGCCGCGCCACGCCCGGGCGATCGGCAGCAGCCCGATCGCCGCGAACCACGCCGCGCTGTAGACCCCAATGTTCCCCGCGAGCCCCATCCACATCGGGCCCGTTGGCACTCGCCGGTCATCGGCGCCGGCCGCTCGTTGCGCCTCGGTCGATGCGCCGAGCGAGATGAGATGCTGGTGCCGCGTCACGCCCGCGGTGTCGGTCGTCTCGGCGAACTGGATGCAGTAGAAAGGCCACCCGGCGCGCCGGCGTGTCCACGACGCGACCAGCTCCGGCGACATCCGTTCGAGATCGGCTCGGCAGTCCCTTGCCGCCGCTTCGAACCCGGGGTCTTCCCACGCGGCCGAGATCGCGTTGTCCATCATCTCCACCGTCAGCGGCGATTGCGGCATCATCGCCTTGAACTGGTAGCTTGTCTCGCCCCAGCGGTCCTTGATCCACCAGCTCACGCCCGACATGCTCATGCCGCCGCGCCAGCCGCTGTTCCACGGACGCAGCACCGCGAACCACGCCACGCCGAAGGTCGTGACAACCCCGAGCACAAGCGAAATCCCGGCCCTCTGCAGCAGCATCACCCCCGGACGACGCTTCATGAGACCCCCGAGCGTTGACCGAGCATTCCCGGATCCGGGCGCTCGCCGTCGAGTTGGACGCCGGCCTCATCCGGAAAGGCCCGGAGATGGCTTCTGATCCTGCCAAAGAACACGACGACGCTCCACCCCGCCATCCACACGCCGGTATTGGCGGCAAAGCCAACCCAGTCCGGCGTGCAGGGCAGGAAGACCCGCTCTTCCGCGTGCTGGATTCCCGCGGGCCGCTTCCACTCGATGGCGCCGCGGCTTCCCTCCGTCCCGTCTTCGAGCTTCCAGGTGAGGGCTCGCAGCGCCGGGTACGGGAAACCCGCTTCGATCATCCCCCAGTGCGTGTAGTGCGCCTCGTCCTGCGGCGGGGCCTGGAAGAACCAGCGGCCGTGTTCGGGCGCCGCGAGCGTCGGATGCTGATCCCGAGCATCCTTGGTCCGCTCGAATATCCGCGTGATGTCCCGTCCCCGGAACCCGAACGCCGAGCCGGTCGCGAGCTCGAACTGCCGGCACCCCCACGCCGAGCGCGTGCGGTATTCCTCGGTCCTGGTTTCGGGGAACCACGGGTCCGCGGCCGCCCCGCGCCGCTCGCGATACTCGCGCGGCGGCCGGGGAAGCTCCAGCCGAGCCGTCTCGACCGGTCCGGGCACAACCACGCCAAGCCACGCGACGGCGACCGTGCTCGCGACGCCGCACACCGCGGCACACAGGAATCGAAGGCGAAGCCCGGGCATGTCTGCTAGTCTACGGCGCTCGGTTGTGCGTTCATTGGTCTGTTTTCCACGGAGAGCTTCCGATGCCCCGCCCTGTCACGCTCTTTACCGGCCAGTGGGCCGATCTTCCCCTCGAAACCATGGCCGCCAAGGCCAAGTCGTTCGGCTACGACGGCCTGGAACTCGCCTGCTGGGGTGACCACTTCGAGGTCGGCAAGGCCGCCGGCGACGCCGCCTACTGCAAGTCGCGGTGGGACCTGCTCGGCAAGCACGACCTCAAGTGCTTCGCCATCTCCAACCACCTTGTGGGCCAGGCCGTGTGCGACCAGATCGACCACCGCCACAAGGCCATCCTCCCGCCCCATGTCTGGGGAGACGGCAACCCCGAGGGCGTCCGCCAACGGGCCGCCGAAGAAATGAAGGCCACCGCGAGAGCGGCCGCGAAGCTGGGCGTCAAGGTGGTCAACGGGTTCACCGGGTCGTCCATCTGGGGCATGCTCTACTTCTTCCCGCCCACCTCGCCCGCCGACGTGAAGGCCGGCTACGACGACTTCGCCAAGCGGTGGGGCCCGATCCTGGACGAATTCAAGAACCAGGGCGTCAAGTTCGCGCTCGAGGTCCACCCCGGCGAGATCGCCTACGACGTGTACTCCACCGACACCGCGCTCTCGGCAATCGGGAACCACCCCGCCTTTGGCTTCAACTTCGATCCCAGCCACCTGCTCTGGCAGGGTGTGGCGCCCAACAAGTTCATCGAGCGGTACCCGGACCGGATCTTCCACGTCCACATGAAGGACGTCGCCGTCCATTACGGGGCCGATTCCGGTGACGGGCTCTCCGGCGTGCTCGGGTCGCACCTTGGCTTCGGCGACGTCCGCCGCGGATGGGATTTCCGGTCCGTCGGTCGCGGGCACGTCAATTTCGAGGCCATCATCCGGTCGCTCAACCGCGTCGGCTACCAGGGGCCCCTGAGCGTCGAGTGGGAAGACCCGGGCATGGATCGCGAGCACGGAGCCCGCGAAAGCTGCCAGTTCGTCAAGCGTCTGGACTTCACGCCCTCGAACGTCGCCTTCGACGCGGCCTTTGAAAAGAAGAAGTGATCCGCTCGGGCCGCCACCCGCCACCCGCCACGCGCCCTCCGTCCAGCGACCAGGCCCCGCCCGCCGAACTCGCAGATTTCGCATTCCGTTGGGGCCGGGTTTTCTTTATACTGCGGCGGTCATCGGGCCGATTCGGCCTCGGGAGATCCCTGCGCATGAAATACGCCCGCCGCGCGGCGATGTGGTCGGTGTTGTTCGCTTCGGTCGCCTCGGCGGCCGGGACGCCACGCCCCGAAGACGCTGACCCTGTGTCCCGAACCCCGATCCCCGCCACCATCGACTTCAACCGCGACGTCCGGCCCATCCTGTCCAACGCGTGCTTCGCCTGCCACGGGCCGGACGAGAAGACCCGCGAAGCCGGCCTCCGTCTCGACACGCCCGATGGAATCTCGCAGGTCCTCAAGTCCGGCGCCGTCGCCGTTGTCCCCGGCGATACCGCCAAGAGCGCCATCATCGCCAGGATCACGACCACCGAGCCCAAGGACGTGATGCCCCCCGCCAAGACGGGCAAGACGCTCACCCTGCGGCAGGTCGAGATCCTTAAGCGATGGATCGAGCAGGGCGGCCGCTATGACAAGCACTGGTCCTTCAACCCGCCCCGTCCCGACCAGCCGCCGCCCGCGGCCGATCTCGCCTGGTCGCACCCCATCGACGCGTTCCTGCTCCAGGGCATCCGCGAGGCGGGCCTCACGCCCTCGGAAGAGGCCGACAAGCGCACACTCATCCGTCGGGTGACGCTCGATCTCACCGGCCTGCCGCCGACGCTCGAGGAGGTTTCCAGCTTCCTCGCCGATACGTCGCCGGACGCGTATGAGAAGGTCGTTGACCGGCTCCTGGCGTCGCCGCACTACGGCGAGAAGATGGCCACCGACTGGCTCGATGCCGCCCGCTTCGCCGACACCAACGGCTACCACATCGACAACGAGCGCTACATGTGGAAGTGGCGCGAGTGGGTCATCGATGCGTTCAACCGCAACGTCCCCTTCGATCGCTTCACGATCGAGCAGCTCGCCGGCGACATGCTCCCCGCCTGCGACGACCCCGCCATGACCGAGCGGCAGGTTCTCGCCTCGGGTTTCAACCGCAACCACATGATCAACTTCGAGGGCGGCGCGATCCCCGAAGAGTACATGCACAACTACCTGGTGGACCGCGTCAACACCACCTCCACCGTCTGGCTCGGGCTCACGATGAGCTGCGCCCAGTGTCACGACCACAAGTACGATCCCATCACGCAGGAGGATTACTACCGCTTCTACGCGATCTTCAACAACGTCCCCGAGAAGGGACTCGACGGCAACAGCGGGAACTCCGAACCGTTCATGAAGTTCCCAAACAGCGAGGAAAAGTCGCGCCTCGCCGCGCTGCTGGAACGCATCAAGAACTTCGACGACAGCCTCACCGGGCCCATGCCCGAGACCGACGCGCTCCAGGCCGACTGGGAGAAGAAGGTCGCGGCTTTCGACTCGACCGGCTGGCTCAGCATCGCCCCGCTCACTTCGGTCGGGACCGGCGGATCGACCTTCGCCGTTCAGCCCGATCAGTCGGTCACCGTCTCGGGCAAGGCGCCCGAGCGTGAAACGTACGAGCTTCTGTGCCTGGCGCCCGCCACGCCCGGAGCATCCGTTTCGGCGCTTCGCCTCGAAGCCATGCTCGACGACGCTCTCCCCGAGAAGGGCCCCGGGCGAGCGTTCAACGGCAACGTGGTCCTGAGCGAGGTCGAGGTCGAGGCAGTCCCGCTCGCGACCCCCGACAAGCCGGTCAAGGTCCCGCTCGTCAACGCTTTCGCCGACTATTCCCAGGACAAGTTCGACATCGCCTACGCCATCGACGGCAAGCCGGAGACCGGCTGGGCCACCGGGTCGCACCTCGTGCGCTCCGCTCGCGAGGCCGTCTTCACGTTCGACAGGC
The DNA here is from genome assembly GCA_022072615.1 of Phycisphaerales bacterium. Lineage (GTDB taxonomy): Bacteria > Planctomycetota > Phycisphaerae > Phycisphaerales > UBA1924 > JAEUJB01. The sequence continues at coordinate 55,558 of JAJVHS010000024.1, forward strand.
CGGTCTCCACGACCGAGCCCACGCTCATCAAGGTTCGGCTGCGCTTCGATTCGCAGTACGCCCAGCACGCCCTGGGCAGGTTCCGCCTCGCCCTGCTCACCGACGAATCCCGCCACCCGTCGCTCGCCCGAGCCTCGCTGTCCCCGTGGCACGTCGCCGGGCCCTTCGAAGTCCCGGCGAACATCAAGGAGGCGCTCGCCGCCGATCTGCCGATCAAGCCGGTGGCCGGCCAGAAGATCGACCTGGCCGCCACCTACGCCGACGGCGCCATCAAGTGGGAGCAGCGCGACGACCTGGTCGACGGCCAGGTGCACATGCTGCCGAGCACCGACTACCGGTCCACCTTCTTCCGCCGGACGATCTCCACGACCGTGCAGCGCCGCATGGTGCTCTCGCTGGGCAGCGACGACGCCCTCCGCGTCTGGCTCGACGGCGTCAAGGTGCACGAGGCCGGCCTCCAGGGACGCGCCCCGGCGCCCGACCAGGATTCCCTCACGCTCGACCTTTCGCCCGGCGATCACGAGCTGGTGATGGAAGTCGTCAACTTCACCGGCGGCTATGCCATGTTCTTCCGCGTCGCCGCCGACGACGGGATGCCGGCTCCGCTCAACATCGCCAAGATCCTCCGAACCCCGACCGAGACCCGCGACGACGCCGCCCGGGCCGCCGTCCGCGACTACTACCGAGCCTCGCAATCGGTCCAGTGGCGCGAGCTCAAGCAGCAGCGAGACGCCGTCGCGGCCGAGCACAAGGCCCTCGACGACATGCTCCCGACCGCCATGGTGATGAAGGAGCTGGAGACTCCCCGCAAGACGCACCTCCACATCCGCGGCGAGTACGACCAGCTCGGCCACGAGGTCTCGCCCGGCGTGCCCAGGTCGCTTCCGCAGCTCCCCGCGGACCAGCCCGCCAACCGCCTCACGCTCGCCCGCTGGCTGGTGGACGGCAACAACCCGCTCACCGCTCGGGTCTATGTCAACCGGCTGTGGCAGTCGATCTTCGGAACCGGCCTGGTGAAGACCGCCGAGGACTTCGGCCTGCAGGGTCAGTGGCCGTCCAATCCGCAGCTCCTGGACTGGCTCGCGTCGGACTTCGTCGCCGGCGGCTGGGACATCAAGCGGATGTTGCGCCAGATCGTCACCACCCGAGCCTACCGCCAACTCGCCCGGGCGACCGACCGGTCGCTCGCCGTCGACCCCGAAGACCGTCTGCTCTCGTTCTTCCCGCGCGTGCGGCTCAACGCCGAGGGCATCCGCGACAGCGCCCTGTTCATCTCCGGGCTCGCGAACCTCACCATCGGCGGGCGGTCGGTGCGCCCGTACCAGCCGCCGGGCCTGTGGGAGGAGATGTCCCTCGACCCCACCGGAGCCACCTTCTCCGCGCAGGTCTACAAGCAGGACACCGGCGAACTGCTCTACCGGCGCACGATGTACACGTTCCGCAAGCGCACGGTGCCGCACCCGGTCCTGGCGATCTTCGACGCGCCCAACCGAGAGCTCTGCGTCGTCCGCCGCGCCACGACCAACACGCCGCTCCAGGCGCTGGTGGTCCTCAACGAAACCGGCTTCGTCGAGGCCGCTCGGCACTTCGCCCAGCGAGTCCTCGCGGTCCCCGGCGACGACGCTGCCAGGGCGGCCTACGCCTTCGAGCTCGCGACCGCGCAGCGGCCCACGCCCGAGCAATCGGCGATCCTGCTCGAACTCCTCGCCGACCAGCGCCGCAGCTTCGAGGACACGGCGCAGGCCGAGAAGCTCCTCGCGGTAGGGGAGTCGCCGCGCGACACGTCGCTCGATCCGCACGAGCACGCGGCCTGGACGATGGTCTGTAACGCCATCCTCAACCTTGATCAGACCCTCGTGAAAGACTGACCGGCCGCCCGATTCGCCCGCGACTCCGACACGGATCACCCGCATGAACCCCATCCGCGAACACCAGCTCCTGCTCACCCGCCGACAGCTCTTCGGCAAGGCCGCGACGGGCATCGGCGCCGCCGCCCTGGCCTCGCTGCTCAACCCGGCGCTCGCCGCCGCCGCGGGCGCCGGCGGGGCGTCCGGCCCGCTCCCGCCGCACTTTGCCCCCAAGGCCAAGCGCGTCATCTACCTGTTCATGTCGGGCGCGCCCTCGCAGCTCGATCTTTTCGAGCACAAGCCCAAGATGAAGGACATGCACGGCCAGGACCTGCCCGATTCGGTCCGCATGGGCCAGCGCATCACGGGCATGACCAGCGGCCAGGCCCGCCTCCAGCTCCTGGGCTCCCCCTTCAAGTTCAACCAGCACGGGCGCAACGGCGTCTGGCTCTCCGAGCTGCTCCCCCACACCGCGAGCATCGTGGACGAGATCACGCTCATCAAGAGCGTTCACACCGAGGCCATCAACCACGATCCCGCCATTACCTTCATCACGACCGGCAGCCAGCAGCCCGGTCGCCCGTCGCTGGGGGCGTGGCTCTCCTACGGCCTGGGCAGCGAGAACTCGGACCTGCCCGCCTTCATCGTCTTCATCTCGGTCGGCAGCGGGAACCCCAACGACCAGCCCCTCTTCGACCGGCTCTGGGCCAGCGGCTTCCTGCCCTCGTGCCACCAGGGCGTCAAGTTCCGCGGGTCGGGCGACCGCGTGCTCTACCTCTCCGACCCGCCCGGCGTCACGCGCCAGTCGCGCCGCTCGATGCTCGACGCGGTCGCCAAGCTCAACCGCATCACGCTCGACACCTTCCAGGACCCCGAGGTCAACACCCGCATCCAGCAGTACGAGATGGCCTACCGCATGCAGGCCTCCGTTCCCACGCTGACCGATTTCGCCGACGAACCGGAGTCGACCTTCGACCTCTACGGCCCCGAATCCCGCAAGCCCGGTACGTTCGCCAACAACTGCCTGATGGCGCGCCGCCTCGCCGAGCGCGGCGTCCGCTTCATCCAGCTCTTCCACCGCGGCTGGGACCAGCACGGCAACCTTCGCAACGGCATCGCCGCCCAGTGCCGCGATACCGATCAGCCCTCCGCGGCGCTCGTGAAAGACCTCAAGCAGCGCGGCATGCTCGACGACACGCTCGTCATCTGGGGCGGGGAGTTCGGCCGGACCGTCTACTGCCAGGGCAACCCCGACGATCCCAACTCCGGCCGCGATCACCACGGCCGGAATTTCTGCGTCTGGCTCGCGGGCGGCGGCATCAAGCCCGGGATGGTCTTCGGGTCGACCGACGAGTTCTGCTACAACATCACCGAGAACCCCGTTCACATCCACGACTTCAACGCCACCGTCCTCCATTGCCTGGGCCTCGACCACGAGAGGCTCACCTTCCCGTACCAGGGCCGCGATTTCCGCCTCACCGACGTGGCGGGCAAGGTCGTCCGCGACGTCCTCATCTAGTTGTTGTTCCGACCCCTTGGCCCGGGCATTTGATCCGGGTTCCTGATCGATACCGACGCGATGCACGCATCCACCCAACACACTCGCTCCGGCCCCGCTCGAATATGGTCTCTCACGCTCGCCTGCGCGATCGTCGCGCTCGCCGCGCCGGTCGCCGCCGCGCAGACGAGCCTTGAGTTCACGCCGCAGACCTTTCAGCGCTTCGTCGGTCGATCCCACGCCATCCTGGTGCACTTCCCTATCGCGATGGTGATCGTCGCGGCGACGCTCGAAGTCCTGACCGCGCTGCGCTCGCGGTTCCGCTCATCCTCCGCCCCGCTGGTGTCCCCGACCGGCCTGACCTGCCTCTCCTTCGGTGCGCTGGGCGCGATCGCAGCTTCCGTCGCTGGCTGGCTCAATGCCGACGCCGAGGGCGTCGGTTCCGCCGATCAGGCGACCCTCTTCTGGCACCGCTGGCTCGGCATCACCGTGTCGGCCATCGCCGCCATCGCCGTCATCGCCGGCCTTATCCCCCGAGCCGGCCGAATGGCGCCCGCGCTCGCCGCGTACCGGGCAGCCCTCGTGCTCGCCGCGCTCCTGGTCGGCTTCACCGGGCACCTGGGCGGCAACATGGTCTACGGCGACGGGTACCTCCTCGCCGCCTTCGAAGTCGACCGTCCGGCCCCGCTGCCGGCGCAGCCTCCCGCGACCGAGCCCGTGCTCGCCGGCAACCAGCCCTCCGAGGCCCCGCCTCCTTCAGCGCCCGTGATCGACCCCGCGCTCGCCGCCTCCGTCCAGTCCATCCTCGACCGAGCGTGCATCGAGTGCCACGGCAAGCGCCGCCATAAGGGCGACCTGCGACTGGATTCGCTCGCCATCGTCGCCGGTCACCAGGCCGTCATCCCCGGCGACCCCGACGCGAGCGAACTCATCCGCCGTGTCACCCTGCCCGAAGACGACGACGACTTCATGCCCCAGGACGACCCGCCGCTCGCGGCGGCGGAGATCGACACGCTCCGAGCATGGATCGCTGCGCTCGGAGGGGCCGAGTTCACGCCCACCGTGGCGGTCGCGCCCGCACAGTCCGGAACAGACCAGCACGCCGCCGCCGCCGATGACGCTCCGGTCGCTCACTCCTCCGGCCCGGCGGCCAGCCAGCCTGCCGTGACCGCCGTCACACTCGCTCCCGTCACCGACATCAAACTCGATCTCACCCCGCAGCAGCGTGAAGCCTGCCGCCGAGCCGTTGATGCCATCCGTGGCGCCGGCGCCTACGCCGCCCCGCTTTCCACCTCCGGCGATCTCGTCCACGCCAACTTCGCCATGCTCGGCAAGGCCTGCACGGATCAGTCGCTGGAGCTGCTCGCAGGCCTCGAGCCCGTCCTGGTCGAGGTCAACCTCGCGGGCACCGCCGTCACCGACGCGGGCATCAAGACGCTCCAGCGCTTCACCGCCCTCGAGCGCATCAACCTCGGCCGCACCGCGATCACCGACACGGGTGTTGAGCACCTCGCCGTCCTCCCGCGCCTGGCCTTGCTCAACCTGCACGCCACCGCCGTCACCGATCGCTCGCTCGACGCCATGACC
>JAJVHS010000097.1 GCA_022072615.1 Phycisphaerales bacterium
GACCCCCGAGCCCATCGAGGACGGCCGGTGCCTCCAGTGCCACACCTTCGGCGTCGACAGATCGCTGCCCCTGGAAGAGATGCACAAGGTCCACAACGAAGGCCGGCACAAGATCGAGTGCTTCAGCTGCCACGGCGAAGTCCGCCACGGGCCGACGGCCCAGACCGCGAGCATGGAGCAGTTCGACTGCACCATGTGCCACCATAATCAGCACGGCGTGCAGCGGCGGACCTACCTGGCGCAGGAGCCCGCCGCGCACACCGTGGACCGATCCGGTACGCTCAGCCCGATGTTCATGGCCCACGTGAACTGCAACGGGTGCCATGTCGAGGACCGCAAGGTCCGCAACCGGCCCGAGAGCGGCGCGACCGTCGCGATGCCGGTCGCCGAAGCCTGCGACGCGTGCCACAAGCCGGGGATGGGCAAGCAGATGATCGCGCTGTGGCAGAAGAGCACCCGCAAGCTGTACGACGAGCTCGCCGCGGAGCTTTCGCCGATCCTTGAAGAGGAGCGGGAGGTGGTCGACAGCCACGAGCTCGACAACTGCCGGCGGCTGCTCGAGGTGATCAAGGTGGACGGGAGCTGGGGCGTCCACAACCCGCGGTACACGCAGAAGCTGCTGCTCGACGCCCGCGAGAGCCTCGCCCGGGCCCAGGGCAAGCCCGTCCCGCCGCGCCCGGAGATCGAGGACCCGGCGGCCGGGGTGTACGAGCCGGCCGGCGGCGCAGGTTCTGGCGGCGGCGGGGCCGAGAACGGGGGAGGTCACCGGTGAAGCGACCGGCGTTCCTTGTCATGCTCGTGTGCTGCGGCGGGGCTCTGGCCCAGCCGGCCGACGTGCGTCCGACCCTGCGCACGACCGACTGCACGACCTCCGGCTGCCACGCCTCGCAGATCAGCAAGGCGGTGCTGCACGGCCCGACGGCGGTGGGCGCCTGCGATTCGTGCCACGATTACAAGGACGTGGCGGCGCACACGTTCACGCTCAAGCGGTCGGGCCGCCAGCTCTGCGATTTCTGCCACATCGACAAGACGGGGACCGAGGGCCCGGTCGTGCACGACCCGGTCGCCAAGGGCGATTGCACGGGCTGCCACGACCCGCACGGGTCGTCCACGCGGCTGATGCTCAAGCAGGACAGCGTCAAGGCGCTGTGCACCGAGTGCCACAAGAACACGATGACGGGGGCGCACGCCCACAAGCCGGCCGAGGAAGACTGCACCAAGTGCCATTACTCGCACACCTCGACGCACCCCAGGCTTCTGCGCAACTCGCCGCAGGAGCTCTGCCTCTCCTGCCATGAGGAGGTCGGCAAGTCGATCAGCGGTTCGGCGTTCCCGCACAAGCCCGTCGAGGACTGCCTCAACTGCCACTCGCCCCACGCCACCGACCACGCCGCGGCGCTCAAGCTCGAATCCAAGGAGCTGTGCATCTCCTGCCACCAGGACACGGGCAAGGCGATCGCCGCCGCGACCGTCCCCCACGGCGCCGTGACCGACGCCAAGTCCTGCACCAACTGCCACTCGCCCCACGCCAGCAACCACGCCATGCAGTTCGTGGACGATCCCGTCGCCACCTGCATGAAGTGCCACACCAAGTCGATCAAGGTCTCCGACGCCCGCACCGTCCGCGGCGTGCCCGAGCTCACCAACGACTCGCTCCACCGGCACGGACCCATCAACACCGGCGACTGCAGCGCCTGCCACGACGTCCACGGCGGGAACCAGCGCCAGCTCCTGGTGCGGCACTTCTCGCAGGAGTTCTACCAGCCCTTCAGCGAGGACGCCTACGCCCTGTGCTTCGGCTGCCACGACAAGTCGCTGATCCTCGCCCAGCCCGCCACCCTCCAGACCAACTTCCGCGACGGCACCCGCAACCTCCACAACGTCCACGTCGTGTCGAGCTCGCGCAGCCGAAGCTGCCGGGCCTGCCACACGCTCCACGCCAGCAAGTTCCAGACCCAGGTCGCCGACAGCGTCTCCTTCGGCGAGTGGAAGCTGCCCATCAACTACGAGCCCACCCAGACCGGCGGCTCGTGCTCGCCCGGCTGCCACAAGCCCGCCAAGTTCGACCGCGTCGAACCGGTCAACATGAAGCTCTACGGTGATCCCGGCGCGAAGACCACCGCGACCAGGACGCCGGCCACCAAGACCACGGCGCCCGCAGACCCGGCGGGCAAGGTCCCCGCCGACCCGCAGGCGCCCGGCCGCTGACCCACTCAATCCTCGTACTTGAGCGGGCTGTGGTCCTTGCCGTGGCAGCTCAGGAAGCACTCGCCGCGGAACATGCCCGTATCGCGGAACTCGAGCCTGCCCGTCCGCGGATCGGGCAGCACGATCCCCGTCGCGAAGTTGATCAGGTTGCTGTTGTTGACCGAGTTGCCCTGTCCCGACGGGATGCCGTGGGCATCGTGGCAGGCCGCGCAGGGCGTGCGCTCCTTCACGATGTGCTTGCGGTGCCCCTTGAACGAGCTGTTCTCGCTGAGGATCGAGTTGCGGTCGTGGCACGTGTAGCACAGCGCGTAGGCCGAGGCGCTCTCGGTGGTGTAGTCCTCCGTGTCGTACCGTGCCGTCAGCAGCGGCCCGTTGTGCGACCCGTGCGTCCCGTCGGGCCCGCTCCCGCCGCCCTTGCTCCCCGAGTCCGACCCGTGGCAGTCGCTGCAGTACACCATGCTGCCGGTGGTCCAGCCGGGCTTGAGGCTCGGTACCTGGTTGTTATGACCCGGAGCCTCCACCGGGTGCGAAGACACCGCGCTGGGGCTGAACTGTGCGAGCATGCTCGTTGCCGTGATCTGCCGGGGTACCGTCGGCTGGATGTTCGAGTTCATCCCGTGGCACTTGAAGCACACTTCAAACTCGTAGCTCGCGTTGTTCACAAACGATCCCGACGCCGACATGCCCGCGATTTTTCCGAAGCTCGGGTGCACCGACGGCGCACGCCCGGCCCCCGGCTGCATCGTGTGCGGGTCGTGGCAGCTCGAGCATGACGTGTGCTCGGACATGTGACCCGGCGGGTCCACCGGGCTGTTGGTGTCGTGGACCCAGGGCTTGTTCAGGTCGCCGGCGATGTTCGCCGCGCCGGCGACCGACCCGTCGTGGCAGCTCACGCACGTCTGTGAGACCGTGGCCGCGCGCAGCAGGTACGGGCCGCTGGGGGCCGTGTGCGGCTGGTGGCACGCCGAGCACTGCTGGTGACCGGTGATCGAGGTCGTGCCGACCTGGTGGCACGACAGGCACAGCTGCGACTGGTCGTTGTTCATCACCAGGAAGTTGCCGTTGACGTTGTTGTGCGCGTCGTGGCAGCTCGTGCACTGCAGCTCGGCGTTGCGGTCGAGCAGGATCTGGTGCGGGAGCGAAGACGGCTGGCGGAGCTTGTTGTCCTTCGCCGCAAGGCCCGAGTCGTAGCGGAACGAGATCGGGTGGTCGTCGGACAGGTCCGTCCCCAGCAGCGACGACCCCGCCGGCATCGTCGTGATGCCGCCGGCCATCTGGATGGGCATGTCGCGCGAGACCACGCTGCCCAGCGCGATCGTCCCGTCGTGGCAGGAAAGGCACATCTTCGACGTGCCCGTCGGCTGGTCCGGCAGCGCGTCCAGCGAGTTGCTCCGGTAAATCGTGTACGCCTCCACCGGCAGCGCGCGGTTCCACAGCGGCTTGATGGGCGAGGCGTTGTGCGGCGTGTGGCAGAAGATGCAGACCTGGTCTTCCATCACCGCGCGCACGGGGCCGGTGCCGCCGGCGCTGAGGTTGTGCGGGCCGTAGACCACGCTGGTCGGCTGCGCCGAAACCGTGCCCGCCGCGGCCCATACCAGCATCGCGCTGCGCCATCCTGCGGGTCGATTCATCGCGGTTCTCCTTCGGCGCCCGCCGTGTCGCCGCTCACTCCGGCCGCCTCCGCCCTTTCTATCGGCGCGAAGACCTGCACCCTGCGGTTGTACGTATCGGCCACCCAGATCTTTCCTTCCCCGTCGACGTGCAGCCCCGACGGCAGCCAGAACTCGCCCGGGCCCCGGCCCTCCCGGCCGAAGGTCATCAGCAGCACCGGCCGGTCCGCGGCCACGTCGAAGACCTGCACCGCCTCGAAGTTGGCATCGACCACGAAGAGCCGGTCGGATGAGTCGACGCCGAGCCCTTTGGGCTGCGAGAAGTAACCGGGCATGTCGCCCTTGGTGCCGAACTCCGTCACCGGCTCCAGAGCGTCCGAGAAGATCTGCACCCGGAAATTCAGCGAATCGCTCACCAGCAGCCGGCCGCGCCGGTCCAGTGTCACCTGCGTCGGGAAGTTGAATTGGCCCGGCCCGGCCCCCCGCTCGCCGATCCGTGCCACCTCGCGCCCGTCCAGCCCCAGCACTACCACCTGATGGGCGGCGCTGTCGGCCACGAAGAGCCTCCCGCCGCGTGAGTCGACCGCGATCCCGCACGGGCGGCTCAGCACGCCCGATCCCAGCTCCCCGACGTACGAACCCGACCCGTCGAACACGACGATGCGGCCCGCGACGCTGTCGCTGACCAGCAGCCGCCCGGCGGGATCCCACGCCGCGGCCACGGGCATCGAGAACGGCGGCGCCTCCTTGGGCGGGACCCAGCGCTCGTACCGGCGCGTCGACAGATCGCACATGTGCACGAGCTGCGCGTTGCTGTCCACGACGAACACCCGCGAACCGCCGTCGCTGCACACCGCGATCGGGCTCAGGAAGAAGTGCTGATCGTCCTTGCCGAAGAGCGTCTCGCCCAGGGCCGCCAGCCCGCTGATACCCGGCTTGAGATCCGCGTCGGACGTCAGGGACCCCACGTAGCGCACGCGGGGTTCGTCCGGCGGGCCGGGCCACTGGTAGGCGGCATTGGCGGGGTCGAAGATGACCCCCGCGGGACGCCCGCAGCCCCCGAGCACCACCGCCGTGCTCGCGGCCAGTGCCCCCAGCGCACGCAGCCACGATCGACCCCGTTCCGCCAACCCTTTGCCTCCGCAACGTTCCCGCATGTCGCTTACTCGCTTACTCGCCTGCTCGCTTGCTCGCCGACTCACTTACCTGCTCAGAAATCTCGCCGGAACCCGAACACGAAGGCCTGTGAATCGGTGTCCACCAGGTCGCCGTCCAGGTTCGAGTTCCGCAGCGAGACGAACATCGACGTCTGCCGCTTGCGCCAGCTGATCTCCAGCCCTTCTTCCAGCCCGTTCGTGCTCCCGCCGTCGGATTCCTGCTCGTCGCGATAGATCACGTCGACCGAGAAGTCCAGGGAAGGCCCGAGTCCCTGGTTCCACTTTGCCTCGAGCCGGTTCAGCTCGGCCTCTCCCTGGCCGGCGTTGCGGTACTCGATCGTGTCGTGCTGGGCGCTGAGGAACAGCGAGGAATCGCGGCTGAACCGCTGCTCGTACCGGGCCTCCAGCCGCAGCGAATCATAAGGCTGGATGGTGCTGTCGTAGTTGACCTGCTCGGCCCGGAGGTACAGACCGCCGATCCGGTACTCAACGCCGTACGTGAGCGAGTTGACGTCGTCGGCCGTGAAGAGCGAGGGGTCCTGCGCGCTGATGTCCTGGTCCGTGCGCCGGTAGATGACGTACGGCGACAGGCCGCGCAGCCATCCCTCCTCGACCATGTAGCGCAGCGACACGGTGTTGGTGACGGTGTCGACCGTGTTGCCGGGCTCCGGGCCGATCTCGTACGAGATCAGCACCGTCTCGCCATCGGCGATCGCGCCGCCGACGACGCGGCTGATCTCAACGCGATCCGGGAACCAGTCGACGGTGTAGTCCGACCCGAGCTGGTACACCGGGAAGCCGCCCGCGGCCGTCACGCGGATCGACGACTCGATGATGTTCTGCCGCGTGATCGTGATCGGGAAGGGGTCGTTGAACGTGCGCGGCTCGTTGAGAACCGTGAGCGACGACCCGCGGTCGCCGTTGTCCTGGGTGACGAACCCGATGCCCGCCCCCGCGTTCAGCCGGCCGTACGGCACCTTCTTGGTGTAGTCCACGCCCAGGGTCGCGAACACCTCGTCGCTGGTGAAGATGTCCTGCACGTCCAGCTGGCTGGCGCCGATGTTCCCCGTCGTCACCAGGCTTTCGTACAGCTTGTGCCGGAAGCCCGTCAGGCCCCGGGCGAACTTCTGCTGCTGGCCCTGGATCGTCCGGTCCTCGAGCGTCAGGTCGTAGTGCGTGTCGAAGCGGTCGGAGTGGTAGAGCCGGAGCTGCTCGTCGAGCCGGTAGGTGTCCTGGGGGACCAGGCCCGTCTGCGTGTAGAGGCGGAAGGACGACCGCAGGTTGTCCAGGCCGTTTGAGCCGAAGTTCCACTGGTGCGTGAAGGTGCCGTCGTTGCGGTCGTAGTTGTCCTCGTAGAACTCGCCCTGCTCCTCGTTGATGTGGTCGAACGTGTAGTCGATCTCCAGCCGCTGGATGTCGCTGATGTAGATGGTGTTGTCGATGCTGATCGTGTCCTGGGTGAGGCTGTAGTCCGTCGTCCCCAGGGGGTCGCTCTGGTCCTGCTCGCGGTGGAAGATCTGCAGCGTGGTGGGCGCGACCTGCGACTTGAGGGTCGAGATCAGCCCCGTCTCGGAGTTGACCGAGTGGATCGTGCCGGCGAACTGCCGGTCGGTGTCGATCTCGTCCCGCAGCGTGTAGAGCGTGGTGGGGAGGTCGCTCTCGCGCAGGAAGGTCAGGCGCAGGTTGTACATCGTGGACAGGTCGCTGGTGTCCTCGCCGGCGCCCTCGATGTCGCTGTCGATGTCGATGTCCTGGATGCCGAGCTGGGCGTCGCCCAGGAAATCGATCAGGTTCTCGTGGCCGATCCCCGCTTCCCAGCTCAGGTCCAGCGTCGTCTTGAGCCTGGTCTCCGTCTCCTTGATGGTGGTCCCGTCGGCCTGCGTCTGCTCGTCGTTGTAGTACCTGGCCTCAAACCCGAACCCGGCGGAGAGGCTGCGGAACTCCAGCGGCTTGAACGTCCCGCGCCGCGCCCCCACGATCACCGGTCCGTTCTCGACCGCCTCCGGCTGCGCCGCCGCCGCGTCCTGCCTTGCCCGCGCCACCCCCGCGGCGCACATCAGGACGCCGGCGGCTGCAATGATCGGGGAGGGTGAACCTGGCATGAGCGTGGCGTCGGACGACGGGCGGCATCTACTCGATCGGACCCCGCGAGTCCTCCGGGGACGGGCCCTCAGCGCCGGGGGGGCGATCCGGTGGTTGGCCCGCCGGCGGTTCAACAGGCGCGGGCCCGCCGGCGGGCAGACGGGCCGACTGCGGCTTGAGCATGAAACGTTCCTCGCTGCCATGGCCGTAGTGGCACGTCAGGCAGTCCTGGGCGGGGTCGGAATGTTCCGGGACGCGCGGATCGACGAGCATCTCCTCGGTGTGGCACTGCATGCACACGTCGCGCGGCTTGGACCGCATCAGCGCCGGGAATGCGGACTCGTGCGGCGCGTGGCACCACATGCACGCGCCCGCGGCCACCGGGCCGTGCATCACCGCGTGGCCCTCGGTCGAGCCGGGGTGGCATTCCATGCAGATCGACGAGTTGTTCCGGCTGATCCGCAGGCGGCCGCGGTGGCAGTCCGCGCACTTCTCTTCCTTGTACGGCTGGTGCACCGTGTACGTCGGGCTCTGGGTCAGATCGCCCTCGCCCCGAGCCGCCGCCTCCTGCACCGCGCGCACCTGGTCGGGGTCGGGCACCCCGTCGAAGAAGAAGCTCAGGAGCTTGTAGTTCTTCTCGACCGAGCACCCCGCCCACGCCGCCGCGAACGCCCCCCCAAGAAACAGCGCGGCGGCCAGTCGTCCGCCACGCGCCCTCCGATGGAGAATGTCGCCGCCAGGACCGGTCATCCAGCGTCTTTCCCGGAAAGGGTGTGCTACTTGGGGCCGGCCGACCCGCCGCCCGCCTCGTCCGCGGCCTCTTCCTCACCTTCTTCGGCAGGTTCCGTCCCCGGCTCGGGCCCGAGCGTCGATTCGTCGTCGGCCGACATCTGCAGGTCGCGCGGGCCCGTGCTCGCCGTGGCGCCCGTCGGGAGGTCCACCATCGACGAGGACAGATCGGCCAGCGAGTACGACTCGACGCGAGTGCCCATCGCGTAGATCGAGACCTTCGACGGACCGAACTGGTTGGTCACGATCACCAGCCGCTTGGGCTTGAAACCGGGGTGGACCTCGTCCTTGAAGAGATCGACGCCCTCGTCGGTGACGCACACGCCCACGGGCATGTCCATCGAACCCGGGAAGGTGCCGGCCGCCCCGAAGTGCATCAGCAGGCGCGCCTGGTCGTCGAACATCTGGACGTTCTGGAACGCGGCATCGACGACGTACAGGATGCCGTCGGAATCGACGGCCATGTGCTTGGGCCGAACGAACGCGCCCGCGTAGTCGCCCATCTGGCCCAGCCCCGAGATGTACTGGCCCTCGGGGGAGAACTTCTGGATGCGGCACCGCATCATGTCGACGACGTAGATGTTCCCGGCCTTGTCGACGTCCACGCACAGCGGGAGCCGGAACTGGCCGTCGCCGTCGCCCACCGATCCGATCGTCCCGATCGGGGTCCCGTCCTTGCGGTTGAACACCTCGACCACCTGCGCGGCCATGTCGCACACGTAGAGCTTCTCCCCGTGGACGGCGACCGAGACCGGCTTTGCCTTGCTCTTGCCGATGGGCCGGAGGTACCGCTCCGACGCGTCGAACACCAGGACGCTGCCCTGCTCGTTGTCGGCGACATAGATCATCCCGTCGTCGGCGACCGCGACGTCCACGGGGTGGGCGAGGCGGTTGACGCCCGACACGCCGACCAGCCGCGTCTGCTTCTTGGCGATGTCAAACACCGTAACGCACGCGCTGCGGATGTCGCAGACGTAGATCTTGCCGCCGCGGCAATCGACGCCGTAGGGCTTGTAGACCGCCGCGACGTCGTTGACGTTTTCCTTGCCGAAGACCAGCTTCTCCAGGCCGCTGGCCTGGCTGGGGGCGACGTCGGTGCTGACGGAGATGGACCGGACGAACTGGATCCGCGGCTCATCGGGGTACTTGGGCCAGAAGGCGTACATCCCCTGCGGCGCGGCCTTCGCGCTGGTCTTGGCTTCCGGAGTCGCGGCGCACCCAGCCAGACCCAGGCCGCCGGCGAACAGGCACGCGGCGAGGGTGAGGAAGGTTGCTGCCGGAACAGTCGAACAGCGATGGGACGGTTGACGGAACATGCGGAATCTCCCGGTGGGACAAGGGTTGGTAGATTAACTACAACTTCGGTGCCAATCACCGGTCGTCCAGACGACCCGTCCAGCTCAAAAAACAACGCCGCCCCGTCTCGGGGACGGGGCGGCGCTTTGCAGCCTGGAGATGATTCTCTCGATCGGCTGATGGCGGGCTTACTTGATGTGGCATTCCAGGCACATCGCCGAGGCTGAGTTGCTGATGTTGAGCAGGTAGGGGAATCCGCGGCCGTGGGCGGTGTGGCAGGTGCCGCAGCTCACCACCTTCTGGATCACGCCGTTCTCATCCGTCCAGTCGCGCAGCCGCATCGTGCTCGGCAGCGTGTTGGCGGGGTTGAACCGGCTGCTGCCCTCCACGGGATACACCGCGTCGCGGCCGATCGGGTGATCGTCCTCGAGGTCCAGGCCCATGTTGGCCGTCGCCGTGATGAAGCTCGTGCCGGTCATGCCGCCGAAGCTGTCCAGAGCCACCGTGCCGTCGTGGCACGACAGGCACAGACGGCTGCGCTTGTCGAGGTCGGTCTCGGCCGTGCCTTCGCCTTCCCACATGAGGTAGGTGGCGGTGGTCAGCTCGTGGTTCCACAGGGCGCCGGCTTCCTTCATGGCGAAGTGCGGCGTATGGCAGGGCTTGCAGATCTCGCCGCCCGACCAGGCCATCGAGCTGAAGTTGTGCTTGGTATTCACGATCTGGGCGCTCGCGGTAGTGGCCAGCACTGCCAGGGTCGCCGCTCCGAGCCACGCTGTACGGTTGATGTTCATTGCTCTACCTCATCATTCTCACTGGTCCGGAGGGGCCCGAACACCCGAGCCCCGATTGAGCCTTCTCTCGGCTCCGCACTTCCCTTGGTGCAAGTGCCGTACCAAACCGCATCTTGATATCCTTTGTGTCTGGAAGGGGCAAAAACGGCCTTTTTCTCGGTCCCGCTCCGCCCGCGACTCTCAAGGACAGGAATATCCCGTACAGGCGTATCCGAGGGGAAAGATTCATGTCGCTCCACGGCGACTGACCGGTCTTGGGTGTCGATCTGTGGGCACGATGGTTCCTGTTCCACAGCATACGAACAAAGACCGATTTCATGCCAAGACGTGGGCGAACGTACTCCCCGCCGCGTGGGCGGGCTCGATCATTCTCGGGCTCGTCGCCGTCTCGATGGCCGGATGGCGTACGGGGCTGCCCACGCTCGGGCCCGCCACATCGCTTGCCTCGGGCGGCACCGCCCTCACGGCAAGCTGCACCGATTGCCACGCCATGGATCCGGGGCTTTCGCACCCTGTGGGTGTGGTGCCGAGCATGCAGATCCCCGAACCCTTCGTTCTGGACCACGGGAAAATGACCTGCACGACGTGCCACGAGCCCCGGGAGCACGCCGCCGGCGGCATGGGCGCGATGCTCCGCCCGGGTTTGAGCGAGCTGGGGCTGTGCTCCCAGTGCCACACGACCGCAACCCGGGCCA
This sequence comes from Phycisphaerales bacterium, assembly GCA_022072615.1. Lineage (GTDB taxonomy): Bacteria > Planctomycetota > Phycisphaerae > Phycisphaerales > UBA1924 > JAEUJB01. The sequence goes on from JAJVHS010000097.1 coordinate 10,629, forward strand.
GCCCGCACGTGGGAGACTGGGGACGGGCTCACCTGGTCGGGGCGGAAGTCGGGGTCAGCTCGGCACTCGCCCAAGCAACCAGGGGAACAGAGACCCGGGAGTGCATGAGCTGCCACGACGGCTCGGTCGCCACCGACGCGGGGAACCACCGGATCGTCGGCCGGTCGGAGATGGGCTCAGAAGATGACCACCCGGTCGAGATTGCCTACGGCGCCGGGCTGCTTAAGAGAGGTTCGGAGTCGATGCTCAAGCCGGCGGCCAGGCTGGACCACCGTATCCGTTTGTTTGGTTCATATATGGGTTGTGGGTCCTGCCACAGCACTTATTCGCGGCACAAGGACCTTCTCGTCATCCCAAACACGGGAAGCCAGCTCTGCCTGAACTGCCACCAGGTCTGAAGGCCCTTTAGCGGGTCGCGAACGGTCGCCTTCTCACATACAAGAGACTTCCTAGTCATGAACTCCTATTTGTGAGAAGGAACCGGTTTCCACCCACCCCGGGGTGTCCCTGGGTTCTTACGCCTTCCGGCGTGCGATCCAATGACCGGTTGATTCCTTGGTCGAGCCCCGTCGATCGTGCGCTGGCATCGCGCTTGCATTCCGTCAGGAGGTAAGGAGCGCCGCGCGCATGCCGCACCGTGGCAACAAGAACGATCCCCGTCACCCAGTGCCCGCCCGCCTGAGGCCCCTGATCCTGGGAGGGGTGCTGACGGTGGCCCTGATGACGAGCCTGGGGTTCGCCCAGGATGCCGCACCTCCCAGCGGCGACACCCAGGCCTCGGCGGCCGCGCGTCGGGGCACCCTCGCGATCCGCGCGGTGCAGGGCACGAAGGACGCGCCGGCGATCACGGGTGCCGAAGTCGAGATCGACATGGTGGTGGGGAACCGGTCTCTCCAGCATTATGCGACCAAGATGGACGACCAGGGCCTGGTGATGCTCGGCGACGTCCCGGTGGGGGCCGGCGTGCGTCCGCTGGTGCGGATCAAGTACGCGGGAGTGACGTACCAGGAGGTCGGCCCGGAGATGACGCCCTCGCGGTCGCAGGCGTCGATGGCGGTGACGGTGTACGAGACGACCGAGGAGGCGCCGCCGTGGAAGGTGTCGATGCGGCACATGCTTGCGACACCCGGGCCGATGGGCTTCCAGGTGAGCGAGACGGTGGTGGTGGAGAACCCGTCGGACCGGACATGGATCGGGGGCGCGCCGGACGAGGCGGGCAAGCGCCCGGTGGTGCGCCTGTCGCTGCCGGCCCAGGCGCAGACGATCCAGCTCGACGAGGGGTTCCACGGCTGGTGCTGCACGAAGTTCGACGCGAACGAACTGACGGTGCAGATGCCGCTGATGCCCGGGCAGAGCACGTTCAAGTACTCGTACCGCGTGCCGGTGAACGCCGGCCTCGCGGATCTGAAGGTGCGGTCGGCGGCGCCGATCGATCACGCGGTGTTCTTCGTGCCCGACGACGTCGAGACGCAGGCGGCGAGCGTCACCGTCGGCGGGGTGCAGGACATGGGCGCGATCCGGATGAAGATGTTCCAGGGGTCGAACATCGCCGCGGGGTCGGACGTGGGCGTGGTGGTGCTCACCAAGCAGTTCGAGACGGCCCCGACGGCGGCGACGGTGTCGACCGGCGGCTGGGTCGTGCCCTTCGTGGCGGGGATGGGGCTGATGCTGGTGATCGGGGCGGGCGTGGTCGTGCGTCTGGTGCGTCGCCCGCAGGGGCATGCTCCGCGGCGGATCTCGGGGGATTGAGGTGATCGATGCGTGTTCGGTCCCGATTCCTGCTGCCGGTGAGTCGATCGCTGATCGCGGCGGTGCTGGCGGGCTGGATCGCGATGGTGGTGATCTACGCGCCGGTCGACCCCGTCATGGGGATGTGCCAGAAGATCACGTACGTCCACGTGCCGTCGGCGGTGTGCGCGTTCCTGGCGTGCGCGGCGGTGTTCGTGTCGAGCGCGTGCTACCTGTGGCAGCGCCGGCCGGTGTTCGACGACATGGCCGAGGCGGCGGGGCAGGTATCGGTCGTCTTCTGCTCGGTCGTGCTGGTGACGGGCATGGTGTGGGCGAAGGACGTGTGGGGCCAGTGGTGGATGTGGACGCCGCGCCTGACGTTCAGCCTGGTGATGTGGCTGCTGTTCGCGGCGTACGTGGCGCTGCGGTCGGCGATCGCCAGCCCGCAGCGGCGGGCGATGGCGTGCGCCGTCTACGGCATCATCGCGTTCCTGGACGTCCCGCTGGTGTACCTCTCCACGCAGCTCATGCCCGACGTCCACCCCGAATCGATCCAGATGGACGGGCGGATGCGGTACACGCTGCTGGTCAGCGTGCTGGCGATGCTGCTGCTGGGCGGCGCAATGGTCCAGTACCGCTTCGAGATCAACATCCGTTCGCGGCGCGTAAACGGCGGCCGTCACGACCACGATCACGACCACGTGCCCACGTTCGGCGGGCAGGGCACCCCGATCTCGGGGATGCGCGCATGACCAGCACCGGCTACGCGATCATGGCGTACGGCTCCGTGGGGGCGATCATCGCGGCGTACCTGTGGCTTCTCTGGCGGGCGTCCCGCCGCATCACCGACTCGCAGCGCAGGCGGTAGCGTCGGCCGGCGAGAGCCGGCGGCGGCAACACGGCGTGCCGACGCCCGCGCGTGCGCCGCGCTTGGGCTTCAGGTGGGTGTGGGGATTGGCGAGGTCCGGGCCGGGCGCCGTTCAGCAGTCGGCCTGGTCGGCGGGCGGCGGACCGGCGAACCGCGTGACTTCGGCGAGCAGCTCGGCCCAGTCGAGCGTTCCCTTTTCGACAAAGGCGTTGGCGCCGCCGAGCAGGGCTCGCTCACGGTGACCGGGGGCGTCGTCGCTGAACATGACCACCGGGACGACGTGGGAGTTGGGCTGGGCGCGGAGCTCGGCGAGGGTCTTGAAGCTGTCGGGCATCCCGCAGTCGATGATCACCAGCGACGGGATCTGGAACTGCATCCGGCGCGGGACCTCGTCGCCGCAGTCAAGATCGAGCGCTGTGTATCCCTTGGCGGCGATCAGGGGCACAAGCGTGTGACGCGTCCTTCGGTTGTTGGTGACGACCCAGATCATGTCACCGAACCGCATTGTCGAGCTTTGGGCTGGTTGAAATCAGGATGAATCAGCTTGCATCTCGGGCGCGGGCGGAGATGACGGCCGGCGGGTGGTGATCGCGGATGCCGGGCCCGGCGAGGCGGAGAATGTCCTGCCGCAGCTTGGCCCAGTCCATGGACTCCTTCAGCACGTAGCCCTGCACGCCGGCGGCATGGGCCTGTTCGACGGCGCTTCCGCCGGTGGCGCTGAACATGATGATCGGGACGGCCCGGGTCCGGGCATCGTGGCGGATGTGATGGACCAGTTCGATCCCGTCCATGCCCGGCATCGAAAGGTCGGTGATGATGAGCGCCGGGATCGTTTCGCGCAGATAGGCGAGCGCTTCTCCGCCATCGGCGGCCTGGGCGGGGGTGTACCCGTCACTCCTGAGGAGCCGAGCCAGGGCTTCGCGGATGTCCTCGCAGTCGTCGACCACCAGCACGATGGGCGCCGACTTTGGCGGCGGGCTGGGGTGGTGCTGGCCCGATTGTGATGACGAATTCGGCATGGTCCCGCCCGCGACAGTCCCCGCGTTTATAGTCGGATCGATCATGAATTCGCGAGGGTTTTCCGTATGAGAATCTCTTCATCCGCATCGATCCACTCGACCGACACGTGCGTGTGCCGTGTTTCGGCAAGATCGAGCCCCCGGATTCACAGGCTCATCGCGAGCGGCTGCGATCATCACGGGGCATGGTGATCGCCGAACGGAAGTGGAGGTCCGAGAAAGGGCGGATGATGGATTCCGGCTATTCTGTGGCCCGCGGGGTGTGATCAGCCCTGGTCGGAACGTGCATCATGGTCAAACGCCTGCTCCTTGGTCCGGTGCTCATCCTGCTGGTGATCGGATTGTCGCTGCTCGACGAGCGGGTCGACGCGTCGGTGATGCCCCCGTGGATGGGGGAGGGCACCTATCCGCCGGGGCTGATCGTGGGTCCGATCTGCCTGCTCCTGGCCTGGGGAGGGGCGCTGGAACTGGCGGGGATGATCCGCGCCAAAGGTGTGGTTGCATCAAGGTTTGTGACGCCGCTCGCCGCGGCGAGCGGCATGGTCGCCTGCGGAACGGCGCTCTTTGATCCCGGCCGCACGCTGACGGGCCCGGCGATGGCGGCGGCGGCGGCGATCTCGCTGCTGGCGTCGCAGACGTATTACTCGCGCGACCGGACGGTCGAGGGCATCCTGGCGTCGGCGGCGGGGGCGATGCTCGCGTTCGTGTACCTGGGCCTGATGTTCGGTTGCCTGCTGCTAATCCGGTCGGAGCACTCGGTGTGGATGCTGCTGTGGGCCCTTCTGACGACCAAAAGCTCTGATATTGGTGCCTACTTCACGGGCAAGGCGATCGGGCACCACAAACTGATCTACTGGCTGAGCCCGGGCAAGACGTGGGAGGGCCTTTTCGGCGGGACGATCTTCGCGGGGCTGGTGGGGGCGTCGGGCCTGTGGGTCGTGAACCGGCTGACAGGGGTGGCGGTGCCGCCGTTGTGGATCGGGTTCCTGGCGGGGATGGTCTTCGCCGTGGTGGGCCAGCTCGGGGACCTGGGCGAGAGCCTGTTCAAGCGGGACGCGGGGCTCAAGGACTCCGGGCGGAGCCTGCCGGGGTTCGGCGGGCTGCTGGACGTGCTGGATTCCCTGATCCTGGTCGCCCCGGTGGCGTACTGGTGGCTGCGAGTGGTCAGCCCGCCCGGGGGGTAGGGCGGCCGGGAAACGAAATCCGGCTGATGGGGTCGCTTCCGGGATACACTGTTCACGGAATCGCCTCGTGGTCGCCCGGAGTGCCGAATGACCGTCACGCAGAAGCTTCTCAAGGTTTTTCTGGTTGACAAACAGCTTCGCGGACTTCAATCACGTCTGCGAACGGCAGAAAAGTACTACGCCGAGCAGACGTCCGGCCTGACGCAACTGGAAACCAAGCTGTCCGGGCTGGAAGGGCAGATCCGCCAGATGACGGCGGTGGGGGCCGAGCGGCAGAGCGAAGTGGCTCGGCTGGATGAGAAGCTCAAGACCGTGCGCGACCGGATGGACGCCTCGCAGAAGCACAAGGAATACAAGGGATTCCTGACCGAGCTCAACGACCTAAAGGAAGCGCGGGACAAGGCCGAGACCGAGGCGCTGGAACAGATGACCAAGGCCGACGAGCTGAAGAAGCAGCTCGCGGAGATCCAGGCGCAGCGCGACGAGAAGGCCAAGATCGCCAAGGTGGCGCAGGAAGACCGCGACCGCCGGGCCGCGGAGATCAAGGACCGCCTCGAGGAGCTCCAGAAGGAGCGCAACGCCCTGACGGCGGACATTCCCAAGGAAGCGCTGCACGCGTTCGAGCTCCTGGTGCGGGCTCGGGGCGATGAGGCGATGGCCAAGATCGAGATCCAGGACCGCAAGCGTCACGAGTACAACTGCTCGTCGTGCAACATGTCGATCCCGATCGAGACGATCAGCTCGGTGCTGGGGTCCGGCAGGCTGACCAAGTGCGTGTCGTGTCAGTGCATCCTGTACGTGACGGATGAGGACGCGAAGATGCTGCAGGAGCCCGAGGGCAAGCCGGGGAAGAAGTCGAAGGTCAAGAGCGAGTGAGCGCGGGGAGCCGGCCCGCCGCGGTGTGACCTTTCGGTGCGATCAGTTATGTGAAATGTGTTGGAAGCACGCCATTCGTTGGCCAGTGGCGGCGCGGGATAAGTTCAAAGCTCAAATCGCAAAGTTCAAAGGAAGGGCGAGGCGAGCACTGACACAGCACCGGCGGACCAGCCGCCAGTGGCACGGGAGGAAAGTGCGACGTTTCAGCCCTTCTTGATGACCGCGAGGCCCTTGTACGTGCCTTCGAGGATCTCCCGAGAGCTGGCTTTCATCCAGTCGTCGAGCACGCTCGCGTAAACGTTGCGGAAGTCGATCCTGTACCTCAGGTCGCCGTCGTCGAGGTCCTGGAGCGAGGGGTGGTCGCCGTGCACGCCCGGCTTGACCATGGTGCCGAAGAGGAACATGGGCGCGGCGGTGCCGTGGTCGGTGCCGCCCGAGGCATTCTGGCCGACGCGCCGCCCGAATTCGCTGAAGGCCATGGTCAGGACGCGGCCCTCGTTGCCCTGTGCCTTGAGCTCGTCCTGGAATGCCTTGACGGCGGTGGTGAAGTCGCGGAGCAGGTTGGCGTGACGGCCCTGCGGACCGCCCTGGCCGGAGTGGGTATCGAAGCCGCCCTGCGTGACGTAGTAGACGCGGGTCTTGAGACCGGCCCGGATCATGCTCGAAACCATGGAGAGCTGGCGGCCGAGCTCGTTGCCGGGGAACGCGGTGGCCGGGCGGAGCGCGACGGCCTTTCGGATGAGTTCGGAGGAGACCTGCGCGTCGAGGCTCGTGCGCATGAGGAAGGCGGCGTTGGAGTCGGGACGGACCTCGGTGGCGGCCGGCTCGCGGCGCGCGATGCGGTTGTAGGGGTCGGCGAGCGACGCGTGGATGTCCTGCCCGGCCCAGCGGAAGAGCTCGGCGGACTCAAAGGAGATGGGCTTGATCATGCGGCCCTGCATGGCGAGCGGCGCGGTGCGGCCGATCGCGATGCCCGGGCTGTCGGTGGTCTGGGCCCTGGATGACGCGGCGTCGGTGGCGTCGGCTCGCTGGGCCTTGGGAGACTTCGGCGCCGTGCCGCTCTCGCCCTTGCCGTAGCCGCAGCACTCGGCGTCGAAATAGCGGCCGAGCCACCCGTCGCCGGTGGCGCTGGTGTCGGCGGTCTGCCAGATGTCCATCGACTTGAAATGCGAGCGGTTGGGATTGGGGTAGCCCACGCCCTGCACGACCGCGGCGAGTCCGTTGTCGTACATCTCGCGCAGGGCCGTCATGGCGGGGTGGATGCCGATGCCGTCCGATCCCGAGAGCTTGAGCGCGTCCTTCTCGGCGATCGCGATGGCGGGCCGGGCCCGGTAGTACTGGTTCATCCCGTACGGCACGACCGTGTTGAGGCCGTCGTTGCCGCCGCCGAGCTGGACGACGACCAGGATGCGATCGTCGGACACGCCCGGCGCGGAGGAGAGACCGCCCAGCGCGTTGTGCAGCGCGTACGCGGATCCCTGGATGAACGCCGGGACGGCGAGCGATGCCGAGGCCAGCGTGAGCGACGAGCCCAGGAATTCGCGTCGGGTGAAGGAGGTTGGCGTGGTCATGGGTGTCTCGAAAAAGGCACTGGGCTTCGGGCACTGGGCACTGGTGAGAATCAGACAGAAGGCACGAGGCATCGGGCACTGGGCACTGGTGACAATCCCAAGCCGAAGGCTGGTCTTCCACCGATGCCTGATGCCGAGAGCCCAGTGCGTTCTAGCACAACTGATACTCCGGCATGGTCGTGATCACCAACAGCAGCGCGGTGACAAGGTCGGGCGTGATGGTGCCGCCGCGCGAACGGGCGAACTCGGTGAGCGAGGCCCGGGCCGCCGGCGGCGCCCGCCCGATCGTGAGTTTGAGCAGGTACTCGACGACGCGGTCGGGGTCGTTGGCGGAGGAGGGGTCGGCCTTGGAAAGTTCGGCGAGGAGCTGGGTCGGGTCGTAGCGGGTGGAGTCGGCGGTGGGGTCGTAGCCGACGGGCTTCTTGCCGGTGAGCAGGAACGTGAGGATGTTCTGGCGCACGAAGAGCGTCGAGGTGTTGATCCACGAACGACCGCCCTCCCAGCCCTTGACCGAGGGCGGGAAGAAGATGTTCTGGCCCATGAGGTCCAGGGCGTCGTTGAGGATGCCAAGGTCGCGCACGGGGGTGTTGAGCGAGCGCACCGCGCCGACGACGAGCACCACCGGGCTCTTGATCTGGTCGCTCATCACGCGCGGGCTGTAGAAGTGCTCGCTCAGCAGCAGGCGGCGGAGCATGGGCTTGATGTCGTAGCGGGCGCCCAGGAGCGATGAGGCCAGGCCGTTCAGCACCGTGCGCACGGAGGGGTCGAGCTCGCGGTCGGGCAGGCGCTCGATGGGCGGCAGCTCGCTGACGAAGAAGCCGTAGACGCGGCGGGCGACGTAGGCGCTGCACGCCCGGGTCTCGAGGATCGCCTTGACAAAGCCGTCGCCGTCGAGCGGGGCCTTCTTGCCGAGGATCACCTTCTCGCCGTTGTCGTGGTTCTTCTGATCGAAGTAGAACTCGTCGTCGCGGAAGGTGTAGCCGGTGAGGGCCCGGGCGCCCTCCTTGATGTCCCTCTCGGTGTAGTTGCCCACGCCGAGGCTGAAGAGCTCCATGATCTCGCGGGCGAGGTTCTCGTTGGGTCGGCCCTTGCGGCTCTCGTCGTTGTCGAGGTACTTGATCATCGCGGGGTCGCGGATCAGGTCGAAGAGCATCTGGCCGAAGTTGCCCAGGGCGTTCCTGCGGAACATCTGGTTCTGCAGGAACATGTGGTAGCTGTTCTCGATGGTGCGGTAGTTGGTCGCGAGGATGCCGTGCCAGAAGAGGGTCATCTTCTCTTCGAGGGGGCGGGGCGTCTCGATCATCCGCTTGAGCCACCACTTCTGGATCTCGGTCATCTGCGAGCGGTCGGACCGCTCGCGGTTCTGGCGCTCCTGGCGGAACTTGGCCAAAGCGTCCTCATCCTGGGCGCGCTGGGCCTTGCGGTAGGCCTCGCGCTCCTCGGCCGAGGCGGGGCGCATGATGTCGGCGTCGAAGAGGTCGCCGCTCACCGGATCGGCCGCGGCCTTGTCGAAGTCCAGGATGTAGTCGACCGCCTTTTCAGGGCCCCAGGAGGCGAGGGTCTGGATCTGGGCGGGCGTGCCGCCGAAGCCGGCTCGCCACAAGAGGTGACGGGCCTGGTCGTAGCCGAAGTGGTGGGGGCGGATGGGGTTCAGCGACGCCGAGAGCTTCTCGGACTTTTCGGGCGCAGCGCCCGGCTGCGGGCCAGGCTGCGATGGAGCAAGTCCCAGGGGTGGGGGTGAGCGTCTCATGGACACGGTCTCCGCGAAGCAGCCCGGGCGGGCTCGTTGCACAACGCTCGCCCGGGGCGGGCGATTGCACCCGGTGGCCGAACCGGCGCCGGGCCGACGCCCGGCGCGCCCAGTATGCCATGATCGAGCGGCGGCGCGAACTCCCAAGAGCGGAAAGTCCGCGCCCCGTCAGGGTTGCTCGACCGGCTTCCGTCGCGACGCGCCCCGTGCCAACACCGTCCCGGCGGCGGCGAAGGCGATGATGAGGGCGCCGTTGGCCTGGTGCACGGTCGCCGCCAGCACCTGGGAGCGCGGCGGAGGCGGCTTGCTGTCCATCTCGTGCGCGAGCGGGGCGGCTTCCTTCACCGTGCCGGTGAACACCAGCCCCAGGACAAGCCAGCCCAGGCCGAACTGAAGCAGGATGCAGCCGAGCAGGCCCGTGCCCAGACGGCGGCTGAGCCGCGCGGCCGGATCGGGCAGGTCCCGCGTCCAGCGGAGCATCATCCCGCCGATGAAACCCAGGATGACGATGACCACCGCCAGCGCGACGTGGGTGTAGAGCGGGTGGTTCTGGCCGGTGTGGCGGTACCACGCCCCCATGATGAGCTGGACGATCAGCAGGTGGAACAGGGCGACCACGACGATGCGCCGCTTGCGCGGGTGGCGGACTTCGTCGGGCGGGAGCGACGTCACCGGCGGCGAGGCCTTGAGCGTGCGGTACCCCAGCGTGAGGTAGGTGGTGCCCGCGGCGAGCGCGGCGAAGAAGAGCTGCGCGAGGATGCCGTGAACCGTGGCGAGGGCGGTGCTGTTCTGCACGACGCGCAGGCCGCCGAGCACGCCCTGCACGCACACGGCGACGAACAGCACGATCATCCAGCCGCGGACCCAGCGGCGTTTCTCGACCCGCAGCGTGTAGATCATGAGCGCCAGGACCGAGAGGCCGACCATCGCGCCAAAGAGCCGGTGCGAGTGCTCGAGGAACACGCGCGGGTGGCTCATCAGCGAGACGGGGAAGAGGAACATGTTGGCGCCGTATGAGTCGGGCCAGCCGGGGACGGCCATGCCGCTCGCGGTGCTGGTGACGAACCCGCCCAGGATGATGAGCGGCAGCGCGGCGACGGTGCTAACCAGCGAGAGCCGGGCGAGCCAGCGTCCGTGCCCGGCGTAGTTACCGTCGGGAGGAGGGGGCGACTTGCCGACGACCGAGCCGATCAGCCCGCCCAGCGCGCCGATCACAGCGCCGGCGAGCAGGAAGCCGGGGATGTAGATCGCGGCGGCGGGCGTGAGGCCTTCGAAGCCTTCGGCGGGCTTGGTACCCGGCCGGGCCTGCTCGACCAAGTACGAAGCGAGCACGAGGAGGTTGATGGCCGCGGCGAGCGTTCCCGCGCCGGCCCCGACGATCCATCCGAGCCGCGGCGCGCCGCCCCGGGCAAGGGACCAGCCGGCGAAGACCATCCCGGCGGCGAGCACTGCCAGGAGAACGCCGCCGACGATCGGAGGCGAGAGGTCCACGCCCGGGATGTGGGTGAGGAGCCAGGCGCACCACATGGCGACTGCCGTACCAAATCCGTACACGAGTATCGGACCGCTCCGGATAGGCTTGGTGGCGTCGACCCCGTCCAAGTGAAGTCTCTGGGTGGTCATCGATTTTCTTCCTGAGAATCGGTCTCAGTTGCTGTCGTACAGTAGGTGAGGCTTGACAGCGTAGGTGAGCCGGCACAAATTTCCGGTACTACAGAAATCTGTTTGACGGCACAGGAATGCGCCGGACGTTAGTCTGTTGAGTTCCAAGACGGTCCGGTCGGGGTTTTCTTGCAACCCGGCCGGGGTACGGTCGGGCAGATTACCGCAGGAGTCACGAGCGTGTCGGTGATATTCCCGAGATGGATGAACTCGTTGCCCCCGGTGCTCGCGGTGGGGGTGGTCGGCGGACTGACCGCCGCGGTGGGGCTGTTCTGGTACTACGCGACGCCGAAGTTCTGGCGGGTCGGGTACATGCCGGTGCAGCCGGGTGGCGGGTTCAATCACCAGCTGCACGCGGGCAAGCTGGGGATGGACTGCCGCTACTGCCACAGCAAGATCGAGCAGAGCTCGGAAGCGAACATCCCTTCCGTGCACGTCTGCTACGGGTGCCACGCCGACAACCGCCTGGTGCAGTTCACCAACGCGACGCACAAGGCCAAGACGGACTTTGTCCGCGAGGCGTACGTCAAGGACGAACCGATCGCCTGGAACCGGGTGCACAAGCTGCCGGATTACGTCCGCAACTTCCCGCACGACATCCACATCGCGGCGGGCGTGAGCTGCTACTCGTGCCACGGGCAGATCATGGGCATGCCGATCGTCTACCACGCTCAGCCGCTGAGCATGAGCTGGTGCCTTGATTGCCACCGCGACGTGCAGGTCAATCCGCAGAACCACCTCGTGCCCAAGGACATGGTGACCAAGCTGATCGCGGTCGAGAACCGGCTCGCCAACCCGCAGGAGCACGCGGGCGAGGCGGCCAAGCTTCTCGAGAACATCAAGCTGGTGCCGCCCGAGAACTGCGGAGCGTGTCACTACTAGGGCGCACCACGCACCGGGCATCAGGCATCACAGCCGGGCCCGGTGCGACAGACGCCCTCCCCTTCACGAATGCCTGTTGCCTGATGCCCGACGACGGCTCGAATTCTGGTGCCTCTCATGACTGACCAATGCCATTCAACGACCAAGGGCCCGACCAAGAAGCCGAGCAAGGCGGAACTGGCGAGCACGGCTCGGGTTCTTCAGACCGCCGGCAAGGGCCAGCCGCGCGCGTGGCGCAGCCTCGATGAGGTGGCCGACACGGCGGAGTTCCGCGAGCTGGTCGAGCGTGAGTTCCCGGCGAGCGCGTCGGAGCTGCTCTCGGGTTCGCGTCGAGCGTTCCTGCAGTTCATGGGCGCCACGGCCGCCCTGGCCGGCGCGGCGACGATCCCCGGGTGCCGGCGGCCCGAGCAGACCATCTTGCCCTACAGCCGCGAGGTGCCCGAGGAGGTGATCCCGGGCAAGCCGCTGTACTACGCGACGTCGATGACGCGGCCGGGCGGCGGCGTCGAGGGCATCCTGGTCGAGACGCACGAGGGGCGGCCGACGAAGATCGAGGGCAACCCGCTGCACCCGGTGAACCAGGGCCGCAGCTCGGTGTGGAGCCAGGCGCACGTGATGGGTCTGTACGACCCCGACCGCCTGAAATTCCCGCAGTTCCGCAATTCCACCCGCGGCCAGATCGAGGCCACGTGGGAGGACTTCCGGTCGTGGGCGGCGGAGAACCTGCGCGGCGCCGACGGCGACCAGGGGGCGAGCGTCGCGATCATCGCCGACAAGAAGGCCTCGCCGACGCGGGACGCGATCAAGGCGGCGGTGCTCGGCAAGTGGTCCAAGGCGACGTGGGTGAACTGGGACGCGTCGGATTGCCGCGGGCCGGTGGAAGGGACGCGGATCGCGCTGGGCGCCCCGATGCGCGAGCAGCTCTCGATAGCGCAGGCCAGGGTCATCGTGTCGCTCGACCGCGATTTCCTGAACCCGGTGGCCGAGCCCAACGGCCTGGCTCACTCGCGTGACTGGGCGGCGACGCGCAACGTGCAGACGACCAAGGACGAGATGTCCCGCCTGTACGTGGTCGAGTCGGGCTTCTCGATCACCGGCGGCTGCGCGGATCACCGTCTGCGGGTGGCGCCGAGCCGGCTCCCGGCGGTGGCGGTCGCGCTCGCCCGGCAGATCCTGTCGAAGTCGCAGATCCCGGGGTCGCAGGCGCTGATCGAGGCGGTGATGGCCAAGAACGTCCCCGCGGGCGACCCGGACGTCAACGTGAAGACCGAGTCGGGTACGTCGTGGATCGACGAAGTGGTGATGGACCTGCTCGACGGGGCCAAGCGCGGTCGGACGGTCGTGGTGGCGGGCGCGTCGCTGCCGGCGGAGGTGCACGCCCTGGTGTGCGCGATGAACGCGGCGCTGCAGTCGGTCGGCCAGGTGGTCAAGTACCAGCCGATGACCGAGGACGAGGCGGCCGACTCGATGGCCCAGATGCGGGCCGCGGTCGAGAAGATCAACGCGGGCACGATCAAGACGGTGATCTGCGTGGGCGTGAACCCGGTGTTCGATGCTCCGGGGGACCTTGGCTTCGCCGAGGCCTTCGCCAAGGCGCCGCAGACGATCACGCTCTCGGTGCCCTCGACGGAGACGGCGGCCGCGTCGCTGTGGTCGCTGAACGGGTCGCACGAGCTCGAGGCCTGGGGCGACACGCGGGCGATGGACGGGACGATCGCTCCCATCCAGCCGATGATCGCGCCGCTCTACGGGCCGTCGGACCTGAAGCTCCAGCAGCCGATGAGCGAGATCGAGTTCCTGGCGCTCCTGGCATCGGACGATCGCGGCGGGGCGCGGCTGGACGGGTACGAGCTGGTCCGGTCGACCTGGCGCAAGCAGATGGGCGAGGCGGGCTTCGACAAGAAGTGGCGGGCGGCGCTGCACGACGGCGTGGTCGTCGGTTCGGGGCGCCAGGCCGCGACGCCGGAGATCAAGATCGCCGACGTCGCCAGGGTCGTCTCGGGGATCGAGCTTGCGGGCATGCCCGGCGAGCGCTCGCTGGACGTGAAGTTCACGACCGACGTGATCGCGGGCGGCCGGTTCTCGAACGTGCCGTGGCTGCAGGAGATGCCGCGCGACGGGACGCGCGTGGTGTGGGACAACCCGGCGCTGGTGAGCCCGGCGACGGCCCGTCGGCTGGGCGTGATGGAGGACCCGTCGGACCCCTACACCGACGGGACGTACCCGCACGCCCGGATGTTCAAGCTGACGGTCGACGGCCGGTCGGTCGAGCTGGCGTTCTGGGTGCTGCCGGGGATGGCGGACAACACGGTGATCCTGACGACGGGGTACGGCCGGCGGGTGTGCGGCCGGGTCGGCGACGGCGTCGGGTTTGATATCTCGGGCGTGCGGACCTCGCGGGCGCCGTGGATGGCTCGCGGGGCGTCGATGGAGCGTGCGAGCGGGTCGTACATGATCGCCAGCACGCAGAACCACTGGTCGATGGAGGGCCGGACGTCGATCGTCCGCCAGGCGGACCTGAAGTGGTGGCAGCAGCACGGCGACGAGCTGGTGGACGACACCGATCCGGTGTACGGCACCCCGGGCAAGCTGAACTTCGGCGAGCGGCTGGGCGAGCTGTCGCACACGCCGCCGAACGTGTCGATCTACGTGAACCCGTACAACCAGTCGAAGGACGACGCCGCCCCGGGGTCGACGTACTCGACGGGTCCGCAGTGGGGGATGACGATCGACCTGTCCAAGTGCACGGGCTGCGGGACGTGCACGATCGCGTGCCAGGCGGAGAACAACATCCCGTCGGTGGGCAAGATCGAGACGGCCAAGGGCCGCGAGCTGCTGTGGATCCGCGTGGACCGGTATTTCACCGGCGACAGCGTGGATTCACCGGAGCAGATGCTGCACCAGCCGGTGGCGTGCGTGCACTGCGAGAACGCGCCGTGCGAGACGGTGTGCCCGGTGAACGCGACGGTGCACGGCCCCGAGGGCATCAACTACATGACGTACAACCGCTGCATCGGCACGCGGTACTGCGCGAACAACTGCCCGTACAAGGTGCGGCGTTACAACTACTTCGACTACGGCGTGACGCGGTTCAACGGCGACTACTACGGCAAGAGCCTGCTGGAGAAAGTGCTGCCGGAGGGGGGCCTCGGCCACACGGTGACGGGTTCGACCGAGCACAACTCGATCAACGTGAACCTGGTGCCGCCGCGCCTGCGGGAGAAGCTCGACCAGATCAGCCGCATGCAGAAGAACCCGAACGTGACGGTGCGTTCGCGCGGCGTGATGGAGAAGTGCTCGTTCTGCATCCAGCGGATCAACGCGGCGCGGCAGGAGTGCCGTCTGCAGGACCTGGAGAACGTGCCCGACGGCTTCTTCACGACGGCGTGCGCGCAGGCGTGCCCGGCGGACGCGATCACCTTCGGCGACACGCTGGACGCGGGGTCGAGGGTGTCGGGGCAGCGGCGTCACGGCCGCAGCTACCTGCTGCTTGGGTACCTCAACACGCGGCCGCGGACGAGCCACATGGTCCGGATCAACAACCCCAACGAGCGGATCCGCCGCGTGGTGCACGACCCGCTCGAGCACGGGCACGGCGACGATCACGGCGGGCATGACGGCAGCCACGGCGGGGAGCCGGCGGCCGGGGGCGAGCAGCACGGGAACGCGTCGTTCCGGCGCGACCGGCGCAAGCTGCTCATCGACAAGGGATATGCGTTGTCTCTCAACGTGCTGAAGGGCGCCGTGGCGCCGTTTGGAGTGAATGCATGAGCAGTGCCATGCACCCTGATGAAGCGACGGCGAGGCGGCTGGCGGGGCTGGCGGCGGCTCCGGCCGCGCCGCCGAACCCCGATCACGGGGACGGTTCGCTGATCGACGAGCCGGGAGTCCGGGCGCCGCTGGTGCTCGGGAACCGGTCGTTCGGCGACGTCACCAACATCGTGTGCGGCTACATCGAGAACAAGCCGGCGCGGTGGTGGCTGCCCGCGGTGCTGTTCACCGGTTCGATCGCGGGCCTGGGCGGCCTGTTCATCGGGTACCTGGTGATCACGGGCATCGGGACCTGGGGACTGAACAACCAGGTCGACTGGGCGTGGGACATCACCAACTTCGTGTTCTGGATCGGTATCGGCCACGCCGGGACGCTGATCTCGGCGATCCTGTGCCTGCTGAAGCAGAAGTGGCGAACGGCGATCAACCGGTCGGCCGAGGCGATGACGATCTTCGCGGTCATCTGCGCGGCGACGTTCCCGGGCATCCACATCGGCCGCCAGTGGATGGCGTGGATGCTGTTCCCGATCCCCAACGCCAACGCGATCTGGCCCAACTTCCGGTCGCCGCTGTTGTGGGACGTGTTCGCGGTCTCGACCTACGGAACGGTGTCGCTGCTGTTCTGGTACATGGGCATGATCCCCGACCTGGCGACGCTGCGCGACCGGGCCGACGCCCGGCTCCGCCGCAACCCCAACGGCGCCACGATCCTGCCGTTCGTCCCGATCCGGATCGACCGGGTGCGGGCGTTCGTGTACGGCCTCCTGGCGGTGGGCTGGCGGTTCAGCTCGCGTCACTGGCACCGCTACGAGGCGGCCTACCTGGTGCTCGCGGGCATCTCGACGCCGCTGGTGCTCAGCGTGCACTCGATCGTGTCGTTCGACTTTGCGACCTCGATCATCCCCGGCTGGCACACGACGATCTTCCCGCCGTACTTCGTCGCGGGCGCCATCTTCGGCGGCTTTGCGATGGTGCTGCTGCTGTTGATCCCGTTCCGGATCCTGTTCCCGTACATGCGTGACCTGATCACGCTGCGGCACCTGGAGAACATGGCCAAGATCGTGCTCGCCACGGGCATGATGGTGGGCTTCGCCTACGGCATGGAGTTCTTCATCGCGTGGTACTCGGGCAGCAAGTTCGAGCAGGAGGCCTTCCTGTACAACCGCCTGATGCCGCCGTTCCTGGTGGGCGAGGGGGAGCGCTACGCGCCGTACTGGTGGGCGTACTGGTCGATGATCGGCTGCAACGTGCTCAGCCCGCAGCTCTTCTGGTTCAAGGCGATGCGCCGCAGCCCGCTGGTGATCTTCATCGTCAGCCTGCTGGTGACGATCGGGATGTGGTTCGAGCGCTTCGTGATCATCGTGACCAGCCTGCACCGGGCGTTCCTGCCCGGCGAGTGGCACATGTTCCACCCGACGCTGGTCGACATCCTGATCTTCGTCGGGTCGTGCGGGGTGTTCCTGACGCTGTTCCTGCTCTTTGCCAGGTACCTGCCGATGTTCGCGATGGCGGAGGTGAAGGCGGTGCTCCCGCAGGCCAGCCCGCATCACGGCGAAGAACCCACGACGGCCGCCTATTCCACCACGGGAGGTCACTGAATGGCTCGGCATTCAACCGGACCCATCTATACCACCGAATCGGGCGTGCCCGTCCACGGCATCGTGGCGGAGTACGCGACCGCGGCGGACGTCTACCGGGCCGCGGAGATGATCCGCGACGCGGGGTACACGCGCTGGGACGTGTACTCGCCCTTCCCGATCCACGGGATCGATGAGGCGATGGGCATCCGCCGGACGCGGCTGCCGATCCTGATCGCGTGCATCGGGCTGACCGGCGCGGCGCTTGGGTACCTGATGCAGTACTGGATGTCGGCGGTCGACTACCAGCTGGTGGTGCAGGGCAAGAACCCCGCGAGCTGGGAGGCGTACATCCCGATCACGTTCGAGATGGGGATCCTCTCGGCGGCGTTCACCGCGATCCTGGGCATGCTCGCGTTCAACAAGCTTCCGATGTGGAACCACCCGCTGATGCGCAAGGACCGGTTCCTGCGCGTGAGCGACGACCGGCTCATGATCTGCATCGAGGCCTGCGACGAGAAGTTCGATCAGGAGAAGACGCGCCACCTCCTGGAGGCGGCGGGCGGGACCAACGTGGACCTGGTCGAGGAAGAGCCCGAGCCGGTGAAGGAAGAGCCGGCGGGGCACTGAGACGCGTGGCGTGGGCGAAGGGTCGGGCGTCGGGTTTGGCTGCAAGTTGATCGGGCAACGGGTAGACGGAAGAAGCGATGACCAAGAGCAACTCACAAGCAGGACGGGTGGTGGCGGCGGGAACGGCGGTGCTCGCGTGCATCGTCGGCGCCGCCGCGCTGACCGGCTGCCGCGGCGGTCGCGACGACCAGCCGCCGCGCCAGTTCTTCCCCGACCTGGACGACCAAATGAAGTGGAAGCCGCAGGAGGCGACGCAGTTCTTCGCCGACGGCCGGACGATGCGCCGGCCGGTGGCGGGTTCGGTGCCGTTCGGCGTGGCCAGCTTCTACGCGGGCGAGCAGCAGCTCGAGACCACGATGCCCTGGGCGCGGCCGTGGATGGAGAAGCGGACGGACTTCCTCAAGGCCGACGACCGCTTCTACACGGGCAAGGACGAGTCGGGCGCGTACCTGGACCGGATGCCGGTGGCGGTGACGCGGCCGATGCTCGAACTGGGCAAGGCCAAGTACGACATCTACTGCGCGGCGTGCCACGGGTACCTGGGCGACGGCCTGGGGATGGTGGGCCGGAACTGGTCGTACGCCCTGCCGTCGTACCACGATCCCAAGTACATGCCCGGCGCGATGGAAGACGTCATCGACGAGGCGACCAAGCAGCCTCGCAAGCAGAAGGCGCGGACCGGCCAGGACGGGTACCTGTTCACGGTCGCGAGGTACGGCGTGTTCGACGCGACGGGCGCGAACAAGATGCCGGGCTACTGGCACGCGTTGTCCGAGCGTGAGAGCTGGGCGGTGGTCGCGTACATCCGGGCGCTGCAGGAGGCCCGGAACGTCAGCATCAACGACCCGGCGATCTCGCAGTCGCAGCGCGAGACGCTGCTGCGGACCAAGCCGGCGCCCGCGCCGGCCCCGGCGACGCCCGCCCCGACGACCCCCAGCACCGGAGGTCAGCAGTGACCAGCGTTCACACTCATCTTCACGGATCGGTCGGCGGCGATCACGACCATCACGGTCCGGACCGGGCCTTCCTGCTCCGCAGCGAGAACATCACGCTGGCCCCCGGCGCGGGCAAGGGGATCTCGACGGCGCTGCTGGGCGCGGGCGTGATCGGGATCGTGCTCGCGGGGATCGGGTCGACGATGATCGGCCCGCTGGGCAAGGCGCACGCGCTGGCGTCGATCCACGTTGGCGTGATGGCGTGCCTGGCGATGGTCCTGGGCAACCTGTGGTACGTGCTGCTGCAGTCGCTGGTCCGGGCCGGCTGGAGCGCGACGATCCGCCGCCAGCAGGAGAACGTCGCGACGCTGGTGCCGCTGGTGGGCCTGGGCGTGATCGGCGTGCTCATCGCCGACCTGCTGCTGGGTCATCCGCTGTTCACGTGGATGAACAAATACCAGGGCGATTACATCCTGGAGGGGAAGGCGGCGTGGCTGAACGCACCGTTCTTCTACCTGCGGGTGATCGTGTACATCCTGATCTGGACGATGCTGGCGCGGCGCATGGCCAGGCTCAGCCTCGAGCAGGACCGGACGGGCGACAAGTGGCTGAGCGCGGCCGCGGGCAAGACCAGCGCGTGGGGGATGCTGGTGTTCGCGCTGTCGGTGGCGTTCGCGGCGTTCGACCTCCTGATGTCGACCGACTTCCGCTTCTTCAGCACGATGTGGGGCGTGTACTACTTCGCGGGCTCGGCGTACTCGGGGATCGCGGTGTGCATCCTGGTCACCGCGATGCTGCGGCGGGCCGGGAAGCTCGAGGGCGTGGTGACCGACGAGCACAACCACGACATGGGCAAGTTCCTGTTCGCCTTCACCGTCTTCTGGGCGTATATCGGCTTCAGCCAGTACTTCCTGATCTGGTACAGCAACATCCCTGAAGAGACGGCGTACATGCTGGCCCGCAAGCAGGGCGGGTGGCAGGTGATCTTCTACGTGATGGCGTTCGGGCACTTCCTGGCCCCGTTCATCCTCATGCTCTTCCGGCCGCTCAAGAAGCGCCCGGTCCCGCTGATCATCATGTCGTTGTGGGCGATCCTGATGCACCTGGTGGACATCTTCTGGATCGTCCGGCCCATGGTGTACTCGGGCCAGCCCGGTCACACGACCGACACGATCGGCCTGGGTGGGCTGTGGGTGGACGTGGTGGCGATCGGCGGCGTGGTCGCGGTGTTCGCGGCCCTGGTGATCCGGAAAGTGGCCTCGGGGCCGCTGGTCGCGGTCAACGATCCGTACATGAACCAGTCGCTCGAGCACAAGAATTACGTCTGATTCGAACCGGCCCTGAGACGACCCGGCCCGGCCCCGGAGCCCGGCGGGTGACGAACAACGACGCGGTGATGGCGAGGAAACGGCGATGACAGCAGCTCACCAACAACACGGCGCGGGACACGGGCACGCCCCGCACGAGATCCCGGTCGAGCACGAACCGGCCGATTCGTGGCACCACCACGACCTGAGCGCCGAGGGCATGCCCCAGCGCGAGCACGCGTCGGTCGCGAACCCGTTCGCGCTGGCGGTGACCTTCGTCGTTCTCTCGGTCGTCACCATCGGCCTGGTCGCGATCGTCGCGGTCTACTACTACCAGCAGGTGACGGGGTCGGGCGGCCTGGTCCAGCAGCAGGACAAGGAAGCCACCCTCCGCCTCGCCGCGGAGTCGCAGGCGTACGCGCAGGAGGCGGAGCGGGCGCTTGGGAGCTCCGACTGGGTCAACCCCGGTAAGGACCTGGTCTCGATCCCGCTCGACGCGGCCTTCGACCGCGTGATCCAGAAGTACTCGCAAGGTTCCACGGAGGGCCCGGCGGCGGCGCGGTGAAGCAGGTGTTCGGACGAACCTTCCAGTTCCGTTTGCTGTTGACGGCGCTCGGCGTCGTGGCGATGGCGTGCGCCCCGGCGATGGGCCAGGAGGGCAAGCTCCCCCGCCAGGTCGAGGGGCTGGAGGTGGAGGAGCACGTCGGCGCCACGCTCCCGCTGGAGCTGCAGTTCGAGACCGCCGACGGGCGCAAGGTCTCGCTCGGGGATTACTTCCCGGCCGCGACCGGCCGCGTGAAGGCGGGCGAACTGCCCAAGCCGGCGGTGATCTTCGTGGGGTACTACAGCTGCCCGGTCGTGTGCCCGGTGGTGCAGGACAAGTTCGTCGAGTCGCTCAACTCGGTGGACATGACGGCGGGCAAGGACTTCAACTTCCTGGTGTTCAGCTTCAACCCCGACGACCTTCCCGCGTCGGCAAAGGGCGCCCGGGACCGAGCGCTGTCGCGGTACGTCCGAGCGGGCACGCCGGAGGTGGACTCGGGGTTCGTGTACCACGCCGGGGCCGTTGAATCGACGCGGCAGCTTGCAAACGCGCTGGGGTTCCCGTACCGCAAGGTCGAGAACGGGGAGTACTCGCACCCGGTGGCGCTGTTCGTGATCTCTCCCGAGGGCGTGATCTCGCGGTACATCTACGGCTTTGATTACCCGGCCACGCAGGTGAAGCTGGCGCTGCTGGACGCCAGCGACGGGAAGCTGGCTCGGACGATCGGCGACCGCTTCATGTTCTACTGCTACACGTACGACTCCAGCCGCGGCAAGTACACGATCCAGGCGATTCAGGTGATGAAGCTCGGGGGCGCGCTCACGGTGGTCGCGGTGGCGGCACTGGTGGGCGGCCTGCGTCTTTCGGAATATCTCAGGAACAGGTCGCGAGCCAGGGCCGGAGCGGCGCCGACGGGAATGTCGACCGACGGCGGCAGGCGGGCGAGCGGCGGACCTTCTGCGACGGGACCAGCGGCATGACGACGGACTTTTTCAGCAACCTGACGGTCGCGGACGCGGCCCACGAGTACATCTTCCACCGCGAGGGGATGGGCGCGGTGGCGACGGCCAACGGCGTGGAAGCGACCGACAGCATCTTCATGTTCATCTTCTGGATCTCGACGGTGGTCTTCGTGGCGCTGATGGGCGCGATGGTGTACTGGACCTTCAAGTACCGCCGACGTCCCGGGACGATCGCCCAGGCGAGCCCGTCGCACAACACGATCCTTGAGCTGGCGTGGAGCATCGTCCCGCTGGGTTTCTTCGTGTATATGTTCTTCGAGGGGTTCCACGGCTACATCTCGCGGCTGGTCATCCCGCCAGACGCGATCCAGCTGCAGCTGGTGGGCCGCAAGTGGAGCTGGTCGGTCACCTACCCCAACGGGGCCGAGACGCCGGTGCAGCAGAAGGTGGGGGCGTCCAACGTCCCGGTGTTCTACGTCCCCGAGGACAAGCCGGTGATGTTCCGCATGGTGAGCGCGGACGTGATGCACGCGTTCTGGGTGCCGGACTTCCGGACCAAGATGGACGTGCTGCCCAACCGGTACACCGCGTACTGGTTCAAGCCCGAGCGGCTCGACGTCAGCTCGACGGGCACGCTGGAGGACGGGACCAGGTACCGCGATCACTTCGTGTTCTGCGCCGAGTACTGCGGCGACATGCACTCGGAGATGGCGGCGATCATCCGCGTCGTGCCCGAGGCGCACTACCTGGCCACGATCACCAAGTGGAACGACGCCGTCGATCCCGTCGAGCTCGGCCGGCGCCAGTGGGCCGCCAAGTGCGCCTCGTGCCACACGGTGGACGGGGGCGCGAACACCGGTCCGACATGGAAGGGCCTCTTCGGCCGCGGTCACTCGTTCACCGACGGCTCCTCGTACACGCCGGAGCAGATGTCCAACCCCGAGTTCTTCGCCAACTACATCCGTGAGTCGATCGTCGATCCGGGCAAGCGGGTCGTCGCCGGCTACCCCAACCAGATGCCCCCCATGGGCGGCCAGCTGACCGAGGCGCAGATCAACGGCATCATCGAGTACATCAAGACCTTGAAGTAGAGCGGTCGCGAGCGTGAGGGGCAGGGACGCCGGGAACAGGCCGCGGCCGACCCCGGGCGGGTGAAGGAAGAAGCAGTCAAACGGGCCGCGGAGCACGGGCCCGATCACGAGCGAACGGAGCGGATCATGGCGAGCATCGACAACCGCAACGCCAACACCATCGGAGCGGCCGCCGGCCACGGGCACGGCGGCGGTCACCACGACGAGGGCAGCTATCTGTCCTCGCGCGGCGGCCTGATCGCCACGATCTGGGACTGGGCGACCACGATCGATCACAAGAAGATCGGTGTGATGTACCTCTCGGCCGTGCTCATGATGTTCTTCTTCGGCGGCGTGGCGGCCCTGGCCGTCCGCACCGAGCTGCTCGAACCCGTGCGCAACCCCTCCGAGGGCGTCGTGACCGGCCAGTGGCTGGGATCGTTCCTGGGGGTCGAGTCGACCAACATCGCCAAGAACAACCAGCACTACAACCGCGTGTTCACGCTGCACGGGGCGATCATGGTGTTCATGGTCATCATCCCCAGCGTGCCCGCGGCGCTTGGCAACTTCTTCATCCCGATTCTCATCGGCGCCAAGGACGTGGCCTTCCCGCGGCTGAACCTGCTCTCGTGGTACATCTACGTCACGGGGTCGATATTCGGCGTGCTGGCCATCCTGCTGGGCGGCGTCGACACGGGGTGGACGTTCTACACGCCCTATTCAACCACCACGGACGCCGACCAGATGCGCGTCGTCTACATGGTGCTCGCGGCGTTCATCCTGGGCTTCAGCTCGATCCTGACGGGCCTGAACTTCGTGGTCACCGTCCACAAGCTGCGTGCGCCGGGCATGGGCTGGTTCGACATGCCGCTGTTCGTGTGGGCGGTCTACGCGACCTCGATCCTGCAGGTCCTGGCGACGCCGGTGATCGGGATCACGCTGCTGCTGCTGATCTTCGAGCGGCTCTTCCGGGTGGGCATCTTCGACCCGGGGCTGGGCGGCGACCCCGTGCTCTTCCAGCACTTCTTCTGGTTCTACAGCCACCCCGTGGTGTACGTGATGATCCTGCCGGGCATGGCGATCATCAACGAGATCATCCCGGTCCACGCCCACAAGAAGATCTTCGGGTACCGGTCGATGGCCTTCGCCTCGCTGGGCATCGCGGCGGTCTCCTTCCTGGTGTGGGGCCACCACATGTTCACCTCCGAGGGCGAGCTGGCGGCGACGGTCTTCAGCGCCCTGACCTTCCTGGTCGCCGTCCCGACCGCGGTGAAGGTGTTCAACTGGGTGGGCACGCTCTACAAGGGGTCGATCTCCATGACCCCGCCCATGGTCTACGCCCTGATGTTCCTGTTCCTGTTCACGATCGGCGGGCTGACCGGCCTGCCGCTGGCGACGCTGTCGACCGACATGCACCTGCACGACAGCTACTTCGTGGTGGCGCACTTCCACTACGTCATGATGGGCGGGACGATCATCGCGTTCGTCGGCGGACTCCACCACTGGTGGCCGAAGATGTTCGGCAGGATGTACAACAACCGCGCGGCGATCATCTTCGCGCTGGTCCAGTTCGTCGGGTTCAACGTCACCTTCTTCACGCAGTTCGTGCTGGGCACCCGCGGCATGCCGCGGCGGTACGCGTCGTACGTGGACGAGTTCCAGCTCCTGCACCAGATCTCGACGGTCGGGTCGTACATCCTGGCGGTCGGGTTCACGGGGAGCCTGGCGGTCTTCGTCCACTCGCTCCTGGCCGGCAAGAAGGCGCCCCAGAACCCCTGGGGCGGCCTGACCCTCGAGTGGCACATCGAGAGCCCGCCCACGACCCACAACTTCCACAAGGAGCCGATCGTGCACCACGGCCCGTACGACTTCGACACGGTGCTCCCGCCCGGCTGGGACCCCGAGGACTACCCCGTGCCCAACGCGCGCGAGCAGGCCGCGGCGTACGCGCGGGCGGCGCACTCGCACGTCGGACACGAGAAGCACTGAGCAGCACGGCTAACTGATGGCGGCCGGCCGGCCGCCGGACCGATCGAGGGCATGACCCGATGACGACAGTTCCGATCCACGACGCAGCCTCCCACGGAACGACCAAGAAGGTCGTCACGTGGCGGGAGTACAAGGCCGCTCAGCACTTCCGCAACAAGGAGGAAGAGTTCGACGGGGTGAAGCTGGGCATGTGGCTCTTCCTGGCGACGGAAGTGCTGCTGTTCTCCGGCCTCTTCTGCGCGTACACGATCTTCCGGTTGCTCTACCCCCAGGCGTTTGCAAACGGGTCGTCGTACCTCGACTGGCGGTGGGGCGGGTTCAACACCGTCGTGCTGCTCATCTCCAGCTACACCATGGCGGCGAGCATCCGGTGGGTGCAGCTCCAGCAGTACGCCCGGGCCCAGGCCAACCTGCTCTTCACCATCGGCTGCGGCGGGCTGTTCGTGCTCATCAAGTTCCTCTTCGAGTACACGCCCAAGTGGTCGGGCTGGTTCTTCTTCCTCGACCCCGCGCTCAGCCACTACCCCGATTCGGGCCAGCGCGCCCTCGGCGGGCTCTTCCATTTCGTCGACGGGTACGGCGGCAAGCGGCCCGGCGAGCTCTTCAGCTACGCGTTCTCCTCCGACCCCTACGAGCACCTGTGGTGGAGCGTGTACTACTCGGCGACGGGCATCCACGCCACGCACGTGCTGATCGGCATGGGCCTGATCTTCTGGGTGTACCTGCGGGTGCGCAAGGGCATGTACGGTCCGACCCACTACACCGGCGTCGAAATGGCCGGCCTCTACTGGCACCTGGTGGACCTGATCTGGATCTTCCTCTTCCCCCTGCTGTACCTGATCCACTGAGCACGGCGCGGGAGCGGCGTCGGCGGTCGAACTGACGGATTGAGCACCGGGCCCAGGGGCCCTGTGAAAGGCGAGCATGAGCACGATCAACGAGCACGGTCAGGCTGTCAAGGGGGACGCGCTGGTCATCCAGCCGGTCGCTTCCTCCTTCGACGAGGGCGATCCCCACGGGTTCGGCAAGGGACACCACCACGGGCACATCATCATGTCGGCGACCACGCTGCGGATGGTGCTGGTCGTCCTGCTGGTGTTCACGGTGGCGACCGTCGCCGCGGCCCAGTTCGAGATGTGGGCGCAGTCGTTCTTCGACATCGTGCTGCCGCGCTGGGTGAACGTCGCCGTCGCCCTGTCGATCGCGACCGTCAAGAGCGCGCTGGTGCTGCTGTACTTCATGCAGCTGCGGTACGACAACCCGATCAACACCATCGTCTTCCTCTTCACGCTCTTTGCCTTTGCGCTGTTCCTGGGCTTCACGGTGCTGGACCTGGGCCACCGCGACACGATCTATTCCTACAAGGCGGGCGAGGTGACGCCGGGCGGCCTGGGGCTGAACCGCCGAACCGGGGAGCGCAACGAGGCCGGCGAGGTCGTCACCGAGACCGTGACCGGGTCGATCGTCGCGTTCGCCAGGCAGAAGTACCTCGAACGACTGGCAACCGAACTGGGCGACATGGAGCTTGCCCGCGAGGAATTCGCCCGTCGCGAGGCCATTTTCCGCCACAGCCACGGCGCTGACGGGCACGGGCCGTCGGTCAGCGATAACAATCACAGCCGTGCCCGCACCGGGCTGACCCCCGACCTGTACGACGCGGCGCCGGCCGGCCACGGAGACGGCCACGGCGCGGCCGGTCACTGATCGGCGAGTGGGAAAGGTGGCGCGAGGGGACGGGAACTTTGCCATGTCGTCCACACGCACCATCGCTTTCATCGTCGCGCTCCTGGCCTGCGGGGCCATGCTCGGCAGCGGGTACCTGATGGCCCGGCGGATCGGCGCGTTCCACCGCGAAAACCCGCGCGAAATCTTCGCCTTCCAGCGCATCGACTACCGCGAATTCGAGTTCGCCGGTCGCAAGGTGACCCTGACCGACGAGGAGCAGGACGGCATCAAGTATCTCCGCGTGACGTACGGGGACGCTCAGGAGCGTCTGCTCGTCACCGTCCCGATCGAGGCGAAGCTGCCGGGGCTCGCCGGGCACGAGCGCTGGATGCGGGCATTGATGTTCTCGTCGGCGATGGGCAAACGCATCAACGAGGTCCAGGCCGACCTTGCCTCGGGAAAGGTGAAGCCGCGCCTGGCGATCGTGACCCGGACGCCGCCGCCCGGCCAGCCCGAGGCGTACGAGGGGCGGCTCAACCCCAAGGCGTGGGTGTTCGACTTCTACGAGTTCAAGCCCGAGGGCGGCTTTGAACACCAGCGGCTCGGCTTCCCCACGACCAAGCAGCACCAGCCCGACAAGCCGGGCGAGCTCCGCGAGAATACGTGGGAGTACCAGGCCGCGCTGTCCGTGATCCCAGAGGGCATCGCCCCCAAGCCGAAGTTCACCAACGACGGGCTCAAGGCCGCGGGCTGGACGCTTCCGGCGACCAGCCTCTCGACGCTCGTCATGCTCGGGGCGATCGGGTTTGCCGCCGCCGTCGGCAAGCGCCGGGTGCAGGTCGCCGCGGCGTGAACAGCGCCGGCGTCGCCGTATGCACGGTGGAATCGGGCGGTTTCCGGGGAGATTTCTCATGGCCAGCAGCCGTTCCGCCGGGCAATCTCGCGCATCCTCTCGAGGCACAACACCCGATTCGGTCGGCGGCGCGAACACCGCTTCCAAGGCCGGCTCCGCTCGTCAGCCCCAGCCTGCCGTTCAACCCGAGCCGGGCGCGGCGTCGACGCTGATCGACCGACGGATCGCCGAGCTGAAGGCCGGCGAAGCGAGCTGGCGCGGCGACACGCTCGCTCACATCCGGGCGATCATCCTCGCGGCCGACTCTTCGATCTTCGAGGAATGGAAGTGGGAGACTCCGGTGTGGTCTCATCCCCGAGCGGGGATCATCTGCACCGGCGAGACGTACAAAAAGGCCGTCAAGCTCACGTTCGCAAAGGGCGCGAGAGTCCCCGACCCCCGCGGCCTGTTCAACGCCAGTCTCGAGGGAAACACACGACGAGCGATCGATGTCCGCGAGGGCGACACCGTGAACGCGGCGGCGCTCAAGGCGCTCGTGAAGGCCGCGATCAAGCTCTGTCGCATGGGCGAAGGAGGGTTCACCATGCCGACCAGGAAGCCCGCCCGATCGTCAAGGACTCCCAAGCCCGGCACGCGAGCCGACGGCGAACGCCGCAATACCAAGGTCGCCAGCTCCAGCGCCCGCAACGCCAAGCCCAGGCTTCTCTCGGGCGGCAACCCGCAGATTGACAAGGGGTACGGCGAGGCGCCGGTCCGAGCGTACATCGCCGCCATGCCAGGCTGGAAGCGAGACGTTGGTCGAGCGCTGGACGAGATCATCACGCGAGCCGTGCCCGGTGTACGCAAGGCCGTCAAGTGGAACTCCCCGCTCTACGGCGCGGAGGGCGAGGACAACGGCTGGTTCCTCAGCTTCCACTGCTTCGACAGGTACATCAAGGTGGCGTTCTTCCGGGGTGCCGAGCTCGACCCGCTCCCGCCCGTGGCCTCCAGGCAGAAGCACGTCCGGTACCTGCACGTGTTCGAGAAGGGAACCGGCGAGGCGTTCGACGAGTCCCTGTTTGCGCGGTGGGTGATGCAGGCGAGCAGGTTGGCGGGCGAAGTGATGTGAGAGGTCCCCGTCGCGAAGCGGCGTCTTGGTCCGGTCGCTCCGGGCGGTGATTCGCGAACCGACACAATCGGTGACCGGGCTCGCGTGCCTGGTGGCCGCACCTCAGCCCATCCGCAAGGGCTCGAAGCCGGGCCGGTATTCGCGACGCACGATGGTCCTGGTCGCCTCCGCGTGATTGGTGAACGTCAGCGAGGCGCGGTCCCAGTTCAGCACCTGCCCGGGGTACTTGGCCGCCTTCACCGCGAGCAGCCCCGGCTCTGTGCAGCGCAGTCCGACGCTGAAGGGCGCCCACAGGTGCGGCGTCTGCTTCCCGAGGGCCTTGTCCACCCACGCGTGCCAGTGGTTGAACGACTCGTACTTAGGGAGGCCGGGCCACTGCATCCCGTCTGTCATCTTGCCCTCGCGCCAGATCTCGATCGGTCCCTCTGGCGGCAGCACCAGCGTCCCGCCCTCGCATACCACGATGGTGAGCACCCCGCTCTTCCATTCACCCTCGCCGATCCCCAGCTGGCCGCGATCGGGCTTGAGGTTGGTGTCGTAGAAGTAGAAGTTGCACGTCGAGTTGGCGAACTTGTCGCTCTTGACCGGGTAGGTCAGCGTCGAGAGCACGCGGTCGGCGTGGAAGAACGAGAGGTCGCGCGAAGGCGTGCGTGAGCACACCTGCACCGGGCTCTGCAGCTCGGGGAAGGCGTAGAACAGCACATCGGTCGTGTGCACGACCCAGTCGGCGATCTGGCCGCCGCCGTACTTCCACCAGCTCCGCCACTGGCGCTGCACCATGTTCGGGCGGCACGGCTCGTATTGAGCGCCGTTGAGCCACAGATCGTAGTTGAAGCCCGCGGGCGGTTCGATCGGGTCGCCCAGCTTGCCGTCGGTGAAGTAGTACCCGCCGGCCAGCGCCCCGTTGCCGAACGCGACGTGCGCCTCGATCACGCGCCCCAGCCCGCCGCTGCGCAGGATGTCCACGGTGGCCCGCCGAGCCTCGCTCTGGATCCGCTGCGCGCCCACCTGCGTCACCAGGTCGGGCCGGGCGTTGATCGCGCGCTGGAGAAGCTCGAGTTCCTCGAGCTGCTGCACCAGCGGCTTCTGCCCGTACACGTGCTTGCCGCGCGAGAGAGCCAGGGTCATGATGCTGCAGTGCGAGTGGTCTGGCGTCGAGACGATCACCGCGTCGAACTTGTCCCCGTGCTTGTCGAAGGCCTCACGGTAGTCGGCGCAGGTGAACGCATTGGGATGCTCCTTGGCCGCCTGCGCCAGGGCGTTCGAGTCGACGTCGCACAGCCCGACGATCTCCGCCAGCGGGTGCGAGGCGATGGTCTGGCGATCCGCCCCGCCGATCGTGCCGATGACCCCGATCGAGAGCACGCGGAGCTTGGTATCGGCCGGGCGGGCAAACAGCCGGGGTGACGCCATCGCCAGGGCTCCGGCGGCCGTGACGTGCTTGATGAACCGGCGACGCGACGTGCTGCTGTACTGCATGACGGCATCCTTGAAAGAAGGGCGGCCCGGAACCGGCCACGGCACAGTCTAACGAGTTCACGCGTCCCGAGCGACCGGCAGCGGCCCGGCCGCCCGCGGAGAGGAGAGTTCCCTCCTGGAGGCCGTTTCCAGCGCGTCGCGAAAGGGTTCTTGAACTGGTCGCTTCCCGACTCCTCGTGTACCCTGAGCGTGCGATCGCCGCCGGGGCTCGTCCACCCGCCAGCAGCGGGGGAGACGTGGTTCAACCGGGCCCGGGTGACCGCGGCTTGGATGTCCGCCAGGCGCCATGATCCGCGCACGAGGAAATACCATGATCACTTCAAGAACCCGACGCGAGTTTCTGACCGACGCCACCGGCTTTACGGCGGCGACGCTGCTGGGCGCACGCGCGCTGGGGTCGGTGCACTCGAGCGTGGACGACACCATCCGTGTGGCGGTCGTCGGATGCGGGTCGCGCGGCGCCGGCGCCGCGGTCGATGCCCTTTCCGTCACCCGCGGGCCGGTAAAGCTCATCGCCATGGCCGACGTCTTCCAGGACCGTGTCGCCCGCAGCCACGAAGCCATCACCTCCTCGCTCACCGAGGACCCGGCGAGCACGGCGATCACGGGACTGGACGTCCCGCCCGAACGGCGCTTCGTGGGCTTCGACGGGTACCGGCACGCGATGGACTGCCTGAAGCCCGGCGACATCGTGATTCTCGCCACGCCGCCCGCCTTCCGCTGGGTGCACTTCAAGTACGCGATCGAGAGGGGCCTCAACGTCTTCATGGAGAAGCCCCTCTGCGTCGACGGCCCGACGGGGCGGCGCATGCTCGAGCTCGCGGAGCTTTCGCGCGAGAGGGACCTCAAGGTCGCGGTGGGCCTGATGGGCCGGCACAACCGGGGGATGCAGGAGCTGGCGCGACGCGTGCAGGACGGCGAACTGGGGGAGATCATCACGCAGCACGGCTACCGCATGCAGGGGTCGATCGCCACGTTCAGGTCGCCCCTCAAGCCCGAGGGAGTCTCGGAGCTCGAGTACCAGCTCCGGCGGTTCCACAGCTTCCTGTGGGCCAGCGGCGGGGGGTTCAACGACTTCTTCATCCACATCATCGACGGCCTGTGCTGGATGAAGGGCGCGTGGCCGCAGCGGGCCCAGGCGCTGGGCGGCCGCCACTACCGGTCGCGCGACGGCGTGCTCTACATCGATCAGAACCTGGATACCTACGCGGTCGAGTACACCTACCCCGACGGCACCAAGCTCATGTTCGACGGTCGCAACATCGACGGCTGCCAGGAACGGTTCATGAGCTACATGCACGGCACCAAGGGCTCGGCGATCGTCTCGGCCTACAGCGACTGCGGGTCGCCCGCGAGCATCCACCGCCTCCGCACGCTCACGCCCGAGAGCCTGGTCTGGCGAGCGGAGATCCCGGCCGGCGAGAACAACCCATACCAGAACGAGTGGAACGACTTTGTCGCCGCCATCCGCGACGGCAAGAAGTACAACGAGGCCAGGTACGGCATCGAGGCGAGCATCGTGTGCAACATGGGCCGCATGGCGGCCCACACCGGGCGCGAGATCACGTTCGACGAGATCCTCGCCTGCCCGCACGAGTTTGCGCCCGGTGTCGACAGCCTGACGGTCGAGTCTCCCGCCCCGCTGCTCGCCGATGCGGAGGGCCGCTACCCCGTCCCGCAGCCGGGCGTGGTGACCGACCGGGAGTATTGAGTTTTTTACCGCGGAGGGGGCGGGTGCGTCAGGGCTCTCCAGACGATGGGCGCGGCGGCGATCACCCATCACCCCGCGGACCGTCAAGTGATGGGCGGCTGAGCCACGCCCGTCACGATGCGGACGGGCTCGTGAGCCCCGGCGGCGGCTGTTTCGCCAGGTCGGTGCGTCCGAACCACTTCCGCCCGAGCCACAGGGACACGCCGACCAGCCCGATGAGGACCGGCACTTCCACCAGCGGGCCGATCACGGTGGCGAACGCGGTTTCAGAGGCGATCCCGAAGACCGAGATTGCCACGGCGATCGCGAGTTCGAAGTTGTTGCCGCTGGCCGTGAACGCCAGCGTGGCGGAGCGCTCATAATCCGCCCCGACACGCCTGGCCATGAAGAACGAGACGAAGAACATGAGAACGAAGTAGAGGCTGAGCGGAACGGCGATCCGCAGGATGTCCAGCGGGACGCCCACGATGCGTTCGCCCTGAAGGCTGAACATCACGATGATCGTGAACAGCAGCGCCACCAGGGTGACCGGCGAGATGCGGGGAATGAACCGCTGGGTGTACCAGGCATCGCCCTTGATCGGGCGCAGAATGGCGCGCGTGATCATTCCGGCGAAAAAGGGAATGCCCAGGTAGATCATCACGCTCTTGAAGATGCTGGCCACGCTCACATCGACCACCACACCCCTGAGCCCGATGAGCGGCGGCAGCCAGGTCATGAACACCCACGCGTAGATCCCGAAGAACAGCACCTGGAAGATGCTGTTGAACGCCACCAGTCCCGCCGCGTACTCGGCGCTCCCCTTGGCAAGGTCGTTCCAGACCAGCACCATCGCGATGCACCGGGCCAGCCCGACCATGATGAGCCCGAGCATGTATCCCGGCCTGTCGTGGAGGAACACGACGGCCAGGGCGAACATCAGCGCCGGGCCGACGATCCAGTTCTGCACCAGCGAGATCACCAGCACCTTCCAATCCCGGAAGATCTTGGGCAGTTCCTCGTACCGCACCTTGGCCAGCGGCGGGTACATCATCAGGATCAGGCCCACCGCGATCGGGATGTTGGTCGTTCCCACCGTCACGGCGTCGACGGCATCGCGAATGCCGGGCGCCAGCCGGCCGAGCAGCACGCCCGACGCCATCGCCCCGAAGATCCACAACGTCAGGTAGCGATCAAGGAAGGCAAGTCGCGTACGCGCCGAACAAGGCGGGTTGCATGTGGCTGTGCTGGGGGCGTCGGACATGGGTGGCGCTCCTGGTTGTGTAGCAGCGAATGAGAGTCGTGGAATGATGACGCTGAGCCTCGGCGGCGATCGCGGTTCGCACCGCGATCACTGCTTCGACGGGAACTGGCAGGATGCTCGGGCCGGCGGATCCTGCACGCGGCGCGATCCCGGGACCGCCAGACGGCGCACGGCCAAACGACAGCAACAGCGCCAACGGCGCCAGGTGTGGATTACCGTCCGGGTTGTCAGGACGCGCGCCGGTCCCCGATCCCGACGGGATGGCCCTCGACATCGACCGGCCATGCACCGGCCGTGGTCGGGTTGATTCGAAATGCGCCTTGCGTGCCGACGGGTGCACGGCGTCTGACTCCGAGCCGGCGTGCCGATGGGTGACCGCCCGCTCGATTCGGGAAGGTTCCGTCTGCCATGTTATTCATGCTCGACGGGCTTGAGCGGAGGTCGACGGGGGGCGGGCCATCGACCACCCCACCCACATGCTCGCCGACGTCCGGCCACCCTTTCAATCGTGCCCTGGACGGCGCACCGACGTCTGGCGGCCGCGGCAGACCGAGGCGTTGCACTTCCTCCTCGAACAGCTTCTGGGGCTCCGTCCGCAGCGCGACCATTCTGACGGTGCGTAGCTTGCCCGCCGGCTCCGAGTGGATCTCGACCCAGCGGCACTCGAAACAGAGGACGTACGTTGTCGTGCCGAAGGCGTCGGACACGCGCAGCGCGTGGCGCGGCAGGAAGCACAGTGCCCCCTGGCCGTGCTCGTCGATCGCCGCGAGCACCGACGAAAGGAGCACCGCCTGCCGCTCTGCTTCGCGTACCTCTGCCCGGCCGATGGTCTTCGCCATTCCATACTCAACCGGTCCCGGCAGCGCTGGTGTCTGATCGGGGTCCAGCGAGTACAGCGTCATCCGTACTCCGGATGCGGGCGACCAGCGATTCGCAGCTTGTATCAGCCCGAATGCGAGCAGCCCCACGGCGCCGGCCGCGATCATCCAGAGGCCCCACCTCCGGCTTGAGAGAGCCCGCGCGGTGTCTGCGGTCTTCCTCATGTTCTTGCAGAATAGGTCGGCCGCTGAACGCGAGGCCAACGGGCTGTTTCCGCGGCCGCAACCTCCCGGCACGGCGGCGGATGACGACACACACTGCGTCCAAGCGCTTGCACGCCCGGGCCCGGTCGACTACCTTGGCGCCATCGCATGAGGGGAGGGTTGGCATGGAGCCCACTGATCGTCGTCTGGTTCTGGCCGGTGTGGGACTCGCGGGCGTCGCGGCGCTGTCGAGGCTTGCAAAGGCGGGCCCGTTGGATCCACCTCCGGGGCCGGTCGTGCCCACGGGAAGAACGCTCAGCGACGTGTATGACAAGGTGGCACGGACCGACGCGGGGCTCGCCGAGCCGCGGATCCCGGTGCAGAGCCTGCCGGGCAGCGGTACCGCGGTCCATGTCATCGACCAGCCCGGCAGCTATTACCTCACCGGGAACGTCGTGGGAGCGACCGGAAAGCACGGAATCGAGATCCGGAGCAGCGACGTCACGCTCGACCTCGCGGGATTTGCTCTTCAGGGCCGATCGGACGCGCTCCACGGCATCACGGCGGGGGGATATTCCGGCATCCGCGTGTTCAACGGGAATGTCGGTGGATGGGGAGGTGACGGCGTGCAGCTCGGGTACGGGTGCCTGGCGGAATCAGTCCGGGCTGCCTCCAACGGTGGCTACGGGATCAGGATTGCCAGCGGCGTCGTGAACGGCTGCTCCTCCAGAAGCAATTCCTTGGGAGGGTTCAGCAGTGCCGGAGCCAGCTTCGTCCAATGCCGGGCGGAGGGTTGCGGAGTTGGATTCTTCTGCTCGTTCGGCTCGGCGTTGCACTCGTGCGTCGCGGACGGGAACGCCGCCGGGTACTACGTGGAACAGGACTCGGCGGTGGTCGCCTGCGTGGCTCGCAATTCGACGGATCAGGGGTACGTCGTCAGGACCCAGGCGCGGGCGATCAACTGCGAGAGCTACGGGCACGTGACAGGGTTCCTCATCTCCGAGGGCGTGTGCGACGGCTGCCATGCTTCCCGTGGGACGTCCGAGGGCTTCTACGCGGGGCCGGGCGCCAGGTCCCTCATCACCCGGTGCGTCGCATCGGGCAATACCACCAACTTCGCACTTTCTGAAGGCAACTCGTACGGACCCATTGTGGACGTGGCCGCGGCCGGTGACATCTCGGCCATCCCCAATGCGGGCCACCCGTGGGCGAACTTCGCCTATTGAACCATCTGACCTGGGTCGGTCTCGCAAACCTGTTTCCTTCGGTCGCCCGACGTTGCGCATGCGAACCTCCGAGCCTGGAGGGAATGACCGGGGGGGTATCTCGCGCCTCTCCATCCACGATTCGGCGACGCGTTCCAGACTGGGACAAGCAACGTCCGGCCGAGATCCGCTTGTGAGCGGCGGCACCTCGACCGCGTTCGGCGTCGTATCGGCGGTGGTCTGGCTGGCCGCCCGCCTCAATCCGGCACTCAGGAACCGCCACATATCGCGGGAACCAGGTTTCCAGTTGAGCACTGGGTGTCTGCGTGGGACTCGGTGGTTCGGCCATCCTCGCAACGTTTGTGCTGGCGCACACTCTCGAGCCCCGAGACCCGACGACTTTCATCGCTCTAACCACCGCACCGGGTTGATGTCGGAACGGCCCTTGCACGGGAGTGGATGATGGCCCACGCCCGGTTGCCGTGCGGGGCACGTTTGCGCGTCCGAAGCCTCTCCGGGGCGTCGCTCCGTTCGTCGCGCGCAAGGATCTTCCGCGGGAGCATTTGCGCGACCCCTCCGAAGCCGATCGACGTCTGGGTTGAGGAGTTGTGGCAAACCAGGAGCAGAGAACGTGAATACGTGAACCTGTCCTCGATAAAGCAAACTTCCCTGTTCATCCGCGAAGATCGCACGGTGTAGCGTGAGGCGCGTGCTGAAGTGCGCAGTCTGGAGAACATCAGATGATGTCTACCCACGTACCAGGGGTCGGCGGCGCAGCTCGTCCCGAAGCCTCGACTTTCGAGCGGCGGGCGGCTCGATTGATTCGAGCATCATTGTCACGCTGCCTTGTTCTCGCCGTGGTGGTTTTCACCAATGTCCCGTGCCGGGCACAGACATGCATCGGTATGGAGGACCTGGGGCCGCTGGGAGGCCACTCGACAACAGCACGGGGAGTATCAGCTGATGGCAGCGTCGTTGTCGGCCACTCGTATGACGAGCCGCACGCGTTCCGATGGACAGCGGCGGGTGGCATGCAGGACCTCGGAACACTCGGCGGCTGGGGGTCTTGGGCCCACGGCGTGTCGGCAGACGGCTCGGTTGTTGTTGGGATGGCGCAGGGCTCGTTCGACCGTGCGTTCCGTTGGACCGCTTCGAGCGGGATGGTGGATCTCGGGACGCTCGGTGGGGCGCGATCTCACGCGTATGGCGTTTCGGGCGATGGCTCCGTGGTCGTGGGGTGGGCGTACAACTCCGACCAGAAAGCTCGTGCATTCCGCTGGAACGGAACCATGCAGGATCTGGGGACGCTTGGGGGAACCCATTCAGAGGCCCGAGCCGTCTCCGCGGACGGCCAGGTTGTGGTGGGGTATTCGACCACGGCGGCAGGGTTTCAGCGTGCGTTCCGATGGCAGGGCACGATGCAGGATCTCGGTACGCTTGGCGGTGTGGGGGCGCACGCCCACGGAGTCTCTGCTGACGGCTCGGTTGTGGTCGGAGACTCAACCAATTCGTCGGGCGCTGTCCGAGCGTTCCGTTGGACGGCCGCCAGCGGAATGGAGGACCTCGGAACGCTCGGCGGTTCTCGCTCCTATGCGGAGGGCGTGTCCGCTGACGGTTCGGTCGTGGTAGGACTTTCATTCAACACGAAAGAGGAGTTCCACGCCTTTCGCTGGACGGCGTCGAATGGGATGCAGGACATCGGGACGCTGGGAGGCTATTCGTCGATGGCGCACGCCGTGTCCGCAAACGCGGGCACCATTGTGGGTGAATCAAGCGACGGTGCGGGAGCTACCCACGCTTTTCGATGGGCGGGCGTGATCCGAAGCGTCGATTCCAAGGATTCCGAGAACGAGCTTCATCACCGGACACACCTGTACATCCTCTCCGAACTGCCAGGTGAGGACCAGTCACGCACAATCCTGCGTCGCGGCTCGAAACCATCACCTAACACCGGCACCGCGGACTTTGACGTCGTGGTCTGCGGGAACTTCGACCCGGCCCAGTACACTCTTTCATTCGAGGCCACGCACACGTTCGATGGAGCCCCGGCGGTGCGGGCAATTGAGTTCTATGAGGGAGAAGTGCCCCAGGGCCAATGGGGCTGCACACTCGCAGGCCTCGGCGCGGTGGTGAATGGTGAACGCGTCGCCACCATGCGGGTGTTCGTGCCGGCCAATGCGCCGGTAGGCGAGTACACATTCCGAGCCGTCGCAGAAGACTCGACGGGGCAACGCCTGCAGGAGATGACGTTCGACCACCCTGTAGTGCTGCTTTTCAACCCGGCTGACCAAGACGACCTCGTGCACATTCCTGGAACGGCGGGGTTCGACGCGTACATCATGGACCAGTTTGCAGACTTGTGGATCGGAACCGGCAAGTCGCGTCAATCGAGTCGATGGGCGCTGGCTCAGTTCGATGAGTGCGTTTTCCTATCGAGCATGGAGCTGATCAAGGGACTCGGGTCCGCCGCCAGAGCCAGCCCGGCCGCGGTGATCGCCCATCTTTCCAGGAAGCTGCCCGCGCATGGCGGTGGTTCCGTACTGGAAGGCAGGTGGGCGGAATGTCCCGAAACGATGTCCGCGGCTGAGTGCCTTGACTATCTCAAGAACGTCGCGTTTGAGGGAGGTACGGTTCCCGGGAACTGGACGGGAAGCGATGAGATCTACGAGATCTATCGCGCCAACAACTGGGCAACAGTCAAGTACGGCCAGTGCTGGGTATTCGCGGGTCTGCTGACTTCAAGCCTGCGTTCTCTGGGGATTCCCACCCGGCCTGTTTCAAACTACGAATCTGCAGTCGACCATACCCCATTCGACGGTATCGCCCACGTGTGCTACCGGCTGCAGCCAGCCACGGGGCGTTGGCAGCCCGTGGCGGGTATGGACTCGGTCTGGGAGTTTCATGTGTGGTGCGAATCCTGGATTGGCAGCCAGTGGCATGTGGCCGATGGGACTTACGGCCTCGGCGCCATCCCGGTCAGCAAAGTGAAGTCCGGGGACCACTCCGGTGACCTCCACACGGCGTTCGTCATCGCAGAAGTTGACGCGAGGTGCTGGGAGGGCGTCTACAACGAAGCAACATCGGAATGTGAGTATCCTGATCCGGCAATGGACCCGTATTACGACACGCGCGTAGGTCGTCACATCACGACCAAGGCTGCGGACTCGGAGACCGGCGAGGATATCACAAAGGACTACAAGACCCCGGAAACCACGGACGACCCGCGGCAGTGGTCGTCGGTCAGAGTGACCACCGCGGCAGACATCCAGATGGGCGAGTCCATCGACGGAGTTGTGGAGATCACCAACGGCGACGGTGTGCCGCGTGACTTCCTCTGCTACGTCTTTGTGCTCTCGATCGGTCAGGATGGGGGGCGGATGGGCGGGTTGCTTGGCCCGGTCACCGAACTGCGCACCATCGGTCCGCACGAGACGGGCGTAGTCCTGTTCTCCGTCCCATGGGAAGACATCCGGCCGTGGCTCAGGTTTTCAGACACCGTGCAAGCCGAAACGGTGGTGACGCGGATTGGCGACGAACAGAAGTGGTTCCGTCCGAGGCTGGTGCGTGTGAGGGGCCTGCCGGTACAGATCACGATGGACCCCGCCGATCGGATTCCTCTTGGCGAGCAGACTGTCGCCACGATTCGTTATCACAACCCGCTCGGGACGCCGCTCCCGAATTCGCGCCTTGCGCTGTCCAGCAGCGCCGGATTGCTGATCGGGGGCTCGACCCGTACCGAGACCGTTCTCTTGGGCGATCTCGTGCCTGGCGCCTCGGGTATGCTGGAGCGAACCCTGGTGGGGATCGCCGAGGGGCCGCACGGACTGATAGCAACGTTTTCCGCCGATGACACCGTGCCCGGCAATGATGTCGAGCCGCTGACGGTCGGCCTGTGCCCGTCGGATTTCGACAGGTCGGGCTTTGTGGACACCGACGACTTCACGGCGTTCGTCCTTGCCTTCGAGGCCGGGACGGACGACGCGGACGTGGACGGGAGCGGCTTCGTCGATACCGACGATTTCACGTACTTCGTGATCGCCTTCGAGGCGGGGTGCTGAATCTCGCAACGGCACAGGGATCACTCCCGGCCCGGCCCCTCGCCGGGCCGTTTTCGCTGTCCATGGCCGTTTCCCCTGCGAAACTTGAAGCGGGCGGGCTCACGCGCTCCAGTTCGCGAGCGTCGGGCCGGAACTGGCCTGAACGGGCCGATCACGGCCTATCAAAGAAAAAACGCTAATCACGTGGCGCGATCCTCGCGCGGTATCCGCGATGTTCTGCGGGGAGAGCGATGGCGCTGTCCCTGGTGTTGAATGATCAGCACCGGTGACGCAAAGGACTTGCATGCCCGCCCGCTCCCGCTGGCCGGCGCGGCACCATCGCATCTTCCGCGTTGTATCCACACTCGCACCGTCCATCGAATCCACGCCGAGCCGCGATCACGCCAGACGCGGCAACGCCAAGCAAGGGAACGAACACCGTGAATCGCAACCATCAAAGCTCCATTGCATCGCCTCGGAACCGGTCTTCTCGGTCGATCGTTCAACTCGCTCTCGTGGCCGGGTTGTGCGGCTCGGTCGCGGCCAGCCGCGCGGCGGCGGACGAGTACTGGTGGATCGGTGGCAGCGGCGTGTGGAGCGACGTGTCGAACTGGTTCCCCGGGAGTGTGCCCGGGCTGTCCTCCCCGTACACCGACGTCATACGCATTGGCAACGTGCCCGATGTCGCCAACCACACCGTCCTGCTCGATCATCCAGCGGGCGGGGGCGCGATGGCGTACGGCGAGCTCCACATCTCCAACGGCATGACCCTGGATGCCAACAACCGCGAGCTCGGCACGCTCACGGGGTTCACGTCCATCACCGGCGCCAACAGCCGGATCATTCTCCGACCGAGCGCGGGGCCCAATTTCCACGACATGACCTCCGCCACGATGCTGCTCGGAGCGGGCGCCCAGTTCGACATGCGGCTTGGGTCGCGCCTCCGGTCCAGTGTTGTTTCCTCGTCGGGACTCTTCTCGGGGCGCGGCACGATCCACCTGCAGGGCTTCGCCGCCGACGGCGCCACCTTCTCCAACAACGGATCCATCACGGGGTTGGATACCGGCGGTCTGGTCTTCATCCAGGAGAGCACCGGTCGCATGGACCTCGACGGTCTTTCGGGCAATGGTCAGCTCAACATGATCGCCCCCTTCAGCCAGCTGACGTTCGAGGGCGACGCGCTCACCGACGCCTTCAGCGGCACCGTCTTCATCGGATCGGGCGGCCTGCTCACCATGAACATGGCAAACGGCTGGAGCGCCGACGCAAACAGCACGTTCAACGTCTCCAGCAGCATCGCCGGGGCGGCGGCACAGATCGACGGCGGGCATCTCACCTTCGGCGGTGATCTGAACATCGGCGGCTCGCACGGTGCGCTCCGCGTGCTGGCCGATGCGACTCTCGGGGCGACCGCGGACGTGCTGGTCGGCACCAACGACACCCTTGAACTCGACG
Organism: Phycisphaerales bacterium; assembly: GCA_022072615.1. Taxonomy (GTDB): domain Bacteria; phylum Planctomycetota; class Phycisphaerae; order Phycisphaerales; family UBA1924; genus JAEUJB01. Next base: position 50,732 of record JAJVHS010000097.1, read on the forward strand.
GCGACACGACCGTCCAGGGCGGGACCTATCTCGTGTCGCAAGGCGGGCTGATTCGCTTCGACGGGCACGCCACGATGCGGGGCGGCAGCTTCACCACGCCATCCGACGACGCCGCCGATGGCTCGGTCGACTTCGCCGGCCCGACCACGTGGAACGGCACGGTGAACTTCTCCGGGGCGGCGCGGCAGCTCGGCAGCGCCACTGTCTCCGGGCCCACCGTCATCAACGCCGGCGTGTTCGGCATGGACGGCGTGGGCAGCACCGTCTGGAACATCAACCACGGGCTCACCATCAACGCTGATGCCATCCGCTCCACCGGAACCAACGGGTTCACGGGCGAGATGAATATTGCCGGCGGCTTCTTCGGCCGGGTGACCATGAACCTCAACGACAGCAGCTCCTGGAGCATGCTCGGCACGATGAATCTGTCCGGCGATGCGACGATCTACGTCACCCGGGTCGCCGGCGACCGCATGGCTCTGAACGGCGATCTCAACGTCACCGCGGGCCGCGTCCAGATTTCCTCGGACGTTGTTGCCAGTTCGCTCGCGTCCATCCATGTGGGTCCCACCTCGGCGGCCCTGCGCTTCTCGGGTGTCACAAGCATGGTCGGTGACATGGACTTCTCCGGAGACGGCGCGATCGTGAACGGAACAACCGGGTCGATGCGGATCTGGAGCGGAGCCGACCTCGGCGGGTTGGGGCTGATCAACAGCGGGGAACTCGAGCTGGGGCTTTTCGGATCGTCGGTCGCCGCCGCGCTCGTGACGGTCGACCGCTTCGCGAACGCATCGACAGGCGTCTGGCATGTCGACCTTGGCGGCTACCTCCCGGGCACCGAGCACGACCGGCTCCGCGTCAGCGGCCCGGGCGGGGCGACGCTCGATGGTCAACTGCTCGTCTCGCTCGCGGATCTCGGCGCCGGCGTGTTCACCCCGAGCATCGGTGATGTATTCACTATTGTCTCGTCGGTCGGAAGCGTGACCGGTACGTTCACGAACGACCCCCTGACGCACGTGAACGGGCTTACCTACGAATGGACCGTGCTCTACAACGCCAACAGCGTCGCGCTCCGCCTCGACGCCATCGTGCCTGCTCCTGGAAGCATCGCCCTGGTCGGGCTGGCGGCCCTGATCGCCGGGCGCCGGCGGCGTCCATGACCGATTACGGCAACGTCGCGCGTGATGGAGGGGAGCGCCGCGACGGCCTCCGTGATGTCAACCACGGGCGTCACAATCATCGAACGTTCCGGCCCGCGTGCAGCCCGCGGGCATTCTCCGCGAGAGTTGCACGTGATGACCGACCCTGCCCGCCATCTTTCCCGCTGCCCAGCGTCGATCTGGGGCGTGTTCTCGGCTGCAATGCTGCTCGCCGGGTGCGACGGTTCTCAACAGGAGACGCCGCAGCGACCGGCGGGCGTCCGTGATCCGGCCGCCTCTGCCAGCAGTGGCGACGCGACCCATCGGCGGGAGATCAGGTTCATCGTTGATGGGCTCGAGTTCGATGCCGTCATTGACGCGCCGGACACCGCTCGAGCGAATCGCTGGGGCGTGCTGCTCATCGGGGGCGGCCTGGGAAACGACATTGACTGGACTACCCCTGGGAGGATCGATAACGCGGGCCAGTCCATGCAGATGACGATCACCGGCGAAACGCACGCCGACGCCCCGCTCCTGAGCGCTGCGTTGACACGACTGGGCTGCGTCGTCTTCCGTTGGAGCACAATCGCTCGGGGCGATCCGCTGGCCGACCAGTGGCCCATACGGGCCACGCCGCGCACGCCGGCGGAACTGCTCGCCCAGACGCGGGGCGCACTCGCCGCTCTGCGTGGGAGCGGCCTGGTCGACCACGATCGCATCATCCTGGTCGGGCACAGCCTTGGTGCTGCCCGTGCGTGCACGGTCGCGAGCGATGATGCGGGCGTGAGGGCATTGGTGCTCCTCTCACCCGCGTACTTCATCCGCACCGAATCGACTCCGCGTTCGTTCATGGAGTCCGGCATGATGCACGGCGCGGACGTGCTCCGCGAGCGACAGATTTCTTGCCTGATTCTGCTCGGCTCGCTCGACACGTCGCGAGCGGTCAACGGCGGGGCAATCCTTTCCCTTGCCGGCGCACCAGGGTACAAGCATGTGAACATCACGATGTGCGAAGGCATGGGGCACCACCTGGGACCCGAGCGCGGCGGGCAGATCGGTCCGATCGATCCTTCAGTGCTCGGTATCACCGCTGAGTGGATCGGGGCCGTTGCCCAGTCGCGGTGATCCGGCTGTCGCGACACGGTTGCCGGGCACTCGTCGCAGAATGCGTGGCGCGAAGCGACGACGGACTCCGCGTCCTGTGGCACCCGAGTTTCACCTCGGGATACCGAAGGAGATTCCCATGCCGTCGATGACTCACGCCCCGAGATCATGCCGCAGACTCCCGACCACCTCGGCCGCCGTCAGCGTGGGCGCGGTCGTGGCGATCGCACTCAGCTCCAGTCAGGTTCTCGCACAGGAGTGCACGTTGGGCGTGCGAGCCGCGCCCAACGTGATCTACGCCGGTCAGAGCGCTGGAGTGGACCTGCTCGCTCACTTCCCGTCGAACATGTACGCGTTCGCCTCGGCCCAGTTTGACGTGCACGCGACGCTGCCCGCGTGGACGTTCGCCTCTTCGGGTGTGGTCGCCGGCTCCGACGTGCTCGGGATGGACGTGTGGCAGACTCATGCACCGCAGACGGGGACCTTTGCCGACCCCGCCAATCCGTTTCCGGTCTGGCGCGGCGCGTTCACGCCGAACACAAGCAAGCCCGTGCTCGTCGAGATCGCGGCGGATCCATCGGCGATGGCGGTGTACCCGAACCGGTTGACGCCGTCGTGGGTGCTGGGCGTGGTCAGGGGCGACAGCGACTGGATCCTCGTCAACCCCTTGCCGGTCGGCCGATGGGTCGCGGCACCCGGGCCAGGGACCCAGGTCCACACGGGCGACGACGTCATCGTCGATGGTCGGATCATCACGGGCGAGAATCCCGCGGGACCTGTCCGCATCGGGTTGTTGCTGCCGGCCGTTCAGAAAGTCGGCGAGTCAGTGATGCGGGTGCGCTTTGATGATCGGCCCGAGTCATTCGCCGCGACCGTGGACCTGCCAACCCGTCCCGGTGAGCAACTCGCGCTCAACTTCACGAGAGCGGACTGGCCGCAAGCCAGCGACGAGCGTGTCTACCGCCTCTCCGCGGACCTGGGAAGCGGCGACCGCACGCCGATTCGCTTCGAAGGGTTCCTGGGCGGGGTGCGTGTCGCCGCGGGCGAACTGGACTCCGAGCGTGCTCCGCTGTGGGTTGATCGTGTGCCGGAGGAAATCCGCGTCGGTGCCCGTCCGGTGCGGACGCGTGGCGGATACCAGTTGGAGACGGTGCTCGTGAGTTCCTACCAGACCGGCGGGCACGCCTCGGCGCCGGCCCGGTTGTTCCTCGCCAACGGGAGCATCATCGAGATCGACCGGCTCCGCGTGAGCGCCACGCGACCGGCCTCAAGCAACAACCTCAAGCAACTCGGGCTGGGATGCCACGTCCTCGAGGCGTCAGGCGTGCGGAGCATGACCGTCGTGCCGGTACAGCCCCCGCGGTGACCGCCCGACGGAGAGCTTCTCACTACACGGGGGCCGGCGATGCACTTGCCGGCTCCCTCTCGTTCGCAGGTAAGGAACGCGCTTTTGCGGTACCATTTTGAGATCCAGCCATGAGCGACGTTCCCGTCGACATCACCATGCTCCTCCGAGCCGCGGACTCCGGGGATCGCGGTCACCTCGACGCGCTCATGACCGCCATCTATCAGGACATGCGCCGCCTCGCCGCCGCCCACCTCCAGAGCGAACGCAAAGACCACACCCTCAGCCCGACCGCACTCGTCCACGAAGCGTACGTCAAGCTTCTCGGGCAGCGGAACACGGATTGGAAAGACCGCGTCCACTTCTTTGCCATTGCCGCAAGGATCATCCGCCGCATTCTCCTTGATCACGCCCGCGCCAAGGCCGCGGAGAAGCGGGGCGGGCGGACCGACCGGACCATGATCCGCATCGGCGACCGGGAGCCCGCCGCCCCGGAACGCGACGTCGACCTCATCGCCCTCGACGAGGCCCTCCAGGAACTCGCTGTTCTCGACGAGCAGCAGGCCCGGATCGTCGAGCTCCGGTATTTCGGCGGGTGCACCGTCGAGGAGATCGCGGAGCTGCTCAACATCGGCAAGCGCACCGTCGACCGCGATTGGCAGGCGGCGCGTGCGTGGCTCTTCGTGCGCCTCGCCGATGACCATGACTCCAGCGCGGAGCAGCCGAAGGGAGGACCGCGCGATGGACGTTGAACGTGCCCGCCGGGCGCACGCGATCCTGACCGCCGCGCTGGGCGTCCCGCGTGCCGAACGGGACGCCGTCGTGACCGGCCGATGCGATGGCGACCAGGCACTCGTGCACCACGTCCGCAAGCTGCTCGCCGCCGCCGACCGAAGCACCGGGTTTCTCGAGTCACCCGCGCTCTCTGCCTACGCCGATGTCGCCGCTCGAGTGCCCGACGCGGTCGGGAACTACCTCGTGGTCGGGGTGCTGGGCGTCGGCGGCATGGCGACCGTTTACGAGGCTGTCCAGGAGAACCCCAGCCGCCGCGTCGCGCTCAAGGTCATGCACCAGACCATGACCAGCAGCGAGGCGTTCCTGCGCTTCCGGCTCGAAACCGAGACGCTCGCTCGACTCCGCCACCCGGGCATCGCCCAGATCTACGAAGCCGGCACCGCCCAGCCCGGAATGCCGACGCCGTCGCCGTTCTTCGCGATGGAGCTGGTGCCCGAAGCCATGACCATCACGGACTACGCCCGGTCCAAACGGCTTCCGCTTCGGGAGCGGCTCGTCATGTTCGCCTCCGTCTGCGACGCCGTGCTTCACGGGCACCAGCAGGGCGTCATCCACCGCGACATCAAGCCCGGCAATATTCTCGTTGGCGCCGACGGCCAGCCCAAGGTCATCGATTTCGGGATCGCCCGCGTCATCGGCGGAACTCCGGGCGAAACGTCGCCTCTCACAGCGCAGGCCACGAGCACCAGCCTCCTGGGCACGCTCAATTCGATGAGCCCCGAGCAGTGCGCCGCGCCCGACAGCATCGATGTCCGGTCCGATGTCTACTCGCTGGGCGTGGTGCTCTATGAACTCGTCACGGGCCGACTTCCCTACGACCTGTCCAAGTGCTCGATCCCCGAAGCCGTCCGGATCATCACGCAGGATCCGGCGCCCGACGCCGGAATCCTGTGTCCCGAGGCCCGCGGCGACCTCGCGGCGATCATCGCCAAGTCGCTCGAGAAGGACCGCGCCCACCGGTACGTCGGCGCCGCCGCGCTCGCCGCAGATATCCGCCGATGGCTCGCGTTCGAGCCCATCGAGGCCCGCCCGCCGACCACCACCACGCTGATCCGCAAGGCCATCCGCCGAAACCCGCCTCTGGCCGCCGCGATCGGCGTGGCCGCCCTCGCGCTGGTCGTCGGCGCCGCCGTCTCCGTGCGCTTCGCCATCGCCGCCACCGCCGCCCGCGACGCCGCGCTCCAGCGCGAGCGTGATCTCGAGGCCATCATCGGCTTCCAGGAGTCGATCCTCCGCGGCATCGACGTCCGCGACATGGGCGACCGCCTCCGGCTCTCCCTCGGCGAGCACGTTGTCGACGCCGCGAAGAGGGCCGCGCCAGCCGACCCCGCGGCATCCGACCCCGACCGGGCGCTGCGCGAGTTCGAACGCGTCATGGCGCCCGTCAACTTCACGTCCATCGCCGTACGCGCCCTCACCGAGAGCGTCCTGGCCAGGCACGCCGCGTCGATCGACGCTCAGTTCGCCGACCAGCCCGTCCTGCGTGCGCGCCTGCTCCAACAGCTCGCGCAGACCATGAACGAGCTGGGGCTGTTCAGCGAAGCCGAAGCCGCCCTTCGCACCGCCCTCGATCTCCGCCGATCCGTCCTTGGCGAAGACCACCCCGACACGCTGGTGTCTCTGGGCGCACTCGGGCGCGTCATCAGCACGCGCGGACGCCACGAGGAGGCCGTCTCGATTCTGGAGGACGTCCGTGCTCGACAGGCCGCGGTGTTGGGCTCCGACCATCCGGCCACCCTCGCCGTCGGAACGAGCCTGGGCGGGGCATACCGCCGACAGGGCAACCTCGACGCGGCGCACCGCGTCTGGAGCGAAACGCTCGCCGCCCAGCGCCGCCTGCTCGGAGACGACCACCCGGACACGCTTCGAACCCTCAACAACCTCGGCATAATCCTCGCGACGCAGGGAAAGCTCACCGAGGCGGAATCGACCTGGCGCGAACTCCTCGAGCGACGACGCAGAACCCTCGGAGAGGACCATCCCGACTACCGCGGCGCGATGGGGAACCTCGGCTCACTCCTCCAGGACTTGGGCAAGTTCGACGAGGCCCGGTCGCTGCTGGAGCAGTGCCTCGCTTCGGACCGCCGGGCATACGGCGATTCGCACGAGCGCACGCTCGTATCGATGGGCCAGCTCGCCCTGCTGCTCCGCGAATCCGGCGATCTGCGGGGCGCCGAAGTCCTCCAGCGCGAGTGCTACGAAGGCCGCGTCGCCGCGCTGGGACCGGAGCACCCCGACACCCTCCGGGCACTCGTGACCCTGGGCGTGATTCTTCACGCCCGGGGCGATACAGACGCCGGGATCGAATGCGTGAAACGCGCCATCGAGGCGCAGCAGCGCGTGCTCGGTGAAGCCCACCCGGATAAGGCCGTTGCCATCAAGGCGCTCAAGAACATGACCGACGCTCCGCCCCCCCGGAAGGACCAAGCCCCCGAACCCGCCAAGTAACCACGCGTCCGCGCCAACCCTGCAGTTTTTCCGGCGTCGGATCGACCCAGGATCCGCGTCCTGAGGCGGCACCCCTTCCGGAGATGATTCATGCCCGTTCGCCGACATCCCATCGCGGTCTCAGCGTCCAATCACCCCCTGCAGCGTCTCCCACTCGACGTGGGCCTGATCGCCCGCCTGAAGGCCACGTACGCCCGCGTGCGTACGCACGAACTTCAACTGGCCGAATCCTTCTACGCCAGGCTCTTCGCCGCCGCGCCGCACCTCCGCGCGATGTTCCGCGATGACCTCCAGTCGCAGGCCGCCAAGCTCACCGCCGCGCTCGATGCGGTCGTCCGCAACCTGGAAAGCCCGCAGGAGAACGCGGCGATGCTGGCCGGGCTGGGCCGGCGCCACGCCGAGTACGGCGCGAAGCCCGAGCACTATGGCCTCGTCGTCGAGCTGCTGGTCGAGTCCATGCGGGAGGTGCTGCGGACGAGCGCCGACGATCAGGCCATCCTCGAGTGGCGTACCGCCCTTCGATTGATCGCCGACCAGATGATCGCCGCCTCCTCCGCGGACCTCCCCGCCGCGGATCCAGCCGCGCCGCCCGGCCGCCCCTGCTGACCGCGGACATGGTCCGGCAAGGTTTGCTCGATCGGATTCATTGCTAACCCGATCGGAACACGCCACAGCCGGAGCGCGATCGGACACCGAGCCAGGCAGATCCGAACTTTACCATTGAAACAGCGCCCTGCGGTGTGTGAAACGCCAGGACGAGCAGTCTCGATCTTTGTCGTCGAGGGAGGAATCCACCAGCATGGCAAGCGACTGGCGATGGGACGCGCCGTCGTCCCTCTGGTTGCAGCGAGTGAACAAGCCGCCGCGCTGGTCCGTGAGAAGACCGCCCAGCCTCGGTCCCGCGCCGATGACGGGCTTCAATCGCCAGCGTCGCGGTCCATGTCCGGGTCTCGTTTCTCAAAGAGATAGTGCGACACCATCCATTCGTGTCCGTCGGCAT
>JAJVHS010000057.1 GCA_022072615.1 Phycisphaerales bacterium
GGCACTCGGGATCGACCCAGAGCGCGGCCTCATCGGAGACGACGGTGCCGCACGGGCCCGATGCTCGGACGCTGTAGCGGGCGACGTCCTCGCGGGTTGCGGCCTTGATCGTGAGCTCGCGGGTAGTGGCGCCGCTGACGCGGCCGTCATCGACGACCGGGACGCCGTCCCGGAGCCACACATAGGAGGTCACGTACCCGGAAGCGACCACCGAGAGGGTCACGTCGTGGCCGACGCCCGCGTGGGTGGGCTGGGGGTGCTTCTGGATCTGCGGGCAGCCGCCGCGGTTTCCGGCGGTAATGGCGACGCCGGGCCTGGTCTCCATGGCGCACTCGAGGACGCGGAAGCTGTCGTGCCGCCCGGTCTGGTTCTCGATGCGGACCCAGCCGTAGTGCGGCCCGTCGACGAGATCGACGCGCACGCCGACGTCTCGGATGATCGAGCCCCGCCAGTCCCCGCCGAAGTAGGGCATGCTGCCGTCGCAGAGCTCGTCCTCGCCGTACAGCAGCGCGCCGGTGGCCTTGTACGTCGACCCCGACCCGATGGTCGCGCCCTCGGGGAGTCCTCGCAGGTACATCGACGGGTAACTGAGGAGGAATGCCCGGTCCACCGCCGTTCCGACGTAGACGGAGGCGTACTCGTGGATCGGAAAGATGTCGCACTCGGCGTAGTACCGAGCAAAGACCTCGGCGATGCCATCGAGGTTCATGTCGATGGAGACGTCGCTGTAAGTCTGCGTCACGGCAAGACCGCGAAGGTCCTGGTACAGAATTTCGGCCCGAGCCCCTGCGGACGATGCTGCGCATGCGAGCACCGCCGCCCAAAAACACGGATCGCGCATTGAATCCCTTTCGCCCTAAAGGGAACCACCGGCCTCTGGTCCAGCGGATTTGGCCCTGTCGAGGGTGATAATCTACAGAGGGGGCGAGTCTTTTGGAATACCTATGAGCGATTTTGAGTTGCGAAATCGCCTGATGACTGTGCGGAATCGCCGCGGTGATGGCGCACTGATCGCCTGAACGCTGTGCCGCGCGTCGGGAAGTGGCCTGCTCGGATGTGAGCGATCAGAAGGGGATGTCGTCTTCGTTCATGGGAGCGCCGCCAGCGTCGGACTGGGAGGGCTGGCTGGACGAGCGACCCTGGCCGTACCCACCGCGCGGGGCCTGCGAACGACCCCCACCACCCCCACCACCCCCACCGCCGTCGGAATCACCGCCACCGCGGCCCTGGCCGCTGTCGACGAACTGGAAGTTCTCCACCACGACCCGCAGCTTGGAGAACTTCTGGCCTTCTTTTTCCCACTGATCGAGCTTCAGCCGGCCCTCGATGAACACCGGGCGGCCCTTGGCAAGGTACTGGCACATGACCTCGGCGGTCTTGCCCCAGGCCTCGCAGTCGACGAACGTGGTTTCCTCGCGCTGCTCGCCGTCGGGCGAACGCCAGCGCCGGTTCACGGCAAGGCCGATGTTGGCGACGGCCTGATTGCCCGACGTGTGACGCAGTTCGGGATCGCGCGTGAGGTTGCCGAGCAGGATGACCTTGTTGAAGTTGCCCGCCATGGGGTGTTGACTCCGGAGTGAGGATGACCCCGCCGGCTTCCCGTGCACGCGCACGGGTCCCGGCGTTTTTTCACAATAGCATCAAAGAGGGGTTCGTGCTGAACGAACACCAACCGACAGGCACGATTTTCGTGCGGGCCCCTGTGTCGAGTACGAGGGTCGATTCAGGCCAGGGCCGCGGCACCCGAGATGATCTCGGTGAGCTCGGTGGTGATCTGGGCCTGGCGGGCGCGGTTGTAGATCCGGGTGTAGCGCTTGCCCGCCTTGCCGGCGTTGTCGGTCGCGGACTTCATGGCGACCATACGGGCGACGTGCTCGGAGACGATGGCGTCGTTAAAGGCCTGGAACAAGGTGGCCTTGACGGCGGCGGGGAGCAGCGCGCCCAGGAGCTCGGCGGCGTCGGGGCTGAACTCGTAGATCGGGACGATGCCCGTCGCCTGCGCGGGCTGGTCGGCCTTGGGCTGGGGCTTCACTTCCGGCTTGAAGGGCAGGAGCTGGAGTACCTCGGGCGCCTGGCGGGCCGCCGACTGGTACTTCATGTAGATCACCCGGACGGACCTGATCTGCCCGGTGCTGAAGCGATCGATGTAATCCTGGGCGAGGGCCTCCACCTTGTCGTAGGTGGGCTTGTCGCCGAACTGCTGGTGATGGCGGGCGACGGGGACCTGGTTGAACTTGAGGAAGCCGGCGCCCTTCTTGCCGACCAGCTCGATCTCACCGGCTCGGATCTCGGGGTTGCTCCGCAGGAAGGCCATGGAGGTGCGGAGGATCGAGCCGTTGTAAGGCCCGCAAAGGCCGCGGTCACTGGTGAGGATGAGGGTGAGGTCCTTGGCGTTCTCGGCGGCCTTTCCGGCACCGGTGACCAGGGGGTGAGAGATGTCGCCCACGCCGGCCGAGAGCTCGCTGACGAGCGTGAAGAGCGTCGAGGTGTAGGGCTTGCTCGCGATGGCCGCCTGCTGCGACTTGGCGAACTTGCTCGTGGCGATCATCTGCATCGTTTTGGTGATGCGGCGGATGTTGCCGACCGCCTTGATGCGCTTCTTGATCTCGCGGGTCTTGGCCATAGGGGGGAAAGGATAGGCACCGGGCTCCCCGAAAAGATGCCTTCCGCGGGGGCGGGCCTGGGCGTGATTCGCCGGGATTCTGTCGACCCGGGCGGGCCGCCGGGCGGGTTCCGGGGGGGGATGGGCGAGCGCTGCACGAGCCTCCGCGTCACGTCGCGGGGGGGCGGGTTCAGCACCCGGCTTCGAAGTCGAGCACGAAGGCGATGTAGTCTTCGAAGTCGACGAAGCCCGAGCCGTCGTAATCGGCGTCGTCGGTGCCCTCCTCGAAGGCGAGCACGAAGGTCGTGAAGTCGTCGATGTCCGTGAAGCCCGAGCAGTCAAAGTCCGCAGCGCAGACGAGCATGTCGGCCGGGTCGCTGGTCTCTTCGCCGCAGGAGTTGGTGACCTTGCAGCGCCACTGGCGCAGGGCGGGGCTGTCGCCGAGCTCTGGCGCGAGCGTGACCTCGACCGTGCCGGCCTGCGACCCGGAGATGGTCGCGACCGCTTCGCCCCCGACGATGAACGCGCCATCGGTGGCGGCAACCCAGTTGCCGTTCTCATCGAGCGTCTCCCATGAGTAGGTCAGCGGACCGCTGCCGCCCGCGATCGCCTGGAAGACGGCCGTCCCGGTCGGGCAGACGGCGGTGGAGTTGGGAGCGGCGGAGGTGGCGGGGAAGCACGTCTCGAAGGCGACTTCGGCGAGGCCGGTGTACGGCGATACGTTCCCGTTGGCGGTGGCTCGGACGATGAACTGCACCGAGGAGACGTTGGCGGTCACGTCGAAGGCGTAGGGCTGGGCGACGGCGATGCCCGGGATGCCGACGAGGTTCTTGTGCTCGGCGAGCACCTGGCCGGCCGAGTCGCGGAGGACGAGATCGAAGAGCGTTGCGGCGTAATGGGGGTTGTGGGCGATGTTGTTGGACCTGTGGGCCCACATGTAGAAGCCGCCGATGGTCTGGGGCGTGTTGAAGAAGTAGGTGGCCGACTCGCCGATGGTGCGCCCGTTCGCGGTGGTCCAGTGGTTGCCGCCCGCGTAGTTGGCGTGGGCATCGCCGGGACCGAAGTTGGCGGGCAGGCCCGACCCGTTGATGGTGTTGTTGACGGAGTATGACCCGCTGTAGGTGCTGGTCGCCGTCGCGCTGTTGGGGCGGATCATGTCGGCCGGGGCAAGTCCGTGGACGCCGCCGCACAGAGTGATCACGACCAGGCATGAACGATGGATGCGCGACTGCAACATATCAGCGGTTCCTCCGGGGGCACGTGCGTGTCTTGATGGACGAGGAGCATACGGTGTCGCGCGTCGCCGCCATAGACAAATTGCTCTTGGCGATGGTCCGAGAAGTATCAATATTTCCCAACAAAACGGCCGTTTCACACGCCGACGGCGCGGCGGCGATTGGCGTTCGGGCGGACGAAGCGAGCCGCCCCGGCGCTTGCCGGGGCGACCCAACCCCCGGAAGCCCGCGCCCGACCAATCGGCCGGACACGGGTTGGCATGGGGATGAGGGAGCGTGTGGTCACCGATCAGCGGCGGCGGCGGGCGGCAACCAGGCCCGCCCCCGCGAGGACGAGCGCGATGGTCCCGGGTGATGGCACCACACCGCTGACCACGAAGCCCGCGAGCAGGCCATCGGCGGTGATACCGGTGCCGACGATGTCCCCGGCCGCATTAATGCCGGTGGCGTTGAGGAGGACCTGCCACTCGTTGCCGAGGTCGACCAGGTCGTTGAGATCGTGCATCTGCCCGTTCATGTACACCCAGGCGTGCGCGACATCCTCGAACGGATCGATGGGGTATGCCATGCCGACGATGATGCCCGATGCGTTGATGGCGTTGGCCTCCGTCTCGGCGAAGCCTGCGAGGCGGCCCAGGTCAATGACGGGGTTCTTGGCATCGCCGGTGAAGATGACGGCGCTCCACGGGGCGCTGTCTTCGACCTGCGCGTAGCCGACCATGGTGCCCGCGTCGTTGACGTCCGTGGCGACGCTGAGGCCGTAGCCGGCGGGGCCGATTTCCTCGCTGATCCAGCCGGACTTGCCATCGGGGACGGCTCGGTGTGCGTGATCGGGATCACCGAAGAAGTAGCTGTGGCCGACGACGACGTCGTTGTTGCTGATGGCTCGGTTGGCGCCGCCCATGTAGCCGGGGAGCGTGCCGGCCGAGCCGCCGCCGGTGTTCCTGTTCCAGATCCAGCCCTTGGCAAACCCGGCGGTGATGTTTCCCTGGCCAACCACCGTGCCGTGGTCGTTGATGTCCCAGGCGAGGGTCGAGGTTCCGCCCAGCGCGGTGTTGATATTCGTCGTCTGGCCACCGTGCCAGAGCATGGCGTTCTTGAGGAAACTGCCGTTTCCGACTTCGCTCCAGCCGACGACCTCGCCGAGGTTGTTGATGCCCTCGGCGGCGGAGTTGGCGTCGCTCGCGAGCGGGCCGAGGTCGGTGATCGCACCGTTGTGCCAGAGGTACTCGTGCGCGACGGCGTCGCCGTCGACGTTGGCCTGGCCGACCACCTGCCGGGCGTCGTTGATGTCGAGCGCGACGCTCTGGCTGCCGCCGAGGGTGCCGATGCGCGTGATGACGGCGGCCTCCGCGTGGGAGTGCGCCACGGCCGCGACCGCCAACCCGCACGCCATCGCGACGATCCAACCCCGTCGTTCTTGCATCTGTCTTCTCCTTGCTCTGCCCCGCGCGGGTATCGGCGGCGTTCGGCCGCCATCTCGGAAGCCGACCCGGCTCATCGCCGTGCGACTGGTTTCGGATAGTTCTAGAGAGTATACTCAGAACTGTTCTGAGATCAAGCCTCTCTTCAGTCGGCAGTTCTGCATGAATCAATCCGTTCGCGGGGAGTCGGGTTCCGATCCGCACGTGCCGTGGGTGATCGGTATGGTGCCCGCTGTGACACTGGCGCGGCCAACTTCCAGAACGCCGATGGCGGCTCCGCTCGGGCCGGCGGAAGCGGCGCGGGCGTTGACGGTCGCGCAGCGGCTGCACGGGGAGTTGAAGCGCCTGCTGCGGCACACTCCCGCGAGCGTGGCCGGGGCCAGCGCGCTCTCGCGACACACGGGCGTGCTGCGCGTCACGTGCCAGCGGGTCGTTTCCGCCATGGCGGACGACCCGGTGACTGCTCGCTTCCTCGTGCGACTGCCGGGCGTTGAGGGCTTGCGGCAGTTTCTCGAGGGGATGCGGGCCGCGGGCTACCCGATGGACGACATCGCCAACGCCGAGGCGGCGGTCGACGAGTTCGATCGACTGCTGCGCGAAGTCGCCGGCAGTCAGAGCCGTCTGGCGGAACGGCTGGGCAGCGGGCAGGGCGACCGGCCGGCAGAGGATCCGGCGTCGGACCGGCGGGCGCTGGGCGAGGCGGCGTGGCGGATCACGGGCAGGCGGTGCGAGGTCGCGCTGAGCATCTACGCGTTCCGGTCGCCGGAGCATCACGGCGGGCCGGCGATTCTCGAACGTGCGCTGGCCAAGGGGGTCATCGGCGTGCAGCTCATGCCCGGCGGCCTGCCGCTGCAACTGAGCTCGGGCGACACGCTGTCGACCGATGACAGCGGGCTCTCGACGGTGCAGACGCTGGATCAATCACGGGCGGCCGGTCGAACGCCGGAGGCGATCCTTGCGCCGTTCACGACCCAGCCGATGCCGTCGGTGACGGCGAGGGGCGGCGCGGGTCGGCTGCTGCAGGTGGTGGACCCGAGCGAGCGGACGGCGGCGCCCTTCGACGTGGTGACGGCGCTGCGGGCGACGTCGCCGTACTTTGATCCGCAGACGGGCCGCCCGGCGCTGCACGAGGTGTGGTCCCTGGTGAACATGCCGTCGCGGCGGCTGGTGCTCGACGTGTACCTGCACCAGGGGATCGAGCGCCTGTACAGGCCGTCGATCGATGCGCAGCTCTGGAACCCCGGGCTGACGGTGCCGGAGGAGCAGAAGTGGGCGACGCGGCTCTCTCCGACGCCGCGGCTGCAACTGCTGGGCGCGGGGGTCGGGGGCGCGGCGTGCGACTCGTACGCGCGGCACGCGGAGCTCACGGCGTACTTCTTCGATCGGCTGGGATGGGACGCGGGTGAGTTCGTCGGCTTCCGGTGCGAGGTTGAGCACCCGATCTGGCGCGCGGGGTACTGCATGTCGTTTGAGTATCTCGCCGGGCAGTGACGCGGGACGAACAGCGGGAGGACACGCTCGCGCGGGCGGTGTCGCGGTTACGATGACCCGATCGGGGATGCCATCGGGAGGTTCGACATGACTTGGATGCGACGTGCACGCTGGTTCAGCGCGGCCTTTGCGGCGGCGGCGGTCTTGCTCGCGCCGGCGGCGCACGCGGGGGCGCCGCAGCCCGGTTCAGACGCGGGCGCGGCGGTCACGGGGCCCGATCTCGACGCCCGTCTGAAGGCGCTGTGCGACACGCTCGAGCAGCGGCGGATCGACCAGCACATCCCGTCGATGGCGATCGCGATCGTGAAGGACGACCGGGTGGTGCTGGCCCGGGGATTCGGGACGCGGGACCTCGAGACGAGCGAACCGGCGGACGCGCAGACGCTGTACGCGATCGGGTCGCAGTCCAAGGCGTTCACGACGATGCTGATCTCGATGCTTGCGGACGAGGGCAAGCTGTCGTGGGACGGGCACGTGCGGTCGTACGTCCCGGGGTTCAAGCTGTTTGATCCGGTGGCGGACGAGCAGGTGACGCTGCGGGATCTGTGCTCGCACCGGACGGGCCTGCCGCGGACGGACCTGCACTGGGCGAGCGGCAAGGCGACGAAGCAGCAGATGATGGAGTGCCTGGCGAGCGCCGAGCCGACGGCGAAGTTCCGCGAGCAGTGGCAGTACAACAACACGATGTTCATGGTCGCGGGGCTGGCGGCCCAATCGGTGGCGGGATCGCCGTGGCCGGAGCTGATCAAGGCTCGGATCTTCGAGCCCCTGGGCATGCAGTCCAGCAACACGCACATCCGAGAGATGCAGAGCAGCCCGCAGGCCGCGAAGGGCTACCTGTGGGACACCGACCGCAACGAGCACAAGAAGCTCCCGATGCGCGAGGTCACGTGCGATGCCGCGGGCGCCATCAACTCGACGGCCCAGGACATGGCGCAGTGGCTCCGGCTGCTCCTGGGGAAGGGGTCGATCGACGGCAAACGCCTGGTGAGCGAGGAGAAGATCGACCTGATGTGGACGCGGCAGATCGCGATGGGGCCGGGGGCGGGGTACGGGCTTGGGTGGATGCTCGGTGAGTGGAACGGCCGCCGGCAGGTCGATCACGGGGGGAACATCGACGGGTTCTTCTGCGCGCTGGGGATGCTGCCGGAGGAAAAGCTGGGGGTGGTGCTGCTGGGGTCGCTGACGTTCGCGCCGCTGCAGGGCGAGGTTCTGCCGCTGGTGTGGGAGACGTTCTTCCCGTCGGCGCCGACGGGCGATGCGCCGATGCGAGCGTCGGAGCTCCAGGAGTACGTGGGCAAGTACCGAGCCGACCTGATCAACGTCGACTGCGCGGTGAACATCAAGGACGGAACGCTGCACTTTGACGTGCCGGGCCAGACCAACTACCAGCTCAACTGGCCCGACGCCGACGGCAAGTGGGCGTTCACGCTGATGCCGCAGGCGATCCAGCTCAAGTTCAACCGCAACGCCGAGGGGAAGATCGTCTCGCTGACGTCGTTCCAGGGCGGCCTGGAGATGGTGTGCCCCCGTCTGGGAGATGACGGCCAGCCGCTGGAGGCGGCGGCCCCCGCTGGCGATCCGATGTTCACGCGCGAGCAGCTGATCGAATACACGGGGAGCTACCACTTCGGACCCAGCAACGACCAGTGGAAGGTGATCATCAACAAGGACGTGCTCGCGGTCGACGTTCCGCGGCAGCGTGTGTTCAACCTGCGCTGGCCGGACGCGGATGGCCGGTGGGCGGTGGAGATCGCGCCGAAGATGATGTCGTGCAGGTTCAACCGCGGCGCCGACGGGAAGATCACGTCCATGACGTGGATCCAGGGCGGCGAGATCGAGCTCCCGCGCACCGCCGACATCGATCTCTCGCTGCCGCCGACGGTGGACGAGGTGCGCTCGCTGCGCGACGCGAGCGCGAACCCCGAGAAGGTGCGCGCGATGGGCGACGTCGAATTCTCGGGGCGGGTGCGGTGCGTCAACCAGGGCATCGAGGGGAGCGTGATCATCCGCGCGAACGCGGACGGGCGCTTCTACCAGAACATCGACTTCGGGACGTTCGGCTTCATCCGAATGGCGTACGACGGCGAGCACGGCTGGTCGCACTCGGTGGGCGAGGCGTTCACGGAGCTGGCGGGCGAGCGGCTCGACGAGGCGCGGCGATCGGCGTCGCAGTACCTGGTCGTGGATCTTCGGGAGCTGTTCGACACGCTGCGGGTCGAGGAGCGGGCGACGCTTGACGGCGTGGACGTCATCGTGGTGTCGGGAACGACCGAGAAGCCGAAGCGGACCTCGAAGCAGTACCTGGACGCAGAGACCGGCCTTCCGCTGAAGGAGGAGACGACGCTGATCCTGCCGGGAATCGGCAAGATTCCCTTGAGGATCACGTACGGCGGTTACCGGGATGTGGAGGGGGTGCAGTTCCCGACCCTGATCACCATCCACAACGAGGCGAGCGGGACCATGACGCTCACGATCGACGCGATCACGCCGCGGGTGCAGGCGGACCCGGAGGCGTACCGGCTGGCGCCCACGGCCTCGTCCGCGGACTGACGGGGGGTTCTCGGACGGTGGCTTGACAATGACTGCGCGGGCCGCGCGGGTCGATCGGTCTCTGGCGCGCCCTGGAGGCGTCGGGACCGTCGGGAGGGGGGCCCCGCGCCCGTCGCGTGGCCGATACACCACTCGACGGAACCGGGTGCACGCGCCCCGGTGGCCGATGCAGCACCACCAAGGCCGGGAAAGACCGTGGACAAATCCTCCGCAATCGGCACCGTGATCGGTCTTGTGTGCTTCAGCATCGTGGCGTGGCACTCTTCCCACGGCGACCTGATGATGTTCTTCTCGCAGGAAGGCGTCTTCACGGTGATCGGCGGTTCGATCAGCGTCGTGTTCATGGCGATGCCGCTGGACAAGGTGATGTCGCTGCCGCGGTACATCAAGCGGTTCTTCTTCCACACGGGCAAGTCGCCGGGAGACGTCATCAAGATCATCAACACCTTCAGCGAGAAGGCGCGTCGCGACGGCATCCTGGCGCTGGAGGCGGAGATCGCGAAGATCGACGACAAGTTCCTGTCGTCGGGGCTGAAGATGGCGGTGGACGGCGTGGACCCGGCGGCGATCGAGGCGACGCTGCGGATGGAAGTGCTCGCGATGCAGGACCGCCACAAGGCGGGCAAGAAGTTCTTCGACCTGATCAAGCTGTACGGACCGGGCTGGGGCCTGGTGGGAACGCTGATCGGCCAGATCGGCATGTTCGGCCAGCTTGGCGGGGGCGACGTCGGCGCCATGGGAAAGATGCTCGCGCTGGCGGTCGTGGCGACGATGTACGGAACGGTGCTCGCCAACGCGATCGCGGGTCCGATCGGCGACAAGCTGGCGCTGCGTTCGGCGGAGGAGATCCTGACCAAGGAGATGATGCTCCAGGGGATCCTGTCGATCCAGGCGGGGGACAACCCGCGGGTGACGCTGGACCGGATGATGGCGTTCGTCCCGCCGGTCGGACGAGAGAAGCTGAAGGTCGCGGCGTGAGCGACGCCCGCGGGGGCGGAGAGCGGCTGATACTCCATGGCTGACCACGACAACGAACACGGCGAAGAGTCAAAGGGCCACGGCCATGGCGGCGGCGGTCACGGTCACGGACCCGGCGGCGGCCACGGCGAGCACGAGGAGGGTGGTTGTCCGGAATGGATGATCTCCTTCGCCGACAACACGGCCCTGATGATGGGGCTGTTCGTGATCCTGCTCGCGCTGAACATGGGCCCCAAGGCGACCAAGGCCGCGGAGGGCGAGCCCGCGACCGAGCCGACCGAATCCAATGCGCAGATGCTCGACTTTGCGCTCGGGATCCGCGAGGCGTTCAACAACCCGGTCGATCCGCACTCCACCGACCCGCGCGAGCAGCCGCTGGTGCGGCGCTTGCGCGAGCGGGAGACGGGCAGGACGGTGGACGAGGGCCCGGTCAAGAAGGGGCCGGAATCGGAGTCGACGCGGCCAACCGAGTATTCGGCGATCGGCGGGAACCTGCCGTTCGACGACGGGTCGGCGATCCTGAGCAACCTGACCCGCCAGAAGCTCGCCGACATCGCCGCGAAGGTGGGCCAGTTGCGGTTCATCATCGAGATCCGCGGGCACACGGCGCCGTCGGAGGCGATGCGCAACGAGGCCAGGTCGAGGCAGCTCAGCTACGAACGGGCCATGGCCGTCGCACAGGCGCTGTCCGTGCAGGGCGTGCCGTGGGCGCAGATGCGCGTCGTGGCGTGCGGCGACACGGAGCGGGCGGTGGCCAGGACGTACGACCGCGAGCTTGAGCGGCAGAACCAGCGGGTCGAGGTCATCCTCACGCGGGACGTCATGGCGGCCGACCCCTATACGCGCGAGGTCAACGCGCTCCGCAGCACAAACGCGCCGTCGCAGGCGCCGGCGGGCGGCAGCGACGGGCCCGCACAGGACGGCGAGCCCGTCATCGACCCCGGCGATTCGGATCACCCGGGCGATCACTAGGGGGCGAGCGACGGTGCGTCGGCCGGCGTGAGCGGACGCAGCACGGCTCGGACCGGGCTTGCGTCGAAGCCTTCGAGCTTGAGCGGGGGCGCGATGAGCTCGTAGACGCCGGGCGTGACATGGGCCAGGCGCAGGCCTTCGATGATGGCCATGTTGCCGCGGTAGAACGCCTGGTGGGCCTCCAGGTCCTTGGAGTTCTGGAGGTCGACGCTCGGCGTGTCGACGCCGACGGTGAGAACCCCGAGCCGGGCGAGTTCCTCGACCAGTTCGACGGAGAGGGCCGCGAAATCCTCGTTCCAGGATTCGTGATCGGGGAAGGTGCCGGTCTTGATGAGGACGATGGGCTCGCGGACGTCGCCCAGGCGCGGGACATCGGCCGGGCGGACGCGGGCGCCGCGCCTGACGGACGCCTCGATCACGCGGCAGCGGCCGATGTAGCGGTTGAGCGGCATCCGGTCGATGGCGACGCCGTCGCGTGCGTAGTGGTTGGGCCCGTCGGCGTGAGAACCCAGGTGCACGGTCCCGCGGAGGGTGCTGAGGGTGATGTTCGACCCCGACTTGATGTCGCAGAGCACCTCGCGCGTGAATGGCGTGTCGCCGGGCCAGACGTTGATCCGCGGCGAGATGACCGGGGAGATATCAATGAACCCGGCGGCTTCGGTGTGGGGCTGGGCGGCGGAGACGGGTGAGGCGCCGGCGGCGGGCGGCTGATTGCCGGCGAGGGCGATGGCCGCGGCGTTGCGGACACGCTCACGCCACTGGCGGTCGGGGAGCTCATCCGCGGTCGGAACGGCGGCGACGACGTGATCGACGACACGGTCAAGCTCCGCGCCGCGGCGACGGGCCTCGACGTACGGGACGGTCGAGAAGCTGACGAGGTTGTACTGCGGGCTGACGCGGTTCTCGAACATCTCGTGGACGGTCTGCTCGACTTTCTTGCGGTAGCGGAACTCGGGCGAGCCGACTTTGTCCCGCATCTCGATGAAATTGGCGAGGGCCATCTCGGCGATGGCGTCGGCGTTGGGCTTGCGCCGGGACTGGAATTCGTCGAGCGCGGACTCGATATCGCTCGCGGTGCGCAGGAGCGAGGCGAGCAGCACGACATCCTCGAACGCGGCGTTCATGCCCTGGCCGTAGAAGGGCACGATCGCGTGCGCGGCGTCGCCGAGGAGCGCGACCCGGCCGCGGCGCCACGGCCAGCAGCGCACCGTGACGAGCGAGCTGGTCGGGTTCGCGAAGAAATCGTCGACGAGGGTCGGCATGATCCCGACCGCGTCGGGGTACTGGTCCTGGAAGAAGTCGAGCACGCGTGCTCGATCGCGATTGGTCGGCTGGGCGGACGGGTCTTCGCGGCGGCGCCGCTGGAAGTCGGCCTCGAGGGATTCAAAGGAATGGTCGCCGGCGAAGGGCCAGAAGAGGGTGTTGGTGAAGGAGCCGTCGGTATTGGGGAGCGCGATCATCATCGCGCCGCCGCGGGGCCAGATGTGCAGCGCGTGAGGTTCAATTGCGAAGCCCGGGGCGGGAGCGGATGTGGCGGGCGGGATCCGCAGCTCCTTGTAGCCGTGGCCGAGGTAGGACTGCGAGTACTCGAACAGATCGGCTCGCTGGAAAGCCATCCGCGCCGCGGAGTACGCGCCGTCGGCGGCGAGAATGAGATCGGCGGCGACCGTGTGCCTGCGACCGTCTGGAGTGGTGAAGATGGCGGCGGGCGCGTGGAAGTCGACATCGAGGCAAGCGTGATCAAAGTGCAGCTCGACGGTCGGCTCGCGGGCGGCAGCCTCGATCAGGGCGAGGTTGAGCCCGCCGCGGCTGAAGGAGTGGATGGCGTCGGCGGGGTTCTTGCTGTAGGGCTGGAAGACGGTGTGGCCGGCGGGCCCGGCTTCGCGGGCGTGGATCATCCGCCCGGGCATGGCGATGGCGTGGCCGGCGAGGATTTCCCTGTCGAGGCCGACGGAGGCGAGGCCGGCGATGCCGCGTGCGGAGACGGCGAGGTTGATGGAGCGCCCGCCCGCAAGGCCGCGCGTGCGCGGGTCAGGCCGGCGTTCATACACCGAGACGCGCCAGCCGTCGCGCGCGAGCGAGACGGCCAGCAGTGATCCTGCGAGACCGGCGCCGACGATCACCGCGTGTCTGGGCATGGGAGGAGCGTAGAGGAACGATGTCGAGGTGTCGAGGCGATGAAGACAGGTGCAAGTGTGTCGAGGTGGCGAGGTGTCGAGTCAATGCCAAAAGGCCCGGATGTCCGAGAGCCCGGACCATTGAGTCATTGACATGCTCAATCACAACACTCCGTTCACGGTGCACCCCCTCGACACCTCGACACCTTCACACCGTGGTATTCTTCCTGCATGTCCGAATCGGCTCGGATCCAGAACATCGAAGTCCTGCGCGAGATGAAAGCGGCCCTGCTGGACTTTGCCAAGGAGGCAGCGCTCACCATCACCGCCGTGGACGCGGACGTGCAGCGCGTGGGGCAGTGGTTGACGCTCGAACGACCGACGTACTGGAAGCACGAGGTACGGCGGCGCGAGGAGCAGGTCGAGGCCGCCAAGGCGGAGATCCGGCGCAAGGAGCTCGCGGCGCATCCCAACCCCGCGGACACGGTGCTCGAACGCAAGGCGCTCAAGCGGGCAAAGGACAAGCTCGAACGGGCCGAGCAGAAGCGCCAGTGCGTGCGCAAGTGGGCCCCGGCGTGGGAGCGCGAGGCGATGATCTTTAAGGGCGGGTGCTCGCCGCTCAACGAGGTTCTGCACCGGGAGATTCCGGCGGCCGTTGCTCGACTTGACCGGATGATCGAGTCGCTGGAGGAGTACTTCCGTCTCGCGGCGCCGGCCACCGATTCGGTCTCGGCGCAGGCCAGCGGATCGGTCGAGTCCATGGCTCGGTCGCACGAGCAGGCGCTGCTGCACCCCGGTGACCGGTACGGTCCGCTGCGGAGACACATCCCGACACCGGCCGAGCGGACAGCGTACGAGGCGTACGAGATGCCGCGGATCGACTGGCAGGCGGGGGTGCCCAACGAGGCCGACGCCGAAGCGATCAGCCGGCTCGATACCTGGGGCGACCTCCCGTTCCCCGCCCAGACGGTCACCGTCTCGTGGCGGTCACTCAAGGACGACCAGGTCTTCATGGTCCGCCTGCCGCCGGTTGAAGGCGCCGAGCGGCCGGATTCGGGCTGGTACATCGGCCCGGTCGAGAACCCGCAGATGCCCGGCGGCACGAGGGTGTGCACGGTGGGCGAACTGGTGCAGCAGGTGCCCGGGCTGGCGACGCTGGTCGCGCTGCGGGAAGGGTCGCTGGTGGTGCTGCACCGGGGGATCGTAAAGGCGATCCTCGACGGCGGCGACCGCGATGTATGGGGCGTGGCGCGGGCCGGCCCGCAGGGATGACCCGGGCGGAGCAAAGGACGCATGAGCGCACAGGTTGCCAAGGCGAACCTCACCGATGCACTGAAGATGCTGCACCAGCGATGGGAACGCGCCAAGTCTCAGTGGGACGACAAGGCCGCGCAGGATTTTCAGCGGCAGGTCATCGATCCGATCGAGCCGCGCGTCCGGGCCGCGGTGAAGAGCTTCGAGCACGTATCGGAGCTGATCGCGACGGTGCGGCGCGAGTGCAGCGAAGACGTGGAAGGCTGAAAGCGCCCGGGCGCGATCGAATGCCGCATGTTTGAATCCGCTTTCATGTGCCGACCGTGGGCGGCGATCCGGCAAGAGGCCGACGCGCGGGCTCGCGAGCTTATTTTTCAACTCTTGCAAGCACTGGCTCGGTCGGGCAAATCACACCGGTGCTGGTGGTGTGGATCGCGCTGTGGGAAGAACTCGGTCCCGCATCCGGCGGGAACATTTGCGAAGAGGAGTGCTCATGCGAAACTCGAAATCGAGCCGGGCGATGTGCTTTTTGGCGGCGAGCGTCGGCATCCCGGCGCTGACGGCCTCAGCGGGCACCATCCTGGTCCCGCAGCAATACCCCGACCATCCAGGCCGGCATCAACGCTGCGAGCGACGGGGACGTGGTGGTCGTGGCGGCCGGGACGTACACGGGGGCGGGGAACCGGGACCTGAACCTGATGGGCAAGGCCATCACGCTGAGATCGGCGTCCGGCCCGGGGACCTGCATCATCAACGCCCAGGCGACCGTCAACGACCAGCACTCGGTGTTCGTGATCTCCGGCGGCGAGACGCGGGCCACCGTGATCGACGGGTTCACCATCACGGGCGGGTACTCGTTCAACGGCGCCGGGGTGTACGTCGCACACGGCGACGTGACGGTCCAGAACTGCGTGATCACGGGGAACGACTGCGCGTGCTGGGGCGGCGGCGTGTACGTCGAGTCCGCGTCGCAGCCGCGGTTTGTCAACTGCCGGATCGTCGGCAACACGTCGACGGACGAAGGGGGCGGCGTCTTCACGGTTGCGTCGGGGTCGCCGGTGTTCGAGGGCTGCGTGATCTCGAACAACAGCGCCCGCATCGGCGGCGGGATCTGCACGTTCTGGGGTACGACGAGGTTCGTGGACTGCATCGTGGCGTCGAACACGGCCGAGTACTACGCCGGCGGCGCGTACCTGTGGGGCGGCGAGATGTCCAACTGCACGGTCGCCGGCAACAGCGGCAACATGTGGGAGTACGGGTCGGCGGCGTACCTCGGTGGGAACGCTGCGATCTCGAACTCGATCATCTGGGGGAACGGCCCGGGCAGCCAGCTCTACGACGGCGGAACGGCGACGGTGCGCTACAGCATCGTGGAGGGCGGGTTCGTCGGGGTCGGGAACAGGGCGGATGATCCGCGGTTCGTCGACCCGCTCGCGGGAGACTTCCGCGTCTCGCGGACGTCGCCCGCGATCGACGCGGGTTCGAACCTGCTGGTGTTCCCCGGGAACACGCACGACATCGCCGGACGCCCGCGGTTCTACGACGAGCAGCTCGTTGTGGACTCCGGCCAGGGCCCGGGCCCGATCGTCGACATGGGCGCGTTCGAGTCGGCCCCGTTGTTCATGCCCAGCCGACGCCAGCCCTCTCAGCGCTGATCGGTGCTGGTTCGATGGAGCGGCGTGCGCATCGCGCGAGCGGCGTGCGGGCCGGCGTCGGTGACGCGGGCATTCGCGCCCCCTCCTCCCACGGTCCTCGTGGGATTCTGCCGGCGGATGTACTGACGGACCATTTCGTTCCGGTCAATCGCCGGCGAACTCGGGCGCTCACACGGCGCCCGCGTTTTTTCATGGCGACTGCGGCGGGTGTGTCCGGCGGCGGGCGATGGCGACCTTGTGCTCGATCCACACCGCGTCGCGGGTCGATTGGAGCATCGGGATGAAGTACATCAGCGCGCCGGCCATGATCCAGGCCAGCCCGGCGAGACTCCAGGCGCGATTCGACCCGGACATGATCCATTCGCCGACGGCCAGGAGCGGGCCGATGCCGGCGATGGTGACCAGCAGGCCCATGAAGAAGAGGCTCCGCCGGTAGGAGGACGTCCGCGATTCGAGCCGGGCGGCGGAACGCCGCTCGAGGTGCTCGCAGATCAGGAGCAGGCCGAAGAGAAAGAAGCCAAGCACCACGGTCGCAATCAGCCGCACAGCGCTGCCGATGGGAAGCGACAGGAACGTGAGCACGTAGTCACCGAACAGGACAAGCAGCAGACAGGTCGGGCCGCCCCAGCGCACGCTCGCCCGGGCCCATGACGCAGGGGCGGGCCCGGTATGCGGCAGTGACGAGAGGAACCAGCAGGCGGCGACGAACCCGAGGCTGCACGCGATCGAGATCACGGCGGCGAAGGCGATGACGATCCACGTGACGGGGTCGAGTCGGGACGACTTGAGGAATTGCTCCGCGACAATGTAGATCGAGATCAGCAAGACGGCGACGAGCAGAAAGCCGCCCACCGCCAGCGCGATGCTCGCGAACATGAGACGGACGCCGCGCTCGACATTCCGCAGCCACCAGACGGGGGCGTTGCGGAGCAGGCGGGTGGAATCAATGGAATGCTCGACCGGCGTCCCACACTCCGGGCAACGGCCGCTGCTCGCCAGCCCGAGCAGGTTGTACCCGCACTCGACGCAGGCGAAATCGGGAAGCGGGGTATCAGCGTCGGTCGGCATGGGAGGTCGCCGGTTCGTCGTGCCCGGTCGGGCGATGATGCCCGGCCGGAAGTTACTCCTCCACCACCACCATCTTTGCGGCGAATCGCTCGCGCTCGGCGGCGAAGTCCTCGGGAATCGGCGGCAGCGGGATGTACTGCGGGCGGTGGCCGAGGCCCTGCTCGATCTCACGCTCGAGACGCCCGGGCCGGCAGAGGTCTGCGGTGTTGGTCGATGCGAAGATCACGCCGCCTGGGGCGACGAGCTGCGAGGCTTCGTACACGAGCCTGGCATAGTGCTCGGTCGAGCTCCACGCCGGAATGCCGCGCTTCTTGTTCGCCGCGGCGAAGCTGGGCGGGTCGAGGATGACAAGGTCGTAGGCGAGCTGCTTGCGCTTCGCGTAGCGGAAGAACTCGAAGGTGTCCATCTTCGCGAAGCGGTGGGCCGCGGGGTCGACCTCGTTGTGGGTGAAGTTGCGTTTCGCCCAGTCGAGGTACCGAGCGGAGATGTCAACCGTGGTGGTGGCGGCGCCAGCGAGTGCGCAGTGAACCGAGAAGGCCCCCGTGTAGGCGAAGGTATTCAGCACGCGGGCTTCTTCGCCGCGTTTGACCCGAGCCGCGACCCGCTGTGCAAGAACGCGGCGGTTTTCGCGCTGATCGAGAAACAGGCCGGTGGAGTAGCCGTCGTAGAGACGCACTTCGAGGCGGCAGCCGTGCTCGGTGATGAGAAACGACTCGTCGAGGCGGTCGCCGACGGCGGGCGACGGATCCGTGAGGACGGCGGGCATCTGGCCGCCGAGCGACGAGCGGTCCCTGGCGAACGGCTTGAGGTAGACGGCTCGGACGCCCAGGTCGGCGGTGAGCTCGAGCGCGTCGCGCGCCGCTCGCATCACCGGGAAGTCGCCGGGCACGCGGCCCTGGTAGAGGATGAGCACGCAGCCCGGGCCGTACCGGTCGACGTAGACGCCGTCGAGACCGTCGGCCTCGCCGCCGAAAAGACGCACCGCATCCGTGGTGGACGCCGAGAGAAGCGTGCGGCGTCGGTCGATGGCCGCCGCGAGAAGCGATGCGAAGGCGGGGCGCTGCCGGCCAGCGCCTCCGGACGGCGGCTGTTTGGACTTCACGGGCCGCTTGGACATGGTGCTCGCAGTCGATTGGATTGGTCGGAGGTTTGGAGAGCGGGTTTGAAAGGTAGGTTTGGAATGCGAATCTCGAAGGCGGCCGTGGGCTGCGGGCCCCGGGCCGCGCAGCTCGCGCGTTCCCTCGAGCGCTAATCTGCGAACTTCCAGGTTGCTTCGGTCTCGCGCGTCAGCGGCAGGCCGAGGAGTTCGTCGCGGATGAGCTCCACGGGCACGGTTCCGAAGGTGAGCATCCGGTCGTTGAACTCGCGTTCCTTCATCGGCCCGTCGGTCACCATCTCGCGGTGCAGGGCCCGGACCTGCAGCCCGCCGATGAGGTACCCGCACTGGTAGAGCGGCGAGTAGTCGCCGCCGATGTAGCGCCGCACCTCGCCGGTCGCGTTGGATTTCTCGTGGCCGACCTTCTCGACGAGGAAGTCGATCATCTCCTGCGGCTGCATCTCGCCGAGGTGGAACTTGAGGCTGATGATGATCCGGGCGGCTCGGTGCATGCGCCAGAAGAGCATGCCGATCCGGTCCTCTGGGCTCTTGCCCCAGTTCAGGTCCCAGAGCTTCATCTCCCAGTAGAGGCACCAGCCTTCGAGGAAGAAGGGCGTGGAGAACTGCCGGCGGTACGGGCGGTGACGCTCGGACATGAAGCCCTGCAAGTGATGGCCGGGGATGAGTTCGTGCGGCACGACGATGCGGGTGAAGTGCTTGTTGTTGCCCCGCATGACCTGGAGGCGTTCCTCGACGGACTGCTCGTCGGAGGCGTAGCCGACGCCGATGTGCAGGCCGCCGTAGTACTGGAAGGGCCAGAACTTCTGGCGGTCGGGGGTGATCATCTCCAGGCGCCACAGCTCGGTGACGAGATCGGGCAGGGTGAGCAGGTCGTTGGTCTTGAGGAACTCGATCTGCTCGCGGACGATCTGCGTGCAGTAGTGCGTCTGCTCGCCCGGCTCCACGTAGCTGTTCTTGACGCGCTCCAGGGCGGCCTTCCAGTCCTCGCCGAGCCCCATCTCGCCGGCGGCCTTGCGCAGCTCGGCTTCGCACCAGGCGAACTCTCGCTCGCCGATGCGGATGAGCTCCTCGGGCGAGTAGGCGATCATCTCGTTGCGGAGGTCCTCGACGAGCGTCTCGCGGCCGATGGGGTCGCCGACGAGCGGGTCGGAATCCTCGCCCTTGAGCCCGGCGACTTCCTTGCGGAGGTACTCCGCGTAGTCGTGGAGAGCGCGGTCGGCCTGCTCGAAGGGCTTGCTGACCCACCACGAGAAGCCCGGCTCGAACTGCTCGTAGTACTCGTACCACCAGCGGAGGTTGGATCGCAGGGAGGAGACGGCGGATGATGCTCGCTGGGCGACGACGGGAGAGACGGCGAGCGGCGCATCAGGGCCCGCGTCCTGCGCCTGGCCGTCGGTCTTGCGTCCCTTCTCGATCCGATCGCGCAGTTTCTTGATCTGGTCGGGCATGGCGGCGATGGTCAGCGACGCCTCCTGCGGGCGGGAGGGCTCCATCCGCCACCGCGTTTCCTCCAGGTCGCAGATGGCCTGGCGGAACGGCAGGAGCGGTTCCATCTCCGCGAGCCGCCGCCGCGCCAGGTCGTTGTACGCTCGCTTGTTGCGGAGGGCGTTGCGCAGAAGCAGGTAGTCAACCTTTCCCTGCTGGTCGAGCGAGTCGAAGTCCAGGGCGGCCAGGCCCCGCTGCTGCTGGTCGCAGAGCGCGTCGATGCGGTCCAGACGCGTCGGAGACCAGGTGGTGTTGTAGAACCGCGAGACGTCCTGCGAGTCCTGCTGGTAGGTGTTGATGACGTCCTGCATGACCGAGCCGGGAGCCGGCTGGCCGAAGACGGCGCCGCACAGGAGAAGAACAGCGCCGCAGGCGGCGAGGAAAGGTCGGAGCACGGTGAGCATGGGCCCATCGTACTTGATGCGGCGGCGGCCGTCCCGCCCGTGACGCCAAGTTCTGTACCATACCGTCCGCAGAGGGAGACCCCGTGTGCGAACGTCCTTCGACTGGCTCGTGATCACCGCCGCCGGCGCCGCCCAGGCCGCCGGGTACCGCGCGCAGCTTGCGGCGCGCCGCCGGGCCGGTCGTCTCTCGCAGTTCGGGCGCGTGATGGTCGTTCCCGATCCGCTCGACCGCCGGGCAGGGTCGGGCATCTCGACGCTGCTGGTGCTCGCCGAGATCGTCCGGCGCTTGTGCGCCGAGCGGGGCCGCGGTCAGGCGGATTCGGCGGCGTCGGTCACCGAGGTGCTCGCCGGGCAGCGGGTGCTCATCATCCACAGCGGGGGTGACAGCCGACGCCTGCCCGCGTTCGCGGCGCAGGGAAAGGTCTTCGCGCCGTTGCCGATCGATGACGCGGACGGACGGCAGGCCGACCTCTTCGACCTTGTCGTGGAGGACTCCGCCGCCGTGCGGCTTCCCGAAACGGGCGGCGTGATGGTGGTCGCGGGCGATGTGTTCCTGGGTCTGCGGCCCGCGGCGGATGGGATTACCTCGCTGGTGCGAGACGCGTTCCCGAGCGTCGTCGGCGTGGCGTTCAGGACATCGCCACAGACCGCCGCCCGTCACGGGGTGTACGTGCTCGGCCGACGCGGGCGGGTCGATCGGTTCCTTCAGAAGCCCACGCCCGAACGGCAGAAGTCCGCCGGCGCAGTGGATGCCTCCGGGCAGGTGCTGGTGGATACGGGGGTCGTGTGCTTCGATCCGCAGACCGCGGGGCGCTGGCTTTCGAACCTGGGGCTGACGATCACGGCGACACGGCGCGGGGCCGAGGCCCGGCTCGCGGGGCTCCTGGCCGCGGCGGTCGATCCGCGGCAGTCGCCGCCGGCACTGGATCTGTACCACCACGTGCTGGGCGCTTTGCCCGCGCGAGCCTCTGCGCGAACGTACGCGCGAGAGTTCGCCCGGGACCGTGGCGACCGACCGTTTCATGCCGAGCTCTTCAAGGCGTTTCACGGGCCCGCGTTTGTCGCGGCCGTGATGGAGGCGTGCGAGTTTCTGCACATCGGCAGCACACGCGAGATGATCTCGCTGGTGACGTCCGATGCCCGATTGAATCACGGGCCGATCGCGGCGACGGGCCCACGGATCTACAACAGCCCGCGGCTCGCAAAGCCGCAATCGCAGGCAACAAAGAAGTCATCGATGCCTCCACCGGCAACGGCGGCGGTCGTGGAAGCGTGCGACATCACGCGGCTTTCCCTTGGCGGCGAAAATCTGGTGGTCGGGCTGCCCGCCTCGCTCGACGGCAGGGTGCATCTGCCGCGCGGATGGGGGATCTCCGCGCTGCCGGTCGGGGCGTCATCGTGGGCGAGCGTGCTCTTTGGCAGCCGCGACGACTGCAAGACGTCCATCGACACGGGGGGAACGTTCGGCAATGCCCCGCTGGGCGACCTGATCGAACGCGGGTGCCCGGCCGATGCGATCTGGCCGACCGGCGGCGAGCGGACGCTGTGGACGGCCCGTCTGTGGGTGGTGGACGCCGCGCCGACGGCGTACAGCGCGGTGCGGTGGCTGGCCGACCCACGAGCAAGGGCCCCGCGAATGTGGCTGCACGCGGCGAGGGTGTCGCTGAGCGAGCTGGTGCTCGAAGTCAACCACGACCGGCTCATCGCGCACCGCGCCGAGCTGCAGCGGCGCGAGCGGCTTGCGAGAGTTGCCGAGCGCGTGCTGTCGTACCGCTGGCTGCCGGCGAGCGAGCTTGCCGCGGATTGCCTGACGCCCGCGGAGCGCGCAACCGCGGTCTCGGCGATTGAGCACGCCGCGCAAGAGGCGCCGCCGTCCGAGACACCGCGCCTCTTGCGAGCCGTTGCCGAACTTTCCAAAGGGCCCGCGGGTCGTGGCGCGCTGTCGCGGGCGTTCGACGCCGTGGCATACGCGGTTCACACGGACGTCAAGCTCCCCGGGCGGACGCCCCGAGCCGGCATCCTGTCGGACCAGGTGGTGTGGGTGACGACGCCGGTGCGGATCGACCTGGCGGGCGGGTGGTCGGACACGCCGCCGATCTGCCACGAGCTCGGCGGTTCGGTCGTCAACATGGCGATCACGCTCAACGGACAGTTCCCTGTCCAAGTCATCGGTCGCCGGACCGACCGCCCGGAGCTGCGACTTACGAGCGTGGACCTGGGCAGGTCGCTGACCATCACGTCGAGTCGCGTCGCGGGCGATTACAGCGATCCGACCGACTGGGCGGCGCTGCCGAAAGCGGCGCTCGTGCTATCGGGGCTTGCGCCAAGCCGGCCCGCCGCGAGCCTCGAGCGCTGGCTCGGGCGCTTCGGCGGCGGCATCGACCTCACGGTCTTCTCCGCGCTGCCGAAGGGGTCGGGGCTTGGGACCAGCTCAGTCCTCGGTGCGGCGATCCTGGCGTGCCTGGACCGGGTCGTCGGGCGGGAGCTCGACGTGGAGTCGATCATCCGCCGCACGAGCGTGCTCGAGCAGATGATGTCGACCGCGGGCGGGTGGCAGGACCAGGTGGGCGGGATCACGCCGGGGATCAAGATCAACCGCACGCGGCCGGGCGCGGATCAGACACCCGTGACGACCGCCGTGGACGTACCGGCGGGGGCCCGAGTGGAACTGACGCGGCGCTCGCTGCTGTATTACACGGGTCAGCGGCGGCTGGCGAGGGACATCCTGCAGAAGGTTGTCAGCCGGTATCTGTCTCGCGACCGCGAGGCGGTGGCGATCATCCACGACCTCAAGTCGCTCGCCGAGGAAACGGCCGCGGCGCTCGCGGGCGGTGACATCAACTCTTTCGCCGCGTGCGTGAGCCGCAACTGGGAGTTCAAGAAGCGGCTGGACCCGGGATCGACCAACGAGAAGGTCGAGGCGATCATCCGACCGGTGAGCAAGTACCTGTCGGGGTACGAGATGCCCGGGGCCGGGGGCGGCGGCTTCTGGTACATGATCGCCCGTGATGAGGATGCGGCGCGCCGCGTGCGGCGGGTGCTCAACGACCGGCCCGCGAACGGACTGGCGCGGTTCTTCGAGTTCGAGATCGATCAGCGCGGGCTTGGGATCAGCGTGCTGTAGTCATCAACTCCCGAGTGCACCGGCTCGAAGCCGGCGGTGCTCACGGAATGGCTTCTGCGAACCGCGCAGGTCGGCCCGGGCCGACCTGCGTGAGCCCACCCACGAGACCCGTCGACATTCAGCGAGCCACGCTCGAACGCGAGCTACTTGTTGCTCGCGGCGGCGTTCTCGACCGCCTGGCCGCCCGACTTGATGTCTTTTCCAGCGCCTTCGACGGTGTTGCAGGCCGCGAGGGCTGCCGCCGCAACGAGCGAGCCGATGACGAGTAAGATCGAGCGATTTGACTTGTTCTTCATGGTCAGATGCTTCACTTGTTTCCACTCAGGAATGCGTTGACGTCCAGCGAAGATTGTCGTTTGTGATACGCGACAGCGATTCTTGCGATTCGCGAGAGAGAGTAACCGACGGTCAGCGATAAACAAGGCTCGAACGCGCTCGCTGCGGTGCGCATTTCGTCCATGTCCAGCACGCCCAGGTGACGACGTGCGAATCAGCCGGGGTTGAGTCCGACGAGTTCGGGCGGTTGATCGCCGCTTCCCGCTGGATGCAATGCAAGCCCGGGCGGATGCCCGGGCTCGCAAGTCGTGCAGTGCTCAACGAGTGACGTCGATCACGCCGAGTCGGTTGACCGTTCACCGGCGGCGGCGAGACGCGGCAAGGCCACCCAGGCCCAGCAGGGCGGCGGCGCCGGGGGCCGGGATGTAGGTGTAGGTGACGGTGAGGAAGCCGCCGGCCTTCAGGGTCGCGGCCGCCGCACTGACGCCATCCGGAAAGAAATCGACGTTGGCCAGGAACGTGGAAGAGAAGGGGACATTGAAGTTGCCGTCACCCGTGTAGAGCGGATGATCGATGGGATTGACGACCATAAGTCCCTCGTGAACAAGGTCGCCGGGGAAGAAGTTGGTCGGACCGTCGGTGTTCCCAGGAATCACCAGGCCCACAGAGTTCGAGACAAGGGAGTTGATGATCACGTTCGGTGCACCAAACTGGACGTCGGCGCCGAGGTCCTCGTACACCAGGATCCGGTTCTCAGGCCGGGTGTCGTGGCTGACCAGCACCTCACGGGTGACTTCGGCTCGCCAATCCAGCTGAACCTGCTGAAGCGTGCCGAGGCTCGGATCGAATCGCGGCAGGAACCCCAGCTGGAACGTGTCACCGGTGAGCGGGAACACCGTGGTGAAATGCTGCTCAGGCCGGGCCACGGCGGTGCCAGCGGCGGATGCGAGAATCATTGCGGCAATCATCGTTCTCATTGACCAAACTCCCTTATCAACTCCGTCTGCTCTAAAGGGCGACGAGAAGTCGTCCCGAACCAAGTGACGCCTTGGCGTAACCGGCCATCCGCATAGGATTGACCTGAGGTTCCGCAGTCCCCGCAACGCGCACGGAACCCTGCGCTTCCGGCGCATCGCGGTCCGTAGTGTGGAGGTTGGCGTGTCTTCTAAGCGCGAGTTGGACCCGAGCCAATTGCTTTCTGAATATTGCGTGTTGCGCGACGCAACCATCGCGCAGTTCGACGCGTTCGTGGGTTCGATGGACGCGTCACGGGGAGGATTCGGCGGTGTACCAAGCGATGTCCGGCGACCCAGTGACCACGGGGCCATCAAGATCGAATTGCGGGTGACTTCGCTTGGGAGGATCGATTTCGGGCTGGTGCACTGCTCGGGGCCGATGTCGGCGGAGTCGACGCGTGACGCGTCCAGCCCCTACCTGCTGCAGTTCCCGCTGACCGGCGGCGCAACCTATGTGGTGGAAGGCCGCCCAGTTTCGGTCGCTGCGCCGCACGGTGTGGTGATCTCGCCGTCGACCCAATCCCGGCGCGTCGGCAAGCCCGGGTGGTACCTGGCGATCGCGATTCAACGACAGTTCGTTCGCGAACGGTTGGAGAGCCGCGTCGGGAGCAAGGTGACCGGGCCACTGACGTTCGATCCCCTGCTCCCACCCGGGAGCACGGAGTTGCGGAATTACGCTCTGCTGACGGTCGAAGCGATCGACCGCGGCTACGCCCCGCGGGGGAGCACGCTTGCATCGACGCTCGAGCAGGGGCTCGTGGACATGCTGCTGGACGTTCAATCGCATAGCCGAGTTGAAGAAATCGTGCTCGCCGAAGCGAAGCTGCGGTCCAATCGTGTGCAGATGGTGCGCGAGATGGTCGAAAGAAAATTCGCGGAGCCGCTGCGCCTGGAGGATCTTGCCCGGGCCGCCGACTGCAGCGTGCGCGCGTTGCAAACGGCTTTCACCGAGTTGTGCGGCATTCAACCGATGGAGTTTGTCAGACGGCACCGCCTCTCTCGAGCGAGGGAGATGCTCGACTCCGCCACGCCAGAAACCCGAATCATGGAGGTCGCCAGGGGCGCTGGCTTCACAAACCCGAGCCGGTTCGCCGCAGCGTACGAGGAAATGTTCGGTGAGCTTCCCTCTGACACGCTCAGACGCGTGGTCCGCTGAGTGATACGAACAGGAGCTTCTGGTTCACGCGGCGGCCTTGACCGCGGCGATGGTGCCGCGAGCCGACCGGCGCACAAAGGCCTCGACGACGCGCCCGCGCGAGAAGTAGTACCACGCCGTCAGCCCGGGGACGATCACGCCCACGGCGCCCAGGGTTCCGTACACGCCGATGCTGATGGTGCGCGACAGGCCGGTCACCAGGCCATCGATGTTCGGATCACCGGTCGAACCGCCGACGGATTCGAGCCCGCTCCTGCTCAGCGAAGTCCACAGCGACCACGCGGCATACAGCACGAGCAGCGCCCCCAGGCCGAGCTGGTTCCATCCCAGCAGCTTCGCGCCCCGGGGTTCGAAGCGGCGCAGCATCGCCGCGCCCCGCAGCTCGTTGAACGCAACGACACCCAGCGCCGCGCCCATGAGAAGCGACCCGAGGTCGCCCAGCAGCACGCCCAGCGAGGTGATGCCCGAGAAGACCGCCAGCGACCAGCCGCTGAGCGAGGCCGCCGCGGCCGCTCGGCGCACGGGCCGCGCCGCCGCCCTGGCGTCCGCGAGCGCCTGGAGCTGGGCGTGGGAGAAGGTCACGGCCTCGCCGCCATCGGGATCGCTGGCGAGACCCAGGGACTGAGGCGCGTGAGTATGCCGGGGCGTCACGTCGGGTTTCTCGACGTGCCAGGGCCGGGGCTTCAGGGATCCTTGTGATAACCGCGAAGGGACGGCCCGGACCGGCGACTTTTCGCGTCCCACCCCGCGGCGGGAACGTCGCGAGCGCCGGTCTATCCGACGCTGCCGACGAGGGCGGCGTTGGTCGGGAAACGCTTGAGCGCGGCGAGGAGCTGCTCGACCTGCTGGGGCGGGTGCATGGCCATGAGGCGGCGCCGGAGGGCGGTCATGGTCTTGAGCTCGGCTTCACCCATGAGCAGGTTCTCCTTGCGCGTGCCCGACGCGGCGAGGTTGATCGCCGGGAAGAGCCGCTGCTCGGAGATCTTGCGGTCGAGGATGAGCTCCATGTTGCCGGTGCCCTTGAACTCCTCGAAGATGACCTGGTCGCCGGCCGACCCGGTGTCGACAAGGCAGGAGGCGATGATGGTCATCGATCCCGCTTCCTCGGTGTTGCGGGCGCTGCCGAAGAGCTGCTTGGGGATCTCGAGCGCCCGCGAATCGAGGCCGCCGGTGAGCGTGCGGCCGCTGCTGGCGAAGCGCCGGCTGTTGTTGAACGCCCGGCCAAGGCGGGTGAGCGAATCGAGCACCACGACCACGTGCTTGCCGCACTCGACCAGTCGCTTGCAGCGTTCGATGGTCTGGATCGCGACCTGGACGTGCGTGTCGACGTCGTGGTCGTTGCTGCTGGCGACGACGCGCACGCGACCGGGGTTGAAGGGCATCTGCTGGGCGGGGTCGGACGCGGCGTCGAGCATCGCGTTGAGCGCGCTCTCGCCGGCCGCCAGCGCCCGGGCCGGACGCGGCGCAAAGGTGCGCCGGAAGTCGGTCACTTCTTCCGGACGCTCGTCGACCAGGAGCACGACCACTTCCATGTCGGGGTGGTTGCGCAGGATGGCGCCGGCGATGTCCTTGAGGAGGGTGGTCTTGCCTGCCTTGGGGGGCGAGACGATCA
Source organism: Phycisphaerales bacterium (assembly GCA_022072615.1). GTDB lineage: Bacteria > Planctomycetota > Phycisphaerae > Phycisphaerales > UBA1924 > JAEUJB01. The sequence goes on from JAJVHS010000057.1 coordinate 27,540, forward strand.
GGCCGCGCTGGCCGCGGCCGATCGGGCAGAACAGGTCGATGAGCCTGCACGACGACGGGCAGCCGGGGTACTCGAGCGTGAGCCGCGGCTGCGGGTCGATGCTCGTCAGTTCTTCGAAGGGCTTGATCGGCGCGAGCCCCTCCAGCGGGAGGGTGTCGAGCTCGGGAATGCGCAAGGGTGGCGGCTGGAACCTGCGACCGCCGCCCCCACCGCCACCGCCCCGACCGTTCTGGTGTGCCGGCGCGCGGCCGCCATGGTGACCCCGGCCACCGTCGGGCCGGTGGTGCCCGCCGCCGTGGCCGTGCTGGCCGCCGGAACTCCCGCGCTGGTTGCGGCCTCTCCGCCTTGAACGCCTCTGTGCCACGATCGCTTCAACCTCCACGCCGCGCCGAGCACCGGGGGGTCGGTGCTCGCAACAGGGAACTGACCGGGCAGCTCGGCGCTACCCGCACCGGATCACGTCAACGTTGGGATCACGGCGTTTCTCATTCCATGACACCGGCCGTGCAACCGCACGCCGGACTTCGCACCGCGTTCGATGGAGCGCGGGTCGGGATACCACCACGATGGCTCGAACCGGCGGGTCGCTGCAACAGAACCCGCGTGGGCGGCCCGGACGTGAATCCGGCCGGCCGTTCCCGGATGCCCGGGATCATCATCGTGTCAGACGTTCACTCGCACCTTGTCTTTCCACCGCGGCCGGCCCCTCCGGGAGCCCGCACCTTGAACGGTGGCCGAGTGTGATGTTCGTTCGATCACTGGACTGTCGCGGGCAGCAACGAACGCGAACCGAAGCCCAGCCGTGCCTCGTGCACGCCCTCACTCTCGTCGATTCATGCAGCCCGATGATGCTCGGGTCGTCAAGATTGGGCCCGGGCACAGCGACCCGAGACCACGTATTGAACCGCCCCCGGCGGCCCCGCCTGCACGGAGCCCTCATCGGCAGATTGTGACGGTGACACCATCCAAAGTCAAGACGAGACAGCCGGCGGAAATACCGTCAGCCGGCGCTATTCCTGCACCGCCGACGGGTCCTTGCCCTGCTCGATCGCCTGGATTTTGTGGACCCGCCGAGCGTGGCGGCCGCCGCTGAACTCGGTTCCCAGCCACGTCGTCACGATCTTCTCGATCAGCCGCTGGCCGAGCAGATCCGCCGAAAGGCAGAGCACGTTGGCGTCGTTGTGGCTGCGCGAGAGCTGGGCGGTGAGCTCGTCGTGCGCCACGGCGGCTCGGACGCCCTTGATCTTGTTGGCGGCGATGCTCATGCCGACGCCGGTCCCGCACACCAGGACGCCCATGTCGGCCCGCTTTTCGGCGATGGCCCGGCCGACGGCGAAGGCGGGCTCGGGGTAGTCGACGGCCTGACCGCTCTGGTCGCCGAGGAGTTCGACCTGGTGACCTTCTCGCTGGAGCATGTCGCCGATCTGTCGGATGACAGATGTGCCGCGATGGTCGGCTCCCAGGGCGATGCGCATGGCCAAGCTCTCCGCGAAGCCGGGACGGACCCGGGTCGCGCGTAACTCTAGCCAGCCTTCATGCGAAACAAACGGATGGTCACGCGTCGAGTTCGGCCAGGCGGCGACGGATCAACTCGGCCAGGCGCCGAGCCGTCTGCCTGTACACGTCCAGCGAACCGCCGATCGGATCGAGGATGTCGGCGCCGCTGGGATCGAGCACCACGACGCGATCGGCCGCGAAGGGGTACTTGGAGATCACCGACTGGGCGTGGCTGTGGGTCATCGCATAGATGACGTCGGCCTGCTCGACCATCGTGCGCGTCAGCTGGCGCGACCGGAACCCCGAAAGGGGCGGCTGGCCCGCTCGTCCGCGAACGCCGCAATCGAGCAGCGCCTGGGTCGCCTCCGGCGTCGCGGGCTGGCCGGGCATCGCCGCCACACCCGCGGACTGCACGTGGGTCGTGACCGCCAGGGCGGGAACTTCCGAGAGAACGGACTGAGCCACCGCCTCGGCCATCGGGCTGCGGCAGGTATTCCCGGTGCAGACGAAGAGAATCGAACGCTCCACCTGACGCGTGATCTCCGGTTCGGTCACCGCCCCCTCGGCTTCCACCGAGTACCCGCCCGCGTGCCGCAGGTGCACGGTCGTTGAGTGCTTGCCGGCCGGCACCGAGCCGTCGTCGATCACCATGGAGATACCGGCCCGCTGGGCGACGCCATCCTCGGCGAGCAGCCCGATGTCCTTCCCGGATCCCCAACCGAACACCGAGAGACGGCGGACGACCACGGGGACTTCGGCGAACCGGAGGATTCGCTGAGAGAGCGGGTGGTTGGGTACTCGGACGTGGACGGCGTGACCGTCATCCACGACGCCGGGCAGGGCGCCGAGCTGCTTGACGATGCGTTCGAGGTCCGCGGGAGATTTCTCGACCACGAACCGGATGGGACCGGGGGCGAGGCGGCAGAACAGCCGGCGGTGGATGGGGTGCGTGATCTCGAGGGTCTTCTCCAGCGGTTCGGCGTCCGGCCCGTGGAGGGTGTGGCAGGCCATGGTGATCGCGGGCAGGCCGGTGAGCTGCTCGGCGGCGGCGATCAGGCTGGACATCTGGTCGAGTGCGCCGGCGTGGGCGGCGGAGGCGGCGACGCCGTAGACGGTTTCGGTGGGCAGGACGACCAAGTGCCCGTCCCGCAGCGACTTGGCGGCGGACTGCAGATATTCCTCCCGTTCGCGGGCGGTCATCTGCGACAGGATGGGCTTGGCCGTTTTCATGGTCGCTCGGAAAGGACGTGCAAGTTACCAACCGGTGGCTGCTGATGGGTACTTCGGCGGGTCTATCGACCGGATTTTGCGCCGTGACAATGAAGCCGTCGTGTTTCTGTTATCATACGATTCGGGTATGCCCGTGCGTTCGTCCGGAGTAAGGAACCCGCCCGAACGTCGGAACCCCACCGGCCTTCGGCGCGAACAGATGTACGGCGGCCACGCGGGAGCGCGAGGGTTGGCATGCGCCGGGCTGCGTCCAAAAGCCGAACAGGCCGCGGCGGACCGTGAGCGTTCCTGCGAGTTTCAACTGCGAGCTTGGTCCGGGCTGTTTCCACCAGGAGTCGATGTCATGACCCGTCCGTCCGCCCTGCAAAATCCCGCTGCCGGTTCAAAGAAATTCACCGGGCGTGCCGGCCGGCGGGGATTCAGCCTGATCGAGCTGCTGGTCGTGATGTTCATCATCGTGCTGGTGGTGTCGATCGTGGTGCCGACGCTCGCCAAGGCTCGGCAGGCGTCACGGATCACCGTGACCAAGTCCCTGATGAACAATGTCCTGACGTCGGCGGCGACGTTCCAGGCCGACGAGCGCCGGCTGCCGGGGATGTACTCCGGTCGCGACATGGGGTCGGACGACAACGCCAGCTCCGTGGGCATGACGATGATGGAGAACGTCATGCTCGACCTGGCAGGCGGCGTGGTCCAGATCGGCGGGAGCAAGCCCGCGTCGGGCGGGATGCAGATCCATCCGTTCGGCGGCGGATCATCCAGCCGGGCAGCGCAGGAGGGCGCGTGGGTCGACATCGGCCTCATCGGCCAGCCCACCAAGTCCGGCAAGGGCTACTTCACGCCCGACAAGAAGTACTTCATCGAGCAGCTCGACCCCTCGCAGGTCGGTTCGGCGGGCAAGGCCACCAGCACCAACGACAATCACACCTACCCCGACCTCGTGGACCCGTGGGGCCAGCCGATCCTGATGTGGCTCGAGGACGAAACGGTCGTCGGCAAGGTCGGGTTCGACAGCGGCAACAGCGGCGCGAACAACTTCGCGCGACTGACGTCGAGCGACGCGAACAAGTCCCCGGCTCGTCATTACTGGAACTCGAACGCCGGGTTCCTGAAGTCGGATCGATTCGGGAAGCGCGTGACGGATAACGCCGGGTTGAGCCTGGTGGGTTCGAGCGTCGCCCAGCCGGAGCTTGAAAGCTCACTGGCCGGCCTGCTCGGCAGCCCCGCGTCGCCCTCCGAGATCGGGTCGCCGACGGCGTCAAAGCCGCCGAACCAGATTCTGCCGACGGCGTCCCGCGGCAAGATCGTGGTGCATGCGGCGGGCCCGGATGGAATCTTCCTCAACAAGGAGGACAGCGCCGGTCGCGGACAGTTCAAGGGCAACGCCATGCTGTACGGGTACAACTTCGTGGACCCCGGCACGGGCAACACGCTCCGCGTCGACAGCTCGGGCAAGCCCACGTCGGTGGACCTTGCCGACTTCTTCGATGACGAAGTCATTTCGGGCGGCAACTGAGCCGCCGACCACGGTCGCCGCGCGGCTGCGGCGATCGTTCACAAAAACACGTGTAGACCACAGGCCGCGCTTCAACGCGCGGCCTTTTTCTGCGCTGGCGGTACACTCGCGCCCGCATGCGGGCCGGGGAACAACGCCGCATCGTGCGAGATGCCCGGGCACGCGCGGCAGGCGTGCTGGGGTTGCTGCTCATCGGTATGGGAGCCGCATGGTCGCTCACGCGCGGTGATCCCGACACTGACACCATCCAGCCGCTCGCGCTGTTTGCCGCGAGCGGCTCGTGCGCACTGGCGGCGCTGGTGGCGTCGCTGGGTTCGCGTGAGAGTCACTCGCGGCGGGGCAAGGCGCTAAGGGTGCTGCACGCGGCGCTGCTCGGGGCCGCGGTGGTCGTGTTCGGAGCGGGGTGGTGGCTGGCCAGGACGCGGATCGGGGAGGAGACGCTCGCGGGCACGCTGCGCCGCGAGGGGCCGATGCTCGTCCGCGTGCGCGGCGTGGTGATCGATCGACCGGATGCGTCGAGCACGCGGCGGGGCGCTCTGGCGGCGTACCAGCGCTCCACGCCCGCGAGCCGGTTCGGCGTGTCGGTTCGCGAGATCGAGACCGCAGGCGGATGGGTCCGTGCGACGGGTACCCTGCGGGTGCGCGTCGCCGGGGTGGACGGAATCGATCGCGGGCACCTGGTGACGCCCGGCGGGACCGTGCACGCGGGCGACATGATCACGCTGAGCGGCGAGGCTCGGGGCGTGGGCGTGGTGGGCGGCGATGTGCTCGGCAACCCCGGCGCGGCCGACGTCGCGGCGTGGTCGGCGCAAGAGGGGATCGCGGGGTTTCTCTCCGTGGACAGTCCTGCACTGGTCTTGATCGACCCTGACATCGATCCTGGGTGGACCGACCGGGTGATCGGTCGGCTGCTCCGAGCGCGAGCGTCGCTCCAGCACGCGGCGATCCGGGCGCTGGCGCCGCGCGAGCTGCCGGCCGTCCCCGCGGGCTGGGAGGAGCACGCCCAGGTGCGGGAAGAGGCTCGGGCGCTGCTGCTGTCGCTGGTGCTCGGGGTGGATGAGTTCCGCCAGGACCAGGTTGAGCAGCGTTTCACGCGGATCGGCGTCGTGCACGTGCTGGCGATCTCGGGGTTCCACGTCGCGCTGCTGGCGGTGATGGTGGCGACGGCAGTGCGGCTCACGGGCGAGCACGGGCGGTGGGAATCGATCATCGTGGCGGCCGCGGTCGTGCTGTACGCGGCGATCGTGCCCGCGTCGGCCCCCGCGCTGCGAGCCGCGGTGTGCGTGATCGCGCTGATGACGTCACGGGCGGCGGGCCGGCGGTACGACGATGCGTGCGTGCTGATCTGGACGGCAGTGATCCTGGCGTTGTGGAAACCCGTGGAAGCGTTCAGCCTCGGGTACGTGCTGAGTTTCGGCCTGTGCGGGCTGCTGATGATCGCCGGCGAGCGGGCGCACCACCGGATGGCCGGGCCGCGGCTGCGCGGGCTGGTACCGAGGCGATCCGGACCCTGGCGGTACGTGCTTGACCGCGCGGGACGGGCCGCGACCGCGACGCTGCTGTGCTGGACGGTGTCGGCCCCGATCATCGCGTGGTGGACGGGCTGGTTCTCGCCCGCGGCGATCGTCGCCTCCATCATCATCGTGCCGGCGGTCTCGCTTGTTCTTGGCGCCGGGCTGGGGGTGATGGTGATCGGCATCGCGGCGGGGCTCGTCGCGCCGGCGTGGGCCGACGACGTGTGCGCGCTGCTCGGCCACGGCGTTGAGCTTGCGGCCCGGGGCGTTGTGATCGCGGTGCGGTGGGTGGATGAGCTGCCGCTGGGGAGCATGCGCGTGCCGCCGATCAGCCTTGCGTGGTCAATTGGCGCCTCGGCGGTCGCGCTGGCGTGGTTCATCCGCGGGCACGTCGGTCATCGCGGGCTGTGGATCGCGACGGCCGGGCTGGCGGCGTGGCTCGGCGTGGAGGCGTGGCTCCGATGGCCGTCGCTGGAGCTTCATGAGAAGACGCTGCTGCGAGCGGATGTGCTCGCGGTGGGCGACGGCGTGTGCGTGAGCGTGCGGAGCCGCGGCGAGCGGGGCGTCGAATCGATGCTGATCGGCGCGGGGTCGTCGCGGCCGAGTCTTGGGCTGCGAGCAGTGCCGGCCGCGCTCCGGCGGATGGGATCGTGGCGGGTGGACTCGGCGCTGGTGCTCGGCGATGAACCCGACCATTTCATCATGCTGATCGACCTGGCGCGGTCGTGCCGGCTGCGGCGTGCGCTGGTGAATTCGATCGTGTTCGAACACGCGGCTGCCGACCGCCGCGGCATCCACGCCGGGCTGATGCGCGAGCTCGAACAGTTGGGCATCGAGGTTATCCCGGTGAGCTCGGGATCGAGGATCGCGGTCGCGGGGATCGACATCGAGCTGGTGGCCGGAGAACGGTCGCTGCGGGCGGTCGCGGCCGATGCCCGCGGCCCGCTGTTCCTGGTGACGCATGATGCTCCGGCGGCGGCGATGCGCGTGCCCGCCGTCGTCGCGGCGAGCACCGCGGCCGGGCACATCGGCGTCCACCAGATCTTCCGCGAACTCCGCTTCGAGGAACTGGTGCTGAGCACGCAGGACGTGCCAGACGAGTTGATCGACGAGACCGGCGTGACGGCAACCGCGACATCGGGCGCGGTGACACTGGAGTGGGACGAGCAGCGGGCGTTGAAACTTCGAAGGCCGTGACGAAGCGTGCCGCGGCGCTAATCGGGCACTTCCACCAGCCGCGAGGGCTGGAGGCGGAAGTCGGATGCGCCCTGGCCGGTTCGCCCGGGCAGACGCTCGCGCACCGCTTCGCCGTTGAGCAGGTTGTGCGGGTACTTGTGACGGGCCAGCGCGAGCGCCGCGCCTTCACCGCGGAACCTGCTGGTGAATCCGGCGTCGCCTTCGTCGTAGATGCCAACGGTGACCATGCTCCGGTTGGGCCCGTGGTAGTAGTACGCCTGCTCGCCTTCGCTGCGCAGGCGGGTGACGGCTTCCTCGGCGGCGGCTCGGAACTGCTGAAGGTCTTCCTTGGTCGGCTCGGAGTTGTCCGGGCGGCCGTAGACCGCGATCTGGAGCGTGTAGAGGGGCTTGCGCGTGGCTCGCCGGACCTTGACGGTGGCAAGGTCGTAGTCGGGCATTGATCCCGCGCTGGCGCCGGGGGGCGCGAGGAAGGCGTTCTCGTAGGGACGGGCGCCGTCGATTTCGAGCGACCGGACGTACTCGAGCTCGCGCTGGGCATCCCCGCTGGTGCCGGATTCGAAGCTCCCGTAGAGGAGCACGTACCCGGTGCCGCGCTTCACGAGGCTTACGTCCTTGAGCCCGCTGAGCGCCTGGGCTCGGAAAAGGGCGGTGTGGGCGGCGGCCTCGAAGGTCTGCCCGGGCGAGACGTTGTCGCGATCGGGGCTGAACGCGCCCAGGACGATGGACCAGGCGCCGTTCTCGGCGGAGGGATCCGTGCCGTCCGGGCTGGACACCGGCCGGCCGAAGACGTTGGTGGTGGGAAGGGTGGGCTCGGGAGCGGGCTCCTGGCTGGCGCAGCCGGTCAGGGCGGCCCCCACCACCAAGGCTGAAGCCGTCATCATTCGGGCGAGGGATCGCCAGGCCAGGGAAATTCCCTGCCCGGGGCGGGCGTCAACGTCCGCTTTTTGTTGGCGTGGCACGGATGAGCATATTCCCAAGCGGGCGAGCGACAAAACCCCGGAGCACGGTTAGTTACACCGCGTAAAGTCATGCTGGTAAAGAGTTTACAAAATCTGGAAAACACGATCTTCTTTGAAGGCGGCTTCATGTTGTCACCGATACAACCATCGCGGGCGAACCCCCGCCAGCAACGACGGTGCAGGTGACGGCGGTATTTGGGTGCTCTCCGGCGGCCATGCCGAATGGAGAGATGTGGGCCGCGTCTGCATCTCGAGCGGGGTATTCGTGCGCGGAGGCCGGAACGATGCAGATCACCAGTTCTCACGCTTCGCTCGCGCCCGTCCGGGCCGCGGCGACGCCGGTGCGCGCTCGTGTCGAGCGCCAGCCCGAGTCGGTCCCCGGGCGACGCACAGACGACACGGTGGAGGTGTCAGCGATGGCGAACGCATTGAGCAAGCAGACCCAGCCCGGCACCCGTGTGAGCACGACGGGTGTCCGCCACGGGCTGGTCGACCGCGTTCGCCGCGAGATCGCCGCGGGGACGTACGACACCCCCGAGAAGCTGGACATCGCGCTGGACCGGATGATCGACGAGCTTCTCTGATTGCTGCACAATCAACGTGATGCCGCGGCCGCTCACGGAGCGGCCGCTTTTCGTGCGCGGGATCGGCGGAGATCACTCCGGCGCCGGTCCGCACCGGCCACGGGGATCACGGATCCCCGGTGTCCTTGTAGGGGCTGCACCACAGCCGGCCGGGCCTGAGCTTCAGTTCCTGGTCGTACAGGATGCGGCTCACCCAGAGGCAGCTCCCGTCGAAACGAGCGATGGTGGCACCGGAGTTGTCGTAGCGGCCCTGGGCGTTGTAGTTCGACTGCCCGTGCCGCTTGCACAGCCCCTCATCGGGGAAACTTGATCCGTCGTTCCAGCCGGTCTTCTGCTCGTCGGTCTCCCAGAAGGCCCAGGCGTCCGGGCGGTACCGTTCGATCCGCGCGGCGGTGTGCGCGTTGCTGTTGAAGCCCACGACCGCGCCGTTCATGAGGTAGCTGGTGATGTTGTCGGAACTGGCGTTGCTCTTGAAGGGCGGCTTGTGGGAGGGGCAGCGGAAGGTCTTCTGGATTCCGTCGTGCGGCTGGTCGGCCTCACCGCCCAAATATGGCCAGAGCGATCCGGTCGAGGCCCCCAGCTTCTTGGACACGACGGTGTTGAGGTTGCCGGTGTAGAGCCATGCCCGGTACTTCTTCGGGACGGGCAGCCACGCCGGGTCGGGGAAGACGTCCTTGTTGTCGTTGAGGTACATGTGCGACGAGGCGATGAGCTGCTTGAGGTTGTTGGTGCACAGGGCGATCTTGCCCGACTCGCGCGCCTTGGCCATCGCGGGCAGCAGGATGCCCAGCAGCATCGCGATGATGGCGATGACGATGAGCAGCTCAATGAGGGTGAATGCTCGCCCGCGACCGTGAGGCTGAAGAGCGTTGCCGGGCATCGTGGTATCCAGACGGAGGCCTGAGAAGGACGGAACGGCTCTCCCCCTATCGGTGTAGCCGAGACGGCTTTCCAAATCAACTTTACGAATCAATCCCGTTGCCGGGCGGGCACCCTCCGCCGGGCATCCCTCCGCCTAGTGGCCGGGCGCGTACCAGAGGGGAGCGGAGGGACCGGTCGGCAGCCCGACCCAGACGTAGATCAGCAGCAGCACCGCCCACGCCACCGCGAAGGCGATCGAATAGGGAACCATAAGAGCGATGAGCTGCCCCATGCCGCTGGCGGGGCGGTAACGCTGGATCACCGCGAGGATCACGATGGCGTAGGTGTTCAGCGGCGTCACGATGTTGGTGGCGCTGTCGCCCACGCGGTAGGCGCACTGCGTGAGCTCCGGGCTGATGCCGACCATCATCATCATCGGGACCAGGATGGGGGCGAGCATCGTCCACTTGGCGCTCATCGACGACATGAGCAGGTTGACGACCATCGTCACCGCGACGATCCCCAACAGGAGCGCCAGCGGCGGGAGCCCCGAGGAGGCGAGCATGTCGCCGCCGACGAAGGCGAGCATCTGGTCGAGGCGGGAGTAGCGGAAGCACTCGATGAACTGGGCCGCGAAGAAGGCCATGGCGATGACCGGGGCCATGGACTCCATCGAGTGGATGAACGCCCGGGAGACGTCCTTCTGCGTCCGCAGCGCCCCGGTCGCGATGCCGTACGCAAGGCCGGGGGTGAGGAAGATGACGATGATGAGCGGAACGATGGCGCCGGACCATCGCGGCTGAGGCTCGGCCGGGCGCTCGAGGCGGCCGGAGGCCTGGACCGGTTCGCTGAGCACGAAACGAGCGCGGCCGGTGGGCGATGCGTCGGCGGATGCTTCGAGGGCATACCCGCGGCCGATGGAGACGGTGCCGGGGATCGGCCACCGCTCGGCGGCGGAAGCTTCGAGGGCGCCTGGGCCACCGGAGACGGCGCCGGAGATGGGCCGCTGTTCGACGGCGGGATCGGCGGGCGTGAACGTGCCCGGAGCCCGCGGCGCCGAGTCGGGGATGGGCCCGTAGGTGGGCGCGGGAGCGGGCATGGGCCCGGCGAGCGGTGCGCCGGGGACCAAGAGCGCCGCGACCACGGCCGCGACGGCGATCACGAGCGACACGGCCGCCCAGCGCAGCCCGCGCTTCTCGTCCGGGGTGAGGGATTGATCAGTCGAGCCCGACTGCGAGACGACATCCAGGGAGCGGGTCTTGACCAGCCGCGGCTCGACGATCCATGACGTGATCGCCCAGCCCACGATCGTGAGCATGAATGTGGAGGCGATCATGAAGTACCAGTTGCAGGTCGCCAAGACCGTGTAGCCCTGGTCGAGCGTGCGTGCCCCGGCCTCGGTGATGCCGCTGACGAGGGCGTCGGTGGAGCCGACCAGCAGGTTCGCCGAAAAACCGCCTCCGATCCCGGCGAACGCGGCGGCGACGCCGGCCAGCGGCGGACGTCCGAACACAACGTAGAGCCCGGCGGCGAGCGGCGGGAGCACGATGTAACCGGCGTCGCTGGCGACGTTGGACATGATTCCCAGTAACACGACCGTGGGCGTGAGCAGCTGCGAAGGGACGAGCGAGGCGACCCACTTCATGCCCGCGCCGAACAGGCCGACTTTCTCCGCGACGCCGATGCCGAACATGCTCACCACCACCACGCCCAGCGGCGGGAAGTTGAGGAAATTGCGCACCATGTTGGTGATGAGCCAGTAGATCCCCGTCGAGCTCAGCAGGTTGCGCGGGCGGACGGGGTCGCCGTCCTCGACCAGCTGGATGACCGGGCGGCCGTCCGCGGTGGTCTTTGGCCGGGTGGTGGTCGACCCGTCGGCGGCGGTCACGGTTTCGGTGACGACCTGCGGACGCAGCGGCTGGACCTTCCAGTTCATCAGCGACCCGGCGGCCGAGAGGGCCATGATCAGCACGGTCGCGCCGAGGAACAGAAACACCGGATCGGGCAGCTTGTTGCCGAGCCGCTCAATGAGGCCCAGGAAGCCGCCCGTGATATGGGTACTTTGGTCAGACATGCCACCTCCGCCACCGGCGCTGAGACCGCCGGTGTGCGACAGAGACTACAGGCGATGGGTTGCCACGAGCAAGCGCCCCGCGACCGGCATGATCGGGATTGCGGGCGAAGTTCCGACGCGGGCTCGCGTGCCGCCGCGAAGGATGTCTGGCTCGGGGGCGCGCAAGCGACCATCACGGGTGGAATACCCCGACCGCCGGGAGCACGTGATTCACTTCACCAGGCGTTCCGCCACGCGCTGTAGCAGGTGCTCGGGCTCGGCCATGCGGCCCTGGCCGACCGTCCGGCACGCCTGCCAGCCTTCGTCGGGACCGACGAACTCGAAGCGGTCTTGGCGCAGCGTCTCGAGATTGCGCCGGGTGCTCGGCTGGGACCACATCACCGCGTTCATGGACGGGGCGAGCAGGACGGGCGTGCGTGAGCGGTCGATGGCGCTGAGGATGAGGGTGACGACGTCGTCGGTCCGCCCGGTGGCGAGCCGAGCCATGCAATCCATCGTGCACGGTGCAACGAGCGCGAGCTCCGTGCGGGAGGCCAGCGCGATGTGCTGGGGGTCCTGGGTCTCAACGTGCTCCCAGGCGGAGGTGTAGACGTGCCGGCCCGAGAGCGCCTGGAAGGTAAGCGGCGCGACGAAGCGCGTGGCCGAGGGCGTCATCGCGACGGTGACGTGCGCGCCGGCCTGGGTCAGGCGGCTGACGACCATCGCGACCTTGTACGCGGCGATGCCGCCGCAGATGCCGACGAAGATATGGCGCCCGGAGACGTGGGCCGGCAGGGACAGTCCGGCAGCGGCCGGGTTGGCGGCGTCTGGCGCGGGCGTGCCCATGCAGGCAGTTCCTCTTCGGGGGCTCGCGTCGGGGGTCAGTCCTCGATGCTGCCGACCGAGGCGACGTCGGAATCGACCTTGAGCGTCGAGGGGTCAAAGTCGAGGGTGATCTTGTCCTGAAGGATCTCTTCGATCGCGACCTCGAGGTCCGACCGGCCGTTGCGCTCCACCAGCGGGCGGGCGCCCTCCATCAGCTGGACGAGCCGCCGCTGCACCAGCGAGCAGAGCTTGAACCGTCCGCCGACCTTCTCGACGATGTGATCACTCTTGAGGGCTTCGATCATGTCTTGATGTTCCTGGGCCTGCCGACGGGGGTGTCCGGGGCTCCCCTTGCCGGGCCGACTGGGAGCCAGTCGCAACCGTTAGGGTACAGGCCTGTTGCGATTCCTTACCGGGATGCTTGCGTCCTGATCGGGTTCATGATAGGCTCCCCGCGTCTTCTGCTCCGGGTTGTGACAGGACGGGGCAGCCGGCTCGGGTCTCGAGCCGCGATTTCGTGAGACGACCACGCAAGAGCGTCTTTGTCCTTCGAAGGCTCGTGCATATTGCCAGCCCGTCGGAGGGGGCATTGGGCGGGCGCTTCGCGGAATTGAGGTGCTGGGACCGAGACGGCCCGGACCGCCCGTTCCCGTGATTCCACGGGAAGCCAGGCGGACGGGAGTCTTTGAAAAGCTTGAACCGGGATCACGACCATGGCCCGGCGGCCCACGGTGAGGCTGCCGCAGCGCCCTGGCCGCTCGGTGTGGACGAGGGACATGATGATCCGCGAATGGAAGCCCGGCGACAAGGTTCGCCACGCCGGCAAGCCGGAATGGGGCGTCGGGAACGTCGTTTCCGCGGACGGGTCGCTGCAGGACGGCAGCCCGTGCCAGCGGCTGACGGTGCGGTTCGAACGAGCCGGCAGCAAGACGCTCTCGACCGCGTTCGCGGATATCCGCTCCGCGGAGGACTTCTACATGGCGCCCGAGCGAGTTTCGGAGGATCCGCTGCTGGCGGCTCACGATGAGGCTTCCATCCGGGACGCGCTGATCAAGGTGCCGGAGGACGCAACCGACCCCTTCGTCTCGCTCCGCCGGCGCGTGCAGACAACGCTCGACCTGTACCGCTACGGGGAGAGCCCCGCGGGGCTGCTCGACTGGGCGGCTCGGCAGACGGGGATGAAGGATCCGCTCTCCCGTTTCAGCCGGCACGAGCTCGAGCAGATCTACCAGCGATTCGTCGCCAACGTGGACCAGCACCTTCGCCGGCTGGTGAAGGATGCCCGCAAGCTCGAGCCGGGCCTCGTCCAGGAGATGCTCGGTTCGGCGCGCCCCGCGGCTCGTCAGGCGCTGCGTCGAGCCGACGACGGACGTTGATCTGAATCAACATCCCGCGCAGCCTGTCGGCCGGGCCAACGGCTGGTCGTGCCATGCGCACGGCGTGATCGCATCGCGGGCGCCGCGGGACCGTTTTTATTGGACCTCGCCGCCTGGCATGCCAGCGGTCGAGTAGGCGCCGCGGCGCGGCCCGGCGGTTGTTCATTCCTTCTGCGTCCGGCTCGGAGAGCCGGGAGGAGGGGTGTGCAGCGCGGACACGTCCACACGGCGTGTTTGTGCTGGCGCGGGCGGAGCTGGCGTGCTCGACAACAACGCAAAGAGAGGAATGGCCCCATGAACGAGCAGGAGTTCCAGTCTCGCCTCGGCGACCTGATCAGCCAGATTCAGAAGCTGCCGGAGGGCCAGCGCGGTCCGCTGGAGAAGCTCGCGAGCGAGACGGCCGCTCGGCATGACAAGGTCAAGAAAACCATTTCGGATCTGCAGGAGTCCCTGGACTACCTACGGCTGAGCATCAAGTACCTCGTGTTCGATCTGGAAGCGACGCGGCGCGAGAACCAGTACCTGCGCAAGTTGCTCGAGCAGCAGGGCCGGCCGGCGAGCGATCAGAATCCCGATGACGCGGAGTAAGCAGTCCCCGGGGGGGGTATTCCTTGGAGCGTTCTGCTCCGACAACCTGAACATCTCCAGCGAAGAGGCCGCGCCACACCTTCCCGTTCTTCGTGAACGGCTCATCCCCGCGGCTCTGATCTGGGAGACCGGCACGCGCGTCCCAAGCGGGCGCGCGTGCTGTCGTTTTGGCGCGGGCGCGGCGGGACTCGCGGGGCCGGAGCGGTTCCTGCTATCTTCTGGGCCATGCGAAGCCTGATCATCTCCTCGTGCGCCCTCATCGCCGCGCTCCCCGTCATGGCCGGGCCGCCGCAGACCCGCAAGTCCCCCACCACCGACACCTACCACGGCGTGAGCGTCTCGGACGACTACCGCTGGCTGGAGGATTGGGCAGACCCGCGGGTCAGGGAATGGAGCGACGCCCAGAACGCCTACGCGAGATCGGTGCTCGACGGCCTGCCCGGCGTCGAGGACATCCGGGCCCGGCTGACCGAACTTGAGAAGAGCGTTTCGGCCGAGCACATGCACATCGTCCCGATCAAGGGCGGTCTACTGGCGATGAAGAACCAGCCGCCCAAGCAGCAGGCGATGCTCGTCTGGCTGGCCTCGGCCGACGACCTCACGACCGAACGCATGGTCGTGGATCCCAACCAGATCGACTCGAGCGGGTCAACGACAATCGACTGGTTCGTGCCCTCCGACGACGGGAAGCTCGTCGCGGTCTCGCTGTCGGAAGGCGGGAGCGAGTCGGGCACGGTGCACGTCTTCGACACGCAGACGGGCAAGAAGCTGGGCGAGAACGACGTCATCCCCCGGGCGCACGGCGGCACCGCCGGCGGGTCGCTAGTCTGGGCGCACGACGGGTCGGGGTTCTATTACACGCGGTACCCGCGAACCGGCGAGCGTCCGCCCCAGGACATGGACTTCTACGTCCAGGTGTACTTCCACAAGCTCGGCACGCAGACGGCGGAAGATACGTATGTCATCGGCAAGGATTTCGTGCGCATCGCCGAGGTCGTGCTCGAGACCGATCCAACCGGCCGCTGGCTGCTGGTGAGCGTGCAGAACGGCGACGGCGGCGAATTCGAGCATCACCTTCGCAATCCGAAGGGGGCGTGGTCGAAGCTCGACGGGTTCGCGGACAAGGTCGTCGAGGCGAATTTCGGCGAGAAGGCGCTGTTCCTGGTCTCCCGCGACGGCGCGCCCCGCGGCAAGGTGCTGCGGCTGGACCTGACCGCCGACGACGCGATGCTGACGGCTCGGGACGCCAGGGAGATCATCCCGGAATGGACGGGGTCGATCGCCACGGACTTCTTCGCCAACGCGGGGCTGACGGCGGGATCGTCGCGGCTGCTGGTGCTCTACCAGGCGGGCGGGCCGAACCAGCTCCGCATGTTCGATCTGGAT
Organism: Phycisphaerales bacterium; assembly: GCA_022072615.1. Taxonomy (GTDB): domain Bacteria; phylum Planctomycetota; class Phycisphaerae; order Phycisphaerales; family UBA1924; genus JAEUJB01. The sequence continues at coordinate 43,126 of JAJVHS010000057.1, forward strand.
GGCGAACTCGTGGGCGACGTTCCCCTGCCGCCGGTGTCGGCGGTCAACGAGATCGTTCGGACCCGCGGCGATGACATGCTCATCGCCACCGAGACGTTCATCACGCCGCCGCAGTGGATGTCGTTCGATGCGTCGAGCAACGCGCTGCGGCGGACTCGGCTCTTCCAGACGTCGCCGGTCAATTTCTCCGACTGCGAGGTGGTGCGCGAGCTGGCGACGAGCAAGGACGGGACCAAGATTCCGATCAGCATCATCCGGCACAAGGGCATGGGGGGCGCGCTCGACCCGGCGTCGGGCGGCAAGGACAAGTCGCCCGTCAGCGGCCAGCCGGGGAAGAGCGGAACGCCCGGGTGGTCGCTCCCCGCGCCGACGATCCTGTGGGGCTACGGCGGCTACGGCCTGAACCAGTCGCCGGCGTTCAGCCCGCGCCGCGCGATCTGGCTCGAGCAGGGCGGCGTGTTCGCGGTCGCGAACATCCGCGGCGGCGGCGAGTTCGGCGAGGAGTGGCACCGGTCGGGCAACCTGACGAAGAAGCAGAACGTGTTCGACGACTTCCAGGCCGCGGCGCGGCACCTCATCGAGCGCGGGTACACCAGCCGCGAGAAGCTGGCGATCATGGGCGGGTCCAACGGCGGGCTGCTGATGGGCGCAACGTTCACCCAGCAGCCGCAGCTTGCCAAGGCCGTGGTGTCGTCGGTGGGGATCTACGACATGCTGCGCGTCGAGCTCTCGCCCAACGGCGCGTTCAACGTCACCGAGTTCGGGACGGTCAAGGACCCGGCACAGTTCAAGGCGCTGCACGCGTACTCGCCGTTCCACCACGTGAAGGACGGGGTCGATTACCCCGCCGTGCTCATGCTAACCGGCGCGAACGATCCGCGCGTCGACCCCATGCACTCGCGGAAGATGATCGCGCGGCTCCAGGCGGCGGACCCCGAGGGCACCTTCCTGCTGCGCACGAGCGCGAATGCCGGGCACGGGATCGGCAGCTCGCTCCAGGAACGCATCGAGCAGAACGTGGACATCTACTCGTTCCTGTTCCATGAGCTCGGCGTGGAGTACACGCCGCGTGCGGCTCGCTGACAGCCCTTGACACACGGAAGGAAAGCCCGCATACTGGCGGGGTCTTTGCGTGGGAGGGTTCCTCGTGGCGGCTCCAGATGTCTCGGAGATACTTGTCGCGCCCGTCGGGCACCTTGTTCGCGAGGTGTGCTCGGCGGTGGCCGCGGCGCAGGTTGAGCTCGACGCCGCATCGCTTCGGGCGCAGGCGGCGCTGACGTCGACGCATCCCGAACTTGCGGAACACGGGTACCAGGTGACGTGGTACAGCATGCCGGAGGTCGCGGTCGAGCTCAAGCTCGCGGTGCACTTCGAAGAATCGAACCGGCCCGCGGACGGGACCGGGGCCGGCAAGACGAAGAAGGCTCGTCTGCTGGCGGCCCCTTTCAATGCGAAGTACCAGAACGCCTTCTCGTACAAGGCGGACGGTTCAACGGTCTTGAAGCTGCGGGTTGTCCCGGTACCGCCGCCTTCTTCGGCGCAACGACCCTAGTCGGCCACCGTCCATGCCCACTCCCTTCAACTACGCCCGGCTGGACAGCGCTGATCGACAGATCGCCGATGCCCGGGCCGCGCTGGTCAAGCTGCGGACGAACGCCAATTCGAACCAGCAGGCGCAGATCGACGCCGTGGAAAAGCTGCTGGCCACGGCCGGCGGGGACACCAAGGCGCTGCGGGTTGCGATCGGGAACGTCGACGACGAACGGATCAAGTCGCTGGAGCGCGGGGACCGGCTCGATGCGGACCTGAAGGTCGCCGCCGCGGGCCGCGCGGCCGCCGAGCAGCAAGCCAAGACGGCGAAGGACCAGCTCGCCAGCCGCGAAATGGAGCTCGCCGACACGATGACGCGGCTGACCGCCGCGGACCAGCTCGCCAGAGATCTCGAGCAGCAGGCCAAGTCCGAACGTCAGGCGCACGAATCAAGGGTCAAGCTGCTGAACGAGCAGATGTCGCTCGCGGCCGACCGCCTTGCGTCGCTGCAGGGACAACTGGATGATGCCCGGGCGAAGCTCAACGCGACCACCAAACCAAAGATCGGTGTCAGCAGCATGCTCTCCGCGCTGGGCGAACAGCTCATCAGCGTCAACAAGGCCTCGCCCACGGCGGATCAGCCCTTCGCGGGAAAATTCGTCGTAGAACGGCTCGAAGTCGAGCTGAAGGGCGGGTTCGATCTTTCCGAGGGCATCGGCGTCGTGCCCCCGACGGGCGACGACCTCACGCCGGAGAACGCGAGCACGATCCGCTTCTCGATCCGGCCGAATGTCGAGCTCCGCGCCATCGACGACCCGCCGAACGACCAGACGTAACGATTCTGCCGGCTCCTCGCGTGGGGGACCGGGGTATTCGCACATGAGGAACCGACCATGCCGCTTCCCGGACTTATCGGAACAGAACTGCTCGCCGTGCCTTTCCCGCTGATGGTGACCGCGATGGGGATGGCGATCGCCGAGTCGCAAGCGGAACTCGACCGCCAGAGCATCAAGTCGCTCCGGCGCCTGAACTCCGTCAACATCTCGCTGCCCAAGCTCGACGGCAACGGAGAAGAGGATTTCTCCGCGCTGGCACTCGGTTTCCTGCCCACGTTCTACCAGTACCAGGAAACCGTGATCGAGGTGAAGATCACGCTCAATTACGGCTACACCGCCGAGCAGGACATTTCGGGAAGCGCCGAGCTGGACCTCCGCGTGTTTGCGAGTTCGTACAACGCTTCCTATTCGCAGAAGTACGAGTACAAGGCCGAGGGCACGAGCACGATCCGCACCAAGCTCACGCCGGCCCCGCCGCCCGCGGCGCTGCAGGCGTACATCAACAAGCTGATCTCAAAGAACTAACGTCGGGCCCTCGGCGTCGAGGCCTTTCCGTCGGGCCCTTTTCTCGCCCGGGTTTTTCACCGGCCGCGCTGATTCCGGTGAAGGTCGCGCCGTGGCCGAACGAGATACTCCGATTGGAATGCCGGGGTGGTGTCGCCTGCGCTGTCATGATGAATACGAATAATGCCGATACGCAAGTCCGCTTACTAGAATGTGCGGACCGGGGTGTAACCCATCCGGCGGGACGGCGACAGAAAGGGGGCTTGGTTGCCGGAGTCCATGGAGATCACCCAGCGCTCGCTGATGAAAGTTGCGGTGCGCACCGCGCTGCTCTACGCGCTGGCCGGGGCGGTGTGGATCCTGTGCTCGGACTGGGTCGTCGACGCGATCGTGACGGACAGGGCGGCGCTGACCCGGGTGCAGAACTACAAGGGCTGGTTTTTCGTCGGAGTGACCACGGTGCTGCTGTACCTCGTGCTGAGGACGCAGTTCCGCCTGTGGGAGCGCGAGTTCCTGGACCGCATGCAGGCCGTGAAGGACCTGCGCACCAGCGAGGCGCGGTTCAGGACGCTGGTCGAGCAGGCGTCCGACGGCATCTTCATGGTGGACGGCGACGGGCACTGCACTGACGCGAACGCGGCGGGATGCCAGATGTTCGGCTACGGGCGGGACGAGATCATCGGCCTCAAACCCGATGTCGCGCTGGCCGACGGCGACCTCGACCGTCTCAAGCGCGAGATGCGGTCGCTGCTGGAGGGGCGTCCTTCCAAGACTCTCTGGAAGCTGCGTCGCAAGGACGGGTCGACGTTCCAGGGAGAGGTGAATGCCCGGCGGCTGCCCGACGGCCGGCTGCTCGGCGTCGTGCGGGACGTCACCGAGCGTTTTGAACTGGAGGAGCAGCTCCGCCACGCGCAGAAGATGGAGGCCGTGGGCCAGCTCGCGGGCGGAGTCGCTCATGATTTCAACAACCTGCTGACGGTGATCCTGGGCGCGTGCGAGATGGCGCTCTCGAACACCGGCCCGACCGATCCGAACCGCCGCCTGCTGATGGAAGTCCGAGAGGGCGGGCAGCGAGCCGCGGCACTCACGCGCCAGCTCCTGGCGTTCAGCCGCCGCGCGGTGGTCGAGCCGCGGGTCATGGATCTGAACCTGGCCGTCCGCGACACCGAGCCGCTGCTGCGCCGCCTGGTGGGCCGCGACATCACCCTGATCCTCGACCTCGACGCGACGATCGGGCCGGTCCGGGCCGACCCCGGCCAGATCGGACAGGTGCTGATGAACCTGGTGGCCAACGCCAAGGAGGCCACGCCGGCCGGCGGCACGATCGCAATCTCGACGCGCGGCGTGCCATCCTCGGACCGCGACGTGCTGCGGCGTGCCCGTCAGGTGGCCCTGTCGGTGAGGGACACCGGCAGCGGGATGACGCCCGAGGTACGGGCCCGGATGTTCGAGCCGTTCTTCACGACCAAGCCGGTGGGCAAGGGCACGGGGCTGGGGCTCTCGATGGTGTTCGGAATCGTCGAGCAGGCGGGCGGATCGATCGACGTCGAGAGCGAACCGGGGAAAGGGACGACCATCTCGATCCTGCTGCCGGTGGTACAGGAGCAGCTCGCGTCCGCCGCGTCGCCGGTGGATCCCGCGGCTGCCGGGGCCAACTGCCGCGCGACGGTGCTCGTCGTGGAAGACGAGCCGATGGTGCGGGAGCTGGCGGTGGAATCGCTGCGGCGGGAGGTGCGGACGGTGCTCGAGGCCAGTGACGGGCCGCAGGCGCTGCGGGTGGTGGAGGCGCACGGGTCGGAGATCGACCTGGTGGTGACGGACGTGGTGATGCCGGAGATGACCGGTCGGGAGCTTGCCGAGCAGTTGCACAAGCGGCTGCCGGGCCTGAAAGTGCTCTTCACCAGCGGCTACACGGACGATGCGGCGATCAGGGACGGCGTGGCCTCGGCGAATGTCGCGTTCATCCAGAAACCGTACACGCCCCAGGCGCTCGTCAAGAAAGTGCGAGATATGCTCGAGCGGCGCGAACCCAAGAGCGGGTTCTCGGCGGCGTGAGGCCTGAAGATGGCCTGTTTGTGCGCTCGGGGTTCACCGCGGCGAGGGGGCGGCGGCCGCCTTTGGGCGGCGACACGCGTACGCTGGGGTTCTTCTGGATGCGGCGCTTGACCAGTTTCGACGGGCGGGCGGTGATGATCGTCCGAGCGTCGGATTCAGCACATCGCCAGGAAGGTGAGCAGGCAGAGCAGGGCGACTCGGCGGTGGCTGGGGGTTAGGGTAATGAGCGCCTTCATCGGTTCACTCCGGTCTTTGGTTGTCCCGAGGTCGCATGACATGATTCAACCCGCGTGCCAGTCCGCCTCCCGTGAAACACCACCGCGTCTGAGCGGTGCCCGCCCGGTTCGCCGTTTGACCTGGCGCGGCGCGTGGCGTCCCGGCAACATGATCCGTGGCGGGGCGGCAACGGTTGCAGCGCTGGCGCTGCTCGCGCCTGTTCTCGGAGCCGGCGTGACGGAGGCGGGTTCGTGGCAGCCAACGACCGAGAACCTCGCCATCAGCCCTTCGATGGGTGACCAGGTGGTGACGCCCGACGTGGCGATGGCGTGCTTCTCGGTCGTCGAGAAGTGGGTCCGCGAATGGAAGGAGCCGGCGGTCGCGGACCTTCCGCCCGCGGCGGTGGCGGCGGTGCAGGGGGCCTCGATCACGCTGCGCCGAGCCGGGGAAATCGTGGGACGCGGAACGGCGCTCTCGCTGACCGGCGGTGAGCACGCGCTGGTCGCGGCGGCGGCGGCGGCCTGGCGCGAGGCGAGCGATCGGATGCCCGGCGACCGGGATGCATTCTGGGTCGAGCGGATGCGAGCCCAGGCGCCGGAGGTGATGATCAGCGTGGAAGTGTGCTCGGCGCCGGTGACGATGTCGCCGCTGGCGTTCGACGAGGTCGACCGCGACCTGGCGGCGGGGCTGGACGGGGTGGCGGCGCGGTTCGGGTCGCGGAGCGAGGCGATCTTTCCGGCGACGATGATCACGCGGGGGCTGCTGCCCGGCGATGCGCTGGCGTCGTGCATCGCGGTGGCGTCGGACAACCCCGAGCTGGGGATCCGGTCCAACCCGCTGACGCAGCCGCCCGCGCTGGCGAAGACGCACCAGGCGGTCTTCTACCGGTTCCGCCCGTTCCATGTTGCGCAGACGTCGCCGGGCGGACCGGCGCGGTTTCTGCACCGCAGCGCGCGGGTGATCGGATCGCGCGAGATCACGACCTCGCAACTGAAGGAGTGGGCCGGGCTGATGGCGGACCGGCTGATGAAGATCGCGGTGGACGAACCGGCGGACGTGACCGACCCGCCGCACCCGGACGCGCCGGGCCGCATCTGCCTGAAGATCCCCGGGACCATCTTCCCGGCGACGGACAAGATCGAACCGGAGTACGCGCCGGCGCGGGATCAGTCGATCGTCGCGGTGGCGCTGGGCCGCGCCGGTAGGTCGAGCCTGACGCTGCACGCCGGCGGATCGGAACGGGCTCGCAACGCGGCGGTGCGGATGCTTCGCGACGTGCTCCAGCATCCGGCGGGCGGCCCGCTGACGGTCGAATCCGACCAGGACTGGATTTCGCGCGAGGTCGCGTACCGCGAGCTTCTGAGCGATCTGACCCAGGAGCAGATGTACCTGCCGTGGCACACATCGCGGGGGAGCGCCGCGATCATGTCGTGGGACCCGTCGGTCCATGTGAGGCGGGTGGAATCGCTGGCCGAGGGATCGCCCCGGGCGGAGCTGCCCGCGGAGGACCGCGGGCGCCTCGCGTACGCGCTTGCCCTGCGCAAGGCCCCCGAAGCGGGCGAACACATTCGGGCGCTGTACCGCGAACTGGGCATCGCGCGGCTGCACGAGGCGATGCCGTGGCTGGGCTGGGCCGACATGAAGGTCGCCGATCAGACGCAGTCGCAGCCTTCCGTGCCGCTGCTGCGCGAGTGGCGCGACGCGGTGTATACGAAGATGATCCCGATGCCCGCCCCCGGCTCGGAGACTGCCGACCTCGCGGGCGGGTTCCTCTGGACCTCCAATCAGCGCATGCCGACCAGCGACGGCGCGGGAACCGTGGCGTTCCTCGCGACGATGACCGGCGATGGTCGCATGACCGATCCGGGCGAGCGTGCCAAGGAGCTTTCGCGGCTGCTGTCGACGCTGCGGTTCCTGCGGCAGATCAGCATGGATGAGAACTCGTGCTACTCCGCGCAGAAACCCGAGCAGGCGATGTGGGGCGTCAAGCGGTCGCCGACTGAGCTCGAGCTCCGCCCGGGCGACTCGGCCATGACGCTGATCGCGGTGTGCGAGACGCTGCGGGCGATTGAGGCGATGAAGAAGCCGGATTGAACACAGAGGACGCAGAGGTAGCAGAGGAAGTACTTCAGAACGAGTCGAGCGCGAAGTTCTGATTGCCGCAGGTCTTCAATGGGCTGCGGCATTGCGACTCGTCCGCTTCCACGGGCTGGAACGCGCTCACTTCTTTCCTCGGCGCTCTCCGCGACCTCGGCGTTCAAACCGAATTCACCGCGGGATGACCTGCTGGTACTCGGCTTCCCGAGCCATGAACGTGGCCCAGAAGGGACGGACCGGGCCGCCGCGGAGCAGATCTTCGAGCACGGCCAGGTGCGTGTCCCACCCGCCCGAGACGCTGACCCTGGTGTCGCGCTTCACGACGCCGCGGTGGACGAGCACGAGGAGCACGTCGGGGCCCGTGGGCGAGAGGTCGAAGGAGACCTCCGACGTGTCGGAGACTTCGGTCCAGGTGAAGCTCAGGCCGCGGGGAGGATCGAAGCGAGTGACGCGGCCGGTGGCGAGGTCGCTGCAATCCTTGAATCGCTCGGGCGGGGCTTCGGACGTCAGGTTGCGGTGATCGAAGCGGATCTCGACCTTGCCGCCGACGCGCGGTTCCATGCGGATGGCGCCGAGCCATTTGGCCGAGAGCTTCTCGTCGGTGAGGTACTCGAAGACGCGTTCGATGGGCCCGGGGAGCACCCGCTCGATGCGGAGCGTGGTGGCGTCGGGGTAGGTGGCCTTGGAAAGAGACTTTGCGGGCGCGTGCGTGGTCATCGTGAATCCTCCGGAAAAAGAGTGGCGTGAATTGACCTGTCAACCATGAGCGCCGGAGCGGCGCGATGCGGACTTGCGGGCCTTGGCTGGCGGCGCCGGCGGCTGCTGGTCGGCTCGGAGCAGGCGTTCGAGTTCATCGAGCCGGCGGGTCCAGAACTGCTCGTATTCGGCGAGCCACTGGTGCGCGGCGGCGAGGGGCGTGGGTTCGAGGCGGCAGAGGTGTGTTCGTCCGCGGCGCGTGCGGCGGAGGAGACCGGCGTGCTCGAGGGTCTTGAGGTGCTTGGAGGCGGCGGCCAGCGACATGTCGAGCGGCTCGGCGAGCTCGGTGACGGAGCGCTCACCGGCGGCGAGGGTGCCGAGGATGCGCCGGCGTGTGGGGTCGGCGAGTGCCCGGAAGACGCGGTCGAGGCTGGCGGCATGTTCAACCATGTGGTTGAATATACCCGCGGCGGGCGCGATGGTCAACCATTTGGTTGAATGATTTCCCGGGGACGACGCTCACCACCGAACGCTCCGGGGACGCGGAGAGGAGTTGGATGGGAATGGCGGCCGGATCGCGGTGGCGCTCGACGGCGCGGCGAGGCGGCGAAAAAAAACGCGCTCACAGGCGCGTCGGGCTCATTGGCTGTCAGAAGGGGGAAAAGCGGGCGAAGGGACTCGAACCCTCGACATCCACCTTGGCAAGGTGGCACTCTACCACTGAGTTACGCCCGCGTGGCGTTCTGCCGGTCCCCGCTCGGCCCCCTCAAGGGGCCTCGAGATCGGGAAAGGGCAAGGCATGAAGTTAGACCGATCGGCCGGCCGAGTCAACGGGACGAGCCATCGACCGCGGTCACGGAGCCGGGAGGGGCGGTGGCGCCGTCTGTGACGGCTGGAGAGGCGGAGGCAGCGGGAGCGGGCGTGGCCGCGGCGGCGCCACGGGCTCGGCTGATCGCATCCAGGACCGTCGCGGTCGTATACGTGTCGTACTTTTGGGGGTCGGGCTGTCCGGGCCCAGTAATGGCGAGCAGGGGGATGCCGACCCAGTTGAGGCTTTTGAGCTTCTCGCCGCCCGGCTCGTTCTTGCCGGTCAGGTCGACGCGCATGGGGACGACGTCATCCGCCGTGAGGGCCTTGACGACTTCGGGCCGGTGCAGGACCCCCACTTCCAGGGCCTTGCAGTTGAGGCACCACTCGGCGGTGAAATCGAGCACGACGACCTGGCCCCGGCTGGTGGCTTCCTGGAAACGCTCGGGCGTATAGGCGACCCACGGGATGGGCCCGCGGTCGGTGAAATGGACGGCCATCCAGACGCCCGAGGCGGTGAACGCCAGGCCAACGACGGACCAGACGGCTCGGTGCGCGGGGCGAGTGGTGATCTGGAACGTCCGGACCACCAGAAGCACCATGGCGAGGATGACGCACAGCGCGATGATCCACCAGAAGAAGCGGATGGGCGGATCCACAGGCAGGCGGAGGAGCGGGTCCAGGCCCGTGCCCAGGAAGAAGATGGCGACGCCGATCATGAGAATGCCCATGACCTGCTTGACGAGAATGCTCGCCGGGCCCGACCGGGGCACCTTGGCGATCCACGACGGGAAGGCGGAGAGGATCGCGTAGGGAAGGGCCATGCCGATGCCGATGGCGGCGAAGGTCGAGAGGGTGAGCGCGGGCGGCTGGCGGGCGGCCCAGGCCGATGCAGTGGCCATGAAGGGCGCGGTGCAGGGGGTCGAGAGGATCGCGGTGAAGATGCCGAAGAGGAACGTGCCCGACGTCGAGCCGCCGGTGGCGCCCGGCTTGCCCTTGGGGTTGGCCGCGGGCATGAAGCGGTAGACCCACTGGGGGACATTGATGTCGTAGAGCCCGAGCATGCTGAGCGCCATGACGGCGACGAACCCGCCGACGCCGAGCGTGAACCACGGGTTCTGGAAGAGCTGGTTGACCTGCTTGAAGCTGGCGATGAAAGCGATGCAGGCGCCGATCACGAGCCAGAAGAAGATGATGCCCAGCGACGTGATGATGCCCAGGTAGAAGCAGCGGCGCGGGTTTCCCGCGGCGGCGCTGAGGCTCATGATCTTGATCGGGATCACGGGGATCACGCAGGGCGTCAGGTTCAGGATGAGCCCGCCCAGCGCCGCGGCCAGCAGCAGGAACACCAGGAACAGGGGATTGGTGCCGCGGAGCGTGAAGAAGTTGGTGCCGAAGAGATCGAACGAGAGGTCCTCCTGCACCGTCTTGCCCGCGAGCAGATCGCTGAAGACCTGCGAGTTGAATCCGCCGAAGACGGCCGGGTCGCGCGGGGCGGCGGCGGCCGCGGCCTCGGGCGCGACGACCTGGAGCGTCACCTTCTGCTGGCCGCTGACGGGCATGCCGCAGACGCTGTCATCGCAGGCCTGGTAGCCGACGTCCAGGAAGATCGAAAGCTCGCCGAGAGGAGCCTCGTCGGACACGATGACGGGGACGTAGGCGATGGCTCTGCCTTCGAAGACTTCATACGGGAGCGGGATGCCGGTGCCGCCGAGATCGATGTCGACCGTGTGGGGCGTGGGCCACTGGACCGGGCCGAAGGTGAGCTGGGGCTGCGGGATCGCGGTTTCGCCCAGCGCACTCTCCGTGGCTGGACGGATGACGGTCGGGATGGCCTCGAACCCCTCCCACTCGTCGGGGGGGTTGGGGTTGTTGGTGTGGATATGCCAGCCGTCCTGGTGGTTGAAGATGACGGCCACGACGACCTGGTCCCCGGGGCGGACCTGGGTCTTGGAGGCAACCAGGGAAAGCTCAACCTTGGGCGGCCCGAACTGCCCGGCCGCCAGGGGGGTTATCAGGAGGATGAGGAGCCAGGCCAGTCCTTGGACGAGGAGCGCCAGTGGCCGGTACGGGCAGGTGGTCGGCATGCAGGGTTCTCACCGGGATGCGGCGGGACGGAATGTCCTTCGGACACAATATGGATGCCGAGGCCGCGGGGTTCGTGCCCGGCGCCGGGCACGAAAGTCGCGGACCGAAGGTGGTTGGCAGGCTCAAGGGCGGCTGGGCGACGGTCCGATGACGGAGTTATACCGCCCGGTGCGGCGTTGGTTGGAGTACGTTCGGAATGCCTGACATTCTGAATCAAAGTGAGATTGATGCGCTTCTGGCGTCGACGGAGATTCCGCCGGCCGAACCGCCGGTGCCGGCGACGGAGATTTTCTCCCGGTTCGACCGCGACCCCGAGGTGACGGAGGTCCGGACGTACGACTTCAAGCGGCCCGAGCGAGTCAGCAAGGACCAGATGCGGGCGCTGCAGACGCTGCACGAGGGCTTTGCGAGGAACTTCGGCGCGTCGCTGTCGGGGTTCCTGCGGACGATCGTGGAGGTGCGGGTCGCGACGTGCGAGCAGATGACCTATTCGGAGTTCATCGCCGCGCTGCCGAACCCGACGAGCTTCAACCTGCTGTCGGCCGACGGGCTCGAGGGCCAGATGTGCCTCGAGGTGAGCCCGCTGATCATCTATCCGATCATCGACCGGCTGCTCGGGGGAACGTCGCAGGACCTGTTCATCCCGCAGCGGCCGATGACGCTGATTGAATCGCGGCTGATCGGCAACATCACCGGTCGCGGGCTGGCGGCGCTCTCCGAGGCGTGGGCGAGCGTGAAACAGCTGAATTTCACGGTCGCGGCGACGGAGAGCAACCCGCAGCTCGTGCAGATCGTGCCGCCCAACGAGGTGGTGGTGGTCGTCGGCTTTGAACTGAAGATCACCAACCGCGCGGGCACGATGAACCTGTGCATCCCATACAACGTGATCGAGCCCGTGATCGAGAACCTGAGCTCGCAGAGCTGGTTCGCCGCGTCGAGGAACCAGCGGTCAAAGTCCACAGAGGAGACGATCGGCAGGTCGCTGAAGGAAGCGACGCTGACGGTGACGGGGCTGCTGGCGCGGACGACGATCACCCTCGCCGACGCCCTGCAGATGCAGCCCGGCGACGTGATCGTGACGGACAAGCCCGCGAACGAGCCTGTGGTGGTGTGCGTCGAGGGCGAGGCGAAGTTCGAGGCTCACCTGGGCCGGCACAAGGATGTGCGGGCGCTCAGGATCGTGCGGGCGACATCGCCGGGAACGGGCGCGTAGCAACGCGCGGGCTGCCCTCCCGAAACGGTGTTTGATCGGGTCACTCGGCGGGTACCACCCCGCGTGATCGCGGGCGGAACGGGGTCTGGCGCGCTGAAGAGCGTTGACCCCGGCACCCGAACACCTATAAAATTTGCCGGCTCGAGAGCGTTCTCGGGCTCCGTCGTGGTTCTGCGGCTTCGAGGTGCGTCATGCTCGCGGCTTTCAACCATGCCCGGTAAGCGGTCCACACCGATCTCTGATCGCTTGCGCGATCGGTGTGACCCCGCGTCGCGGGACTCAGGCCAGGGCCGATCTCCGGAAGGGGGTTTGCCGATGGCGTGAGTTCAGCGCCGTGGTGAGTGGCCTGTCCCCGCGGGAGACCGCGTGGTGATGGCCGGACGCTGCCGGGCCGCGGGTGATCGGGGATCACCGGCGGCTCTTGTGTTTTTGGCGCACGCGGCGGGCGGACCTCGGAACGGCGGAAGAGCACGGACGGTGATCGACAATCCGGCAACTCGAGACGGTACATCCCGGCAACCAGAGACGAAGGAGTTTGAACCGTGGCCATGAACGCACAGGAGATGATGAGGATCCTGGATTCGATCGCCCGCGATCGCAACATCGATCGGTCGCTGCTGATCCGGGACCTTGAACTTGCCATGGTGTCCGCGGCGAGGAAGCACTTCAACACGCTCGATCCCGAGGAGTTCACCTGCACGGTGGACGCGATGTCGGGCAAGATCGACATCCGCCGCCACGGCGAACCGCTGGAGATGACGCCCGAGGCGTTCGGCCGGATCGCGGCGCAGACGTTCAAGCAGGTGATGATCCAGAAGTTCCGCGACGACGAGCGGACGAGCATCCTGGACGAGTTCACCAAGCGCGTGGGCGAGATCGCGACGGGCGTGGCGCAGCGCTACGAGGCGCGGTCGCTGATCGTCACGATCGACCGGGCCGAGGCCTTCATGCCGCCGAGCGAGCAGATCCCCGGCGAGCAGTTCCAGCCCAACGACCGCGTGCGCTGCCTGATCCTCGACGTCCGCGACGCGGGGTCGCAGGTCAAGATCGTGCTCAGCCGGTCGCACCCCGACTTCATCAAGCGGCTGTTCGAGGTCGAGGTCCCCGAGGTCGCCGAGCGCGTCATCGAGATCAAGGCCATGGCCCGCGAGGCGGGGTACCGGACGAAGATCGCGGTCTCGAGCGTGGACTCGAAGGTGGACGCTGTGGGCGCGTGCGTGGGCGTGCGCGGCAGCCGCATCAAGAACATCGTGGACGAGCTCAACGGCGAGAAGATCGACATCGTCCGCTGGAACGAGTCGAGCCAGATCCTGATCCAGAATGCGCTCAAGCCGGCGGAGGTCGCGGAGATTTCCCTGTGCTTCGAGCTCGGCCGGGCGACCGTCGTGGTGCGCGACGACCAGCTTTCGCTGGCGATCGGCAAGCGCGGCCAGAACGTGCGCCTGGCGGCGCGGCTCACGGGCTGGGACATCGACATCCTCACCCCCGAGGAATTCACCAAGGGACTGGAGACGATGGCGCAGACGCTGCTGCAGGTCGCGGGCGCGACCGAGCAGATGACCGACCGCCTGGCGGCTCTGGGCATGGTGAGCGTGTTCGACATCGAGGAAGTCGGGGCCGACGTGCTCGTGGCCGAGCTGCAGATCCCCGAGGAGATGGCCAGGGCGATGGTCGAGCACGCGTCGGTCCGCGCAAAGGAAGTCGCCGAGCAGCAGCAGCGCGACAAGGAAGAGAAGGAACGCCGGGCCAAGGCCCAGGCGGAAGCGGACCGGCTGGCGCTGCTCCAGGGCGAGGGTTCGGTCGAGGCCGGCGAAGCCGCGGCGGCGGCGATCTTGGGCGGGGGTACGGTCGGGTCGGACGCGGCGGCCCCGGCGCCGGAGACCGGCGGCGCGGGCGATGCCCGGGCGGCCGACATCCTCGGCCAGTCGTGAGCGTTGATTGATCACCGGCCCGGGCGCGGGAGCGTCCGGGCGCGGCTTGCAGGGACAGTTTTCGAAGGGCGGCCTTGTTGATCGCCCGCACGCGGAGACAGCGTTTGGCTCAGAAGCGCATTTTCGAGATCGCCAAAGAACTCAATGTCGAGTCCAGGCTCATCATCCAGAAATGCTGGGATGAGGGGATCTCCAAGGACGTGGTGAAGAACCACATGTCCGCGGTGGGGATCGGGCTTGCCGAATCGATCAAGGAGTGGTTCAGCGGCGGTGGCCACGCCACGGCGGTGGAGACTGCTCCGCGCATCGAAGCGCACGTCGAAGCGCACGCGGCGGAGGGACGCAAGGCCACGGCGCGCAAGGCCAGGGCGGTCAGCGGCCCGGGCGAATCGTCGGTGGCGACGGTCGACCACGCCGAGCACGCCACGAGCACGCC
>JAJVHS010000074.1 GCA_022072615.1 Phycisphaerales bacterium
GGGAGCGTCTCGATGTTCACAGCGATCTCCGTTGAGACGCGCGGCAACAAGCGCCTGCGCGTGGGGCGTCGGGCTGGCCCGCCGCACATGCGACAGGTCCGGGGATGGCTGGATTGCTGGTTGGCTGGATCGCTCGGGCTGACGGGCCCGTCCGGGGGCGCTCAACGCCCCAATTCCCGCTCGCTACGGGCCCCGCCCGTTGGCCACGGGTCCGCCCACGTTGGCCCACGTCGCGTCCTTGGCGGGGCGGCGTACCAACCCCGCCACGGGGCCGCCCCGCGCTCGGACGGCCCAAATGGCTATACCTTCCGGCTTGTTGGCGAGCGCAAGGAAAACGGGATGCCTCAGAAAAGCGGGGTGAGGCAGCCGTGAAGCGCTGCCGCCCGCGTGCAGGAGGTCATCCCGATGTCGCAATCGTACTCGACGAGGCCTGTTGAAGCAGTTGATGCGGCGGAGCTGGTGAAGGGGCGGGACGGCCAGGCGCTGGCGATCGGTGTCGATGTGAGCAAGGCGGATCTTCGCCTCGTGCCGCGCTGGAGCGACGGGACGTTCCTGCGGCCGATCCGTGTCCGCCAGCCGAGCCAGATCGGCATCGGGATCGAGCTGCTGCGGAGCCTGGGCGCGGGCCGCGACATGATCGTCGCGCTGGAGCCGACGGGGCGCTACGGCGATGTCTTCCGCCAGGCGTGCCATCGCGCGGGGATCGCCGTGCATCGCGTGAGCGCCAAGGTCTCGCACGACTACGCGGAGGTGTTCGACGGCGTGCCCAGCCAGCACGACGGCAAGGACGCGGCGCTCATCGCCGAACTGGCGACGATCGGCAAGAGCCGCCCCTGGCCGTGGCGGGAGGCCGATGACTGGGAAGAGCGGCTCTCGCTGGCCGCGGACCTGGGGGACGCGTACCAGCGGCAGATGATCGCGTGGTTCAACCGGCTCGAAGCGTGGCTGGCGGCGCACTGGCCGGAGATCCAGAAGGACCTGTGGCTGACGAGCCAGACGCTGCCGCGGATCCTGCTGCGCTACGGCGGGCCAAAGACTCTGGCGGCCGACCCGAAGGCCGCTGAGCAGCTCAAGCAATGGGGCCGCAACATGCTCCCGCCGGAGCGCATCGAGCGAATCCTGTCGCTGGCCCGAGGCACCGTCGGCGTCGAGGTCAGCGAGCAGGAAGCGCTGCGCGTTCGGCACTACGCCGCCGAAGCCATCCGCGCCAAGCGGGTCATGCGTCGTTACAAGGCCGACCTGGCAGAGCTGGCGATGCAGCACCCGGTGGTCAAGCGGATGGCGACGGCCGTGGGCGCGGCGACCGCGGGCGTGCTGTGGCTCGAGGGCGGCGACCCGGGCCAGTACAGCTGCGGCCGTGCGTACCTCAAGGCGCTGGGGCTGAACCTGACGGAGCGATCCAGCGGCGTGGTGCAGGGCCGGCAGCGCATCAGCAAACGCGGCTCCTCGCGGGCCCGACGCTGGCTGCACTTCGCGGCGATGCGGCTGACGATGGACGAGCCGGTCAACCGCTGGTACGCCGCGAAGATCGAGCGCGACGGCGGGATCAAGAAGAAGGGACTGACGGCGATCATGCGGAAGCTGGGCCTCGCCCTGCACCGAATCGCCAAGGACGGCGTGGACTTCGAGCCACAGCGCCTGTTCGCTGGCCGCCGCCAGCGTCGGCGCAGTCAACGGTCGGCGGGTCAGGAGGACCGCAGCCTGGAAGTGTGAGCAGGAAGCTCTCGGTGTGATGACGTGGAACGCGTCGGCTCTGTCCGGCCACCTCCGGAATGTTTGTCCTGTGGGCACAGCACCACCCCGCGAAATGCTGAGGGGCCAGGACAGAGCCGCTGGAATGAATCTTCGATACTGCCATGCCGATGCGCGCCGCATCTTTGTGCGCGGCCCGACATCCGAAGCCGAGCAAGGCCGAGGTACCCCAGCCGCGAAGCCCCAGGGCCGGCCCGTCCCCCACGCATCGCGCACGCCGCCGGGCACAAGCACAGACACGGTTGCACCGCAGCCTGCGGGAGAGGTAGAGTCGGCGCGGCGATGCATCAGCCCCTCGGGGCTGATGCATCGCTCCCTGTGTTCTCTGCTGGAATCGCGGAGAGACATCATTCCTTCACCCACTCCTTGACTCGGACAAGAGCAACAAACTCTGTCTCCAATCGCGGCTGTTCCCGCGGGCGTTGGCTTTCGATTCCGGCGGGGAAGTACCTATTGCCCCCTCCCGTCCCCCGTTCGGACTCCGGCTGTAAGGCTTCGGGTAGGCGCTGCCTGGCACGCCAACTGCATGTCCGAATCGGTGCGACGATGGCGTGCGATCCGCACGCCGCACGCCCGTTGCGCCGAACCTGTTGCGCGCCCGTCGCGCCCGCGCCGGCGCGGGGGGGTGGGCGCAACAGGTAGTAAAGAGGGGGTGTGTTGTTGTTTGCTCCATGATTTCTCGATGTTCCCGCGATGAACCTATTGCGCGCAAGAGGTTGCAATAGGCGCAACAGGTTGCTTCGCACCCCCGCTGGCGCTGCGGAATCGAGGGTCAGCGTTCGTGCTCGCGCTGCTCCGGAGCGCTTCTTCGCTGCGTTTGAGCGACAAAGGGCGCTACGCAGACCGGTTTGTGTGGCCGGGGAGCGAGTTTTCATGCTTCCGCATCGATGAGCCTGTACAGCCGCTGGGGGGTGCCGCCGGTGGCCCGCTCGGCGAACTGGATGCGGCGCTGATCGACCAGCGCCTGCCGGACCTCGTCGTGCTCGCGGGGCGACCAGGCCAAGCGCCGGCTCAGTTGCCAGAAGGGCATCCACGGATCGGCGGGATGTTTGACTGCCCATTCCCGGAGCACGCGGATCATCGCCTTGCACTGGCTCTCGAAGTCGCCGGCGCTGACGTGCTGGCTAGCCTTGAAGAGCATGCGGCGGGTCTGGTGTTCGACCAAGGACCACGCCCAGTTCACCCCTTCGACGGAGATCTCGGGATTGCGGTGCCCAGTGCTACAGGCATGCACGAGCGCGAGACGCCGGGCTTTCTCGTTGGCGCGGGCCCACAGCGCCATCCCCGCTTGATCCGACTTGGCTTCGGCCTCGGCGTACGCGGCATCGGCCAGGGCGCGAATCTCGCCGAGGCGCATTCGTGCGTCCGGCGTCGGTTCCACCAGACGGGGCTCGGGGTGCGCGGTCTTCAGGTTTCCCTTGCCCGGCTTGAACTCCGCCCACCACCGCGCCCGCTTGAGGATCGACTTGGGTAGCTCGTGAACATCGACATCTTGGCCGAGCCCGCGGCGGCCGGCCTCGAAGATGAGCATGCGTGCGAAGAATCCGTTGGAGAGCATCTTCGGCGACAGCGCCTCATAGAAGATGTCCGGAATCGCCGTCCCGAAGAGGCACAGGCACGGCTGGTCGATGATGCGGGGCTCCTCGTCACTGGCCTTGACGCGAAGCGGGTAGATTGTGTTGGCTGAGGTGTACAGCTTCAGCAGCGTCTGCATGATGCCCTCGTACCGAGGGTCCCGCTTGGTGCCGTACCCGCTGATCGCCTGCATGAGCGTGTCGATCTCGTCGGTCTGAAAGAGCATCACCGGCGTCAGGTGCATCCGGTCCTCGAGGCCTTCGCCGCTGGCGAAGCCGTCCGCGACCGCGCCGGCGATGCCGACGCTCGCGAGGATCCGCTGGTTCACCTTGCGCGGGAAGTCCTTGCCCGTGCCGGTGTTGGCCAGGCCCAGGAGATAGATCGCGGTGCGGTTGTCCTGTGGGTCGCGGACCTTCCGGCCCGCCAGCGCGGCCTGCAGCGCCACCGCGCCGCAGAACGCCAGGACTGGCTCGGGGTAGGGCGCGTTAGCGAGCGTGTAGTCGATGACTTCGTCGATGAACCCCGGCACGCGCAAGAGCGCCGGCGGCACGGGTCCGGGATCGATCGGCGCGGACGGCGGCGGCTCGGCCTGCGGGGTTGTGAGGGTGAAGGCGGACAGATCGACATCGCCGGAGGCGGGTTCCGCACCGAATCCCTCACGCCGCAGCGCTCGGGCGGCCGCCGCAAAGTCACCGTCGTGCTTGAGCAACGAGTACACGGCGAAGAGCGAATACCCGCGGCCGTCCTCGAAGGGCGGCGCGTTGGTCGAGAACACATAGAACACGCCGCCCTTGAGCGTGGCACTGCAGCCCCGGTCCTTGCCGGGGCGGGCCCAGTGCTCGTTCTCGCCGCCGATCACCCGAGTCCAGCCGTGCTCGACCAATAGGTCCCGGACATCGCCGCGCTGGTTGAAGTCGTCGCCCGGCTTCAGGTCGCTGGGTGATGAGGCGGAGGAAGTCTTGGGGAGAGGACCATTCTCCACAGGATTCCGGGCCTCGTTGAGCTCCCATGCGCAGGCCAGCAAGCACTCTCGCTCCTCGAACGTGATGACCGGCAACGCGGCAAGATCGCCAGCCGTAAGCACATACCCGTTCGACGGTGCGCACAGGAACATCCCACCCTCGCCGCGGGTCTCGATCATCGTGGCGACCGCATGCCAAAGACCATCGGGACCCTTCCGCGGCGTGAACCGTTTCCCGGCAACCTCGATCGGATCAGCACCGGGTGCGTCGAAGGAGCGCTGCGCGAGTTTCATATTGCCGCAGACCGGGTCCGAACACCGGTATGCGACATGGCGACCGCCCGAGGGTGTGGTCTCGACGACGAGGCGATCGATGAGGCCAGAGCACACCGCCTCGACCCGCGCTCGCCACGGCTCGAAGGCCGCGCCGGCCAGGTCGAAGTCGATCATCTCGAGGTTACCCGAGACGCGTCCGCACACCAGGCACAGATCACGCCGGGCGGGCCCGGCGAACCAGCGCGCGTGCTCCGCCGGCGTTGGGAGCCGCGTCTGGTACGACTTCCACGAGCGCAGGGCAACGCGCTTGTCGTCGCCCTCGCGGATCGCCGGCAGTACGCAGAGCCGCGCGGCGGCATATCGCCGGGCCGCGTCAAGGGTTGAGGGCAACGGGAGCGTCATTCGAACGGCACCTCCCACGCCAGCGCGCGGTCGAGCGCTTCGGCAGGAGAGGCATGCACGTGCGCGGTCGTCCGCGGGCAGTTGCGAGCGAACCACATCTGCCGCGCCAGATCCCGCGACGCGAACGCCAGGTACACCGGCTTGCCGAGCATGTGCGCCCAGCCCAACTCCAGCAGCGTCGCATGGCAGTCCGTGGCGTTGATCCAGGCGAAGAACAGGTCCGACTCCCTTATCCACTCAATGCACAGCCCCGGAACCACCCAGCGGGGGCGACTATTCACTGGCGCGGGCCACGATGGACTTGAGTCGTGCTGCCCGACGCCCGCGTGCCATCCGACCCACTCGTGGCTCTCGCCGCCGAACGGCACGAAGTGCGGCCCAGTGAAGATGAAACGGCCGCAGTCGATCGGCTGTCCGAACGGCGAGACGCCCAGTTGCGGCACCAGCGGCAATCGCCAGTTGCCCGATCCGTGCATCTTCCCGGCGAGGTACACACGACGCCTGGTCCGGGGACTGGGCGCAGCCGCCACGGCGGACCGGGGCGTTGTGCTGGGCGGGATTGAAGAGAGTGTGCGAGTCGTCATGACGTGTGCTCCGAGAATCCGACGGATTCGAAGTGACGGCGCAGCGCGGCGGTTGCCGCAACGCCGAGCGAGGGGCGACGGCGGCCATCCGTGGCCGCTTCCAAGAAGTCGTTGCAGACCGTGGCAAGGTCTTTGGGCAGAGCATCGATCGCGGCGCGGACGTCGAGTTCGAGTTCTCGCCGGGGGATTTGGGATGCTGACGCGAAGGCCGGCAGACGATCTGCCACGGCCGACATCGCCTCATCAAGCGGGACCGTCTTCGACCGACCGCCCCGTTTGGCAGTGCGCTGGGCCCGGAGGATCGAGGTGCCGGCCCGGGTCATGGCGATGGCAAGGAATGCCATAGGCCGACCTCGCGACGGATCGAACTTCGGCCAGCGTTCCAGGGCGGCCAGAATGAGATCGGCGCGAAGATCCGCCGCGTCGTCGACGGGATAGCGGTTGCCAGTCAGACGGTTCGCGATCCCGTGGGCGGTCGCACCAAGTCGATCCAGATCGAGCGACGCGAACCGCTGAGACGTTGACGCCGTGGCGCACTCAGCCATGCGTCACCTCCTCCACGATCAACCTCGCAGGCAATCCGTGACGAACCTCGATGGCGACGGTGGCGACGCCAACGACGGCCAGCTCGGCGAGAAGATCAACCACCGCGCTCTTGACAGCAAAGTCAGCGTCGCCAACCCGCTTCGGGCTCGACGACTCGGCCCCGAGCCTGACCTCTCGGATCACGCGGGGAGGCGGATCGAACACGGGCCGGCCGGCCGAGACACGGAGCGACTCGATCCGGCCGAACCCGATGCGCTGCATCATCGCGAGCAACCGCTGTGAGCCTTCATCGAGCGACGCCTTGCGAACCTGGGCGTTGGTGCTGTTCAAGCCGCACCGCCTTGGCCGAGCGGCGTGCGGCGGCGGTCGATGCCGTCGAGTTCTCGGCGAACCTGCTCGATGGCCCGGCGGTCAAACAGTCGGACGCGACCGGCCAGGGCAGCCGGTTTGATCCACGGGCGGGTCGCCAGGACTCGCACGACCCGGTGAATGGGTTCGTCCAGTTCGCTGGCGATCACGCCGGCGGTGATCAGCGTGGGCGGTGGTGTCGTATCGATACGGCGGGGTGGGGGCGCGATTCCCATGACGGCGGCTCCGATCCCGGGCGGCGTGCCCGGCTACCAGACCGCGGGTGGTCGCGCGACCGCCCTGGATGTCTCGGGATTCGCAGGACAGCAACCGGTCGCGACTAGTCGCGACCGCCCGTCCAGTGTCTTGTCGCAGCATTACCGCTCGGGCCGCTTCTTGGCGACCTTGTGCTGGCGGTCCTCGCGCAGCCGTTCGGCTCGCTGCTCAGCGGCGAGCTTCGCGATGATCTCATCACGGTCGCCGGGTGTGTCCTCGTCGCCCGCGTGATACGCGTCGAGGGGTTCGCCCGCATCAATCCGGGCATCAACCGCTTCCTGGGCCGCCCTTGCCTCGGCGAGAGTCTCGCCATGCGTCTCCGACGAGCCGACTTCCCGAGCCTTCTTTGCCTTCTCGGCCTCTTTGCGGCGAGCCTTCAAGTACGCGGACCGCTCGATCGCCTTTGTCATCGTGGACGACCCGCAACCGATGATTCTGGCAAGTTCGTTCCGGCCCGGGAAGAACCCGCCGTGCTTCTTGACGTGTGCCTCGGCCAGGCTCATGGCTTCCTGCCAGGTCATGGTGTCAGCCTGTGATGCCTTCGCGCTGCCGCCGCTGCTCTCGCGAGCCGAACCGCTCACGATGGCCTCGACCATCGGCAAGATCGCGTCCCGGAACGCCGCGGCGATGTCGGCGGCGTTCGTCAGGTTCACCTGTGTCGGACCGGCCGTCTTCGAAGCGCCGCCTGGTTCCGCAGCAACCCCGCGCAGTGCGACGAGCGTCCCGGTACCGTGAACCGGTGGCCGATCCTCGAGACTCCCGGCCTTCATCACAAAGTCGATGACCCGCTCACGGCTGCCAATGAGCGCCGCGTGGTCCCGGGTCAACTTCGTGTCCAGCGGCACGCCCAGATCCGCCCTCGCGAGCAGGCCGTGCTCGGTGAGCCGCCATTCGTCGCCACCGACTTTCGTCACTCGGAACGGCCGGACGGCCCCCTCGGATCCCCGACGCCATTGGTCGATCGCCGCGGACCACCGGCTCCAGGATTCCGCCAGCAAAGGCTCGATCGCCTGAAGCAGTCCGGCCTCTCCGGTCACCGCGACCGTCGCTTCGATAGCCTCACCCTGACCCGCCATTCCCAGACGGATGGAGCTTCGTCGCTCCACAAGTCCTGCTCCCACAAGCAGCAAGATCGCCCGCTGTTCGGTCACCGAGAGCTGGTCAATGTCCACCGACTGCCACCGATCGGGGATACGCCGGAGGAGGGATTCGATCGCGTTGGTCAGGTCCTGGGTCATGCAGGCATGATCGTAAACCGCCGCACTCGCGTCGGCGTGGTGAAGGGTCGCAGGGCGCGGATCGTTGTTTCTGCTGCTCGTGGTTCGCGGCCGCCCGCCGTCCGGCGGGTTGATCGCCAGATGCCGAAAGACTTGTCCGCAATACAGCCCGGTTGTCGGTTCAGTCCGAGTTTGGGGTATTCATCCGAGGTCCAGAAACGACCGATATTCACTCAGTGAACTTTCGGGTGTCCTGCCCGTATACACTCTCCTGTCCGTCCATGACCCAACCATCGATCCAACGCCTGATTGCATTCCTGTGTCTCGTGGCCTTCGGCCTCGGGCAGACGGTGTTTGCGTCGATGGGTGTTCGGTGCACGGACGCTTCGGGTAACACCCGAATTGAGTACGCCTGCATCAAGTCTTCCCAAGGCGAGTGTCTGACGCCATGCACAGAGCCCGGTGTGCATGCGACCGATGACGACCACGAAGGGGATCCAACGACCCCGACGCCGTGCGAAGACGAACCCCTCGGTTCGCAATTGTCGGCCGCGAAAGTGATCCCCTCGAATGGGGCACTTGAACCGGTCTTCGCTGCGATCGCGGTGGCGTTCCTCTGGGATCAGTGGTCCCTTGCGGTCGAATTGCCCGTGCGGTGCTCTCGGCCTGCGCTGGATCGAGATCGACCGCCGGACGCACTGACGCGATTGCGGTCTGTCATCCTCACTGTGTAGCTGTGCTATTGGATCGATCGCCTCACAACGCTTCAAGCGTGATGGTGATCGTGTTGTCGTTGCGCACCGGCCCAATCGGATCTGGTACTGCGTGACGCTCTCATCCGCATCGCCACCAATGTTGCCAATCCAGTTCTCGTGACCCAAGCGGTCAGGCCACGCTCGGAATCGCTGCGATTCCAAACGCGACGCGGACGCCTGCGGGCGAGGGCGTTCCCGGTCCATCCAGCAGTAACCCGAGGTCCAAGCATGAACCCAAAGACCCTGCGAATCCCATCGTCATCAGTTTGCCGCGTTGCCACTCCCTTGGGACTGGTGATCACTCTCGCGGTGTTTGCTGGTTGTCAGTCCACGCCCCGAGCAGACGTTGATGCTGCTCGGAGTGCAGGCGAGGCCACCGGACTCCCTGCCCAGATCGATTTCATCGCCGTTGGACCCGACGGCGGCCCTCTCGACGAACCTGACGCGGCGGGAGCCGAGCTCACGTTGGCCGATGCCCTACGACGGGCCGTCACCACCGATCCCGGACTGCAGGCGGCGATGGCAAGAGTCCGCATCGCCCTCGCCGACGCGGATCAGTCCAGGCTGCTCCCGAATCCCGTGCTGAACGTGGTACTCCGTTGGGGACCTGGAAAACCACAGATTGAAGCGTCGTTGGCGCAGGACTTTGTGCAAGCGCTGCAGATTCCTCGACGTTCCAGCGCGGCCGACAACCGGCTGCGGCAGGCCGCGGCGGACGCAGTGACAGTGGCGATCGACGTTGCGAGCGAGGTACAAGAGCGGTACGCGACGGCGCAGGCGTCGGCTGAGGTCGTGCCCTTGCTCCGCGACCGCATGGTGCTCCTCGAGCGATTGGCGGCAGTTGCCAAGTCCAGGCTCGATGCGGGCGAGGGGACGCGCAGCGACCTCGTCACCCTCCAATCTCAGCGGGTCGAACTGCAGGTGGAGATCGACCAGGCGGTGCTTTCTGAGCGGGAGGAACGCCTTCGGCTGGCGCGCCTCATCGGCGAGCCTTCTTCGGCCGCATCGTGGTCGCTCGACGCATGGACCGCGCCGGGCAACGACCTTCAGCCAGAATCTCGCTGGGTTGACGCGGCGCTGTTGCGCCGTCCGGAGATTCAGGCAGTCACGTGGAAGCTACGGGCGCTCGGTGATGATGAAGCGACTGCCCGTCTACTTCCGTGGGAGGGCGCGAGCGTCGGCGTCGATGCTCAACGCGACGACAAGTGGTTCGCAGGACCGTCGGTATCCACACCGCTCCCCATCTTCGATATGGGCCAGGCCAAGAGAGCACGAGTCACCGCCGAGCAGTTGGAAGCGAGGCACGAACTGACGCTGACGCGTCGAAAGGTCGTGGAGGACGTTCGCGTCGCCTACCAGACGATGACCGCGAGTAACGCCAACCTCGCACGCATCCGCGACGAGTTGATTCCGCTCCAGCAGCAGCGCCGGACCCTCGCCGAGGATGCGTACCGAGCGGGACAGAGCGACGTCACCGCCCTGTTCCTAGCCGAACAGGACCTTCGGCTTACCCAGGCCAAAGCCATCGAGGTCGAGCGGCAGGCCGTAACTGCGTTCGTTCGTCTGCAGCGAGCCGTCGGCGGACCTGGCGTTGCGTCGCCGCTGATGGCCGCTCCCACCGCAGCCATCCCAACCCAATCCGACGCGGGCGCTGGACGCACGAGTGCTTCGCCACTCTCAGCCCTGCCCACGGTGTCGAACCGCTAATACCGCCCGCCACATACCCCAGAACAGCACTCCAGCCATGAGATCAAACATGAACAACGTTCGAACGATTCGTCCACTTCTGACTCGACTCCATCTCCCGGCGATTGCCGCCGCAGTCATGACTTTGACCCTGCTCGCCGGGTGCAAGAAGCACACCGAGGGTGATGGGCACGACCACGGCTCCAAACCACCGGCAAAGGCCGACGAGCACGCGGGTCACGACCACGGTTCTGAGAGTGGCGGCGCTGAAGGTCACGCGGACGAGGTCAAGCTCACCGCCGAAGCCATCGAGCGCTACGGGGTAAAGGTGCAGCCAGCGCAGCTCTGGGCGCTCAAGCCGACCTTCGTCGCGCCAGCCCGCGTTGGCTTCAACACTGAAGCGATGGCGCACGTTGGCTCCCCGCTGCGCGGCCGTGCGGTCGAGCTCAAGGTCCGCTTGGGCGACACTGTCAAGCGTGGAGATGCCCTGCTCGTGGTCGAAAGCCCGGAGCTCGGCGAGGCGCAGAACGACTTCTTCCAGAAGCGAATCGCCGCTCAGTCCGCATCACCCGCCGTGGACCTCGCCAGAGTTGCATGGGAGCGTGCAAAGGCACTACTCGAACAGTCCCAGGGCATTTCACTTACCGAAGTGCAAAAGCGCGAGGCGGAGTACAAGGCCGCGGTGGCTTCGCAGCGTGCGGCGGAAGCCGCTGTTGTCGGCTCGGAGAATCGCCTGCACCTGCTCGGCATGTCTCAGGCATCGGTGGAAGAGCTCGCCAAGACCGGTGAGATATCGCCGAGATACACGGTGCATGCGCCGATCGACGGTCAGGTGGTGCAGCGTGAGGTTACGTTGGGCGAACTGGTCAGCCCCGATCGCGAGGCGCTCCTGGTGCTGGCGGATACCAGCACGCTCTGGGTCCTGGCCGATGTCCCCGAGGCCCGGCTTCATGAGATCGCCGTCGGGGCCAAGTCGTGGGTGGCGGTCGGAACGACCGGTGCCCGGCGCTTCGAAGGGCAGGTCGCGTTCGTGGCCCCGCTGGTCGACGCCGCAACGCGGACCGCTCAAGTGCGCATCGAGGTGCCTGCCGCCGCATTGACCCTCAAGCCGGGCATGTTCGCGCAAGTCGAGATCGTCGCAACCGACCCTGCCAATCCGGAGGCCGCGCCGATGGTGGCGGTCCCTGATGAGGCCGTGCAGACGGTCGAGGGCGGCCCGGCGGTCTTTGTCCCTGTGAAAGGCGAGCCCAACACGTTTGCCAAGCGGGCGGTGACGGTCGGCCCCTCCGTCGGCGGGCTCGTGCCCATTCTCGGAGGCTTGGTCGAGGGCGAGGAGTTTGTGGTTGCTGGAACGTTCATTCTGAAGGCCGAACTGGGCAAGGGCAGCGCGGCCCATGAGCACTAAGCCGTTCAACCGCATCTCATTAAGGAACCCCTGCCATGCTTGAATCCATCCTTCATTTCTCCATCAAGAACCGCTGGCTTGTGCTGCTGCTGACCGTGATGGTCGGGGCGTTGGGCGTGTACTCGCTCAAGCGGCTTCCGATCGACGCGGTGCCCGACATCACCAACAACCAGGTGCAGATCAACGCCGTCGCGCCCAGCCTCTCGCCCATCGAGGTCGAGAAACAGGTGACGTTCACCATCGAGAACGCACTGGCCGGCATTCCCGGCCTTCAGTCGACGCGTTCGCTCTCGCGGAACGGCTTCGCGCAGATCACCGCCGTCTTCGAGGACGATGTCAACATCTACTTTGCCCGACAGCAAGTCAGCGAACGCCTCGGCGAAGCCAAGGAATCGCTCCCGCCGGGAGTCGAACCGGTCATGGGACCGATTGCCACGGGGCTGGGCGAGATCTACATGTACACCGTTGAGTATGTGAAGCCGCACGGCACGGGAGCCGCCTTTGCGCCGGGCAAGCCCGGCTGGCAGCGTGAGGGCGTGTACCTGACACCCGAAGGACGCACGCTCACGAGCGACCTGGAACTGGCCTCCTATCTCCGTGAGGTTCAGGACTGGATTATCCGGCCGCAGCTCAAGGGCGTGAAGGATGTCGCTGGTGTAGAGGCGATCGGCGGGTACGTCAAGCAGTACCACATCCAGCCCGATCCGATGAAGCTCGTCTCCTACGGCCTGTCGTTCGCCGAGGTGATCGACGCCATCGAGAAGAACAACATCTCTACTGGTGCTGGCTACGTCGAGCACAAAGGCGAGAGTTACCTGGTGCGGGCTACGGGCCGGATCGAGAAGCCCGAGCAGATCGCCGAGATCGTCGTGGCGTCGCGCGGGGGCGTGCCCATCCGCGTCAAGGACATCGTGCAAGACGGAGGCGGGGGGATCGGAATCGGCCGCGAACTCCGCACGGGCTCGGCCAGCGAGAACGGCGAGGAAGTGGTCGTCGCCACAACGATCATGCTGCTCGGCGCGAACAGCCGCACCGTTGCCGCCAGCGTCGACGCGAAGATGGCGGAGGTGCAGCGATCGCTCCCGCCGGGGATCAACGCCAAGACCGTGCTCAACCGGACGAAGCTGGTCGACGCCACCATCGCGACGGTGCAGAAGAACCTGCTCGAAGGCGCGGTGCTGGTCATCGTGGTGCTCCTCCTCCTCCTGGGCAACGTCCGTGCAGCCCTCATCTGCGCGCTGGCAATCCCACTCTCCATGCTGATGACCGCGACCGGCATGGTCAAGGGCAACGTCAGCGGCAACCTCATGTCGCTGGGCGCGATCGACTTCGGGTTGATCGTCGACGGCGCGGTCATCATCGTCGAGAACTGCTTGAGACGGCTCGGTGAAGCTCAGCACCACAGGGGCCGCCTGCTCACGCTGCAGGAACGCCTGCACGAGGTCATGGTCGCCGCGAAGGAGATGATCCAGCCGTCGGTCTACGGACAGGCGATCATCGTGACGGTCTACTTCCCCATCCTCGCGTTGACCGGGGTCGAGGGCAAGATGTTCCAGCCGATGGCGCTCACCGTCATTTTCGCGCTGGTCGCAGCGTTCATCCTCTCGCTGACATTCGTCCCGGCGATGGTCGCCATCCTCATCACCGGCAAGGTCACGGAGAAGGACATGTTCTTGATCCGCTGGGCCAAGGCCGCGTATGAGCCGGTGCTCAAGAAGGCCGTGCAGTTCCGCTGGCCCGTCGCCGGCGCAGCGGTTCTGGCGTTTGCCGCGTCCGCGATGCTCTTCGCGCGGCTCGGACAGGAGTTCGTTCCCACGCTCGACGAGAAGGACGTAGCGATGCACGCGATGCGCATTCCTTCGACGGGGATCACCCAGTCGCAGGCCATGCAGTTCGATGTGGAACGCGCCGTCTCGTCGATCCCCGAGGTCGCATTCATCTACTCCAAGACCGGCACGGCGGAGATGGCGACAGATCCGATGCCGCCGAACGTCTCCGATACGTTCATCATCTTCAAGGACAAGAGCCAGTGGCGTAGCGAGGCGGAACTGGACCGGCTCATCGCTGAGAAGCAGGCAGCGATGGAGAAGATGGGCGCACACGCGGGCGGGCATGATGAGCACGGCGGCGAGGCCGGAGGGCATGAAGAGGAAGCCGAGCTGAAGATCGAAGGGCACAAGGGCAAGCTCATCCAATTGATCCAGCTCACCGTGGCCGCTGTGCCCGGCAACAACTACGAGTTCACGCAACCCATCCAGATGCGATTCAACGAACTCATCTCGGGCGTTCGCGGAGATGTGGCGGTCAAAGTCTACGGTGACGACTTTGACGCGATGGAGAAGACAGCCCAGCAGGTGCTCGCGGTGCTCCAGGGCATCCCCGGTGCGGCCGACGCCAAAGCCGAACAGACCGAGGGGCTGCCGGTCATGACAGTGGACATCGACCGGGCCGCGATCGCCCGCTACGGCCTCTCCGTGCACGATGTGCAGGAGGTCGTCGCGGTTGCTATGGGCGGACGCGAGGCCGGTCAGGTGTTTGAAGGGGACCGCCGCTTCGATCTGGTTGTTCGACTTCCCGATGCCCTCCGCGGCAAGATCGACACGCTCGGGCGGCTTCCGATCCCGCTTCCGAAAGTGAGTGACGAGCGGCAGGCCGTGCGTCTTGTGAGTGCGAATGGCGGGACCGGTCTGGGCGCGCCTATCGATGAGATGGGCTTCGTCCCGCTGGGCAACGTTGCCAAGATCGATATCGCTGAAGGCACCAACCAGATCAGCCGCGAGAACGGCAAGCGACGAATTGTGGTGCAGTGCAACGTGCGCGGCCGAGATCTGGGCTCGTTCGTCGAAGAGGCCCAGTCAAAGATGGTTTCGGTCCAACTGCCAGCAGGCCAGTGGCTTGTCTGGGGCGGGCAGTTCGAGAACCTCGTGGCAGCCAAGCAGCGACTCACCGTCGTGGTGCCGATCTGCTTCTTCCTGATCTTCCTCCTGCTCTTCTCGACGTTCAAGAGCGTCAAGTACGCGCTGCTGGTCTTCAGCGCCGTGCCGCTGGGCCTGACAGGCGGCATCGTCGCGCTCTGGCTGCGCGATATGCCATTCTCCATCTCGGCTGCAGTGGGGTTCATCGCTCTCTCGGGCGTGGCCGTTCTCAACGGGCTCGTGATGGTGTCGTTCATCAACCAGTTGCGACGCGAGGGGCTCGGTCGCGACGCCGCGATTCTCAGGGGCTGTCTCGTGCGGCTTAGGCCAGTGCTCATGACGGCGATGGTGGCGTCGCTGGGCTTCGTGCCGATGGCGCTCGCGCACGGCACCGGTGCCGAGGTGCAGAAACCACTGGCAACAGTCGTCATCGGCGGCCTGATTTCCAGCACGCTCTTGACGCTCGTTGTGCTCCCGGCGCTCTATCGCATCTTCACGGGACGGGAGCCTGGCGGCCAACTCGTTACGGCGGAACAACCGTGGGAGAAGCCCGAGACTGGACCGCTGGAAGTGAAGTCCACGGACGCCGCCCCCGCGGCGACCAGTTCCACTGACGCTCCCACGCCCGCGGCGAGTTCCGCGGCCCAGCCCGACAACCCAGGGCACGCAGCGCCAAGTGGCCCCGATCAGTGAGCCTTTCGGCCTGCCTACCCGGCGCGTGCCGGTGATCTGTGCAGAACTAAGTGTGTTCCGTGTCCATCAATAGGAGTTCTTCGATGAGTCAGATTGCTTCCCCCGCTGTTAGTCGTTCAAAGTCCATGATCGCAGGCCTCGTCACCGGAGTTGGCCTCACCGCGCTTGCCGCCATCATGATGGGTCAGGGCGCTTCGCAGCCTGTCAAGAGCGAGCCGCAGTACTTCGTCACCGCCGATGGGGAGGGTGCGCACCTTTGGGTACGCGAAGGCACCGCTCTCCGCGTCGTCGGGCATGGCGAGTGCAAGGAGTGCAAGGCCAAGGGGCATGACGACCACAAAGAAGGGGACGGTCACGACCACACAAAGGACGCCCCCAAGAAGTAAACCCTCCGCTTCGCGGCGTGCTCGCGCACGCCCGAAGCATTTCCCGTTCATGGAGATCCCAATGCGCCGAGTCTTTTCTGTTGTTGCCGTGTCCTTCCTGCTTGCCGGGTGCGCGTCAAATCGCACCGATTTGGTGAAGACTGGCTATCTCGCCCTCCAACCCACGCTCACCGCTTCACTCTCGCATCCGCCCGAGGTGTACGAGCAAGACGGAGGTCTTGTCGTTGACGGCCGCCTTGACGCTGCGGAGGCTACAAAGGGTGGCCACGTTGACGTGCAGGTCGTTGGCCCCGATGGACAAGTCGTTTATGACGCAGCGGTCAACTACCGCAAGCCTGTGGCCCAGACCCAAACCGGCCCGAGGGGTTCATATCGTGGGCCGCGATCGTCGGCAGACAGCCACGCTACCTATTCGGTCCGTTTCCCCGGTTTGCCTCCGGAAGGCTCGGTGGTCCGAGTCAAATACGATTCCCAGCCGCATCAAGCGGAAGGATCGAAGTAAACCGTGCCAGCCAGCGTCTACACCATCCCGGCGATGGACTGCCCTGCGGAAGAGGCGTTGATCCGACGAAGGCTCGGGAAACTCGCGGCCATCTCGGATCTGCAGTTCGACCTTTTGGGTCGTCGGCTGACAGTGGTTCACGATGGCACCGCCGAAGCTGCTGTCTTCGCCGCGTTGGCCGACATCGGCATGTCACCCGCACCGCGTCCGTCGGCTGGGAGTTCGTCTGGAGCAGCGTGCGAGGATGGAGCGTGCAATACGCATCCGCCTGCGGTCACGAGCCCGGCACGTCCCTGGTGGCGGCAGCACGGGGTCTTCGCTCTGTCGGGCGTACTCGCGGCGGGCGCGGAGGCGATGTACTTTGCGGGCGTCAAGGAGACTTCGGCCCCGGTGATCGCGGTGTCGGTCGTCTCGATCCTGCTCGGCGGCCTGCCGACGCTCAAGAAGGGGTGGATCGCACTACGGACCTTCACGCTCAACATCAACTTCCTGATGACCGTCGCGATCATCGGCGGGGCGGTGATCGGCGCGTGGCCGGAGATCGCGCTGGTGACGTTTCTTTTCGGCCTGGCCGAGTTGATCGAGGCGAAGGCTCTTGATCGCGCCCGCAACGCCGTCAAGGGGCTCATGGCGATGGCCCCCGACGAGGCGAGCGTCAAGCAGCCCGACGGATCGTGGAAGTTGACGCGCGCCGGCGAGGTGCCCGTGGGGGGCATCGTGCAGGTGAAGCCCGGCGAGCGGCTCGCGCTCGACGGCGTGGTGGTCGCGGGCGAGTCGAGCGTCAACCAAGCCCCGGTGACCGGCGAGTCCGTGCCAGTGGACAAGAAGGCGGGCGACAAGGTCTTCGCCGGGACCATCAACGAGTCGGGCGTGCTCGAGTTCCGAACCACCGGCGGCAAGGACCAGACGACGCTCGCCAAGATCATCCGGACGGTGCAGGAGGCGCAGGGGAGCCGAGCGCCGACGCAGCGATTCGTGGACAACTTCGCCCGGGTCTACACGCCGGTTGTGTGCGTCGCGGCGGTGCTGGTTGCTGTGGTGCCGTGGCTCGCGTTCGGGCAGCCGTTCTACCCGTGGCTGTACAAGGCGCTGGTGCTCCTAGTGATCGCGTGCCCCTGCGCCCTAGTGATCTCGACGCCCGTGACGGTCGTCAGCGGCCTGACGGCGGCGGCCCGCCGCGGAATCCTCATCAAGGGCGGCGTGCATCTGGAGAACGGGCGCAAACTGAAAGTCGTCGCGCTGGATAAGACCGGGACGATCACCGAGGGCAAGCCCCGCGTGACAGACGTGCAGCCCATCGGGGCAACCAGCAAGGACGAAGTGCTGCGAATCGCGGCGAGTCTGGATGCGCTCTCGCAGCACCCGGTCGCGCTTGCGGTGGTGGCGGCGTGGAATGGCGAGCGGGCGAGCGTCGCAAACTTCAAGTCGCTCACTGGCCGGGGCGTCGAAGGACGCATCGACGGTAAGGGGTACTTCGTCGGCAACCACCGTCTCGCCGAGGAGCGGAAGGTCTGTTCGCCGGAGGTCGAGGCGGTGTTGAGCCAGTTCGAGCTGCAGGGCAAGACGGCGGTGGTGGTCGCTTCCGCAAGCACTGTGCTCGGCGTCATCGCTGTTGCGGACACGCCCCGTGACAGCAGCGTCGAGGCCATCAAGTCATTGCACCACTTGGGCGTGAAAACGCTCATGCTCTCGGGCGACAACCAGACCACCGCCTCCGCCATCGCCAAGGCGGTCGGCATCGACGAGGCAAGGGGCGGGATGCTCCCCGAGGACAAGCTCGCCGAGATCGAACGCCTGCTCCAGGAGCACGGAAACACCGTCGGCATGGTCGGCGACGGCGTCAACGACGCCCCGGCCCTCGCCAAGAGCACCATCGGCTTCGCGATGGGCGCAGCAGGCACCGACACCGCACTCGAAACTGCTGACGTGGCACTCATGCAGGACGACCTTCGTGGTCTGCCGGAGTTCGTGCTGCTATCTCGCCACGCCGGGGCGATCCTGACTCAGAACATCGCACTTGCCATCGGTATCAAGGGCGTCTTCTTCGGCCTGGCGCTGGGAGGGGTGGCCACGATGTGGATGGCAGTGGTCGCCGATGTCGGGGCGAGTCTGCTTGTGGTGGGGAACGGCTTGAGGACCCTTCGTGTGGCGCACTCTCGCTCACATGCCAAAGCCAGTTAGCTACACACATATTCCCAACGGCGCAGCCTCGGCACCGTCCGAATCGCCGAACCACCCGACCCTCAGCGCATTACATCTCTGCGACAGTTCTTCATAGAGAGACAATCCGCTGGACTTAAGGGTGCGGACCGACGAAGGCTCCGGTGTGCGGGATCGCCCCGGAAGCCGTCGGAGTGAGGGGACAAGGGGCACACCATGCGCCTTTGCGACTTCGGCAGGCGAATGCCAGAGATTGTTGGTGTCTTGGTATATCGGTTTCTGATTCCCTGCAACTGCCTGCGTCAGACCTGACGCTTGGAAGCGACGAGAGAACTGGACATCGGAGCGTCATGCCTCGCACCCAGCCTGTGCGCGAACGCCTCGACCACGGCCGCCTGTGGAATGCGCTCCTGTTCGAGTCGCAGCCCTTCCTCATCGCAGATCCTGAACGCCTCCGCCTCGGATGGTGTCAGATTTGCTGGGGGCCCGGGAGGGCGACGCCCGCTGCCCTGGCCCGCGAGGTGGCGGAAGAGATCTAGCGTCGCGCAATCCATGAACAGGCTCTCGGTCGCCGGATATATGGATCGGACTCGAGACAGGATCACAATGCCCTCGCTGTCCAGATCGCCCCAGTAACACACGCGGGCGTGCTGGAGCCAGGAGACATACCGCAGCAGCGATGCACCGTTCCCCAGGCCGCCGATGGCGACAGTGCGCGTGCACTTCGGCAAAGTCATCAGGTTCACGCGGTTCTCGACGATCATTGCGCGGACGTTCCGAATGGTCCAACCACCCATCGTGTGCAGCGGGACCGCCAGAGCCTCGTAGGGAATCCCCAGCTCAGCCTGAACGGCGGGGTCGAGAAATCGCACGAATATGTCGGGCTCGTGATAGCGGAGTCCGTACCGACGCGCAAAGTGGTCCTCGTCTGCACGCACTTCGTGCGGCGGCACGATGACGTCCAGCCATTGCGCGAGGAGTCGCTCATGGCGCTCGATGAACTTGGAGTCCACGGACAGTGGGAGCTCCCGAGCGAATAGATTCGGGCGTGGATGCTCCTTGAAGTACCGAAGAACTTCGACCAGACCATCCAGGTCTGGCGCGGCGTCAGTGAAGACCCCGATGTTTGACCTGACCCATGAATCCAGTTCGGGAAACTCGGCCCTGAGGCGAGTGACCGCCTCTGTGAACCTTCGGAACTCCCGTTCCTTACCAATTACACGCAAGAGATCAAGCTCGGTGGCGAAAAGCACCTTGCTGGGGAACAGGTTCTTTCCGTGCCGCCGCGACTGAACCTCCTTCCACTCCACGGAGTATCCGTACCCGAGCACTTCCTTTGAACCCTCGCGCAACCGTCTGACCTGGTCAATCGCGGTGACGACATCAGGTCCCGGGTCCCTTTGAGCGGGCACGCGCCGTGGAAAGTACTGACCATCCCCCTGAACCCAAGCACGCAGGTACTCGCGATAGATCGCGAGGGCCTTGCGCGAGATGTCTTCGGGCTGAATCATCGAGTCACGCTTGCCGCCGATGCTGGGGAAACTGTCACCACCGCGGGTCGACCCAACACGGTGTCCTCAAACTCTCTCGCCGTCATGCTGAAGATCTCCGATTGGTGCGTCTTGGAGTCCTTGACGACGTGGAGATAGCACTCCACGTATGGCTCGGTGATCCGGGCCTTGGCGTCCAAAGGGGCCACGATCAACAGCTGAAGCCCGAACTGCCGGAAGAGCGACAGGGCGTACTCGGCATAGCGGTCGTCGACCTTTGAAAACATCTCGTCGACCACCACAAAGTGGAAGCGATCGCTGCTGGGCCGGCTCGGGTCGATGTCGTATTGGTACGCGATCGCTGCGACCAGGATGGTGAACGCAAGTTTGGCCTTCTCTCCCCCAGATTGGCCGGTGCTGTCCTCGTAGTAGCCCCGCTCCGCGCCCGACACAGCGTCAAGCTCTCGTGCGGCAAAGTCAAACCATCGCCTGACATCGGTGACCTTCTCTCGCCAGCGCTGTTCCTCGCGGAGCTTTTCGATGAGCTTGGCAATCCGGACATAGCGCGCCTCATCCGCTGCGAGCGTTCCCTCGAACGAATCGGCGAGACACTCGCGCAGGCTGGACTGAAACTGCTGGATCTCCACGTCTCGGACCGCCCGCGGCTCGAGCTTCATGTACGTCCCTGGCCTGTACTCCAGTTGCCTGAGCGAGCGGTTGAGGATCTCGATCTTCTGTTCGATCTCCTGCTTCTCGGTTTGGAAGGCGCCGTTGAGAATGCCGATCTCTTGCGTGACCTTCTCGTTGAGCCGTTCCTTGAAGCGGTTTTCGTGCCGGGGCAGGTCTTCGCGCCGGATATGCTCGCACGCGGCACAGAAGCTCCCCAGGTACTCGATGGATGCGTCCAGATCGGCCTGCTGATCTGCAAAGTCTCGGAGATACTGATTCATGAGTTTGCAGATCTCACGCTCCAGTGGCTCCAGCTCCTTCTTCAGACGTTCGACTTCGGCATGCCGGTCAGCAAGGAAGCCTGCCTCCCTCTGCGTGACGTTGTGTACAGTCAGGGGCTCCCCTTCAAAGAGCTTGGAAAGTTCGGGGAACAGCTCCTCGTGCCGCGACCATTCGCCCGTCTGCCGGAGCGTCGAGATGGCCTGGGTGGCGTCCGAAATCTGGCGCTCCGCAAAGCGCAAATCCTGCGAGGCACGCTCGTGCTGCCGGATAGCATCGTCGCGCTCGCCGCTGAGACGCTGCCGAGTTGCCTCGACTTCGGAGATGCGACGCTTCAGCGTTTTCAACGCATCGCTCGATTCCTCAAGCGCGCGCTTCTCCTCCCGCAGTGCCGCGATGGCGACTTGTTCCGACGCGAAGTCAATCAAGGAGTACGCCGCGGTCTCTCGCAGCACGTCCGCCGAGCGGCGCTGAGCGTCAAGTCCCGTGATCTCTGCATTCAACTTATTCAGCCGGGCATCCATCGAGGACAGTTCGGCTTCGAGCTGCCGGACGTTCTCGGCGAGCGCCTTCCGCTTCTCGCGATTGTCCCACCCTAGAACGAACTCGCGTGGATCGATCGCGCGATCCCGGTCGTCTTTCTCGTGTCGCGTGCCCCTTCCCTTGATGTGGCGCTCACGGGTAAGGGCCATATCGTGAGCAGCCTGAAACTGCTCGATGGTGTCGCAGCAGAGGTAGTCGAACCGTTCCTCCAACTCCCCCTTCACCCAGGGCGCAAGGCCGTGCCCGTCCTTGACTTTGACCTTGCGGAGCAACGACTGAGAATGGGCGACAGGGCGTGATTGTGGCGCAGTACGCCCACCGACGCGGAGATACACGAGCTTCTGACCGACGCCGCGGCCATCACGGACCCGGTTCCGGTCGATGTGGGCACTGACAACGGCGTAGTGCTTCTGTGGCACCAGCAAACTGAGCGCAAAGGATCGGAGCAATAGCTCGATCGAGGCCTCCCAGCTCTTCTCCTCCGTCGGGATGGTGATGAGCTCCGCCGCGAACGGGAGTTCGCTGTCCGGCAGCCGCAGCGCTTCGCAGAGTTGCCGGCGAATCTCCGCATGACGCTCCGGGAGCTTCGTGTGGCGGGTGCCGAGCGCCTCGAGCTCCCGCTTGCTCTCGCTGAGTTCGCGGTGCGCATCGCCGCGATCGAGCACGACATCCTGATGTTCACGCCGGAGCGCTTCCTCGCGAGTGCTCAAGACCTTGATGAACTCCGGCAGACGTTGGTGCAGCTCGCGCAGCGAGGCGTCGTCCGTCACATCCGCGGCGACCCCCGTCGTGGCCAGCGCAGCCATGAAACGAACGCTGCGTTCTCGCCGGTTGGCGCTCTCGGTCTCGTGCTGCTTAATAAGCAACGGAATCTGACGAAGCCTCTCGCCCCCGGCGTTCTCGATCTCATTCTTCAACTGCCGCTCTTCGTCGGCCGCGTCCCGCAACTCCGTATCGAGACGATCCCTGGTGACCACGAGCGCCGAGAGTTCCTTCTTAAGGAACTCTGCCGCCGGCCCGAGAAGCTCGATCGTCATCGCCCGGAAGTACGGACCTGCGGCACCGCACATGGCTTGAGCGAGTCGCAACGCGTCCGATTGCGCTGTGAAGGTTGCGCCCTTCGCCGCAATCGGCGTGAGCAGTTCGAACTGCCGACGGACGCGCACCAGGCTTTGATAGGCTTCCGTGAGCTGGGTGAAGTGCGCCTGCAGCGTCTCGATCTTCTCCATCCACGGCTTCGGCTCGAGCATGTGCTCACGGATGAACTTGTTCAGACTCTGGATGTCCTTGACCGCGACGGTCTGGTTGAACACATCCATTGCCTTTGGCTGCATGCCTGTGAACTTGGCAACCCAGCCGTGATACTCGTTGTACTTGTCGGTGGCGCGGAAACCGCGCTTCTCCATCTGCTGGCGCACCCGCTCAGTGGTGGCAAGGTTGGCACAGTGCTCGGCGATCGACTTCTCGCCCTGCGCGAAGGCGTAGACCTTCTCGGCACCTCCGTCACCGCCAAGGTACAGAACCTGCGCGACAGTAAAGGCCTCGCCGCGATCGTTCTTGAAGGTCGCGAGCAAGGTCGAGTAGTGCCGTCCATCGGGTCGGAGGAACTGGACCTCCGCCCGATTGTCTTCGTCACGGCTTCGCCGGTCGAACGCCCCCTTGATGTAGGTCCGCTCATCACGCTCGGTCTTCTGAGCACCGGCGGCGACGTTGTAGTTGCGAACAACCGGACGCACGAACAGGGTCAACAGGGCATCCACCAGAGTGGACTTGCCCGAACCATTCTGGCCGATCAGGAGCGTGGTAGCGCCGCAGGGCCTGACCACATGCACCGTGCCACGGCTGCTGTCGAACGTTCCCCAGTTGGAAACTTCGAGCTTTTGGAGCCGGTAGCCGGGTGTTAGTCGCGGAGCATCATGCATCAGAATCCCCCTGCGTGCGAGCCGCCGCGGCTGCTGCCAACTGTTGTTTCAGCGTTTCGAGCTCGGACGCGGGGAGTTTCGCCTTCAGAATGCGGCGGACTTCCCACGCTTCGGGATTGTCGGCGAACTTTCGCACGAACCCCAGGTCATCGAGTTTGTGCAGGGCGGCGCTGAACTCCTTGCGCTGACGCACTTCGTCGTATTGGGCGGGAAAGAACCCCTTCCATTGGTCGAAGATGGCGTCGATCTCGACAACGCATCGTTCGTTGTGAAGATCATCTTCTTCGAACCGCCGGAGCTCGTCCCGAAACAGCACGGCGAGCATCGTGGGCGCATATCCGAGTTGGCTGCGACGAACCAGCTTCGGCAGCTGCTCGTACCCACTCGGGCACTCGTCTTCTCCCCATTGACGCACGTATGCGTATCCCTCCGCTTCGTCGACGACGAGCGTGAGACCCAAGCGGGCCAAGAAGGTCTCAATCTGCGACCGATTGGACAGCAAAAGGTTCCACACCCGGTCTTCGTCCGCGTAGATGACCCCCTGCAGCAATCGAACTGCCGCGATGCTCCATTCGCGGAACTCGGGGATCGGAGATGAAGAGGGGTTAGGCATTCGCGGTCTCCTGGGGAGGGAGAAACACAATCAGCGGGACGGTGACGCGGCGAGAGACGGCCCCGTCGACCTGGATGTCCTCGGACCGTTCACGGCTGATGATGTGTCCGTCATCTTTGGCGATCTGTATGTATCCCAAGAGCTCGACAATGCCTGCTTCCGGTGGAAACTCCCGCACCACCTCGGAAAGGGTCATGGACCTGCCGGTGCGGGATGTAAGGGCATGAATGCGTTGTCGCATCGCTGCCCAGTCGAGGCGATGGAGTTGGGCGAGCATCCTGAACAACTCGACACGCCGTGCATCGTCAACCTGTCCCTCCGAAAGGTCCATCTTCGCAAACTCGGCGGGAGGGCTCCAGAACGTCCGCGAGAACGGGAATGCCACATGGACGCCAACATCCACCGTGGCGCTGATCGCCGCGGGGGGCGCATCGGCAAGGGCGGCACCGAGACCCCGGATGTCCGCGAGTAGTTGGGTTACTCGACGCCGATCCGACGCGGTCCGGACATCCAGCAGTCGCCGCAGCGTGGCAGAGAGACGTTGATTGGTCCGCATCACCTTTTCGGCGTCCGCGATCAGTGACGGCACCATTCGGCGCACCGTGGCGAGCCCGTCGGATTGCTGCGAAAGTTCGTCGATCCTCCCGAGTTCGGCGATGATCGTCTGGAGCTTTTCCTGTTGGGTGGGCGAGAGAATGAAGCGCACAAACTCGTAGAAACTCACGCCCTGATCGTCCTGCTTCAGAACATCCTCTGCGTCGAGCGCGAACTGAAGAATCTCGCCTCGGGAGTCCTTTCCATCAAGTTGCCGCCGCTGTACCTGGCGGGTGATCTCCTTGAAGCGGTCTTCAACGGCGCGGAAATCCGAGAGCAGTTCCTTGAGCAGTCCAACAGCGGTGGCGAACCGCTCTCGCACCGCTGCCGGTTCATACCGCGCCTCGACCCCGCCATCTCTCAGGATCTGTCCGATCTCATCATCGATCCTTGTGCGTTCCTCTCGGAGATGCGCCAAGCGAACTTCGGGATCGTGCGAGGCACCGGCGACGAGATCGGCCAGAGTGCTGATCACGACGCGCAGGCGGGACTCGGTGCCGACGAACCCCAGGTCCTTCTGGAGCGCGCGGTCGAGGAATATGAACACGTCCTCTGTGTGCGGCGTCAACTGAAACACCGGCTCGTTCCGGCCCCCTTCGACGGAGCGGTGCAGCCAGCGTGTTTCCCCACTACACCAAGCGGACAGGTAGTGCTCGGGTTTGTCGCGCAAGGCGTCCGGATGGGCTGTTTGCACGGACTCCCGGTAGTCGTTCAAAGCGCTTACAAGATCAGACGCGGGTAGCGAGATGCGGCCTGGTGCCTTGAATTGCCGGTGGAGAAAGTCAATCACGAACGGCGCGTGTTGTGCCCGCAGCAACTTCAGCGCTGGCGACGTGCCAAAATATGCGAGAAGCAGGTCAAGGCGCATGGCGGCTGTCCGATCGCTCTGGTTTCCACGGGAATAGGGTAGTTGCCACGGCATCTGCGGGCCGCGCTCCGATGGAGATCGCATGGCGGCTTCGAACCATGCCGATGCGGTGCTCTGGCGAGCAAATCCGACTGCGGGTGACCGTTCGTGCCGAAGGCCGTGTGCTCCGTACCAGTTTTGGGACGAGCAATCCGATCACAATTCAAACATACTGAGTTTGCCCCGCTTTCGTAAACGTTTTGGCGGTACAATGGCCTTCCGTAACGATTTTGGCGTCGACGTATCCGTTTTGAGGAGTCAGCAATGGACCAGCCAAAGGCGACAACCCGGCCCGCAGGCTACACCGCGCTGCTCGATCGATATGCGATCCGCGCGATGCCAAACTGGCATCGGTCCGTCATTTCTGAGGGTAGTACCCGACGAACCGATTCATCAGCGGGCGAGGTCGTAGAGACGTACCCGGCTGCGTACTGGCCGGGTGCGAGTCCAGGAGACCACCTCGAGTTCGCCCTGAAGTACGACGGAATGAACCTTGGCATGCTGGCGGTCCTTCTGCCGGCGATCGGGGCGGACGAGATCGCCAGATACATCAACTCGAAGCCGAACGGGAAATACGCCCGCCGCATCTGGTACTTCTACGAGATGCTGACCGGCGATCGTCTCCCGCTTGCCGACCTGACGCAGGGAAACTACGTGGATCTCCTGGAGAGCGAGGAGCACTTCACGTTCGATCGCGCGGAGCCGATTCGACGCCAGCGTGTCAACAACAATCTGCTCGGCGATGCAAGCTTCTGTCCGACGATTCGGCGAACGAAGACCATTTCGGCGTTCATCGCACGGGATCTTTCCGCCCGGTGCAGAACACTGATCTCGTCGTACTCTCCTGAACTCCTCCGACGAGCACTGAGCTACCTGTACACGAAGGAAACAAAGTCGTCCTTCGAGATTGAGAACATCAAGCCGGACGCGAACAGAACTGAGCGATTCATCGCTCTTCTGCGAGTCGCTCTAAAGGAGGACCTGTGCACCAAGCCGCGGCTGATCGATCTCCAGAATCAGATCGTGGACCCTCGGTTCAAGGATGACGACTACCGCGACAGCCAAAACTACGTCGGCGAGACGGTCTCCATCGGGAAGGAGCGCGTGCACTACGTCTGCCCGAAGCCCGAGCACGTCACGGCCCTGATGGCGGGGATCATCTCGGCGCACGTACGGATGGAGCGCGGCTCCGTCCATCCAGTTGTCCAGGCGGCGATCGTCGGATACGGCTTCGTGTTCGTCCACCCGTTCGAGGATGGCAACGGCCGCATCCACCGTCTCCTCATCCACAACATCCTCAGTCGGAGAGGTTTCGTGCCGGACGGCGTGATCTTCCCGGTTTCGGCGGCGATGCTCAAGCAGGCCGCCAAGTACGACGCGTCGCTTGAGGCCTTCTCACGCCCGCTCTTGGGGTTGGTGGAATACACGCTCGACGATCAGGGGCGCATGACGGTCCACAACGATCCCGGCGTGTGGTACCGGTACCCGGACATGACCGTGCAGGTCGAGAGCCTGTTCACCTTCGTCGAGCAGACCATCGAAACTGAACTCGTCGAAGAGCTGGCATTCCTGGCGAACTACGACGACACAAAGCGCTCCGTGCAGGCGATCGTCGACATGCCCGATCGCGACATCGACCTGTTAATCCGATTCTGCCTGCAGAACAACGGGAAGTTGTCCCAGCGGAAGCGGGAGTCGCACTTCCAGCTGTTGACCAATGACGAAATTGACCGACTCGAGCGAGCCGTGGCGGAGGGGTACAAGCAGCCCGACAGCGGCCTGGGGGGCTGACGGTTGGCCTTCGAGAGGCCGAGAAGTGGCATTCTCAACTCGCCTCATCGGGCCGAGCGGAGTGGTCCGCGAGACGCGCTCGCCTCCCGATAGAGGCGAATATCGGCGTGAGCGGCGGAGCACCATTCGATCCCCGCATCCATCCTCTCTTTGCATACCCCCCCCGATCGCGAGGCTCGCTGGTTGTCGTTCGAGTTTGCATGCCTCAGACTTCGCTTCCCAAGTTCACGATCTCCGCCGGGTTTTCATAAGTTCGATGAGCCGTGTGCAGCGTCCGCCAACTCTCCCCAGCGCCGGCGCTGCTCGCGCCAGTCGGATACGGCACACACTTTGCGCAGTTCGTGCTCGCTGACCGCATCCCGTTCACGCTCAATGCGAGGCAGGAACAGCAACTCCTCCTGGATGTCCGGAGCTAGGCACAGCAGGTCCATGACCTGGCTGATCCGAGCCCGCGTGACTTGGCCGAGGCGGGCCAGATCGGCATGGGATTCGACCTCGCCCATCCGAACCAACTCCTCGAACCGGATCGCCAGCGCCATCAGGCGGGCGACACGGGGAACGCGGCCCGCTTCAACGGGCGACGCGGCGGGCTCCACGCCGACGTTGACCTCTTTCCGGCCCGCCGCCCCCCGCGTGAAGTGCACTGGGAACTCGATCGTGACGTCGTGCATGTCTTTCATGCGACCTCCTCGTGCTCAACGGGTGCTTGGCCGAGCGTGCGCAGCCCGGCCGGATGGAACGTGATCGACACCGTCTTCTTTGCACCGTCGTAGTCCACCCGTTTGACAAGGTTCGCCAGCACGGCCGCCTGTTCCCGCGGGTAGAGCACGTCCCACGTCGCGGCGAACTCGCGAAGCGAGGCCGCGACGTCGGACTGGGTGATCGACTCACCGTCGACCTGGTCCGCCTCGGCGCGAAGAACTCGCGCCCGCTCGTTGGCCGTCGCCAGGCGTTCGTGGAGGTCGGCCAGACGGGCGGCGGCGTTGGCATCAGTGCCCGCTGTGGCGGCGACCTTGCGGAGCTCGGTCTCGATCTTCTGGATCTCACGAGCGCCGGCGGCCTGATCCTTCTCGATTTGCGCAGCTCGCGTCCGAACGCCGCTCTGGAGTTGGCGGAAGGTGGCGGCGACCAGCGCGCTATCGCCGCCGATGTGCTTGATCCGGTCGACTACCAACCTTTCGATCTGCTCGGCGGGCAAGGAACCCGACGGGCACGCGTGCCAGCCCTGTTTCTGGGCGACGTAGCAGACGTAGTAGCGGTACGCAGCCTTCCCGTCTTTGACGCTGTAGGTGTGGCCCATCGCGTGCCCGCACGGCCCGCAGTGGATCAGCCCTTTGAGCAGCGCCCCGTGCTGGTTGCGGACGTGCATGCCGCCGGTGCGGCCGTTGTGCTTGATCGTCTGGAAGACCTGCTGCCAAAGCCGCTCGTCGACAATGGCCGCGTGTTCGCCGGCGAACAGCTCCTTCTTGTGCTTGACCTTGCCCACATAGGCCGGGTTGGTGAGGAGGTTGATCAACAGGTGCTTGTCCCACACGCGACCGCCGACCGCCGTGCCCTTGCGCGTCGTCCAGCGCTTGCTCGTGCTGCCGCGGGCGTTGAGGATCTGGGCCACCTTGGTGAGCGAGCGGTGCTCCAGATACAGGTGGTAGACCTCGCGGACGAGTTCCGCCTCCGCCGCGTTGACCACGAGCTTGCTCCCGCCCGCGGGCTGGGGCGCGAGGTCGTACCCCAGGATCGGCTTGCCGCCGAACCACTTGCCCTTGCGCTTGGACGCGGCGATCTTGTCGCGGGTGCGCTCGGAGATGATCTCGCGCTCGAACTGGGCGAACGAGAGCAGGATGTTCAGCGTGAGCCGCCCCATCGACTGCGTGGTGTTGAACTGCTGCGTCACAGACACGAATGACACGCGGTGCTTCTCGAATACCGCCATCATGCGGGCAAAGTCCAGGAGCGAGCGCGACAGCCGG
This sequence comes from Phycisphaerales bacterium, assembly GCA_022072615.1. GTDB lineage: Bacteria > Planctomycetota > Phycisphaerae > Phycisphaerales > UBA1924 > JAEUJB01. The sequence continues at coordinate 29,215 of JAJVHS010000074.1, forward strand.
TCGACCTTGTAGACCACCACGCAGTCGACCTTACCCGCTTCGATGTCGGCCATCAGCCGCTGGCAGCCGGGTCGGTCGGTGTTCCCGCCGGTGAAGCCGCCGTCGTTGTACTGGTCCGGCAGCGCCACCCACCCCTCGTGCTTCATGCTGGCGATGTAGGCCTCCGCACTCTCGCGCTGGGCGTGCAGCGAGTTGAACTCCTGCTCGAGTCCCTGTTCGCTGGACTTGCGGGTGTAGATGGCGCACCGCACCGCCGGCACGCCGGACTGCTTGGGCGGTGCTGTATTGATAGACGATTTCATACGTTGCCCTCCGTGGTGCCGGGCTCGTGGAGCCCGAAGAAGCGGAATCCGTTCCAATGCGACCCGGTCACCTTCGCCGCGATGGCGCTCAGCGACCGGTAGACCTCTCCCTCAAACTCGAAGCCTTTGGGCAGCACCCGGACGAACATGGCGCGACCCTTGTACTCGCGGCGGAGGACCGTCCCGGGTGGGGGCAGCCGCCCGTCCTCTCGCGTGTGGATGGGCACGCTCACCACGCTCTCGCCGTTGGCCCGGGGCTTGGGCGCGTCCGGTGATTGGGCTCGTGGCGGGCTTCGCCGCAGGTCAGCGTCGTTGGCCAGTTCACGCGCCCGTTGGCGAGCCCGCTCGGAGAGGTCACCCTCTCGCAGGGCCTGCATCCGCCAGAGAATCCGTTTGATCAGCAGCACCTTGTGGTGCGTGCGAGTGTCTTCGCCATAGACCTTGGCGTACCGCTGCTTCAGTTGCGGCACAGTCATCTTCTCCAAGGCCTTTTCGGCTGCATTCACATCGATCGCCATCAGGGTCTCCGTTCTCGTGGTCTCGGGAAGGCGTTAACCACGCGACCCATCAGGGCGGGCATGCTCGGACAGTTCAAGTCGAGCCGGAGAGCCTTCTTGATGCTCGATGTTCGGCCCCGAAATGGCGACGTGACGTCGCCGGCGGCGGATGCCCTCGGCGAAGATGGCGGCGATGGCATTCAGTCGCGCCACGGGCGTCATCGGGGCATCGGGATCAAGCGTGACGGTTGCGGGGGTGGGGGCGGGCGCATCGTCCATGAGCGCGGTGTCGTGCACGGGCACATCCTCCGTGAAGGGGGACATGCATCCGTGCGGGCGTGCGCTTGGCGCTCGGCTTCGCACCTGATGCTGGAATGGGGCCCGCGTCCGGTGCGGGCCGTCTGCCTCTGAATACGCGAAACGGTCGGGGAGCGGCGCAGGGTCCGAATCTCACCCCTCGTTCACCCCAACGGCGCGTTAACCAGACCCGCCCGGGCGTTCGAGAGCGAGGAGAGACTTTCGGTCCCCAACCCCGGCGTGGCGACCGAAACGGCGATGCGATGCCTCGGATTCGAGAGCGCCCGGCAAATCGTGGACCTTCAGGAAGTGCCACGATTCCCGAGAGTTACGGGCGGTGGGCGAAAGGCCCAGACCGTTAACGAGAAAAGGCCTCTTTACGAGGCCTTTCTCAGAACTCCCCGACTAGGACTCGAACCTAGAACCTACCGGTTAACAGCCGGTCGCTCTACCATTGAGCTATCGGGGAAACTGGACGAGAAGCCTAGCCCACCGCCGCGAACCGTCAAGCACGCTCGACGCCGCCGTCCCGCGGCCGTTCCGAGCCCTGCCGCGATGCCATTTCCGCCCTTTCACCCCGGCACGGGCGTTCCAACCACCGAGAACGGGCCTTCCAACACGCTCGCTTCATTCATCGGGCCGTTTCCGCTCCGAGTTCCGCGTTCGTCACCGAGCGACCCACCGACCCCGCCGTCACCCCGATCCCCGCCCGAGCATCCGCCCTGGCACGGCCCGCCACTTCCCTTGCTCGGACCCTGCCCGGCCGACCGGCGATCAATGCTCACGATCCGTCCGGGCCAATCGGCAGCGGGGCCATTCGCCGCCAAAGTGCTCTGGCACCCGGGCCTTCTGCCAGCCGGGGCCACTCCCCCTCGAACCTCCAGCACCCCGGGGCCTTCCGTCGCCGAGCCCCGTTGCCCGGCCAAGCCGACCCCCCGCCCCGAGGAGCCCGAATCCAAACGCCAACCGCCTCCTGCCACCGCCCCCAGCCTCCTGCCCCCTCGTCCTGCCTACTGCCCCCGCCCCGTCCCGACGCCCGTCGACCGCCCGCTTCCCCGCGCCTAAACTCTCGACCCGGTCCCGACGCCTCGGAACCGGTCATCGACCAGGCTCACCGGCCCCGCCCGGAGCGGCTCTCGCCTCGCACTTTCGCCGGTCACGCCCGGCTCGCCGACGGAGACGACCCATGAAGAAGGACATCCATCCCCGCTACTACCCCAAGTGCAAGGTCTACCACAACGGGCAGGTCGTCATGGAAGTCGGCGCCACCGTCCCCGAGCTGCACGTCGAAGTGTGGTCCGGATCGCACCCCTTCTTCACCGGCAAGCAGACCTTCGTCGACTCCGCGGGCCGCGTCGAGAAGTTCCAGCGCAAGTTCCAGGGCAACTACTTCAAGAAGGACGACAAGAAGGCCGGCGACGCCAAGCCCAAGGCCTGAACGCCCGCCCCATCCCAGTCCCCCCCAAGCGACGCCCCGAGCGTCGCTTTTTCTTTGCGCGGTCGGACCGCCCGCCCGAACGGCGGGACGAATAACCGCCGACCGTGACCGTCTCGCCAAACCGCCGACGCGAACCCCGCCCGGTGCCACCCGCGAGCGTCTCGTTGCGCCGCCCGCTTTATCGGCACCTGGCCGCTCCCGCGCGTTGGTGCCCGCCCCGAACCCTCCCCGAGAAAAAACTTGGAAAGGGCTGCAAGGTCCGACGCCCGGGCCGCAACTCTTTGAGCGGCACGAACGCGAATTCGACCTGCCGCCCGGGCGTTGGAACCGCCGGGGCGGGCGGGCCCCTGTTTCCGCAGGTTCGATCGTGCCGCACTGGAGGAGTCGCCATGGTCCGCACGCACGCTCTCGCCCGGTTCGCGCTCTCGAGTCTCGCGGTTTCCGGCCTTGCCGTGTGCTCGGCACGAGCCGATGACCTCACGCCGCCCTCGTGGCGGTACGACCCGGACACCACCTTCCAGCACTGGGATTTCTCGAGCGGGTCCGCGGGCGGCGCGCCCGATGGAGCCGCGTTCAACAACTCCAACGGCACGCCGATCCTCACGCCCGACGACCCCAACAACTGGCTGCCGACCTTTGGTCCACGCAACGACGTGTGGGCCGTGAACGACTTCGACGTGCTCACGTTCAACGTCCCCAACTGCAACGACGCGGGATCGCAGAAGGAACTGTGGCTGCAGGTCACGTTCCTCTCCGCGGCCGTGCTGCACATGGGCAAGAGCCTCACGAGCCCGTCGGGCAACTTCACCCTCGTCAGCACGCAGCAGACGCTGCTCGCCGACGGGTGGATCCACGAGCTTTCGATCTGGACCCTGCCTTCGTGCCCGGCCTACGAGGAACTGGTCCTGACGCCGCCGGTGCCGGGAACGGTGGTGTTCCTCGACCAGGTGGTGATCGATACGCGGTGCACGGTGCCCGGGCCGGGGGTCGCGGCGCTGCTGCCGTGCGTGCTGGGGATGCTCGGCCGCCGCGCGCGCCGCCGCTGATGATTGAGGTGTGCCCTTTCCGCAGCTGGAGCTCGCCGTGGTCAGGGGCATGCCCAAGAGGGCCGATGACCGAAGGCATCCTGGTCGGCGCGATGCGCTCGGTTTGATGTCCGCGTCGCCTCTTCATGTCGCCGCACACCCTGCATGCGGTGCCCGCGGTGGCAAGTGCCGGTGCAAAACGGGGCGACAGATCACGCGCTACGAGCGGCGGACACCGCCGAGACAGCAAGGAACGCCCCGTACGAGGTCAGGAGCAGCGCCCCTTCGAGCCGGGAAACCGTCTTGCCGAACGTGCGGCTGATCGGGACGAGCGCGATCGCAAGAATGCCCATGTATGCGAGCGGCAGCATGAGTGCCCCGTCCCTGGCCGGGGGCGCGACCAGCCCGACGATGCCGAAGATCGCGCCCGCATTGAACAGGCATGATCCCAGAGCGTTGCCCATCGCCAGGTCGGTCTGGCCCTTGCGAACGGCCATGACGCCCGTGACCATCTCCGGGAGCGTCGTCCCGATCGAGACCACGGTCACGCCGACGATCGCCGCGGGAACCCCCAGCGCCAGCGCCATGCCGGACGCACCGTCGCTGGCCAGTGATCCGCCGAACGAGAGCAGCGCCAGCCCCCCGACAAAGCAGGCGCCGATCATCATCCAACCCATCGGGGCCTGTTCTCGCGTGGGATCGTCGCCGAGGGTGTCGGCGGCGTGTGGGGAAGGAGCCGCGTCGGTCTGGCGCAGCGCGGCCATGATCGTCCACATGCTGTACCCGCCGAAAACGCCGAGCATCAGCCCAGCCTCCCATGTTTGAAAGCCCCCGGTCACGCCGAGGACGGCCATGAAGCCCAGGATCCCGGCGTTGAGCCAGATCTCCAGCCTGATGAGTCTCTCCTGGACCACGAGCGGCTTGATGAGAGCGCACAGACCCAGCACCAGCGCCATGTTGCAGATGTTGGCCCCGACAATGTTGCCCAGTGCTAGATTGCCGCGGCCCTTCGAGGCCGAGATCAGGTTGAGCGCCAGCTCGGGCGCACTGGTTCCCCACGCCACAAGCGTCAGCCCCACGACCAGCGGCGAAACTCGCATCCGCTTGGCGGTGTCCACGGACGCCGCGACGAGCAGCCGCCCCCCGACGAGCAGGAGCACGAGACCGGCGCAAAATTGCAGAACGTTGCTGAGCATGGGGTGCGAGGCTCCCGCGAAAATCGCCGCTTCAACGGGCAGCGACCGCCAGTAGTGCTTCGGGTCGCGCGAGGCAACACCCAAAGCCATCTGTCCGGTGGCTCCGCAGTGTCCGGACGGTCCCTCGACCCTCCGGCGCGAACGGTTGCGAGCTCAACCCCGGGCAGTATCTGGTTGTTACTGCCCCGCCGCCTTCCACAGACCAAAGGCGTTGCCCTCGGGATCCTGGAGCCACGCGAAGTGGCCCATGCCGGGCACCTCGGTCGCGGGGACGCACAGCTTGGCGCCAAGCCCCATCGCGTTCTTGATGTACGCCTCGAGATCGTCCACCTGCATGTACACCACGCAGTAGTTGTGCGGCTCGTGACCGAGCTGGTTGATGTGGCCCATGATGCCCTGGGTCGAGCCCGTGTCGATCATCCTCGCCGGGCCGTACTCCGACGTATTCCAGCCGAACAGCTTGCCGTAGAACCCGGCCAGCTTGGTCGCATCCCGAGCACCGATCTCAAAGTGAACTACCGGAGCACCCATCGCGCGCCTCCCTTCACGTTCTTCCCCGGACGCACCCTACTGATGATTCGGCGCCGCGTCAACGAGAAACCCGTTCAAAAACCGACCATGTACCCCGATACGCGGCTATGTCGTGTCATCCGCTTATCCGGATATGCGAATCAAGCGGTTCTGCGGGCCTAGAGTTCCCGACCTCAAGGAGCCACGATGGCCAGCCTGTTCCTCCAGCATCTCTCCCGCCGCGTCCTGGTCTGCGACGGCGGCATGGGCACCCAGATTCACAAGGTGCCGCTGAGCGTCGAGACCGACTACTGCGGCTGCGAGAACTGCACCGACATCCTCGTCGCCACCCGGCCCGACGTCATCCAGAAGATCCACGAGGACTACCTCGCGGCCGGAGCCGACTGCGTCGAGACCGATTCCTTCGGGTCAAACACGCTCGTCCTGGGGGAGTTCGACATCGCGGAGCGCGCGTTCGAGCTGTCGAAGAAGGCCGGCGAGGTCGCCCGGGCCGCCGCCGACAAGCACTCGACCTCCGACCGCCCGCGTTTCGTGCTGGGGTCCATGGGCCCGGGCACCAAGCTGATCACGCTCGGCAACACGAACTGGCAGGCGATGTTCGAGAGCTACCGCGAGCAGGCCCGCGGCCTGCTCGCCGGGGGCGTCGACGCGTTCATCATCGAGACGTGCCAGGACCTGCTGCAGATCAAGTGCGCCGTCAACGCCGTCCTCGCCGCGCTCGAGGAAAAAGGCCGGTCGCCCTTCGATACCCCGATCCTCGTCAGCGTGACCATCGAGACCACAGGCACCATGCTGCTCGGGTCGTCGATCGAAGCCGCGGCCTGCGCTCTCGCCCAGTATCCCATCGCGTCGCTCGGCCTCAACTGCGCCACCGGCCCGACCGAGATGTCCGAGCACGTCCACTTCCTCGGCAAGCACTGGGGGCAGATGGGCTCGCACGCGGGCCGAATCCCCGGCCTTCACCACCGAGCCGTCTCGGTCATGCCCAACGCCGGCCTGCCCGTGCTGGTCGAGGGCCGGACCGAGTACCCGCTCCGCCCGCAGCCCTTCGTCGAGGCCATGCTCAAGTTCATCGAGCAGGACGGCGTGAACCTCGTCGGCGGCTGCTGCGGCACCACGCCCGATCACATCCGCCTGCTCGCCGACGCGGTCAAGGACCGCCGGGCCGCGCAGGTGTCGCGCTCGGTCTTCCCCGTCGGCGTGACCTCGCTCTACTCCACCACGGAGTACCGACAGGACAACTCATTCCTCATCGTCGGCGAGCGGATGAACGCGTCGGGCAGCCGGGCCTTCAAGAAGCTGCTCGAGCAGGAAGACTGGGACGGGATCGTCTCGCTCGCAAAGGAGCAGCTCCGCGAGGGCGCCCACGTCCTGGACCTCAACGTCGATTACGCCGGGCGTGACAACGCCCGCGACATGTCGGAGATCGTGCGCCGCGTCGTCCGCCAGGTCGATGCCCCGCTGATGGTCGACTCCACGCAGCTCGCCACGATCGAAGCCGGGCTCAAGCACTCGGGGGGCAAGTGCATCATCAACAGCGCGAACTTCGAGGATGGCCCCGAGAAGTTCGACGCCGTCATGAAGCTCGCCAGGACCTACGGCGCCGCGGTCGTCATCGGGTCGATCGACGAGGACAAGCAGGCTTCCATGGCCCGCACCGCCGACCGCAAGTTCGCCATCGCGGCCCGGGCCTACGAGCGCGCGGTCATCCACTGGGGCCTCGATCCCGCCGACCTGCTCTTCGATCCGCTGGTCCTGCCCATTTCCACGGGCATGGAGTCCGACCGCCGCTCGGCGCTGGAACTGGTCGAGGGCGTGCGCCGCATCGCCGAGAAGTTCCCCGAGTGCCAGACGGTGGTGGGGCTCTCCAACGCCAGCTTCGGCCTGTCGCCGCCGGCTCGGCTGGTCCTCAACTCGGCGCTGCTCCACGAGCTCCGCGAGGCCGGGCTGACGGCCGCGATCGTCCACGCGGGCAAGATCCTTCCGCGCAACAAGATCTCCGACGAGCAGTGGAACGCCGCGGTGGACCTGATCTACGACCGCCGCCGCGAGGGCTTCGACCCGCTCCAGGCCTACATCGATCTCTTCAAGGACGTCCAGGCCTCCGCCGCCTCGACCAGGAAGGACAAGTCGTCCCTCACGGTCGAGCAGCGGCTCCGCGACCACATCATCGACGGCGAGAAGCAGGGCCTGAAGGAGACCATCGAGGAGGCGCTGGCCAGGTACAAGCCGCTCGACATCATCAACGACCACCTGCTCGACGGCATGAAAACCGTCGGCGAGCTCTTCGGGTCCGGCCGAATGCAGCTCCCCTTCGTGCTGCAGTCCGCCGAGGTCATGAAGATGGCCGTGGCGCAGCTCGAACCCCTCATGGAACGGGCCGCCGGCCAGTCCAAGGGGACGATCGTCCTGGCCACCGTCAAGGGCGACGTCCACGACATCGGCAAGAACCTTGTCGACATCATCCTCACCAACAACGGCTACAAGGTGATCAACCTGGGCATCAAGCAGCCGCTCCACGCGATGGTCGAGGCCTGGAAGGAGCACAAGGCCGACGCGATCGGCATGTCCGGTCTGCTCGTCAAGAGCGTCAACGTGATGGAGGAGAACATCAAGGAGCTCAACGCCGCGGGGACGGTGCCGCCGCTCCTGCTCGGCGGCGCGGCGCTCACGCGCCACTACTGCGAGTCGCACCTGCGCTCCACGTACCAGGGGTCGTGCTTCTACGGCAAGGACGCCTTCGACGGCCTGCGCACCATGGACATGATCATGGCGGGGCGCACCGGCGAACTCGCCGCGGAGATCGACTCGCGCCAGCAGAAGCGCACCGCCGCCGAGGAGACCATCGCCGCCTCGCGCGTCAAGCGGGCCGCCGACGCGGAGACCCGCCAGCAGGCGCCGGTCGCGCCCGGCGAACGCGTGCGCTCGGACGTTTCCGTCTCCGTCCCGGTCCCGCCCGCGCCGTTCCTCGGCAGCCGCGTCGTTGACGGCATCAGCCTCGACGAGGTCTTCCAGTTCATCAATCCCATTGCGCTCTTCCGCGGCCAGTGGCAGTTCAAGAAAGGGGCCCTCTCCGACGACGAGTACGAGCGCGTCGTCGAGGACGAGGTCCGGCCGGTGTTCGAGCGCGTCAAGACCGTCTGCCGGGAGAAGAAGCTCCTCGTCCCGCAGGTGGCCTACGGCTACTTCGAGTGCAACAGCGACGGCGACGACCTGATCATCTGGGAGCCCGCCAAGGGCGCCGCCTACGGGCGGCCCGACGGCCTCCCGGTCGAGCGTCGCGAACTCGAACGGTTCCGCTTCCCCCGCCAGCCCGACAAGCAGCGCCTGTGCATCTCGGATTTCTTCCGACCGGTCGAATCGGGAGAAGTCGACGTCATCGGCATGCACTGCGTGACCGTGGGCAACCGGATCGCCGAGTACGCCCGCGAGCTCTTCGCGGCCAACAACTACACCGAGTACCTCTACTTCCACGGCATCGGCGTCGAGACGGCCGAGGCGCTGGCCGAACTCTGGCACAAGCGCATGCGACAGGAGCTGGGCATCGCGACCGAAGACTCACCCCGCATCAAGGAGCTCTTCACGCAGCACTACCGCGGCAGCCGGTACAGCTTCGGCTACCCCGCGTGCCCCGATCTCTCCGACCAGGAGAAGCTCTTCCGGCTCCTCCGCCCCGAAAGGATCGGCTGCACCCTCACCGAGAACTGGCAGATCGATCCCGAGCAGTCGACCAGCGCCATCATCGTGCACCACCCGCAGGCCAAGTATTTCAACGCCTGACGCGGCCGAAATCGCCTTTTCGATCCGCCCACCCGCCGGTATAGTCCGGCCGCATGTCCAAGCGATCGCTCAGAACCGCCGCGAATCTGTGGTCCCGCAAGCTGCACCGCTGGGCGACTGTCGCCACCGCGGTTCCGCTGCTGGTCGTGATCGTCTCGGGCATCCTGCTCCAGCTCAAGAAGGAGATCACGTGGGTGCAGCCGCCCACGCCCCAGGGCGCTCCCGGCGACCCGGCGGTCTGCATGACGCACCTGCTGGCGATGGCGCGTTCAGTCGACCATGCCGGCGTCGATTCCTGGAGCGACGTCACGCGGGTTGACCTCCACGTCGACAGGCGCGTGGTCAAGGTCATGTCCAGGTCGGGCTGGGAGATCCAGGTGTGCGCGGTGACCGGGACACTCCTGGGGTCGGCGATCCGCCGCAGCGATCTGATCGAAGCCCTCCACGACGGGTCGTGGTTCGGCTCCGTTGCCAAGCTCGGCATCTTCCTCCCCAGCGCGGTCCTCGTGCTCGTGCTCTGGCTCACCGGCGTGTGGCTGTGGTTCCTCCCGCACGTCAACCGCTGGATCGCCGTTCGCCGCGACGCGCTCGCCAGGTCGCCGCGATCTTAGAGAACGGGGCTCAGCGTCCGGGCAAGCCGCCTCACGAAGCGCTTCGGGAAGCTGACCTTCGCGATCGACGCCGCCGTTACCGGCGAGGCGTGGCCGAAATCGTGGTCGAGCATCTTCGCCACCGATGCCGCGAACTCCGCGTCCGCCACCACCGCGGTCACCTCGAAATTGATCCGCATCGAACGGTTGTCCAGGTTCGCCGTCCCGATCGCCGCCACGTCGTCGGCGAGCAGCACCTTCTGGTGCAGGAACCCCGCCCGGTACAGCCACACGTGGATCCCCGCGTCCATCAGCTCGCGGAAGTACGACCTTACCGCGACATCCGCCAGCACGCTGTCGGACTTGTGCGGCACGAGGATCCGGACGTTCACGCCGCGCATCGCCGCCAGCTGCAGCGTGTTGAGCACGAACTCGTCGGGGACGAAGTAAGGCGTCGCGATCCACAGCCGCTTCTTGGCCCCGCCGATCAGGTGCCCGAACAGCAGCGTCCCCGTTTCCAGCTTGTCCGCGGGGCCCGAGGGGTACATCAGCACGTGCGGGCCGCTGTCCCGCGGCGGCTGCTCGATCCACTCGAGCTCGTCCGGGATATTCCGCTGCGCCCAGTACCAGTCCTCCAGGAACACCATCTGGAGACACTGGACCGCCGGGCCTTCGAGCCGGACGTGCGAGTCGCGCCACGGCCCGACTTCCTGGTCCCGGCCGCGGTACTCGTCGCCGACGTTGATCCCCCCGACCAGCCCGAGCTTCCCGTCGACCACCACGATCTTGCGGTGGTTGCGGAAGTTCAGCCGCAGCAGCCGCCGACGCCGCCGGCTCGTCGTCCGGAACCCGCTGCACCGGCAGCCCGCCGCCTCCAGCGCCTGCAGGTACGCCATGCTCAAAGACATGGACCCGATCTCGTCGTACATGAAGTACACCGCGACCCCGCGCTCGCGGGCGGCGATCAGCCGCGCCTGCAGCTCCCTGCCCGTCGCGTCCTCGCGGTAGATGTAGAAGAACAGCAGCACGTACTTCTCGGCCGCGTCGATCTGCCGGAACATCTCCTCGTACATCTGGTCGCCGTTGACCAGCAGCCGCACCGAGTTGCCGCCCGTGAACGGCAGCCCGCACAGCCTCGAGAGCGCCACCAGGTGGTCGGGTTCGGGCACGCAGACCGCGTGTTCGACGGCGGACATGAGCTTCGACATGCTCTGGTCCAGCGGCCGCAGCCCCCGGCGGCGGGCCCGGACATACCCCCGGAAACGCCGCTCGCCGAACACCAGGTACAGCGGCAGCACGACCGGCGGGAAGATCACCAGCGCCAGCGACCAGGCGGTGATCCCCTGCGGCGTACGCCCGCTCATGATGACGTCCACGGCCGCGATGATGCCAAGAATCCAAATCGCCGCGATGGCAATCACATAAATCAACCCGGAGTCTCCCGATTCTCGCCGAGTCCGATGGTACGTCCCGTGCGGGCCGTCCCCCTGCCAGCGTCGGGAACTCCAACGCTGATCGGGGATTTCGGGACATGCGACTCCAGCCACGTGGTACACTGCCTGCGCCCGCCGATTCCGGCGCCTGAGGAGTCTCTCCATGACGCGCAGCTGGTTGACCGTGGTCGCCGTTTCCATCCTCGCCGTCCTCGCGGCCGTCGCCCGCGGCCAGCAGCTCCCCTCCGATCCCGCCGTCGTCTCCGGCCGGCTCGACAACGGCCTGCGGTACATGATCAAGCCCCACGCCACGCCCCCGGGCCGAGCCGAGGTGTGGATCCACATGCACACCGGGTCGCTCAACGAGACCGATCGCCAGCGGGGCCTGGCGCACTACCTCGAGCACATGGCCTTCAACGGGTCGGCCAACTTCGCGCCCGGCACCCTCGTGCCGCTGTTCCAGTCGCTGGGCATGACCTTCGGCCGCGACCAGAACGCCTTCACCAGCTTCGACCAGACGACCTACCAGCTCTCGCTCCCCGACACCAAGCCCGCCACCCTCGCCAAGGGATTCACCTTCTTCGCCGATGTCGTCGGCCGCCTCTCGCTGCTCCCGGCCGAGATCGACGACGAGCGCGGCATCATCCAGGAGGAACGCCGCCGCGGGCTCTCCGGCCGCCAGCGCGTGAGCTTCTACGTGCTCGAGCGCATGGCCCCCGGCTCGCTCTTCGGCGAGCGCATCACCATCGGCACCGAGGAGACCATCAACAGCGTCAACCAGGACGATTTCAAGGACTACTACGACCGCTGGTACGGCGCCTCCAACGCCACGCTCATGGTCGTCGCCGACGCCGACCCTCAGCAGATCCTCGCCCAGGTCAAGGAAGCCTTCGGGTCGCTGCCCGCCAAGCCCCGGCCCGAGCCGCAGGACATCAACGTCCGTGCGTACGACAAGAGCTTCGCCATCGTCGCCAGCGATCCCGAGATCCGCTCCGAGGACATCCGCATCATGCGGCTCGAGCCCGCTCGTCCGCCCGTTACCTCGGTCGCGGGCATGCGCGACGAACTCGTCGCCAGCCTCGGGCGCATGGCCATGAACCGCCGCTTCCGCGACAAGACCTCCGCCGGCGGCACCGCCTACCTGAACGCGGGCGTCTCCCTGGGCAACGACTCCGGCGCCATCTACACCGCCGAGCTGTCCGCCTCCGCCAGCCCGGGCAAGTGGAAGCAGGCGCTCGACCAGGTCGCGCTCGAGCTCCAGCGGGCACGCACATTCGGCTTCTCCTCGCGCGAGCTCGATAACGCGCGCCGCGAGCTGATCTCCGGCGCCGAACGAGCCGTCGAGACCGAGGCCACGACCCAATCCCGGGCCATCATCAGCGGCATGAACGCCGCCATCTCCGACGGCGAGCCCTACATGTCCCCGACCCAGCGGCTGGACCTGCTCAACCAGCTCCTTCCCGACATCAACGCCGACGAAGTGTCCCGTCGCTTCGCGCAGGAGTTCGATCCCAAGGCCGTCGCCTTCGTCGCGACACTCCCCGCCGGCGCCGATATCCCGACCGAAGCCCAGCTCGTTGAACTGGGCACCAAAGCGCTCGCGGTCACGCCCTCGGAGGAATCCGAGGCCATCCACGCGACCACGCTGATGGCCGCCAAGCCCACGCCGGGCACGGTCGCGCAGGAACAGACGCACGACGCCAGCCAGGTCTGGTCCGCCTGGCTCTCCAACAACGTCCGGGTGCACCACCGGTTCATGGACCAGCGCAAGAACCAGGTCTCCGTCACCATCGACCTCATCGGCGGCGAGATGCTCGAGAGCGCCGACAACCGCGGCATCACCTCCGCCGCGACGGTCGCGTGGTCGTCGCCCGCCACCAGGTCCCTCTCCTCGAGCGACATCCGGTCCATCATGACCGGCAAGAAGGTCAACGTCGGCGGCGGCGGATTCGGCGGCCGCGGAGGCGGTCGACGCGGCGGTGGGGGAGGCGGCAGCGCCGATTCCATCTCCCTCTCGATCTCGGGCAGCCCCGACGAACTCGAGACCGGATTCCAGCTCGCCTACCTCCTCCTCACCGAGCCCAAGATCGAGTCCGCCGCGTTCGATCAGTTCAAGACCCGCACCCTCACGCGTCTCGAGGAATCGCTGAACAACCCGCTCGCCTTCGGCATGCGGGCCGCCAGCGGCTTCCTCTACCCCGAGGATCAGGTTCGCCTCCAGCCCGTGACCGCCGACCAGGTCAACCGCCTCTCCATCGATGCCGCGCAGGCGTGGCTCGATTCTCTCATCCGGACCTCTCCCATCGAGGTCGTCATCGTCGGCGACATCCAGCGCGACAAGGCGGTGGAACTCGTCAACGCGTACCTGGGGGCACTCCCTTCGCGCGACCGCGTCTCGGCCGAGACCTACAAGCAGCTCCGTTCGATCCAGCGGCCCTCCGGCCCGCGCGTCCTCGACACCACGCTCGCGACGCCGACGCAGCAGGCGTTCGTCATGTCGGGTTTCTACGGCGCCGACCGCTCCGACGTCGCCGAAACCAGAGCCATGGCCTACGCCGCGAGCATCCTCTCCAGCCGCATGATCAAGCAGGTCCGCGAAGAGGCGCAGCTCGTCTACAGCATCGGCGCCGGCTCAAGACCCGGCAGCACCTACCCCGGCTTCGGCGCGTTCAACGCGGCGGCCCCCACCGAGCCCGCGCAGGTCGACGCTCTGGTGCAGAAGCCCGCCGCCATTTACGCCGAGTTCGCCGCCAGCGGGCCCACCGACGAGGAACTGCAGGTGGCCCGCCGCCAGATGGCCAACACCCTCGAGGAAGAGATGCGTGACCCGTCCTACTGGTCGCGTCGCCTCCAGCAGATCACCTTCTTCGGAGGATCGCTCGACGACATCATCAACGAGCAGTCGGCATCCCAGGCCGTGACCGCCGACCAGATCAAGTCCGTGTTCGCTAAGTACGCGGTGCCCGCGAACTCGCTCACGGTCATCGTGCGTCCGGTCCCGCCCGCGGGTTGAGCGCTGACCGGCGATCGCGCGGACGGGCTCCCTCGCGACTGACCTCATCGACCTGGCGATGAGGTCAGTGCGGTCAAGCGCCGGCCCCGCTCACTGCATCCCGGCGACGTGATCGACCTCATCGAGGGTCGTCACGCCTTCGGCGACCAGCCGCCAGCCGAACTGCACCAGCGTCGTGAAGTGGCCCTGCTCGATCACCTTCTTCATCGCCTGGATCGTCGGCTCGCGGAGCACGACGTCGCGCAGGTCATCGTTGAAGTCGAGCATCTCGAAGATCGCCCGACGGCCCCGGTACCCCGTCCGCAGGCACCGCGGGCACCCCGTCGCCGTGTAGATCCGCGTCTTGCCCCCCAGGAACCGGCCCAGCCGCGTCGATTGCCCCGGCGTCACCGGCACCTCGCGGCGGCACGTCTCGCACAGCACGCGCACCAGCCGCTGCGCGAGCACAAGGTCCAGCGAATTCGCCACCAGGTACGACTCGACCTTCAGCTCCAGCAGACGGAACACCGCCGCGATCGTGTCCTTGGCGTGGATGCTCGAGAACACCACGTGCCCCGTCATCGCCGCCTGCATCGCCGTCCGAGCCGTTTCCTCGTCGCGGATCTCGCCCACCAGGATCACGTCCGGGTCCTGCCGCAGCACCGAGCGCAGCAGGTTCCCGAAGCTGTTGCCCTTGTTCTCATCGATGGGGATCTGCGTCACCATGTCGAGCTGGTATTCGACCGGGTCCTCGATCGTCACCACGTTGCGCGAGTGACGGTCGATCTCGCGGATGCACGTGTAGAGCGACGTCGTCTTGCCCGACCCCGTCGGCCCGCACACCAGCAGCAGCCCGTGGTCCTGTTCGCAGATGCGCCGCACGCGGTCCACCATGTAGCCGACCAGGCCGAGCTCCGCGATGTTCCGCGGCAGCCCGCGCGTGTCCAGCACCCGCAGCACCAGTTTCTGGCCGTACACCGACGGCGTGAAGCTCACGCGGTAATCCACCCGGCGATCGGGGAAACGGCACGAGAAGTGGCCCTCCTGCACCGCGTCCCGGGCCGCCAGCTTGATCTGCGACCCCGTCTTGATGATCCCGTACACCAGCTCGCTGACGCGCGAGGGCAGGTCTACCGCGGAGATCATCTGCCCGTCCACCCGGATCCGCACCTGCGTCCGGTCGCCCTTGGGCTCCATGTGGATGTCCGTCGCCCGCGACTTGGACGCCAGCCGTAGCAGCATCCGCAGACCCGTCGATCCCGGGCTGTCGCCCACCAGCGCGTGCGACGGCTTGCCCGTCGCGTCGATCAGCGTGACCGCCTCGCGCTCGGCGTCCTTGGGCGGGAGGATGTCGAGCATGTCGTCGAGCCGCTCGATCCACTCGCCCGAATCCGCCGCGGCCTGGCCGCGCCTGGGCACCTCGTCGAACTGGTCAAACGCCGGCGGCTCGGGAACCGGCCCCCTGGCCTCGCTCGCCTCATCCACGAGCTCAAGGTCCGGCCCCGCCTCTTCCGGCTGCCACGCGGGCGCCTCCGGCGCCGGAGACTCCGGCTCGGATACCAGGAACTCGTGCGAACCGACTTTCAGCACGTCGCCCGATCGCAGCGGCGACTTGTCCACCTTCAGGTTGTTCACCCGCGTCCCGTTGCGAGATTGCAGGTCGCGCACCACAAGCCCGCCGCGCCCGTCGGGCTCGATGATGCAGTGGTTGCGGCTGGCCTTCTCATCGCGGAGGCACACCGCGTTCTCCGGGCCGCGACCGATCGTCACCGCACGGCCGCCGAGCGTCGCGTCCGGTGCGTTCCCGCGGATCGTCTTGAGAATCAACTCGGGCATCAACACTCCACCCCGTTCGCGGACGCAACGCCAGAAGACCCGGTCCCCGGGATCAAGCATACCGGGACCGGGCCCGCAAGTTTCGGCCTCACGCCTGCCACGACCGCCGGGCACGGCCCGCCGCCCGGTGCCCGTATGATCCCCGCCCCGCCCGGCGCTGGGTGGCGGCCTTCCGCCCAGGGCGCCGAGCGATCACCGGAACACCCCATGATCGACCTACGCCAGCTCCGCGAAAACCCCGCTCGCTTCGCCCTCGGCGCCAAAGCCAAGGGCATCCCCGTCGATATCGACCGCCTCGTCGCACTCGACTCCCAGCGGCGCCAGTTCCAGACCGACCAGGAGCGCCTGAGAGCCGAGCAGAACCGCCTCGCCAAGGAGATCGGCCCGCAGATCGGCAAGCTCAAGGGACAGCTCAAGGGCAAGTCCGGCGCCGACGCCGCCGACCTCGAATCCCAGATCAACGAACTGAGCGCCAAGCCCACCGCCCTCAAGTCCGCCATCGCCGAACTCGACGCCCGGCTCGCGGAGATCGAACCCGAGTTCAACTCCATCCTCCTCCAGGTCCCCCTGCCGCCCGATGACGATGTCCCGCCGGGCACCTCCGCCAGCGACAACGTCGAGCTCAAGCGCTGGAACCCGCCCGGGTTCGACACGGCCAGGTCGTTCCAGGAGAACCGCGGCTTCAAGCCAAAGACGCACCTCGAGCTCGTCCGAGACCTGGGCCTGGCCGACTTCGAGCGCGGCGTCAAGATCGCCGGCGCACGCTCCTACATCCTCACCGGCGACGGCATGCGCCTGCACCAGGCGGTCCTGCGCTTCGCCGTCGATTTCATGACCCAGTCCAACGGCTTCAAGGCCATGTCCGTCCCCGTGGTCGTCCGCGAAGAGGCGATGGTCGGTACCGGCTTCTTCCCCGCCGGACGCGAGCAGGCGTACCACATCGAGGAATCCAAGCGCGGCGGCGGCTACGACCTCTTCCTCACCGGCACCGGCGAGGTCGGCCTCATGGGCATCCACCAGAGCGAGATCCTCGACGAAGCCGTCCTCCCGCTCAAGTACGTCACCGTCAGCACCTGCTTCCGCCGCGAAGCGGGCGCCGCCGGCAAGGACACCGCCGGCCTCTACCGCATCCACCAGTTCGACAAGGTCGAGCAGGTCGTGATCTGCAAGGCCGATACCGCCGAATCACGCCAATGGCACGCGACCATGATCGGCTTCGTCGAGACGCTCCTCCAGAAGCTGCTCATCCCGTACCGGCTGCTCCAGTGCTGCACGGCCGACCTGGGCCCCAAGAACGCCTCCATGATCGACATCGAGTCGTGGATGCCCGGCCGCGGTGAGCTCGGCCCCGACAAGTCGCCCAAGGGTGAATACGGCGAGACGCATTCCGCCTCGCGCCTCTACGACTTCCAGTGCCGCCGGCTCAACATGCGCTACCGCCCGGGCGGAGAGGGCGGCAAGGGCGACACCGTCTTCTGCCACTCGCTCAACAACACCGTCCTCGCAAGCCCGCGGTTCCTCATCCCGCTGCTCGAAAACCACCAGAACGCCGACGGCACCGTCAACATCCCCGAAGCCCTGCGCCCCTACATGGGCGGGCAGTCCAGGATCGGCTGACTCCCGACGGCGGTCCGCCGCGCGCCACGGTGCCAACCGGCGGTGGGCAACTCCGTCGTTCGGCCGTGAGCCAAGTGACCACGCCGTTACTTCGCCGTCTCAAGGTCGAAGACCAGCTCCATCGCCGTCCACCACTCCCCCGTCTCCGGCCTTGCTTCCGCCACCCGCTGCTGGAACCCGCGCATGAACTGGTCCCACTCGCGCACGCGCGGGTGCTGGGCGTACTTCTGATAGTCCCGAGCCGGGTCAAACCCGTCCGGCGCCTCGTAATACATGAACAGGTGCGTGCCCATCAGGAAGATCCGCATGTTGCGGATCCCGAGCTCGCGGAGCCCGTTCAGCACCTCCGGCCACACGCGCGTGTGCCATTCCTTGTACTCGGCGATGAGTTTCGGATCGTTCTTGAGATCAAGAGCCTGCGCGAAGCACTTCATGCCGCGAGCATATCACCACGCCGCGCCGCCGAAGTTCCTGAAACGTCCCGGGGGCGATTCGAACGCCCGACCTGCCGCTTAGAAGGCGGCTGCTCTATCCAACTGAGCTACCGGGACTCCGTCCTGGGTGGGTCGGCACTCCGTGCCGACCATCCCCGCCGACCGGCCTCCCAAGCGTAGGAATCCGCCCGCCGAGCAGCACCCCCTTCCCCTCGTCTATGCTCCCGCACACGAGCCTTCAGGAGGGTCCACTCATGCCGTTCCCCGAACACTACGACCAGCTCATCACGCTCCGCCGAAAAGCGGCCACGCTCTCATCCGTCCAGCGGCTGCTCAACTGGGACCAGGAAACCTACATGCCCAAAGCCGCGGGCCCGGGCCGATCCGACCAGCAGGCCGCCATCGCCGAGCTCGCGCACAAGGCCGCCACCGATCCCCGCCTGGGCGACCTCATCTCCCAGTGCGAAGCCGACCAGGGCCTCCTCGCCGATGAACGCACCGCCGCCAACATCCGCGAGATGCGCCGCGACTACGACATGGCCACCCGCCTCCCCGGTGACCTCGTCGCCGAACTCGCCAAGGTCGGCAGCCAGGCCCAGGAAGTCTGGAAGGAAGCCCGAGCCAAGAGCAACTTCAAGATGTTCGCCCCGTGGCTCGACCGCATGATGAGCCTCACCCGCCGCAAGGCCGAGTGCTACGGCGTCCCCCAGGGCGGCGAGCTCTACGACGCCCTGCTCGACGAATACGAGCCCAAGGCCAGGGCGGCCGAAATCGAGGCCATCTTCACGCCCCTGCGCCCGCGCCTCTCGGCGCTCATCGGCGAGATCTCCGCTTCCAAGAAGAAAGTGAGCACCAAAGTCCTCACCTCGAAGATCCCCGCCGAACGCCAGCACGCCTTCGGCCAGTTCGTCCTCGAGACCATGGGCTTCGATCTCACCGCCGGCCGCCTCGATGTCACCACCCACCCCTTCTGCGAAGGACTCGCCCCCGGCGACACCCGCCTCACCACCCGCTACCGGGATGAGAAATTCACGGACGCGCTCTACGGCACCATGCACGAGATGGGCCACGGCCTCTACGAGCAGGGCCTCCCCAAGGACAAGCTCTACGGCCAGCCGCTCAGTGAATCGATCAGCCTCGGCATCCACGAGAGCCAGTCGCGGATGTGGGAAAAC
Organism: Phycisphaerales bacterium; assembly: GCA_022072615.1. Taxonomy (GTDB): domain Bacteria; phylum Planctomycetota; class Phycisphaerae; order Phycisphaerales; family UBA1924; genus JAEUJB01. Next base: position 48,358 of record JAJVHS010000074.1, read on the forward strand.
TTCGTCGGCCGAAGCCGCGCATTCTGGGTGTGGGCGCTCCCCAAGGCCCGCAAGATGCTCGGCGGCGCGCTCGCCAAGGCCACCGTCGATCAGCTCCACGCCGCCGTGAACACCGCCGCCCCCAGCTACATCCGCGTCGAGGCCGACGAGGCCACGTACAACCTCCACATCATGCTCCGCTTCGAGATCGAACGGGCACTCATCTCCGGCGACCTCCCCATCAAGGACGTCCCCGGCGTGTGGAACGAGAATTTCCAGCGCCTGCTCGGCATCAAGGTCCCCGATGACCGTCACGGCTGCCTCCAGGACGTCCACTGGAGCTTCGGCCTCGTGGGATACTTCCCGACCTACACGCTCGGCAATCTCTACGCCGCCCAGTTCTGGGAAAAGATCAACAAGGACATCAAGGGCCTCGACGGGCTCATCGCCAAGGGCGAGTTCAGCAAGCTCAAGACCTGGCTCAACAGGAAGATCCACGCCCACGGCCGCCAGTACCGAGCCGGTGAGCTCTGCCAGAAGATCACCGGCCGTCCGCTCTCGGCCGATCCCTTCATGCGCTACCTCGAAGGCAAGCTGCGGCCCATCTACGGCATCTGACGGCTCGCGCCCGCCGGCCCCGGCCGACGCGCATTCGCGGGCCACCGCGGCCAGCCCCGGCCCCGCCGCTGCACCCGCACGGCGTGGTAGACTTTCCTTCCAATCCAAAGGAGCCCGTCCGATGTTCCTGCTCACCCTGATCGCGTTTCTGATCTGCTTCTCAGCCCCCACGACAGGTTCGCAACCCGCGCAGCCGGCCAAGGACATACCCGAGCCGCCGGTGGTCACCCCAGCGCCCGCGCAGGTGCAGCCGACACCGCCGCCCTCCGACGCCGTCGTCCTCTTCGACGGCACCTCCATGGACGCCTGGCAGCACGCCGACGGCAAGCCCGCGCAGTGGACGCCCGACGGCAAGAAGGACGGCGCCATGACCTGCAAGCCCGGATCGGGCAGCATCCTCAGCAAGCAGAAGTTCGGCGACATCCAGCTCCACGTCGAGTTCGCCACCCCCGCGAAGGTCGAAGGCGAAGGCCAGGGTCGCGGCAACAGCGGCGTCTACATCCAGAACCGCTACGAGGTCCAGGTGCTCGATTCCTACCAGAACAAGACGTACCCCAACGGCCAGTGCGGCGCGGTCTACCTCCAGCACGTCCCCCTCGCCAACGCCTGCCGCAAGCCCGGCGAATGGCAGACCTACGACATCGTCTTCCGCGCCCCGCGCTTCAAGGCCGACGGGTCGCTTGAGAAGCCCGGATCTCTCACCGTCTTCCACAACGGCGTGCTCATCCAGGATCACGTTGAGATCAAGGAGCCGACGGGCGGCGGCGACAAGGGCACCGGCGACGGGCCCATCCACCTCCAGGACCACGGCAACACCGTGAAGTACCGCAACATCTGGGTGCGCCCGCTCGGGTCGAAGTAATCGCCTCCCTTCACGCCCGGAGGCCCAAGGTCATCACTCGCGGAACGCCGCCTGCGGCGTTCCGTTTTTCATTGCCGAAGGCCGAACCTTCCAGTCGAGTCGAAGGCGTTCGTGGCGAGCAAGGCTGTCCAGAATGCGGACCTCTCCGTCTCCGCCGCTGATGGCCAGCCGCGATCCATCCGGGCTCACCGCAAGATCCAGGAAGTACTCGGCCCCGATCGCGAACGTCGCCAGCAGCCGGCCGACACGCTCGGGCGTCCTCGGGTCGGCATCCCACACGCGCAGCGTCGAATCTCCCGCCACGCTGAAGATCCTCGTTCCGTCCGGCGAGAAATGCGCCCCTCCCACCCGGCTGCGGTGGCCCCGGAGCACCGCGATCGGCCTTCCGTCACGAGCATCCCAGATCCGCACGGTCCTGTCCTCCGAAGCCGTCACGATCCGCGACCCGTCGTGGCTGTAGGACCCGTCCGGGATCCACTGCTGATGCCCGTTGAGCGTGAACAGCCGCTCGCCCGTCCTGGCGTCCCACACGCACGCGTAATCCTCGGTCCCGGTGGTCAGGATGTGCTTGCCATCCGGGCTGAAACGGGCGGCGTAATAGCCGTCCATGCGGGCAAGCGAAACCTTCTTGCTTCCGTCCCTCGCATCCCAGATGCCCCCGTCGCCGAAGTACCCGACCGCGACGACCGACGACCCGTCGGGGCTGATGCTCGCAAACGCCCCGGTCCCCGCCGACGAACGCAGGTCCGTCAGCATCTGACCCGTCGAACTGTCCCAGATCTTGACGTCGCCGTCGCCCCCGGAAGTGATGAATCGCTCCCCCGTCGAATCAAACCCCGCCACGAAGAACTGGCCGTTGATGCGGAGCGACGCGGCACCCGAAACAAGGTCCCGCACCACCACTTCCTTGTCCTGCGTCACGTAGAGCAGCTTCTCGCCGTCGGGGCTGAAATCGACCGAATGAACCGGTCCGCCGCGCGCCGCCGTCTGTGCCGCGCCCGGAACCGGCAGCTCCCATGCCCGGGCCGTTCCATCCGGTGACGCGCTGATCACGTGCGTCCCGCTGACCCCGATCGACGCCGGTTCTCGCCTGTGGCCGGTCAGCCGCGTGAGCTCGGGCACGTCCCCCGGCCTGGAGAGGTAGATCTCGGCGTCGAGCGTGCCCAGTGCGATCCGAGCTCCGTCCGGCGTGAAGGTCATCGCCTCGATCGATGAGCGACCCCCGAACGCCTGGCCCTTGAGCTCGCCGCTCTTGACGTCCCACGCATAGATCTCGCCGACGTTGGACCCGGTCGCCAGCACCGATCCGTCCGGACTGAATTCGACTATCCGCATCACGACGGTCGTGATGCTGCCGACCTGCCACGGTGCTCGGTCGCTTCCAAGAGGATGCATGACCGCCGCCCCGCGTCCTTCCGGGATGTACGCCACGGCATCCGCCTGGTCCGTGACGGCGATCTGCGCGATGTGCGGGAGGGTGGCCCTGACCGAAGCCACCTGCGTACCGGCGCGAAGGTCCCATACCACGATGTTCCCATCAGCGGTCGCGCACGCCGCCGCGGTGCCGGAAGGACTGAACCTGGCCATCGAGAACGCGGTCCCCGCCGGCGCGAGCATCCTCGGCGAGCGGACATCACCCGCGTCAAAGAGCCGAACCCCATCTTCCCTGCTCGCGACGATCACGCGGCTGCCATCCACGCTGACCGCCCCGGCGGTCATCGGTCCGCTCACCAGCCGGTCCTCGGAGAGCAACCTTCCCAGCCTCGGATCGGTGGTCCGCAGCACCCCGCTCGCCGAGAGCGTCGCCGCGACCGTCGCCTCGGCATTCATCCCCGCGCCCACCAGCGGTCCGTCGCGCTGATCCACGAGCATCCGCGAGGAATCCGTCGCCGCCATCGTGTACCGCCATTCCCAGCCCCTCAGCTCGGGCACCGTCGACGCCAGGAACTCCCGCGTCGAGAGCAGGTTGTCGGCCGCCAGCGCTGTGACCGCCGACGACATGTTCGCGATGTACGACTCGTACTGCGCCTCGCGCGTCTTGTTCCTCGCGTCGAGGAAACCCAGCGTCGTCCCCACCAGCCCGCCCACCATCGTCAGCGCGACCACGACCGCCGCAACCACCGGCCCGCGGTTCCGCCGGACGAACTTGCGAGCCCGGTACGCCGCGCTCGCCGGCGCCGCCAGCACCGGCTCGCCCGCCAGGTGCCGCTGCACATCCCGAGCCAGCGAACCCACCGAGTCGTACCGCCGAGAACGCTCCTTCTCGATCGCCTTCATCACGATCCAGTCAAGATCGCCGCGCAGCACGCGACGAAGCACCGCCGGGTCCACCGCCCGCCGAGACGCGACCGACTCGACAGTCCCCCGCGCCGTGCGCAGCCGCGCGCTGGGCGAGGGCGGGTCCGTGTGACGGATCAGCCGCTGGGCCTCCGCGTACGCCGCCGACCTGAGTGATTCAGGATCGAACGGCGTGAACCCCGTGAGCAGCTCGTACAGCAGCACGCCCAGCGAGTACACGTCGGTCCGCGTGTCGATGTCGAGGTTGCCCGCGGCCTGCTCGGGGCTCATGTACTCCAGCGTCCCCACCAGTTGGAACTGCTCGGTCACCAGCGTCTGCACGGTCAGCCGCTGCTGCATCGCCTTCGCGATGCCGAAGTCGATCACCCTGACGGCTCGCCGCCCGTCCACCTCGTCAACCAGGATGTTGTCGGGCTTGATGTCCCGGTGGATGATGCCCTTGTGGTGCGCGTGCTGGATGGCCGAGCACACCTGCACGAACAGCTCCAGGCGGTCGTCGATCCCCAGCCGCAGCTCGTCGCAGTAGCCCGTCATCGGCCTGCCCGTGCAGTACTCCATCACGAAGTACGGCCGTCCCGACGCCGTCACCCCCGCGTCGAACACCTTCGCGATCCCCGGGTGATCCATCATCGCCAGCGCCTGCCGCTCCTGCTCGAACCGAGCGACGACCTGTCGCGTATCCATCCCCGCCTTGAGCACTTTCAGGGCGACCTCGCGCCGCACCGGCGACGACTGGCGAGCCAGGAACACGCTGCCGAACCCGCCCTCGCCGATCAGCCGCACCAGCGTGTACGGCCCGATCACCGCCCCGGGCGATTCGCCCAGGACCGCGTCGATCGCCGCCCGGGTGTCGTGGACAATCCCCTCAAGACCGACCGTCGCGCCGTCCGCCTTCACCAGCTTCAACACAAGATCGCGCAGCGATGCATCGTGCGAGCACGCCGCGTCGATCGCCGCCGGCCGGTCGGCCGCGTCGAGCGGTTGCACACGCAGGAAGATCGATTTGGCCTCGAGCAGCCGCGATGCCGAAGACCGGTCGCCCGCCGGGAGGCCTTCGGCCCCGCCCCCGCCCGGCGGTCCCGTGACCGGCGGCGGCTCAGCCACGTCCCGCGTCCAGGATCCTCGCGGCGAGCCACGCCCGAGCGAACTGCCAGTTGTTCGAGACCGACGTCCGCGAGATCTCCATCACCACCGCGCACTCCTCGTGCGACATGCCCCCGAAGATCCGCATCTCCGCGATCCGCGCCGCCCGAGGGTCGGCGGCGTGCAACTCGATCAGCAATTCGTCAATCTCGGACACCGCCATCTCCGCCGTCTGCTCGGCCCCCTCGATCCCGCTCAGCGTGATCCGCAGCCCGGCGGATCCGCCGCGCTTGTCGGCATTCTTCCGCCGTGCGTGATCCACCAGCACCTGCCGCATCGCCCTCGCCGCGGTCGACATGAAGTGCTCGCGGCTCTGCCAGCGCCGGTCGTTGCGGCCCAGCTTCACGAACGCCTCGTGCACCAGCGCTGTCGGCTGGAGCGTGTGCGATCCCTGCCCGCGCAGGTACGACCCGGCGATCGCCCGCAGTTCGTCGTACACGAGCGGCATCAGCGCCTCGAGAGACGTACTGCAAGCCCCGCCGGCGCGGTCAGGTGAACTCACAGGTGGATGCTCCGGGAAAGCATCTCCTCAAGATATCCGAAAACGCGGTCCTCCCGCGACCAGACCCCACTGAATGCGGAAACGCAATCCGCGCCCGCCGCGCCCGCGTGCACCGGCTAATCCGAAACGCGGACTTCTGACGCTCCGGCGCGGGAATGCGTTTCCGTTGCGGAGGGATTCCCGCGCGAAAATCCCTGGCGACATCGAACAAATACCGAATACCCGGAGGGAAGCAGTATGAAGGGCGCGATCAACCGGATGCTGGGCATGCTTGGCAACCCCGGCGACCTCCAAAGGCAGGCCGGGAGCGCCCGCCGCCGGTCGACCCAGGCCTTCGAGCCCCTCGAAGCCCGCAAGCTGCTCACCGACATCCAGCTCAACACCACCGAACTCTGGGAGCTCAACGCAGCGCTCGACTGGGCACGCAACGACCCCGACCCCGACGCGGAGGTCATCTCCTGGGCAGACAACGTAAGCGGGACCGTGTTCCTGACCGGGTCCGAACTGGCCATCCCCAATAACGTGACGCTCCGTGGCGGAGGCCGAATCACCATCAATGCGCAGAACGCGTCGCGCGTCGCGCGGGTGGAGGGCGGCGCCTCCGTGACGCTCGACGGGCTGACGTTCACCGGCGGCAACGCCGTGCAGGGCGGCGGGATCTACAACGGCGGATATCTCACCCTGACCAATTCGACCGTCACGGGCAACGCGTCGCCCACTGAAGGCGCCGGCATCTTCAATGCCTACGGCAGTTCGCTCACGATGAATCGTTCGCGCGTGACGTCGAACAGCGCCCCGAATACCGCCGGCGGCGCGATGTACAACCAGAACAACGCGAATATCACGATTCTGAATTCGACGATCGCCGACAACTCGTCCAACTGGGGATCCGGCGGCCTCTACAACGAGGAACTCGTCGTTCTCACCATCACGGGTTCGACGATCTCGGGGAACACTTCCGCCTCCGCAATGGGCAGCGGCATCTATTTTCCCGGCAGCCGTTCAAACCTGATCGTGACCAACACCACGATCTCGCACAACACCAGCAGCTGGGGCGGCGGCGGATTCTACGGGAGCGGAATCTTCGCAAACTCGACGATCGCGTTCAACCAGGCCGGCTTCGGCGGCGGTATGTATTGCACGGACGTGATCCTCGTCAGCACGATCGTCGCGAACAACTCCGCCGGTTCCAATCCCGATATCGGCGGCACGGTCAGCACTTCGGAGTCATACAACAACCTCATCGGCGACGCCGCTTCAGCCGGCGGGCTTTCCTCCGGCGACGGCAATGAAAACATCGTCGGCGTCAACCCGCAGTTTACCTCCAGCTCCCTGGGAGATTACGGCGGCCCGACGCAGACGCTCCGCATCGAGCCCACCAGCCCGGCCGTCAACGCCGGGCTCGACACCACCGGCACGGGAGGGTTCGACCAGCGCGGGGCGCCGTTCGCCCGGGATTCGCAGTGCGACATCGGCGCCTTCGAGTACCAGGCCGGGGCGCTCTCCCTCGTGGTCGATTCAGCCGCCGACGAGAGCGACGGGGACTTCTCCGCCGGCGATCTCTCGCTCCGCGAAGCCCTCCTCATCGGCGAATTGACCGCCGGCAGCGACACCATCAGCTTCGCTTCATCTCTCAACGGAAGCACGATCACCCTGTCGAGCAGCCTGCTGGTTCATCAGAGCGTGACGATCTCCGGCCCGGGTGCGAACCTGCTTTCGATCAGCGGCAACAACGCGTTCCGCGTATTCCGGCTCGGCGGATCGCCGGGCGCGGATTTCACCATCAACATCAGCGGGCTGACGGTCACCGGTGGGCGCCTCACCGGCTCGCACGACGGCGCCGGGATCCAGTCCAACGCCAATGTCGTCAACCTGACCGGCGTCGCCATCACCGCGAGCCAGGCCGAGGACGGCGGTGGCGGCGGCATATCCATCACAAGCGGCGTCGTCACCATCACGTCGTCCACCATCTCTGGCAATTCGACGATCGGCTCCGGCGGCGGCATCTGGAACGCCGGAACGCTGGCCGTCGTGAACTCCACGATCTCCGGCAACCAGGGGACCTGGAGCGGCGGTGGAATCGCCAGCATCGGCACCTTCTCGGTGCACAACTCCACCATCGCCGCCAATACCTCGAACAATGTCGGCGGCGTGAGTATCCTGGCCGGCGGCGCTTCGCTCCTGAGTTCGATTGTCGCCGGAAACACCGCGGGCTCGTCCCCGTCGGATGTTTCGGGAACCTGGGCCCCCGGCTCGTCCAACAACCTCATCGGCAGCGCGTCGGCGGGCGGCTTGGTCAACGGCCAGGATGGCAACATCACCGGCATCGACCCCAACCTGGGCGCGCTCGCCTTCAACGGCGGCCCCACCCAGACCCACGCGCTCCTGGGCGGCAGCCCGGCCATCGGCAAGGGCTCGAACCCGTTCAACCTGGTCAACGACCAGCGCGGCGACGGCTTCCTCCGCGTCCGCTTCGACCCCGCCGACATCGGCGCCTTCGAAGTCGTCCGCCCCAAGTTCGGCGGCTTCACCTCCTCGGCGGCATCCATAC
>JAJVHS010000030.1 GCA_022072615.1 Phycisphaerales bacterium
CGCGACCGACGCCGCGACGGCCACCCCCGCCCCGGCGCCGAAGGGCCCGACGTTGATGGACCTCGAGCGGACGTTCGAAGTCATCCGCCGCCAGAGCCCCAACGAGGCCGAGTACCAGGCGCTCATCGACGAGTTCCGCCGGTTCCAGAACGCCGTCGAACCCAGCCAGACCCGACTCCGCAACCAGATCCAGGGCCGCATCGACTGGCTCGAGATGAAGCTCGAAATCGCCGAGTACCAGCGCAAGCTCGAGGACATGAAGCGCACCGCCGACAGCCAGAGCCGCGACGTCGGCACAAAGCTCGCCGAGCTCGAGCGTCAGCGCCAGTACGCCATCGTCGGCCGTCTCCTTCCGAGCACCGTCTACGACGGCACCAACCTCCCGCTCATGTACCGCCTCCAGTCGGTCACCGGCGGCATGGTCCCGCGCACCATCGGCTACCTCAAGCCCGATCCCGCCCTCGACCTGCCCACCAAGCTCAACCAGGTCGTCGGCATCATCGGCGAGGTCAAGATGGACCCTGGCATGACGCTCAACATGATCAGCGCCCAGCGCGTGGACGTGCTGCAATCGACCGACGGCGGCCCGGCTCGGAACCCTTGACGCCCGTCCCATTGGATCCGCAGAAACAAGCGAGGCTCCCCATCCCGGGGAGCCTCTTTTCTTTTCAACTCAAGGTGCGCTCAGGCGGACGCCTGCTGCCGGCGCTTGTGCGTATGGCGGATGATGTCGCCCGTCGCCAGGTACACCACTTCCTCCGCGATGTTGCTCATCAGGTCGCCCACCCGCTCCAGCTCGCGCCCGGCTCGGTGGATGAGCAGCCCGTTCTCCAGGGCCTCGGTGGAGTCGCACTCGCGCTGCATGTACTCGACGGTCTCGCCGAACAGCCGGGCATCGAGCCCGTCGATGGTCTTGTCCTTGGCGACCAGCTGCCTCGCCGCGTCCACGTCCTCGTCCAGCACGGCCTTGAGGAGCTCGTGGCACCGCAGCGGCACCCGCTGACCCAGCTCGACCAGCGACACCGGCCACGCCGGCGGCACGTCGCCGCGGATCTTCCCCACGATCTTGGCGATCGACGACGCGTGGTCACCCACCCGCTCGATGTCGTGGTTGACCTTCAGCACAAAGGTCACGACCCGGAAATCCCGGGCGAACACGTGGTGCAGCGTCAGCAGCGCGAAGCACTCCTGCTCGATCTGCACCTCCTCGCGGTCGATCGAGTCGTCGATCCGGCGCACTTCCGCCGCCGCCTGGCGGTCCAGCCGCCACAGGGCGTCGAGCGCCCGCTCGAGCATGGAGATGGCTTCCGTGGCCTCCCGCACGAGCCGCCGCTTGAGGGAGATCAGCTTCCGGTCGAACAGGATGTTGTGACCCGGTGACGGCGTGGGTTCGGGTGTCGGGACCTCGGGATCGTTCACGCTGTTGCCTCGCAAACCCGCCGGTCGCCCCAGGAGCAACCGCTCCATCCAACTTCCGAGCGACCCCTGCTGACCGGACTTGAAATTCGCAATCGTCATGCTATTCACCAATCGAACAAATGACCCCGTCATCCCAGCAAGTCCGGGCGTATTTTTTTCAACACCGAGAATTTCCACCCGGCTCGCGCTCCCCACACCCCATCGACGGGCACCCGGTTGAGAGACGTCGGGTGCGGGCGGTGACCCATCGGCCTTCCTACCGTCAGAAAACGGCCCGGGACACCTCCGGGGTCCCCCTGTTAAGCCTGTATGAAGCAACTGCTCAAGCAAACCGTCTACAGACTCTTCCGCCCGGCCTTGCGAGACGTTCTTGATCGTCTGGAAGCGCTCCAGCCCTTGATCGAGCAGGCGTCGCGTCTGGAATCCCAGAACGCGTCCCACGCGCACCAGCTCACGGAAGTGAAGTCCGCGCTGGCCGACACGGCCCGGCGCGTCGCGCGGATCGAGCAGCGGCTCATCACCGGCGCCGTCTGGCGGGGCGGGCTTTCCGGGTGCGCCGTCGATCAGACCGGCATGCCCGTTCCTGAAATGACCGCCAAGTACCACGCCGAACTGGCCTACTGGGAGGCCGTCGTACGCCGCGACTCGATCCCGACCTGGGGCATGCCCTTCGACGACGTCTTCGCCATCTGGCAGCGCGTCCGCCTCACCGAGCTCGGCGAATTCCTCGAGCTCGGTCAGGGAGATGCCGCCTTCGAATCGCTCCCGGCCTGGGCTCGCGAACGCCGGGCCCTTGAGATCGGTTCCGGGCCGTTCCCCGCGCTGGCGCTCATGCACTGGGCCCGGGCCTTCGCCGTCGATCCCCTCGCCGAGGGCTACATCACCGAGCAGCTCACGCCGACAAAGGCCCACGCCGCTGAAATCGCTTTCATCGCCGCCACCGGCGAATCCATTCCGCTCCCCGCCCACACCATCGACCTGGTCGTTATCGAAAACTGCCTCGACCACGTCGAGAATCCGGCCGCGGTGATGCATGAGTGCCGCCGCCTCCTCCGCCCGGGCGGCCTGATCTGGCTCCTGGTCGATCTCATGGACTACCGCGACAACATGCACCCCAACCCCTTCTCCGAACAGAGCATCAAATCACTGGTCACGACCACCGGGTTCGAGGTGATCCGCGATCGCGTGAACGATCACAAGAGCCACCCGGCCGCCTACGGCGAGTACCGCGTCCTGGCCCGCGTGATGAACTGACCGACCCGCGACCACGAATCGACCAGTTCGTGGCGACCAGAGGATGTTCTAGTCCGTATATTCCAAGTCCGGCACCCGAGCATCGGGTGCTCGGTGTGCCGGTCTGACTCTGTTCAGAGGAGACCGACATGAAAACGGTCACGAACCGACGTCTGTGCGCGGCCCTGCTGGCGGTGTGCGGGATGGGAGCGGTCGCAACGGCCGACCTGCTGTCCGATGCGCAGTTGTACTTCGACCCCGCCTCCATCCAGCCCGACTTCTACTCCCGGCTGCTCCTGGACGACCTGGCGTCCCAGCACACGATCACCTTCGACGCCGGATCCAACCCCGTGATCGGCGCCAACATCCTGCCCATGCTCCGCCCCGGCGACTACTTCCCCGGCTACTCCTACTCGCAGGCCGACTACTTCCACACCCCCAACTCGGACTACTACGCCGACCTGACCTCCGGCTCGCTCGCCGCGAGCTTCATGCAGCCGGGCCTGTACCACATCCGGACCTACCGAGCCGACGGCCAGACCGATGTGTTCGCGGTCTTCGCCGAGTCCGGCTTCAAGGAGAAGGACGGCAGCCCCGACCGCAGCGGCGGCGAGGAAGTTCTTGACCCGGTCCCCGACGCGGACCTCTTCATCGTGGAGAAATCCGATTCGACGATCGACGACTCCGCGGAGGTCTGGACGAAATTCGGCAAGAAGGTCGTGAGGGTCGCCGACCGCGAAGCGGCCGTGAAGGCCATCGAGACCGAATCGAACCGGCTGCACCGCAAGATCCACGTGGAACTCGACGGCCACGGCGCCCCCGCCAACATGAGCACCGGCGCCGGCGTCAAGAACATCCCTTCGAAGCAGGTCGACAGCACCTCCGTCAAGGACTTCTGCGAGAGGATCAGGAAGTTCTGCAACTACCTGACGTTCCAGGGCTGCAGCGTGGGCCAGGGGACCGAGGGTGAATCCTTCCTCCAGACCATTGCCTCTGCCATCGGCACCGCCGGCGCGTGGGACTCCGAGGTCACGGTGATCGACAAGTCCGGATTCTCCGTCTCCTCCAGCGCCAAGTTCGTCATCAAGACGCCCGCGCCCGGAGCTGCCAGCGTCTTCGCGCTCACGACGCTCTTCGCCGTTCGCCGCCGCCGGGCATGAAGAACCCCACAATTTGTTCATGAGCCGCAAAATCGTCCCCGCTCGCGGATGGATGCGCCGCCGCGGGGACGCTTTCATTTGGCCGGATGACGCCCGCCCCCAGAACGAGCCTGTGCGCCCAGCTCCTCGAGCCCGAGGTGCGCGAGCTCGTCCGCGAAGGGGCGTTCTCGGATCTGCGCCGCGCGCTCCACGGCGTCCACCCCGCCGACGTCGCCGACATCCTCACCGAGCTGGGTCCCGATGACGCGGCGCTGGCCTTCCGCTTCCTGACCCGCGACCAGGCCGGCGAAGTCTTCGGCTACCTCTCGCCCGAGTTCCAGGAACAGCTCATCACCAAGCTCGGCGAGGAGCAGTCCGTCAGCGTCGTCGAGAACATGTCGGCCGACGACCGGGCGCGCATCCTCGACGAACTGCCCCACGAGGTCGCCCAGCGGCTGGTCGCGTCGCTCAGCCCCGAGTCCCGCAAGGTCACGCAGGCGATCCTCGGCTACCCGCCGCGCTCAGTCGGACGCCTGATGACGCCCGACTACATCCGCGTCCGGCCGGAGTGGACCGTCCAGCACGCCCTGGACCACATCCGCAAGTACGGCCGTGACGCCGAGACGATCAACGTCGTCTACGTGGTGGACGACAACGGCCAGCTCATCGACGACCTCCGCCTGCGGCAGGTGCTGCTCTCGGACCCCAACCAGAGCATCCAGAGCATCATGAACCACCAGTTCGTGACGCTCAAGGCCGACGACGACAGGTCGGAGGCGGTGGCCGCGATGGCCCGCTACGACCGCACCGCCCTGCCGGTGGTCGATTCGCGCGGCGTGCTGCTGGGCATCGTCACTCACGACGACGTCGCGGACGTCGCCCAGGCCGAGGCCACCGAGGACATCCAGAAGCTCGGCGGCATGGAGGCCCTCGAAGCCCCGTACATCCAGACCGGCCACTACGAGATGTTCCGCAAGCGCGGCTTCTGGCTCTCGGCCCTGTTCATCGGCCAGACCATCACCATCCTCGTCCTGGGCAGCTTCCAGGACCAGATCGAAAAGGCCGCGGTCCTCTCGGTCTTCATGCCGCTGGTCATCTCCTGCGGCGGCAACTCGGGATCCCAGGCCGCGACGCTCATCACCCGGGCCCTGGCCCTGGGCGAGGTGACGAGCAAGGACTGGCTGAAAATCGTGGGGCGCGAGATCGTCACAGCGCTCATGCTCGCGGGCACCCTCGCCGCCATGGGCATGGTGTGCGTCGAGGTCTTCACACGGCTGCTCAAGCACCCCCACACCGACTTCCCCATTCAGCTGGGCATCACCGTCGCGGGCGCGGTCTTCGCCGTGGTCATCTGGGGCACGGTCCTGGGCTCGCTGCTGCCCCTGCTGCTCAAGCGCATGAAGGTCGACCCCGCGACCGCCTCGAGCCCGATGGTGGCGACGCTGATGGACGCGTCCGGAACGCTGATCTACCTGGGAATGGCGATCCTGGTGCTCTCGGGCTCGCTGCTCTGAAAGGCCAGCCACGGATCTCCGCGGATCGCACGGATCTCATGGTCAACGATCAAGGATCAGTCTCTTGATCTCCGGCTTTGGACCGAAGTTGAACAACAGGCCGACCTCGATCCCCGTTGCTCGCAGGTAGTTGATGACCTGCGCCTCGTGCTCGTTCGTGAGCGAGCTTGCGGCCTTCAACTCCACGATGACCTTGTTCTCGACCAGCATATCGGCGCGGAAGTCGCCGACGACGTGGCCGCGAAACCGCACGACCAGTGGGCACTGACGCACGACCGCCAGGCCCGCCTGAGTCAGCGCGATCCCCATCGCGTGCTCGTAGACCGACTCGAGGAACCCTCGGCCCAGCTCGTTGTAAACGTCGTAAAACGTCTTGATGACGCGCTCGGTGATCGCACCGTGCTTGAGGCCGCCCGGTGACCCCATGCTCGTTCCCCCCGGCTCTTACCCGTGCGAATCCGTGCGATCCGTGGCCGTTCCGTCACGCCGTCTGCGCCGCAAGGCCCCGCAGGCTCGCCGCTCGGCGCTTCTGCGCCGCCTGCTGGTCCGCCTCCGCGCTCACGAAGCTCTCGCCGAAGCGGAAGAGCCGGAAGCTGTTGCCCACCACGAACACGTCGCCCACGAAGTGGTACAGCGCCGCGATCGGCACCGCCAGAACGCCCGTCTGCGCGAGCGTCCCCGTCGCCGCCAGCGCCAGCCCCACCAGCGCGATCACGATCGACGCCCCGATGTTCTGCGCGATGATCGTGCGCGAGCGCCGGGCCAGTTCGATCAGGAACGGCACGCGCGACAGGTCGTCGTTCATGAGGGCCACGCCCGCCGAGTTGGCCGCGATGTCCGACCCCGACAGGCCCATCGCAACGCCCACGTCCGCCGCCGCCAGCGACGGCCCGTCGTTGATGCCGTCGCCCACCATCAGCGTGCGGTACCCGCTGCGGACCATGCCCTTGATCAGCTCGTGCTTCTCCTCCGGGTGGCACTCGGCCTCGATCGCGTCCACCCCCACCGCCACGCCCACGCGCCTGGCCACCGCCATGCGGTCGCCGGTGAAGATCGCGATCTGCTTGACGCCAAGCTCGCGCAGGCGTGAAACCACCGTTCGCGTGTTGGGCCTCACCGTGTCCTCGAGCCCCACCGCACCCAGGTACCGGCCGTCGCGCATCACGTGCACGCTCGACCGGCCCTCGATCTGCTCCTCGACCCGGTCGACCTCGCCGCGGATCTCCGGCCGCAGCTCCAGCAGCCAGCTCGCCCGGCCCACGCACAGCTCGCCCATCGACGTCCGCGCCCGCACCCCGCGGCCGTGGATCTCCTCGTAGTCCTGCGACCCGTCGGGCTGGATCCGCGCCGCCGCCGCGGTCGTCAGGATCGACTGCGCGAGCGGGTGATTCGAGTGCTGCTCGGCGTTCGCCGCCGAGGCCAGCAGCTCCGCCCCGTCCACGCCCGTCGCGGGCGCCAGCTTGGTCACCTGGAACTTGCCGGTCGTGATCGTCCCCGTCTTGTCGAACACCACCGCGTTGACGTTCGCCGACCCTTCGAGGTAGCTCGGTTGCTTGATGAGGATGCCCAGCCGAGCCGCCGCCGCGAACGCCGCCAGCATCGCGCTGGGGCTCGCCAGCAGCAGCGCCGACGGGCACGCCACGACCAGCACCGTCACCGCGGTCGTCGCCGCGTTCTCTCGCATCACCGGGTCGTCCGACTGGCTCATCAGGAACCACACCACCGCCGTCACGCTCAGCACCACGGGCACAAAGAACCGCGACACCTGCTCGATCAGCATCTGCCGCGGCGTGCGGCTCTGCTCGGCCTGCCGGATGAGCTGCGTCACCTTGCCGATCGTCGTGTCCTCACCCACCTGCGTGACCGAGATGTCAAGCCCGCCGGTGAGGTTGGTCGTGCCCGCGTACACCGGGTCGCCCACCGTGACCTCGATCGGGGCCGCTTCGCCCGTCAGCGACGCCTGGTTCACCGTCGACCGACCGCTGACCACCCGCCCGTCCACCGGCAGGTTCTCGCCGGCCCGCACCCGCACCAGCGACCCGACCTTGACCTCGCCCAGCCGGACCTCGCGCTCCTGGCCGTTCTCGACCAGCCGAGCCGTGTCCGGCGTCAGGTGCACCAGCTCCTGGATCGCCCGCTGAGCGCCCGACGCCGAGCGCCGCACGAGCTGGCCGAAGATCACCAGGATGAACGCGAGCCACCCGCCGGCCACGAACTGACCCGTCGCCAGCGCCGCCAGGATCGCCAGCGCCGCCAGCGTCGAGCTCGAGAGCCGCGACGTCCGCAGCTCCTGCAGCGCCGCGACAAACAGCGGGATGCCCATCACGATCGCGCCGATCGCCGCGGGGATCTTCGCCACCATCGGGTCGGTCATGCCCAGGAGCTGCACGATGCTCGACGACAGCAGCAGCACGCCGCCGATCAGGCACAGCAGGATGTACCGCTCGATCTCGATCTCGTGATGCGAGCAGCACGCCATCCCCGCCTTGGCATGGTCGGCGTTGAACGGATGAGCCTCCGTGCCGTGGGAATGGTCGTGATCGTGATGCCCGTGCGCGTGAGCGTGACCCTGCGTCGCCATGAGCGAAAGCTCCGAGCAAGGGTGACGCCGCCGAGCCCAAGGGCTCGCCCGCCACCCCCGCACATCAATAACGTTGGAACGAGACGAGAACCGGTTGACGTCAGTCGAACAAAAGCAGTACGGGCGTTTGGGAACGCCACGCACTAGCATACGGCCGTTCTTTGACCTTTGTTCGCCCCCCGCTTTCCCAACCTCTCACCCGACCGGAAACCGTGTCCACCATGCCCACCGGCTCTCAACCCTCGGTCGCGATCCTCGGCATCGGCCAGATGGGCCTGGTGTGCGCGGGCGTGCTCGCGTCGGCCCCATGGAACTCCGCGACCGGCCAGAGTCGCTGCCGCAAGGTCGCCATCTGGGGCCACAACGAGGACGAGGCCGGCCAGCTCGCCCAGACCCGCCGCAGCCCCCGCCTCTCGGGATTCATCCTCCCCGACCACGTCCACGTCTGCTACCGCGACGCCGATCCGCTCCGAGACGCGGACCTGATTGTCTCGGCAATCCCCGTCCAGTACATCCGCGGTGCCTGGCAGCGGCTCGCGCCCCTGATCAATCCCAGGGCCGCCATCGTCTCGGTCGCCAAGGGGATCGAGAACGACACGCTGCTCCGACCGACGCAGGTCATCCAGGACACGCTCCGGTCGGTCGGACGCGACGATCCCGACAAGCCCGCTCGGCCCATGGCGTGCCTCTCCGGGCCGACCATCGCGACCGAACTGGCCCGGTGCCTTCCCGCCGCGATGATCGCGGCCTCCGATGACCCGGGCTTTGCGCTCCAGATCCAGTCGCTCTTCGCGACCAGCTGGCTGCGCGTCTACACCAACCCCGACATCCTGGGCGTGGAGCTCGCCGGCGCCACCAAGAACGTCATCGCCATCGCCGCGGGGATCGTCGACGGCCTCCAGGCCGGGAACAACGCCAAGTCCGCCCTCCTGGCCCGCGGCCTCGCGGAGATCGCCCGCCTGGGCCTGGCGATGGGCGCGAGCCCCGAAACCTTCTTCGGCATCGCCGGCCTGGGCGACCTCGCCACCTCGTGCTTCTCGCCCGAGGGCCGCAACCGCTCGTGCGGCGAGCACCTGGGCCGCGGCGGATCGCTCGAGGAATACCTCGCCGCGACCCCCTACGTCGTCGAGGGCGTCGCCACGGCCAGATCGGTCGTCGACCTTGCCCGCAAGTACCGCGTCGAGATGCCCCTCACGCAGGCGGTGCACTCGGTGCTGTTCGAAGGGCTCGACCCCATCGAGGCCATCGGCCAGCTCATGAGCCGCGAGCAGAAAGCCGAGCGGGTGGGCTGAGCAACGCCGGCCGCGCGCCGCACCGGCCGGTCCGCCGAACAACTGGCCGCCCCGATCCGCCATGCAAGAAAGTGGCGCCCACCAGCGGCGCCACCACTGTCTTGTCCTGGAATCCGTGCCTGATTCGCGTCATGAGCGCCGGCGGCGCCCGGCGAGCACGCCGCCCGCGACCAGGACGCACGCCGCGCCCGGCGCGGGGATCTGCCCGACGTAGAGATGGTCGAGCCACCCGTACGCGTATCCGGGGTCATCCGAACCGACAAAGTGCAGCGTCGTGATGGGCACGTCGCTTGTGAAGCCGCGGAACCCGAAGCCCGGGAACTGCTCAACCGTCCCATCGCTGAGCGTGATGATGTTCATCTGGTCGGTGTTGAAGATGTGCCGCTTCGTCTGGAAGTACGCACCCAGCGCCGTCACCGGCGCACCGCTGAACGTGATGAGCAGGTCACCGTCCACCCAGTTGGCGCTGATCGACGGGGAGGTCGGATACCCCGTTCCCCAGCCCGCGACGCCCCCGCCCCCCTCCGCGTAGAAGTCAAAGCCGTTTGCGCCGGGCGCATCCCACAGCGCCGTTACGCCGCTGAGTGTGTCGAAGTCCTCGAGGTAATACCCCGAGTTGATCACCGAAAGGAACTCGGCCTCGGTCGAGTAGACCGTCGCCGCACCGGCGCGACCGGCCACCAGCGCCACCACACCCAACACTGCGAGAGCCTTCATGTCCATGTCCATTCCTCCTGGTTGTGAGCCGACAGCGCGGCTCCGCGAGCAATGCCGCTGCTCGAGACCGAACGCCTCGGCCGCGGCAGCCCCATGTCACCCAGCACACGGCATCACCGGTCCACGGGCGGTCGTGACCCGGATCGCCGCCGACCCAGATTTCCTCCGGTCGGCTCGACCAAGTTACAGGCTTGCAAACGCTCCGTCAAGAAGTTTTCAGACATTTTTTTCAAACATACGTATCATTCTGTATTTGAAGCGTTTATAATGACTTCGATCGTCACTCGATGCTGAGTCTCCGTCGCCTGTGAGCCTGCGGTATCATCCCATGCCCATGACCGGAGCAATCGCCGACCCGACCGGCTTTGACGCAAAGGCCCAGCACGCCCTCCGCCGTGTGAGGGTCGCCATCGCCGACCTCATCGCGCCATTGACAGGCAAGCGCACCGTCAAAACCGCGGACCTTGTGGAGATGCTCGGCCTCGACACGCGCCTCGCCTGGAAGCTCACCAAGATCCTCGACGACGACGATGCCCTGACCGCCGTGCGCTACCTGCCGGGCCGCCGTGCCGTTCGCCTCCTCCTCAAGGCCGCCGCCAGGCGCGGAGCGCCCCGGGCGGCGCTCGACGAGCTGGAAGAAGCCTTCGACGCGCTGGATGAACTGGTGCAGCGCGAGGCCGGCGACCGCAAGTCGTTCGGCATGATGGTCAGCAACCGCGCCCGCGCACTGCGCGACGACGCCGCGCTCGAGCACCGCAAGGGCGCCTTTGACCACAACGGCTTCATCTGGGGCGTACAGGCAAAGCTCCAGGTGCACACCTATTTCATGCGCCAGTCACAGGACGGCGAGCACCTCGACGCCGCGATCGTCCGCGGCTTCGTCGGCCTCCGGCGCGTCCGTCCCAACGTTCCGTGGCGCGTGTCGCGCTTCGTCTCCATCGACGATACCAACCAGGTCCGCGGGCAATTCGAACGGTCGCCCATCGACCCGTCGGGCGTCCACAACTGCGTACCCCTGCTCCGCGAGTACTGCTCGCCCGAGATCCCCCCGGTCCAGCGAGCCATCGGCCCCATGGACGCGGTGGACTACGTGCTCGGCCAGGGCGAAGTCGGCAACACGCAGTCGGTCACCTGCCTGATCGGTGAATTGATCCGCAACACGGACCCGTGCTATCCCGATGAGCACCACCGCGGGCTGGGCACCAAGGCTCCGCTTCGCACGCCCTGCCAGGCCGTCGTGTTCGACCTGTACCTGCACCGGCCGTTCTTCGGAAAGGTCTCGCCCACGTGCCGGCTCGTGAGCGACCTGTTCGTCGAGAGCGTCGGCGTCGGCTACACCGACACCGACCACCTGCCATTGACAGAAACGATCGACGCCCTCGGACCCGCCGCCGTCGCTCCCCCGGTCGTCGAAATGCCCGGGTACTCAACCATGATGCAATCGTGCTTCCGCCGCCTGGGATGGGAAGCCGCCGAATTCGACTGCTACCGGATCACCATGCCGTACCCGCCCATGCCGAGCGCGCTGCTGGTCGATTGCGACCTCCCGCGCAGGCCGTGACGCTCGCACCGCGCCGCCCGTGTGCTCCCCGCGCTTCATCCGAACTTGACGATCTTCAGCGTGATCTCCGCGCCCGCGAGCACCTTGCTCACCGGGCAGCCCGCCTTGGCGGCCTGCGCGTGCTTCTCAAAGTCCGCCCGCGACATCCCGGGCACCGTCCCCTCGAGCTCGAGCTCGATCCTCGGGATCGCAAACCCCGTCGCCTGCTTCTCCAGGTGCACCTTCGCGACCGCGTGCAGCCGCTCGGGCGGATGACCCGCGCCGCCGAGCATCGCCGAAAGCTGCATCGCGAAACACCCCGCGTGCGCCGCCGCGATCAGCTCCTCCGGGTTGGTTCCCTTGCCGTCCGCCGTCCGGGCGCGGAAGTCGTACGGCGCATCAAGCGTCCCGCTCTGCACCTTCACACGCCCGCCGCCCTCCGTCAGGTTGCCCTTCCACTCCGCTTCACCGGTGCGATACGCCATGGTTCTCTCCTTGATCTGGCCGGACCGCAGGAAGCCTACGCCCCCCATCGGGCGCCGGGCGGCCGCCCGGCGACGCGAATTTGCGTGAGCATCTCCGCTCCGCCGCGTTCAAGCCCCGGTCCGCAACCTCAACCCCATTCGGGACAACCCGGGCAATAGGAGAAGCACCATGTCATTGCGTCGTGTCGCCCATCTTTCCTTCATCGTGATCTGCTCGACCGCCGCCACCACCCTCGCGGACTACGACGCGACCTTCGACTACAAGAACAACTCGAGGTCCCTGCATCTCAACTTCATGGCCGACGCCACGGCCTTCGCCGTGAACGTCCCCGTCGGGGCCGTCGAACCCGACCCGACCCTCGGCGACGGCGTTTTCTCGATCTCCGATTCCGTCCGCCGGGCCGCGCTGTCCTGGAACGCCGCCGCAACCGGCTGGAACCTCAACCTCGGCATGGCGAACCCCGGCGACATCACCATCGACGTCCGCATGGGATTCATCGATCCCGACAACGCCGACAACAACGAGTTCACCACGCCCAGCAGCGATCACGCCGACAACGACGGCGAGCACGGCGGCCCGGGCGCCCGCAACGTCCTGGCGTTCTACCGCGTCACCGGCACCGATCCCGCCGATGGACGGTTCGCGACCTCCGCCGAGATCGTCTTCAATCCCTTCGCCTCCTGGGGCGTCGGTACCAACGCGCTGGTGCGCGAAGGTTTCGACTACGACCCGATCATCGTCGCCCTGCACGAGATCGGCCACGCCCTGCGGCTCGACCACACCACGCCGGGCGGCAGCACCACCATCGGCATCCCCCGCGACGGCGACGTCATGCGGCCCATCTCGCAGTCCGGCTGGCACCGCACCAACGCCAACATGATGTTCGATCGCAACCCCAATGCGGCCGATCTCGCCTCCGCCACCGCCTCGTTCAACGACAAGCTCCCCGCGCCCGGTCCGGTCGCGCTCGCCGGGATCGCGGTGCTGACCGTGGCCCGCCGGCGCCGCCCGTAGGGCACGCCCTCCCGCACGGATCCCCTCACTCGGCGGCTCGCCCGACCCGGTGCGCCGCCGATTCGGCTCCTTCCGAACTCTCGCCGCCGACCGGGAGATTCCCCCGCATGAAGCACACTTTGCTCCGGTTTCACGGTTCGCTCACCGTACCGGCTGACCTTGGAGCACCGAATCACGCGGCAGTTTCACCGCGGGAGTGCTCAACATGCTCCAGACCGTTCTCATCGTCCTTCTCATCCTCCTGCTGATCGGCATGCTGCCGACATGGCCCTATTCCAGCGGCTGGGGCTACTTCCCTGCCGGCGGCGTCGGCCTCCTGCTGCTGGTCGTCGTCATCATCCTGGCCCTGCGCGGCGACCGCGGGCGACTCACCCGCTGACCGTCGTCCGCGACGACGACGCAGACCGTGCGGCTCGTGCGCTGTCCACCGCTCCCGCGGCGCGGCACCCGCTTCACCGGCGATCAAGGTGCTCGCTGAGCACCCGCTCCGCCGCGACCCGCGCCACCAGCGCCGCGTCGTCACGATCGTGGACGTGCCGGAGCACGAGCGTTCCCTCGAGCAGAATCGTCAATTCATCGGCCAGCGCCGCCGGATCTTCCGCGCCCGCAAGCGTCGCCAGCCGGCGGAACTCCTCCCGCGTCCTGCGCTTGTGCTCGGCCGCCGCCCGGTGCACCGGGTGCCTCCGATCCGCGAACTCCGTCGCCGCGTTGATGAACACGCACCCGCGGAACTCCGGGTCGTTGAACCACGCGTCGAGGACGTCGAAGTACGCCAGGAGCTGCCCGCGCGGTGAATCACCGCCGAGCTTCCGCGCCGCCGCCGTCCACGCCGCCGACTCCCACTCATCGCGGCTCTTCACGCACTCCTCGACCAGCTCGTCCTTGCTCTCGAAGTGCTTGTAGAAGGTCGTCTTGGTGACGCCCGCGCGCTCGATCACCGCGTCGAGCCCGACCGTCGCGAAGCCGTACCGGTAGAACAGCTCGATGCCCGCAGAGATGATCCGGTCCCGCCCCGTCGCGGGCGGCGGCGGCACGCCCAGCAGGTCCGCCACGCTCCTGGTTGGCTGCCGATCGGCCACGCGTCACCCTCCGGACGGCCGGCGGTCGCGGTGCACCTTGAGTACACCGGGGGAGTACTCAGAGTGCACTGTTCCGCGGCGGTTGACGCGCCATCATAACAGCACGCGATCCGGGAAGGGATCGACACACACCGCGGCGCCGACGAGGCCCGGCTCGTGACGGGTGAACGCTCGTGGCGGGCCCTCTCGCGCCGCACAACCAACGAAGGAGACCTGAACATGTCAGACCGCATGAGCTGTATCGCTGCGCCCGTGCAGCCCGTCATCAACGGCATCGACGTCGGCGAACTCCGATCGACGATCGCCGCCATCGAGGAATCCCCGGCCGCGGGCAAGACCACCTGGACCATCCGCAGCGTCTGGAAGGGCGGTACGCGCTCCGACCACCACGTCGAGAGCTGCCGCATCGGCGCGGGCGACATCCCCCGGCGGTTCACGATCCCCGTGGACGAGCCCTACGAACTCTGCGGCAGCAACCGCTACGCCAACCCGCAGGAATACCTCATGGCGGCGCTCAACGCCTGCATGATGGTCGGCTACTCCGCCGTCGCCGCGCTCATGGGCATCACCCTCACCAGGCTCGAGGTCACCACCTACGGCGACATCGACCTCCGAGGCTTCCTGGGCATCGCGCCGAGCGTCTCGGCCGGCTACGACAACCTCCACCAGGACGTCATCATCGCCGGCTCGGGCACCGACGATGAATTCCGGCGACTCCACGACATCGTCCGAGCCACCAGCCCCAACTTCTTCAACATCACCCGCGCCGTCCCCGTGAACTCCCGGCTCACGATCGCCTGAACCGGCGAGCCCTTCACACCAAGTCTCCGCCGCGTCACAAAGCCCTCAACCCTCGTCCGGGCCGGCCCCTCGCCGGCCCTTTTCGCGTTCACCGACCTCGACGACCAGCCGCCCACGGCTTCGTGCCTTGATGCCTTGATGCCTTCTTGCCTTTGTGCCTTTGTGCCTTTGTGCCTCGTTGCCTTGATGCCTTGTTGCCTTCTGGCCTTCTTGCCTTCCTGCCTTCCCCTCACACATTGAACAGGAAGTGGCACACGTCCGCGTCGTGCATCACGTAGTCCTTGCCCTCGATGCGCATCTTGCCGGCTTCCTTGATCGCCTTCTCCGACTTGTACTTCTCGAGGTCCGCCACCGAGTAGATCTCCGCTCGGATGAACCCCTTCTCGAAGTCCGTGTGGATCACGCCCGCCGCCTGCGGAGCGGTCGACCCGATCGGCACCGTCCACGCCCGGATCTCCTTCGGGCCCGCCGTGTAGTAGCTCTGGAGCCCCAGCAGCTTGTACGCTGCCCGGGCCAGCCGATTCAGCGCCGGCTCCTCCATGCCCATGCTCTGGAGCATCTCCAGCTTGTCGGCATCCCCCAGCTCCGCCAGCTCGCTCTCGATCTTCGCGCACACCGGGACGACTTCCGACCCTTCCTTCTGCGCGTGCTCCCGCACCCGCTGCGCCAGCGGCCCGGTCCCGTTGACGTCCTCCTCGTCCACGTTCATCACGTAGAGCACCTTCTTGGAGGTGATCAGGCTCAGCCCTTTGAGCGCCTTGGCCTGCTCGGGGTCGTCAAAGTGCACCGTCCGAGCCGGCTTGCCCGCATTGAGCACCGGCGCCAGCGCCTTGAGGACGGCAAAGCGAGCCACCGACTCCTTGTCGCCCGCCTTGGCCGCCCGCTCGGCCTTCGACAACGCCCCGTTCACGGTCTCGAGGTCCGCAAGCACGAGCTCCGTGTTGATGATCTCGATGTCGCGCAGCGGGTCGACCGTCCCCTCGACGTGCGTGATGTCCTCGCCCCCCGGCGCGTGCGTGAAGCACCGCACCACCTGCAGGATCGCGTCCACCTCGCGGATGTGCGACAGGAACTTGTTCCCCAGGCCCGCGCCCTCGCTCGCGCCCTTCACGATGCCCGCGATGTCCACCAGCCGCAGCATCGCCGGGACGACCTTCTGGGTCTCGATGTGCCGCCGGATGATCTCCAGCCGGTGGTCGGGAATCGGGACCACGCCCACGTTCGGCTCGATGGTCGCAAACGGATAGTTGGCCGCCAGTGCGCCCGCCTTCGTCAACGCGTTGAACAGCGTGCTCTTCCCGACGTTCGGCAGCCCGACAATACCGGCTTCCATGCGACCAGCTCCTGCAAAAGGGGGCCGATTGTAGAGCCGTGAGCCGATCGGGCACCCGGGAGCGTCTTCCCCGCTCAATC
Organism: Phycisphaerales bacterium; assembly: GCA_022072615.1. Lineage (GTDB taxonomy): Bacteria > Planctomycetota > Phycisphaerae > Phycisphaerales > UBA1924 > JAEUJB01. Next base: position 16,229 of record JAJVHS010000030.1, read on the forward strand.
GCGGGCGAAAAAACCTCCCCCGATGCCCCGGTTGCCCCATCGAACGATCATGCTTGACGGGCCACGCGGCCGCACGCGAGCTTGACCATCCGCGGGCCGCCACCAGCGCCAGGGCTCAGCCCTCCGGGATACATTCTCGCGTGACTTCACCCGGGCTCCTCTTCTCCCCGCTCCTCGCCTCACGCGGCATCCCGCACGCCTTTACCACGCGCACGGGCGGAGTCTCGGCCGCCCCCTTCGACTCACTGAACTTCGGCAACCCGATGGACCTGCCCCTCGGCCAGCCGCGCGACCCGGTCTCCAGCATCCGCGAGAACTTCCGCCGCGTGCTCGACGCCATCGGCCTGCCCGGCCGCGAGGTCGTCCAGGTCTACCAGGTCCACGGCCCCCGAGCACACATCTTCACGCCCGGTTCTCCCTCGCGCGACCGCCGGGCCATCGCCTCGTCTCAACCCCGCGACGCCGCCGCCCCGCCCGTGCCCGCGTGCTCGACTTCGACCGAACAAGAGCTCGATTTCAAGGCCGACGCCCTCGTCACCAACGACGCATCCCGAGCCGTCGCCGTTCGCGTCGCCGACTGCTGCCCGGTGCTGATCGCGTCCGCCGACGGTTCTGTGGTCGCTGCCGTCCACGCCGGCTGGCGGGGAGTCGTGTCCGATGTTGTGTCCGCCGCCGTTTCCGCCATGGCGACGCTGTTGCCCCGCGCCGCGGGCATGCCGCTGGTCGCCGCCATCGGCCCGTGCATCGGGCCATCGCACTTTGAAGTCGGCCCGGAAGTCGCGACGGAGTTCACGCGGCGTTTCGGCCACGCCGAGCACGTCCGCCCGCACGCCGACCCGTCCGCCGCCGCCCTCGGCAAGCGTTTCATCGATCTCCAGTCGGCCCTGGCCGAACAGCTCCGCGGCGCGGGCGTTGCATCCCTCGACACGATCGCCGCGTGCACCGCGTCCGACCCCGCTCGCTTCTTCTCGCATCGCCGCGACAAGGGCGTGACGGGCCGCATGATCGGCCTCATCGCCCCCCGCGCCGCCACCTGACCCCGATTCTTTCTCCGCCCCCTCCGTGCCTTCGTGCCTCCGTGCCTCCGTGCCTTGGTGCCTTGGTGCCTTTGTGCCTTTGTGCCTTTGTGCCTTTGTGCCTCTCCCCTACGGCCTTTTCACCGAAAACGTGTCACCGAGCGAAGGATCGCCGGTCTCGAATCCCTTGCGGAACCATCGCACGCGCTGCTCCGATGTCCCGTGCGTGAACGAGTCGGGCACCACGTACCCCTGCGCCCGCCGCTGCAACCGGTCGTCTCCCACCGCCGACGCCGCCCCGAGCCCTTCCTCGATATCACCCTCCTCCAGGATCTGGCGCTTCTTCTGCGCGTGGTGCGCCCACACCCCCGCGTAGAAGTCCGCCTGTAGCTCGAGCCTCACCGACAGGTCGTTGTACTCGGCCTCCGACACCCGCCCGTGCATCGCCCGCACCTCCTGCTCCTTGCCGAGCAGGCGCTGGACATGGTGACCGACCTCGTGCGCGATCACGTACGCCTGCGCAAAGTCGCCGCTCGCGCCGAGCTGCCGCGAAAGCTGGTCGAAGAACTCAAGATCAAGGTACACCCGCATGTCGCCCGGGCAGTAGAACGGGCCGACCGCCGACTCCGCGTACCCGCACGCGGACTCCACCCCGCCGGTGAACAGCACCATCGAGGGCTCGCGGTACTCGCGCCCCGCCGACGCAAAGAGCGAAGACCACACCTCTTCCGTGTCGCCCAGCACCCTCGCCGCCAATTCGGCTCGAGGATCGTTCGGCGCCACTGCCCCACCGCCGCCGCCGATCACCGGCCCGCTCGACCCGCCCTGCAGCAGCGCCAGCGGGTTTCCCCCGAGCACAAGGTACAGCAGCAGCAGAATCAGCCCGCCCGCACCGCCCCCCACCACCAGCCCGCCGCGCCCGCCGGGCCGCATCCCACGACGGTCCTCAACGTTGCTGCTGCGTCGCATCCGGTCCAGGCGCATGGCGTGTGCTCCCCGCGTTTCCGATACCCCACCGATCCATCGCATGAATCGCGCATGAAAACACACCGTTGCGACCCGCAACGCTCCGATCGACATGCCGTTGCCTGCCCGAACCCGGGCGCCCCCGACCCGCCGCCGCGGCCCCGCGACGCCCTAATCGACCGCCGCCATGTCGCGCTTCACCGCGCCGCTGCCGGGGAGTTTCAGCATCCGGTCGATCGCCAGCAGCGCCAACCGCCGGACTTCCGGATGCACCGACACCTGGTTGACCACCTTCGCAGACCCGTCCTTCGAGTACATCCCCGCCAGGTTGTCGAGCACCCACAGCAGGTGCGGCTCGTCGATCCGGTACATCGTCGTGCACAGGCACTGGCACTCGCTCAGCACCCGCGCGGACACGCCCCGCGCCGCGGCCTCACGCACCAGCCGCGCCACCAGGTGGAACTCCGTCCCGATCGCCCACCGCGACCCCGGCGCCGCCTCGCGGATCGTCTTGATGATGAACTCGGTCGACCCCGCAAGGTCCGCCTTGTCCACCACTTCCTTGCAGCACTCGGGGTGCACGATGATCCTGTACGGCTCGGGCGCCGGCCGGCCGGCCCCTGCCGCCTCCGCACGATCCCGCTCGCTCTGCTGGCGGATCGCGTCGCAGTGCTCCGGGCGGAACAGCTTGTGAACCGAGCAGTGCCCGGCCCACAGGATCACGTCCGATCGCAGGACCTCCTCCGGCGTCGCGCCGCCCAGCGCCTCGCCCTTGCGGGCTCGCCGCGGGTCGTACACGCACGTCGCCGATTCAACGTCGATCCCGTACGCCGCCGCCGTGTTCCTGCCCAGGTGCTGATCGGGCAGGAACAGCACCTTCACGTCACCGCCCTCGTGACTCCGCCCCTCAGTCCCTCGGTGCCTTCCCTGCATCGCCCACTCGAACACCGCGCCCGCGTTCGAGCTCGTGCAGCACGCGCCGCCGTGCTCGCCCACGAAGGCCTTGATCGCGGCCGACGAATTGACGTACGTGATCGGCACCACCCGGCCGTTCCACCCGCCCGCGCGCAGCGCCGCGTGGATCTCCTCCCACGCCGCCACCGTGTCGTCGTACTGCGCCATGTCCGCCATCGAGCAGCCCGCCGACAGGTCCGGCAGGATCACCGCCACGCCGGGCGGCGTCAGCATGTCCGCCGACTCCGCCATGAAGTGCACGCCGCAGAACACCACCCACTTCACCGGCCGGTCCGCCGGCCGTTCCGTCGCCAGCCGAGCCGCGATCTGCGACAGTTTCAGCGAATCCCCGGTGAAATCCGCGTGACGGATCACCTCGTCGGTCTGGTAGTGGTGCCCCAGGATCACAAGCCGGTCGCCCAGCTCGGCGCGGCGCCGCTCGATCCGCTCGGCCAGTTCGCCGGGCGGCATCTTGTGGTACATCTCGGGAAGTGACGGCTGCCAGAGCACGGTGGATCGTAAGCCGCGCAGCCCCGCCACGCTCGGATCCCAGGATCGGCTCGCCGCCCGCAGGAGCCCCCAAGCCCCCTCACTCGCTCACCCCTTACTCGCTCACAACCACCGTCACCACGGTCTCGCCGCACGTCTCGAACCCGACCCTCTCGTACGCCGCCACCGCGCTTGCGTTCTGGGTCTTCACGTGCAGAAACGGCGTGAGTCCTTCCGCCGCGATCTGCCCCGCTACCTTCGCCACCAGCGCCTGCGCGTAGCCCTTCCCGCGGAACGCCGGGTCCGTGCACACCGCGCTCACCTCCTGATAGCCGTCCAGCAGCAGCCGCTCGCCCGCCATCGCCGCAAGCCGCCCGTCCTCCGAGCGAATCCCGTAATACCGCCCCATCTCGATCGTGTCCTCGCTGAACGGGCCCGGGCCCGTCGCCGCCGTCAGCGCCAGCATCTCCGGCACATCCTCCCGCCCAAGCCGCACAATCTCCGCGCCCGGGCCCGGCCGCGGCGCCGGGCACACCATCTGCAGGATCGTCATCGACTTGATGACCTTGAGCCCCCCGGGCACGCGCAGCGGCCCGCGTGAGAACAGCACCCCCGGCCCCCCATCGCCGAGCAGCCCGCGCAGTTCCGCGAACGCGCCCGCCGACTCCTCGCGAATCCCCATCAGCGGCGACACCTTCCGATCAAAGCGCCGAGCAAGCTCGCCGCCGCGGCTCAACGCCCGGTGCCCGGTCACCAGCGAATGCCAGATCGGATTGTCCAGCACCTGATCGATCATGCCTCAACTCGCATCACCCCGCTCCGGAGCCCCCGCCGCGCGAGCCGTACCATGACGCATGCGCGTTCCCGTGACCGATGGCGAGCTCCAGTGCGATGTCATCGGCTCGGGCTCGCCGGTTGTATTCTTGCACGGCTTCCCGCTCTCCGGGCTGATGTGGGCGCACGCGGCCATCCGCCTCCCGCCCGGGCACCGAGCGATCATCCCTGATCTCCGCGGTCACGGCCGCAGCACGGCCTCGCTCGAAACCTCCATCACCCAGCTCGCCGACGACGTCGTCACCCTCCTCGACGCCGTCGCCCCCGATCAGCAGGCCGTCTTCGTCGGCCTCTCGATGGGCGGCATGATCTGCTTCGACATCTGGCGGCGTCACCGGCCGCTGGTCCGAGCACTCGTGCTCTGCGACACCCGCTCGAACGTGGATGCGGCCGAGGCCGCGCAGCGAAGACTCGCCCTCGCCGACGCCGCCCTGAAGGAAGGTCCCTCCGCCGTCGTCGACGCGATGCTCCCCAATCTCTTCGCGCCCCAGCTTGACCCCCAGCTCCGGGCACACTGGCGCTCGATCATGCTCGAGACGCCCACCGTCGGCCTCGCCGCGACGCAGCGGGCGCTCGCCTCGCGGCCCGATTCAACCGCCACGCTGAGCACGATCGCCTGCCCCACCTTGGTGGTCGCGGGCGAACTGGACACACTCACCCCGCTCGACTCCATGCGCCGGATTCACGAATCCATCCCGTCGTCGCGCCTGGAGGTCATCGCCGGCGCCGGGCACGTCCCGCCCGTCGAACAGCCCGAGAGATTCTCGAGCGTCCTCAACACGTTCCTGAATTCTCTCCCCTGACACCCCCCTCCGTGCCTCTGTGCCTCCGTGCCTTCGTGCCTCCGTGCCTCCGTGCCTTCGTGCCTTCTTCCTCGACACCTTGACACCTTCCTTAAAACAACCGAGCCTGCACCCGAAGGCACAGGCTCGGCTTCCTATCTCTTCGACTCGCGAGCCCTCGCTCCACGAGCCGTCTCCTGAAACTGCCTTCCTTCACATCAACGCGTCGGCAGCCTGACGCGGTTGTATCCACTCCAGCTCAATGCCTTGATTTCTCGATGCCTTGATTTCTCGATGCCTTGATGCCTCGATGCCTTGATGCCTCGATGCCTCAATGCCTTCTTCCTCACAACATATCGATCGAATACTTCAGCACCGGCGGCTTCTCGATCCCGGTCACGACCTCCCAGAACGCCTCGTCGTGACCCTCGTCCATCGCCCACTGCTGGAACTGCCCGCGCGGGTCTTCCGCGTACAGGTCGAGCAGCGGTCCGCCGACGAACACCGCACGGTGGATCAGCAGCAGGTCATCGTCGCAGTACTCCGCCTCGGCCGCGACGCCCGCGAACGCGTCCACCAGGCGGCCGAAGAGCTTCCGATCCCGCTCGAGCAGATGATCGGCGTCGTGCCAGATGTAGTAGCGGTACTTGCTCGCCACCTTGCCCCGCAGCTCGTGCCGATGCCGGAGCAGCGCGGTCACGCCCGATGGCCCGTCAATCCGCCGGTCGAGCGTCGGCCCCGGCAGCGCGTGCTCGAGCTGATCGCAGAACGAATCCAGGTCATCGATGTACCGCCCGTAGAGGTTGCACACCTCGACATCACGCAGGCTCGACAGGAACCGTCCAAGCGAGGAAGCAAAGTGCAGCTTCCGCCGCGGAAAGTGGCTGACCGCCACCAGGTGATGCTCATCCAGAAGTTGGGTGACATCGGCGTGCCAGTCCGCGATGGCGAACGGCGACTCCGGCTGTCGCGACAGCGCACTCATGGTCCGAAACTCCGCCCGTCATGGGCTTCCCCAGTCACGATGACTTCCCCTCGTGCGGTGCAACGGCACCCCGCACAGCCGGTCGTCCCTTCCCGGCTTTCCTAGACCCAATGTGCCTCAAGAACGGCGCAAGTCCACCCGTCACACACCGCACAGACGAAAATTCCCGACTTTCCCGCTCCACCCTCTTGACAAACTCCTGCGGAACCCCATGTGTGTTTCCGGGCCCTACCAGCCCCCGGCCAGATCGCCGAACCCCTTTCCCGACAAACCCTTGCCATTTTTCCCGCCCGCGGCTCTGCGCGCACGCGACTCCTCGGGCCGCGGCCGGCAAGCCACCCGTTCGCCCCCGAACACCACGCCGCCACGTGCCGCCGCCCCGACCTCGCGACGTGTGCCGTGGATGAAAAACGGACGGTGATCCGCGCAATACCGCGCACCCGGGTCGCGCGGCAGAATCAGTGCCCGGCCGGCGCCTTCTCGCGCAGAGACGCGACGAGCGTCTCAACGTCCTGCGCGGCCAGGCCTGCCTTCTTCAGCATCGCCTCGAAGTGGGCGATCTCCTCGGCCGCCGCCGGGAACCCGGTGTTGCCCTCCGGCCCCTGGCTCGTGATGATCGCGCCGCCCGAGGCATCCAGGAACGCGAACCACGGGATGCCCGATTCCTCTTTCTGGTACCTGCGGTGAACGTCGCGACCGCCCGTATCGCGGTCGACGTCGATCTTGACGTCGATGAACGCCTTGTCGAGGATCGCGGCGACCTCGGGACGACCCATCCAGTTCTCGAGCTTGTGGCACCAGCCGCACCAGGGCGCCCCGAAGTGCAGGAACACCTTCTTGCCGGACGTGCCCGCGGCCGAGAGCGCATCCTTCAGCACGGCTTCGGCGTTGCGAGGGGACGCCTCGTGGTCCTTGAGGAACTTGAGAACCGCCGCACGGTCGTGCTCGGCCTTGCCCGCTTCCTTGGATTCGAGCGACCCGGTTTCCTGGTTGGTGATGACCTTGCCCGACGAGTCGAGAATGGTGAGGAACGGAACCCCGCTCGCCTTCAGATCGGCGTTGTACGAGGCCGCAAGCTCCATGTTCCGGTCGAAGCGGCCGATGTCGACGAGCACCACGTCGTACTCGTACATCAGCTCGCGCTTCAGGTCCTTGTCTGACGCCATCGCCTCGTGCAGCAGGTGGCACCACCCGCACCAGTTCGCGCCCCACTGGATGAGCACGCGGCGGTTGTTCTTGCGAGCGTTGCTCACCGCCGCCTCAACCGCCGCCTTCGCGTCAGCCTTCTCGTCGTAAATGGGCGGCTTGGCCTTCTTGGCCGGCGCCGCTTCCTTGGCCGGCTCGGCGGCGGGCTGAGCCTGCGCCAGGACACCCGGCGACCACAGAGCAAGCGCAAGCGAAGCGATCCGGAGCGTGTTCATCAGGAATCTCCCGAGCGTGTGCAAACGCATGGTACATGACGCGCGGCAGGTTGAACAGGACATCCAGCGCCGTCGCCCGCCGGCAGCCTTCCGCCTGCTCCCTACCCTTCCCGGTGCCTCCCCGCGTCGTCATCATCGGCGGCGGCTTTGCCGGCCTTGCCGCGGCCCGGGCACTCGCCTCGGCCCCGGTCGAAGTCATCCTCATCGACCGCCGCAACCACCACGTCTTCCAGCCGCTGCTCTACCAGGTCGCCACCGCCGCGCTCTCGCCCGCCGACATCGCCTCGCCCATCCGCCGCGTCCTCCGCAACGTCAAGAACTGCCGCGTCGTGCTCGCCGAGCCGACGTCCATCGACCTCCACAACCGCCAGGTCGTCTTCCCCGACGACTACCGCGTCGCGTACGACTGGCTCGTGCTCGCCGCCGGCGCCACGCACTCCTACTTCGGGCACGATGACTGGGCCGCCGTCGCGCCCGGGCTCAAGACCCTCGAAGACGCCACCGAGCTCCGCCGCCGCATCCTCCTCGCCTTCGAGTCCGCCGAGTACGAAGGCAACGAGGATGCCCGCCGAGCCGCCCTCACCTTCGCCATCGTCGGCGGCGGCCCGACCGGCGTCGAACTCGCCGGCGCCATCAAGGAAATCGCCGCCAAGACCATCCCCGCCGACTTCCGCTTCATCGACACCACCACCACCCGTGTCATCCTGGTCGAGGGCGAGCCGCGCCTCCTTTCGGCCTTCCCGCCCGAACTCTCCGAACGCGCCCGCCGCGACCTGGCGTCCATGGGCGTCGAGGTCCGCCTGAATACCCGCGTCACCGACGTCTCCCGCGACGGCGTGAAGGCCGGCGACGAGTTCATCCCCGCTCGCACCGTGTTCTGGGCCGCGGGCGTGCGCGGCAGCCCGCTGGGCGCCACCCTCGGCGTCCCCCTCGACCGCACCGGCCGTGTCATCGTCAAGCCCGATCTCTCGATCCCCGGGCACCCCGAAGCCTTCGTCGTCGGAGACCTCGCCGCGGCATACTCCGCCGATACCAACCAGCCCGTCCCCGGCGTCGCGCAGGGCGCGCTCCAGTCCGGGCGCTACGTCGGGCGGCTCATCGCCCGCGAAACCAGCTTCGGCCAGGGTCCGCACGCCCGCCCCGAGCCTGTCGCTCGCGACCCGTTCATCTACCGCGACAAGGGGTCCATGGCCACGATCGGCCGGGCCAAGGCGGTGGCGTGGATCCGCGGGATGAAGTTCGGCGGGTTCCTTGCATGGCTCCTGTGGGGCGGCATCCACGTCATGTTCCTGGTGAGCTTCCGCAACCGGCTGTTCGTGCTCGCGACGTGGGCGTGGAACTGGTTCTTCTTCTCGCGCGACGCCCGGCTCATCGTCGGGGATTCGCGCATCGACCTGCGGAGCCCGCGCACCGCGGAACCGCCGAGCCGAGATCCCCCGGCGGAACTGGCCGGCGGCACCACGCCGGCTGCATGACCGGCACGCGGTTTGGTATGCTCCCGCGCATGGCCAAACGCACCAGCAGGAAAGCAACGAACGTGAGCCGCCGGCCCGCCCCGCGCGCCGCCGCTTCCAGCAGAACTTCCAGCAAGAAAGCCGGCAAGAAGACCGCCGCGAAGGCGGCCAAGACCCCGGCAAGCACCAAGTCGGCGGGCACGCGTTCGCCCGCGAAGAAGCAGGGTGCGTCGGCCAAGCCCCCGCGCGGCCTGCCCACGGTCGCCGCCTACCTGGCCGCCCTGCCGCCCGACCGGCGCGAGGTCATCGAGCAGCTCCGAGCCGTCCTTCTCAAGAACCTCGACAAGGGCATCGAGGAGGGCATGCAGTACGGGATGATCGGCTACTGCATCCCCCACAGCATCTACCCGCCTGGGTACCACTGCGACCCGCGCCAGCCGCTGCCGGTCATGGGCATGGCCTCGCAGAAGAACCACTTCTCGCTTTACATGACCTGCATTTACGGCGATCCCGCGATCAGGTCGTGGTTCGAAAACGCGTGGACCGCCACGGGCCGCAAGCTCGACATGGGCAAGGGCTGCGTGCGCTTCAAGAAGCTCGAGGACGTCCCGCTCGATGTGCTCGCCCAGGCGGCGCAGCGCATGACCGTCCCCGCGATGATCAAGTTCTACGAGTCGATGGCTCGGCGGTAACCACCGCCGGCCCGCGTGCCGCGTCGAACACGCTCACCAAGAGCGCGATCACGAGCGTGACCCACGTCGATTCGAGCGTCAGCCGCGACGCCGGGTGGTAGCTGTCGAACGTCGCCTGCAGCGGCGTCGCCTTGGCCATGTCGCCCGCCCGGGCGGCCGCCCAGAACTCCTGGATCGTGCTCATCATCTTGGGCGAGAGCACGAACACGTGGTAGATCGCGATCGCCGTCGCGAGACCCAAGAGCACCACGCGCGCCACCGCGTACCCCCGCGCCGCGGTCAGGCCCCGGGCCCTCATCACCAGCACGAGCGTGAGCAGCGCGCCGATCGCGCTGATGATCTGCGCCTTGTCCGCGATCACGAACAGCGTGTTGCCGATGTGCCCGCCCGCGATCTTCCAGTGCTCGCCCGTGAATGATGCGTACTCGGGGAGCGCTGGATCGAGCTTCTTGATCTGTGGGAACGCCACGGCCGCTCCCATCCCCGCGCCGAACAGCATGCAGAGCCAGACCATCAGGAACAGCACGTGCAGCGTTTCAAAGTGCGGGCGGAAGCGGGGTCCCATGACCGAGCATACGCCGGGACGGTCGCCCCGTTTCACGGCCCGCGGATGGGGGTGGCGGATGAGTTTGCCGCGGAAAACGCGGAGGGCGCGGAGAAGCCGGTTCGCTGATCAGCGGTGTTGTTGCATGCGCACGGGCGGAGAAGCGGCGGTTGGGAGGAGTCGTGGGACAGCGCACTGGCGGGCAAGCCGCCAGTGGCACGGGGAATTGGAATGTCGGAAGGCGCACTGGCGGACAAGCCGCCAGTGGCACGAGAGGAACGTTCAGAGTTCAAATGGCAAAGTTCAGATGAAGAGCGGGAAGATTCGCCTGCAATTGGAGTGTCGGAAGAAGCACTGAGGGGCAAGCCGCCGGTGGCACGGGGAATTGGATCGGAAGGCGCACTGGCGGACGAGTTGCCAGTGGTGCAGGTGACTGGAGTGTCGGAAGAAGCACTGGCGGACAGGCCGCCAGGGGCACGGGGCGTTGGAGTATCGGGTGGTGAATTGGGGGGCGAGTTGCCGGTGGCGCGGGCGGACGCCGGTCGAGGGGTGTGGTAGCTCGCGATGCGGAGCAGGCAGTGAGCGGCTCGGAGGGAGATGGTGCGCAGGCGGGCCCGGGTGTGGAGCGAGCGGAGCGAGTCGGTGAGCGGGAGCTTGGTTTCCTCCTGCTGGGCCGACGCCAGCAGCGTGAGGAGGAGGGGAACGGCTCGGGGAAGCTGGATGGAGGCGGTGAGGCGGGCCTTGGTGACGGCGGCGGACTGGAGGTTCGCGAGCGAGTCGGCGACGTCGGCCCGCGTCATCCAGAGGTTGAGCGCCTCGAGCGTGGTCTGGTGCTTGGCGGCGATGGAGAGGAGCGAGTGGTGCGGGTCGGCGAGATCGGCGATGACCTGGTCTTTGTCGTGGGGATTGAAGAAGGGGACGGGCACGTCGCCGGTGAGGGCGAGGTCGGCGTCGGCGAGCGGCGGCCTGAACTCGAAGGCGGGCTGGGTGGAGAAGGCACTGGGTATCGGGCATCAGGAAAGCGTGCGAGCGTATTGGGCGACAGGCCCTCGCAGGAACAGACCGGGGCACTCGGCGCGCGCACGGCGGCGGTGGATCGGTCGCGTTCGCGGACGTTCGGGGAGGCGCGGCGCCACGCCGCAAGCCGCGGCGGCAGCGTGAGTTGTCGCGATTTGGATGATTTCTTGCGGGCGGGCCGGAGGGGGCGTGCGGGAAGGCCGCCCGTGCGCGGATGTTCCCGCGGCACACGGTCCGATCCCGCGGGCCGTGAGATGTCGTGGTATTCTGCTCGGATGCAGAGCAAAGCCGCGACGGTGGATGAGTACATGGCCGAGCTTCCGCCCGAGCGGCGGGCCGCGCTTGAGGTTCTTCGGGACGTGTTCCGCCGGAACATCGACACGTCGGCGGTCGAGGTGATGGGGTACGGCCTGCCGGGCTTTGCCATCCCGCACGGCGTGTACCCGCCCGGCTACCACTGCGACCCGTCGCAGCCGCTGCCCCTGGCAGGGTGGGCTTCGCAGAAGCAGTACATGTCGTTGTACCTGTTCTGCCTGTATTGCGACGAGAAGCTCAAGGCGTGGTTCACGGACGCGTGGCGCAAGGCGGGCAAGAAGCTCGACATGGGCAAGGGGTGCATCCGGTTCCGGTCGATCGACGATGTCCCGCTCGACGTCGTCGCCGAGTGCCTGCGGCGCATGACCGTGAAGCGGACGATCGAGCTGTACGAGCGCGAGTTCAAGGGCGCGCGCGAACGGCGGGCCGCGACCAAACCTGCTCGGAAGAGCTCCAGGAAAGCCGCGAGCACGAAAGCTCGGCCCGGGTCATCCGCCAAGGCCGTCGCGAGGAAAAAGGTTGGAAAGAAACAGGTCGCGAGGAAGAAGCCCAGCACCCGGGCGGCGGCTCGGCGGTAGGTCGGGCGGTAGGTTGGGCGAAGAAAGGTGGCGTGGTGGAGTGCCGCAAGCGGTCCAGCGGCCCGCAAGCATGTCGCCAGCGGTGAAGGTCGCGGAGCGAGCGGCACCCGTGGAATGCGCCCCCTTGCGATCCTGTCTCGCGCGATACTTCAACGAGGTCACGCGGCTCGCGGGATCTCGTGCGCTGATGGAGAGGGCTGCCGCCCCTCTACGACTCCCCGCTTCAAGGCAAAGAGCCAAGACACCGGCGGTGGATTGGATACAGAGTGACGGAGTGGCGGCGTGACAGAATGCCCTGAGCGGCTCGCGGGGCGCTGCGAATGAAGCTCACAGTGAAGTGAGCACTGTACCGCTGGTACCGCCGCACATTCCTGCACCCCCTCCGGGGTGCAGTGTGCGAAGAGGTCGCTATCCAGGGGTTCGCTCGCTCCGCTCGCTTCACCCCTGGCAACATTCGGGTGCCCCCTTCGGGGGCATGAGGACGGCCGCTGATGTAGAGGGGCTGCCGGCCCTCCTTGCCGCTCTGCTTCAAGGCAATGGGCCAACATACGGACCACCGTAAAGGCACGCACCGTCAATCCCCCTGATCCAGCACCGCCATGAACGCTTCCTGCGGGATGGTCACGCTCCCCACGTTCTTCATCCGCTTCTTGCCTTCCTTCTGCTTCTCGAGCAGCTTGCGCTTGCGGGAGACGTCGCCGCCGTAGCACTTGGCGAGCACGTCCTTGCGGAAGGCCTTGATGGTTTCGCGGGCGATGATCTTGCCGCCGATCGCGGACTGGAGCGGGATCTCGAACTGGTGGCGCGGGATCTGCTCCTTCAGGCGCACGAGCAGGTTGCGGCCACGGTGCTCGGCCTTGTCGCGGTGGACGATGATCGCCAGCGCCTCGACGGGCTCGCCGTTGATGAGGGTGTCCATCTTCACCAGGTTGTCCGGCCGGTACTCGAGCACCTCGTAGTCCATCGTGCCGTAGCCCGACGTGAGGCCCTTCATCTTGTCGAAGAAGTCGTAGATGATCTCGGCGAGCGGCACCTCGAAGGTGATGATCTCGCGGGAGGTCGAGACGTAGGACTGGTTCTTGTAGACGCCGCGCCGCTCGAGGCAGAGCTTCATGATGTCGCCGATGTACTCCTTGGGGAGCATGATCTCGACCTTGCAGATGGGCTCGCGGATCTCGATGATGTGCCCGGGGTTGGGCAGGTCGGCGGGGTTGTGGACTTCGAGGAGCTGCGTCGCGGGCGGGATGTTCTTGAAATACGGGCTGTTGGGATCGACGGTCTTGAGCGCCTGGCCGTTGGCGCCGGTCACGGTGTCGGTCCCGCGCACGAGCACGTGGTACGACACGGTGGGCGCGGTCTGGACGATCTGGACGTCGCCCTCGCGCTCGAGCCGCTCCTGGACGATGTCCATGTGGAGCAGGCCGAGGAACCCGCAGCGGAAGCCGAAGCCCAGGGCCTCGGAGTGGACGGGCTGGTAGGTGAAGGAGGAGTCGTTGAGCGAGAGCTTCTCGATGGCGTCGCGGAGCTGCTCGAAGTCGGCGCCGCCGCCCTCTTCGGTGGTCGCGGGGTAGAAGTCGCAGAAGACCATCTGCCGCGGCGGCTGGTAGCCGGGGAGCGCCTCGGTGGCGGGGTTGTTCTCGAGGGTGACGGTGTCGCCGATGCGGACGTCGCGGAGCGAGCGGATCGCGGCGACGACGTAGGCGGTTTCGCCCGGGCCGATCTCGCCGTTGGGCAGGCGGTACGGCTTGGGCGTCATCTTGCCGATCTCGGTGACCTGGAAGGTCCGCTCGGTGCCCATCATGCGGATCTTGTCGCCGACCTTGAGGCGTCCGTCGAAGACGCGGACGTAGACGATGACGCCGCGGTAGTCGTCGTAGACGGCGTCGAAGATGAGGGCCCGGAGCTTCTCGGTGACGGGCGGGCGCGGCGCGGGGAAGCGTTCGCAGATCGCGGCGAGGAGCTCGGGGATGCCGATGCCGCTCTTGGCGGAGACCTGCAGGCAGTCCTCGGCGGGGAAGCCGAGCGTCTGCTCGATTTCCTCGGCGACGTCGAGCGTGCGGGCCGAGGGGAGGTCGATCTTGTTGATCACCGGGATGATGGTGAGGTTCTCGTTGACGGCGAGGTAGGCGTTGACGAGGGTCTGGGCCTGCACGCCCTGCGTGGCGTCGACGACGAGGATGGCGCCCTCGCAGGCCTTGAGCGCGCGGGAGACCTCGTAGTTGAAATCCACGTGCCCGGGGGTGTCGATGAAGTTGAGCATGTAGAGGTCGCCGTGGACTTCGGGGGCTTCGCCCTTCCTGGGCTTGTGCGCGCCGGGCGCGGCCTCGTCGGCGGGGGCCTCGTAATCAAGCTCGAGCTCGTCGGTCTTGGCGCCGGTCTTGTGGCGGTGGTAGACGGTGACCGCGGACGCCTTGATGGTGATGCCACGCTCGCGCTCGATGTCCATCGAGTCGAGGATCTGGTCCTTGGCTTCGCGCGCGGAGACGGCGTTGGTCGCCTGGAGGAGGCGGTCGGCGAGCGTGGACTTCCCGTGGTCGATGTGGGCGATGATCGAGAAGTTGCGGATGCTGGGTCCGCCACGGGACGTGTTCGGGGTCGGGTCGGGCATTCGACCAGATCGTAGGATCGCTCGGAGAGAACACCGGGACAGGGAGCGGAAGGGTTCGGGTGAGCCACGGCCCGGTGGTAGCCATGGGAATTTCTCAAAACGAGCATGGAATTGGCGGCCAGGTGCGGTAGATTCGTTCCGCACCAATTGGGGAGGAAATCACTGTGCCGCAGCAGCTTCGGATTCGTCTTTCGGCGTTCGCGTTCCTGGCAGGGCTCCTGGGGGTGGTCGGGGCGATCACGTGGGCCGGCCCGCTCGACCCGCCCGCCGGACCGGTCGCCGGCACGGGCAAGACGCTGACGGAGGTTGAGCCGAGGATCGCGATCAGCCTGACGAGCACGCCCGGCGACGCGGACTCGCTGTTCCGGATCTCGCAGCCCGGGTCGTATTACCTCACGGGCAACATGACCGGGGTTACGGCCAAGAGCGGGATCGAGATCGCGGTGAGCGGGGTGACCATCGACCTCATGGGCTTCGAGCTCGCCGGCGTCGCGGGGTCGTTCGAGGGGATCCGCACGAGCGGCGTCGGCCTCCAGGGCATCACCATCCGCAACGGTTCGGTGCGCAACTGGGGGAGCACCGGCATCAACATGAGCACCTTCGAGGTCAAGAGCGGCCTGATCGAGGGTGTGGGCGCCAGCGGCAATGGTGAAAGCGGCATCGTGGCGGCCAACAGCGTCATCACCCGGTGCACGGCCGGCGGCAACACGGGCGACGGGATCGGCTCGTTCACCAGCGCGGTCATCAGTTTCTGCACCGCGAACGGCAACGGTCGGAGGGGAATCGCTGCCACGCAGAATTGCGAGATCTCTCACTGCACTGCCAACGGCAACACTTCCGGGGGTATCCTCGCCGGCATCGGCTCCACGGTGACCGACTGCATGGCGAATTCCAATGACTCCCTGGGGATCTCGGTTTCCTTTGGCAGCGTCACCAATTGCATCGCGAAGGGCAATTCCGGGAGCGGGATCTCCGCCGGTTCGGGCAGCAGGGTTTCCGGCTGCACGGCGGACAGCAACGACCTCGACGGGATCACTCTGTCCTCCGATTGTGTGGTTCTGAACAACACCTGCGACAGCAACGGGCTCAGCACCACCGAAACCGGGGCCGGCATCCGCGCGACAGCGTCGGACAACCGCATCGAGGGCAACAACTGCACCGACGCCGACTTCGGCATCGTGTGCAGCAGCGCGGGCAACATCATCGTCCGGAACACCTGCGCCGGCAACACCACGAACTGGTCGCTGGTCGCCAACAACGTCTACGGGCCGATCATCGACCGCACCGCGCCGGGCAGCGCGGCGGTGAGCGGGAACGCGGCGGCCGACGCCACGGGCTCAACCCACGCCAACGCCAACTTCTCCTACTGAACGGACCTCGCCACGGCGGCTACTCCGGGGCCAGCGTTGCGGCGTTCGCGGTCGGCATCGGCGGCTGATTCGCCGCGCGAAGCCGGTCCCTCCAACCCGCGGCCTTGGCGTCGTAGCCCTTGCCGGGGTCGGCGGCGTCCCATGCGGTGTAGAGTTCGACGAGGCCCGACATGCAGTCGATGACGTCGGCGTGCGACTCGCCGCGGGCCTTGAACAGGATCCCGTGCGACTCGAGCAGGTTCGCCTCGGCGGTGGTGAACCGGTCGGGGTCGTAACCCATGCCCACGCGGGCGCGGCCGAGGGTCGTCAGCATCGTCGCGAGGCGCGGCGCGTGATCGCCGGTGAAGGCGTTGCGGGCCGCGGGCTCGGCGGGGGCGAGAAGGTCGAGGGCTTCGCGGTAGTTGGCCTGCTGGAGGAAGAGGCGTCCGAGGTGGCCGATGGTCTTGAGTGTCTCGGGGTGTTCATCCCCGAGCACGCGGCGGCGTTTTTCCAAGGCGTCTCGGAGGTACGACTCGGCCTCGGTGAGTTCGCCCTTGACGTGGAGCAGGTATCCCATGTTGCTGATGGCGGCGGTGGTGTTGGGGTGCTCATCGCCCAGCACGCGGCGGAACTTCTCCATGGCCTCGCGGTAGTACGGCTCGGCTTCGGCCAGCTTGCCCTGGTCGAGCAGCAGCATCCCCATCTGGGTGATGGAGGCGATGGTGCTGGGGTGCTCGTCGCCCAGCACGCGCCGGCACTTCTCCAGGTCCTCGCGGTAGTACGCCTCCGCCTCGGCCAGCCTTCCCTGGGAATGGAGCAGGAACCCGAGTGTGTACACCCAGTTGAGCGTCTGCGGGTGCTCCTCGCCGAGGATGCGGCGGCTTTTCTCGAGCGCCTCCATGAGGTACGGCTCGGCCTCGGCGAGCTTTCCCTGGCGCTGGAGCAGGGAGCCCATGTTGCCGATGGATTGGAGCGTGTGCGGGTGGTCCTCTCCGAGGACGCGGCGGCGCTTCTCGATCGCCTCGCGGTACAAGGGTTCGGCCTCGGCGAGCCTGCCCTGGTTGCGGAGCAGGGTGCCCATGTTGTTGAGCGAGGTGAGCGTGTCGGGGTGCTCCTCGCCGTGCGCGCGCCGGGTCCTGTCGAGTGCCTCGCGGTAGTACGGCTCGGCCTCGGCGAGCTTGCCCTGGTCCTGGAGCAGGGAGCCCATGTTGTTGATGGATTGGATCGTGTTGGGGTGGTCGTCTCCGAGGACGCGGCGGCGGGTGGCGAGCGCTTCGCGGTAGTAGGGTTCGGCGTCGGCGAGCTTGCCCTGGTCGCGGAGGAACGCGGCCATGTTGCTGACGGCGGTGATCGTGTCGGGATGCTCGTCTCCCAGCACGCGGACGGATTTCTCCAGCGCCTCGCGGTAGTAGGGCTCGGCCTCGGCGAGCTTACCCTGGTCGTGGAGGAGGGAGCCCATGCTGTTGAGGGCGATGATCGTGCCGGGGTGCTCCTCTCCGAGCACGCGGCGGCGCTTCTCGAGCGCCTCGAGGACGTACGGCTCGGCCTGGTCGAACCTGCCCGCGTACCGGAGCAGTCCAGCCATGCTGTTGATGGAATCGATGGTGTCGGCGTGGTCGTTCCCCAGCACCCGGCGGCGGGTCGCCAGCGCCGACTCCTGCAGCGGGAGGGCGGCGTCGTACAGGCCGATCGTGAGGTAGAGGTCCGCGAGCGCCTGGCGCAGGCTCGCGTCGGTCTTCGGGTCGCCCCTGAACTGGTCGTCGATGGTCCTGATGGCGGGCCGGAGGATGGTGCGGTCGATCATCGCGGCGGCGGCGTCGGTGGCGTTGACTCGCATCAGGTCTTTGCGGAGCGCGTCGACACGCGCCGTGCGCTCGGCCTCCGGGACGGCGTCCTTCTCCAGTGCGGCGGCGAACCGGTCGCGGACGTCGGCCATCAGGTCGGCACCCGCCCTGGCGGTGTCGATCTGCGCGAGCATCTGCGACTGGAAGTCGGCAACCTGCTTCAACTGGTCGGCGCGTTCCTGCTCGGCCCGCTGGGCTTTTTCCGTCTCGGCCAGTTGCGTCCTCAGGTCCTGCTCGGCGGTGAGCGCACGGTTGAGCGCAAGACCGGTTGCGGCGACACCCGCGATCAAGGCAAGGGTCACGGCCGCGGCGGCGGTCACGTGCACGCGGTTGCGGCGCACGAACTTGCGCAGCAGGTACATCCGGCTCTCGGGCGCGGCTTCCAGCGGGCGTCCGTCGAGGTAACGGCGAACGTCCGCCCCGAGCGACTCGGCGCTGGCGTAGCGCCGCGTGCGGTCCTTCCGCATGGCCTTGAGCGGTATCCATTCCAGTTCGCGGCGGAGTTCCCCGGCGATGGCTTCCCGTTCGGTCTGGCGGGCCCGGGCGATGGCCGCGGCGGTCTGGTCGTCGGCGGTGCCGAGCCGGGTGCTCGGCCGGGGCGGTTCCTCTTCGCGGATGATGCGCTGGATCTGGGCGTATCCCCCGCTTCGCAGCGTGCCGGGATCGAAGGGCAGGGTGCCGCTGAGCAGTTCGTAGAGCACGACGCCCAGCGAGTAGACGTCGGTGCGGGTGTCGATGTCGGTGGCCCCCATCTCGGCCTGCTCGGGGCTCATGTACTCGGGGGTGCCGATGATCTGGCCGGTCTCCGTGAAGATCGTCTTGTCCGTCAGGGTGTGGCTGATCGCCTTGGCGACGCCGAAGTCGATGACCTTGACCAGCATGCCGTGGACGGAGCCGCCTTCACCGGTCGCTCGATCCCCCACCGGTGACACGAGGATGTTGGACGGCTTGAGGTCCCGGTGGATGATCCCCTTCATGTGGGCGTGCTGCACGGCCTCGCACACGGGGATGAACAGCTCGAGCCGCTGCCTGATGGTGAGCCGGTGGCGGTCGGCGAACGACGTGATCGCCTCGCCCTTGACGTGCTCCATGACGAAGTACGGGCGGCCCGCGGGGGTCACGCCGCCGTCGAGGACCTTGGCGACGTTGGGGTGGTCCATGACCGCCAGGGCCTGGCGCTCCTGCTCGAAGCGGGCGATGACCGCCTTGGAGTCCATGCCGGGCTTGATGACCTTGAGGGCGACCCGCTGGACCATGGGCTCGCGGCGTTCGGCGAGCCAGACGGTGCCGAAGCCGCCCTCGCCGATGACTTCGAGCAGCTTGTACGGGCCGACCCAGTCGCCCGGGCGTTCGCCGGGCGCATTCAATCGCGGCCGGGGCGGGATCCTGTGGGTCGACGATTCATGGCTCGGGAATTCGCTGCACATGCGGCTATTTTAACTTGCAAGGACCGCCGGGACCGTGATACGGGCGCGCGAGGCGGGCGGGGCGGCGTTGCGCGGTGGTGCGAGGTGCCCGGGCGGCGAGGGAACCCTGTCGGGCGCGATGTCTCGTTCGGTCGCAAGACCGGGGGTGGCAAGGGCGTGCTGTTCCGGCGTCAAGCTCGATGGGATTCATGACTCGGCGCGAGCTCGGCGCTTCCTGACGACCTGCTCACCTCCGGTGATGGACCCGACGTCGAGCAGGGCTGCGATGATGACAATGACGAGCTGGATGCCATCGACCTTTCCGGCCGAGTTCATGGCCCAGGAATAGGCGAGGGTGGTGTAGGGCATGAAGAAGAAGCCAAGGAACGGCCAGAGATCGTTCTGCCAGGCTCGGCCGATGTAATCCGAGAAGATGACCAGGATCAGGATGACCGTGCGGGGAAGCAACAATGCAAAGGCGGCGAGGAGGCAGGACATACAAACAGTTTAGCAATCGGGACGGTTGCGTTTCGAGCCATGCAGGGAGACGCGGGTGACAGCATGAGACAGAGAACAACGCGGCCAGAGCCTGGAAGAGGACAGCACGATCGAGGCGGGTGACGGAGAATGAAGAAAACCCTCCGCAGGGGAGGGTTCTTGTGGTGGCGGATTGGCATCTCTGACCGCTACTGGTCGCTGGTGGCGGTATCCGCATCGATCGCCGCGGGCTGGTCGGCTTCATCGCGGGGGATGAATGCCATCCGCTCGTGGGGGTAGTCGAAGACGAGGACGAAGGGCTTGAGGAGCTGACCGCCGACGTTGGCGAGGGTGCCGCGGTCGTTCATGGCGGAGTCGCCCGGGAGCGCGAAGGTCGCGGTGACATTCTCGAAGGTGCGGCCTCCGAGGGTGACGGACTTGAGCACGCCCGACTTTGCCTTGATCATGCCGCCGACGCCGCCCATCATGGAATCGGTGACGTTGCGGTCCTCGAGCATCTTGAACTCGGAGACGGTCGGGGCGTGGACGGTGATGGTGGTGTTGGCGGCGCCGGTATCGAGGCGGAGGAAGCCTTCGTGTCCTTCGATGGCGCCCTTGACCGCGGGGTGACGGCCGTAGAGGGCGACGGGGGTCCACTCGCCGGCGGGGAGCGAGTACTTCGCGGTATCGTGGAGCTCGATCCAGCCGCCGTCGGCGTCGATGACGGCGGCGCAGCGGCCCAGGACGCCGTAGCCGATGATGCCCGCGACGGGGACGCCCATGAACTGGTCGAGGAAGGAGAGGTCGAGGCCGACGAGGATGGGCTTGTCGATGGTCATCGGGCCGACGACAAGGGACTCGGGCTGGTAGAAGCCCGCGTCAATGGTGGCGCCGACGCCGCGCACGGGGACCTTGCCGAAGGATTCGAGCTTGAGCTGCTCGGCGACCTTGGTGGAGATGACTTCGGTGCCGGCGCCGGAGTCGAAGATGAAGTAGCCGACGTCCTGGCCGTTGATGAGGGCCTTGATGAGGTGGTGCCTGGTGGGCGCGGTGCGGACCTCGATGCGGGGCGAGGCGGCGGGATCGAAGCGGAAGTTGTCGGGGAGGGAGAGGACGGGCTCGTAGGGGTTGCGGATGAAGGTCGGCGCGTCGGCGACTTCCTTGACGGTGAAGGTGGCGGGCGGGTTGTCGCCCTGCTGCTGGCTGAAGCGGCCGAAGACACGGGCGCCCTCGAACTCGGTGAAGTCTGAGAGCTGGATGGTCTCGGGCGAGGTGCCGCCCTCGATGACCACCTTGCGCGGGAGCCTGGTCGCGTCGTCGATCTCGATGGTGCCGTGGGTGGAGGAGTCACCGCGCTTGAATTCGAGGATGATCGATCCATCGGGTGACTCGGGCGCGACCGTGAAGTCGAGTGCCGTGTCCTTGGCGAGCCAGCGGCCGGTGAGGAAATCCATCCCGGTGAGGCGGGTCTCACGGTCGTCGAGTGCCAGCGTGCGGGCGATGCCGTTCTCGTTTCGTTCCCAGGCGATCTTGCCGTCGAAGCCGATGGTGGTGCTGAGCGGGCCGACGACTTCCCAGAGCACCTCGCCGGACGGGGAGAACATGAAGGTTCCCTGCGAATCGACGGAGGCGATGGTGGCCTGGCCCTTCATGACGATGTCGCGGTCGCGGGCGGTGAGCGCGTCGTAGCCGGTGGAGCGGCGGACGGAGTCGAGGATCTCGGCGGCGGTCTGGCGCTGGGCGTGGAGCTGGGTGACGGGCCCGGTGAGCGGCATCCCGATCGCGATCGCGGGCCCGATGGCGGCGGCCAGCCCCGCGATGATCGCCGTGGCGAGGGCGGCGGAGCGGAGCGGGCGCCGGGGTGCGAAGTGAGCGGATGCACGGTTCATTGGGAGTCCTTTCTGCGCCGGGGGGCGCCTGAATCAGCGCGTTGGGCGGGGGACGAGCGGCGAGCGTTGGAGGGCGCTCGGCGGTGCTCGGGGAGCGGCGTGAGGACGAATGTGGCGGCGTGGAGGGTGGCGCCGGGTCGCGGGCTTGCCTCGCGGAAGATGGCGAGCAGCTCGGCGAGGATGCGGTTGACCTGGGCGATCTGGTCGGGCGAGAGCCAGCCTTTGGTCCGGCCGCTCCAGGTGTTGCGACGGTTGCCGTCGATGGTGGCGAGCTTGAGGCGGAAAGCCCGGGCGAAATCGCGCTGGGCGAGGCGGACCATGGAGGCGGCGACGGAGGTGATGGCCTTGGTGACGGCGGGCCGGGCGGTGTCGTAGTGGATGCGAAGGGGGCGGGCGCAGACGTCGTAGAGGCTGCCGGCTCGGCGGCCGGTGGCGACGGTGCCGACCTGGATGAGGAGGCCGACTCGCTGGAGGGTGCGGATGTGGAAGTAGAGGGCGTCGGCGGGGCGGCCGAGGTGCCCGGCGAGCTGGGAGATGGTGAGCGGACCGGCGGCGTGGATGGCGTCAACGATCTCCTGACGGACGGGGGAGATGAGCGCCCGGATCTGCCGGGGATCGCGGATGAGGCCGGCGTCGGCGTCGGGCTGGGGTGCCGGTTCGGTCTGGCGGGGGCTGGTCTTGGGTGCGGGCATCGTGGTCATTGTTTGAACTATCATTCGAAATTTCAAGTATGAGGTTTCACCTTTTGCTAGACTTTGCGCGTCGGCGACGGGACAGCGGAGGTTTTGATCATGAATCAGCTCCCGGGCGTGGTTGTGTGTGCGGCGCTGCTGCACGTCGTCATCGCGGCCGCGGACGGCTGCGTTCACCAGCCAGAGGCTTCTCCGGCGGCGCCCGCGGCGGCGACGCTCTCCGACGCGGAAAAGGCGCGGTGGCTCGGCGAGCACGCTTTCCGATCGATCGATCCGGCGGACGAAGATTTCTCCGATCTCGAGGCGGTGGGACGCGCGATCGGCGACGCCCGGGTGGTGGCGCTGGGTGAGCAGACGCACGGCGACGCGGCGACATTCCTGGCGAAGTGCCGGCTGATCAAGTACCTGCATCAGAAGTGCGGCTTTGACGTGCTGATGTGGGAGTCGGGGATGTTCCTGTGCCGCGAGGCGGACCGGGCGATGGGCGACACATCGCTGACGGCGGCAGAGGCGGCGTCCAAGGGCGTGTTCGGCATCTGGACCATGAGCGCGCAGGTACGCCCGGTGCTCGAGTATGCGCGGGCGACACGCGCCCCGGGCTCTGCGGGGCCGCCGCTGGAGATCGCTGGTTTCGATCACCAGTTCTCGAGCGACGCGACGCCGTGGTGCGAGTCGACGCTGGCGTATCTCTCGTCGGCGGGCGAGGGCGTTCTGAACGAGGGTCAGCGGGCGTCGCTGGGCGCCGAGGCGGTCAACGCCGCGTTCAGGTCGCGCGATGATTCGTCCAAGCTCAAGGAGTTGCAGGTTGAATGGGAGGCGATCGAGCCGCTCTTTGACGCGCACCGAGCCGCGCTGGTCGCAGCGCACGGCGAGGCGGAGTTTGAGTTCATGAAGCGGTCGTTCGGCGACGCGCTGATCTCAATCCGATCGATTCTGCCGCACTTCGAGGCGATGGCGGAAGGTCGGCGGCCGACGGTGAAGGAGCAGGTGCTCCGCGACGTGCGCATGGGCGAGAACCTGGTGTGGCTCATGAACGGGCCGTACAAGGGACGGAAGGTGATCCTGTGGGCCGCGACGATGCACTTGGTGCGTCACGCGGAAGGGATCGAGCTTCCGCCGCAGTTTGGAATCTCGTACGACGGCTACACGACCATGGGAGAGATCGCGAATCGGACGCTCGGCGAGGAGATGTACATCGTGGGCTTCGTCACGTACGGGGGGCAGGCGGGGCTTGCGAACATGCGGAACTCATGGCCCGTAGCGCCGCCGCCTGCGGGTTCATTCGAGTCGCTCTGCAAGCAGACGAACCGGCCGTTCCTGTTCGTGCCGATGCGGGGGCTGCCGGAGGGCCACTGGATGCGCGGAGAGATGTCGGCTCGTCCGCTGGGCAACGCCGACATGACGACCAACTGGTCCAAGCAGGTGGACGCGTTCATCTACACGGAGCGGATGTGGCCGAGCACGCGGGAAGATGCCATGCCCGCGGACGCGGTGGTCGTGGACGAGCAGTTCAAGTAATGGAAGAAGGCACGGAGGCACAAAGGCACGGAGGCACAAAGGGGAAGCGCGTTCGCGGCTGGGATCACAGCTCCGGGGCGAAGCCGCGGCGCATGGCGTTCTCGCAGCTCACGCGCGGTTCGACGAAGTGGTAGAGGTACTCAGCGCCGCCGGCCTTGGAGCCGGTGCCCGACATGCCGAAGCCGCCGAAGGGCTGGCGGGCGACGAGCGCGCCGGTCGAGCCGCGGTTGAGGTAGAGGTTGCCGACGCGGAAATCGCGGCGGGCCTGGTCCAGGTGCGAGGGCTTGCGGCTGTAGACGGCGCCGGTGAGCTTGTAGGGCGAGGCGTTGGCGATCTCGAGGGCTTCCTGGAAGGTGCGGGCGTGCATGATGGCGACGACGGGGCCGAAGATTTCGTCGCGGGCGATGACGTGCTCGGGGCGGACGGCGCCGAAGATGTGCGGCGCGACGTAATGGCGGCCGGTGCGCTGCTCGAGACCGTCGGGGACGCGGAGCGCGAGCTCGAGGCGGCACTCTTTCTTTCCCAGGTCGATGTAGTGGAGGATCTTGGCCTTGGCGTCGGCGTCGATGACGGGGCCGACGTCGGTGCCCGGCGAGGTCGGGTCCCCCACGACCAGGGCTCGGGAGGCTTCGACGAAACGGTGGGTGAAGAGCCTGATGGCGGGGCCGTCGGGACCTTCGGGGTCAACGACGATGACGCGTGAGCAGGCGGAGCACTTCTGGCCCTGGAAGCCGAAGGCGGAGTGGCGGACGCCCAGGACGGCCTCGTCGAAGTCGGCGCTGGTGTCGATGATGATGGCGTTCTTGCCGCCCATCTCGCAGATGACCTTCTTGACGTGCGTAGGGACGGAGAAGGCCGCGCCGCCGGAGCCGAAGGGCGTGGGCGGGGCCGAGGCGTTGAGGATGTCGAGGCCGACGTTCATGCTGCCGGTGAAGGCGATGATCGCGGTGCGGGGGTCGCGGACGAGCGCGGCGCCGGTGGTCTCGCCGGGCGCGGGGCAGAAGTGCAGGATGTCGTCGGGCTTGAGATCAAGGTGGGCCGAGCCGAGCACGTCGCGGAGGGCGTCGTGCAGGATGTCGTGCATCAGCTTGGCGATGCCGGGGGTCTGCTCGGCGGGCTTGACGACGACGGTGTTGCCGGTGACGAGGGCGGCGACGGTCATGCCGCAGCAGATGGCGAGGGGGAAGTTCCAGGGGCTGATGACGACGGCGACGCCGCGGGGCTGGTGCCACTGCTCGTCGAGCTCGCCGATGAACCGGCCCAGTCGCTGGCGCTGGAAGAGGGGGACGGCGTGGCGGGCGTAGTACTCGCAGAAGTCGATGGCTTCGCACGTGTCGGCGTCAGCCTCGCGCCAGGTCTTACCGGCTTCCTTGATCATGACGGCGGAGAGCTCGTCGCGGCGGGCCCGCATGAGCGCCGCGGCCTTGACGAGGACTGAGGCTCGGAGGGTGCAGTCGGTGTCGCGCCAGGCGGGGAAGGCGGCATGGGCCCGGGCGATCATGTCGCGGGCATGCTCGGGCGTGCGGTCGTTGGCGACGGCGGGCACCTGGGCGCGAGCGACGGCGGCGGCGAAGGCCTCTCGCTGGCGGGCGTCGGAGAAGTCGCGGAAGGACTCGTTGAAGAAGGCGCGGCCGTTGGCAAGACCGGGGATGGCGGGCGAGAGCGAGTGGCGCTCGGGGGCGACGGAGAGGAGATCGGAGGACGACGGCGTGGACGGCGCCGACGCGGGCGCGGCGCCCGTGCCGGCGACCTTGGGAGCGGCCGGCGCGGGGGCGCTGGGCGCGCGGAGGAGGACGGCGGGGTCGGCGTTGTCCATGAAGCCGGCCTTGAGCCAGCTTTCGTTGGAGGTGTTCTCGAGCAGGCGGCGGACGAGGTAGGCCATGCCCGGGATCATCTCACCGACGGGGACGTACTCGCGGACGCGCAGGCCCATTTCGGCGGCGGCGTACTTGAGCTGGTCGGCCATGCCGTGGAGCATCTGGAGCTCGATGGCCTTGTGGGGGAGGCCGCGGGCTTCGAGGTTGGCGAGCGTGGAGGCGATCGAGCGGGCGTTGTGGCTGCCGAGAGCGAGCTTGACGCCGCCGCCCGAGGTCGATCGCGGGCAGGCGTCGATGAAGACGCGGGCCATGTCCTCGAAGCAGGCGTCGGTCTGCCACTTCACGGGCCACACGGGGCAGGGCCAGCCCATCTGCTCGGAGTGGATGACGTGGTAATCCCAGTAGGCGCCCTTGACGAGGCGGACGGTGACGATGCGCTTGCGTGAGACGGCCCACTCGCAGACGCGGCGGGCGTCGTCAACGCCGGACTTGAGGTAGGCCTGCATGGCGAGGCCGGCGTGGAAATCGATCTTCTCGCAGCAGCGGCGGAAGAGCTCGATGGTGAAGTCCTTGAACTGGAACTGCTCCATGTCGAAGTTGACGAAGACGCCGCGGTCGCGCGCGGTCTCGAGGATCGGGAGCAGGCGGCGCATGAGGTCGTTGAGCGAGCCCTCGGTGTCGATGGGATCGCAGCGCGCGCTGAGGGAGGAGATCTTGATGGAGACGTTGACGCGCGGGACGGGGCCGAGGTGGTCGGATTCGAGGAGCGGGTTTGGCTTCCAGGTGGCGACCTGGGCGGGGAGGTTGTTGATGAGGTCGAGGTACTTGGCGGAGTAGGCGTCGGCTTCGGCGTCCGAGACGCAGGCTTCGCCGAGGAGGTCGACGGAGAAGCAGATGCCGTCGTCCCAGAGCGACTTGAGGCCCGGCAGGGCGCTGGCGGCATCGGTGCCGGCGATGAACTTCTCGGCCATGCCCTTGATCTGGGAGGTCATGGTCGAGACGAAAAGGCCCTTGGCGAGGCCGCCGGCCTTGAAGCCCATGGACATGATGTCGGGCGGGCGGACGCCCGGCTGGGACATGTAGTCCATCAGGTGGTCGTAGACGGCGTCGGCGTTGCGGAGGGTCGGGAACGCATCGACGAAGCGGAAGAACTGGACCTTGAAAGCCTGGTCGCGCATGGACC
The DNA here is from genome assembly GCA_022072615.1 of Phycisphaerales bacterium. Taxonomy (GTDB): domain Bacteria; phylum Planctomycetota; class Phycisphaerae; order Phycisphaerales; family UBA1924; genus JAEUJB01. Next base: position 43,059 of record JAJVHS010000030.1, read on the forward strand.
AGTCCATGAGCTTGTCGCTGTAGAACTTGGCGGAGAGGAGCCCGGACTTGTGGGCTCGGGCGCGGCTGAGGAACTCGGTGCCGAGTTCGAGGATGCGTGGTTCAAGCGAGGCGTCGCCGGCGGCGGGCGCGGTGAACGAGCGAGCTTGAGCGGCCGGGGCGTGAGGGACGCCGTTGGCCGAAACCGGCTTGGATTTGCGCGAGAAAAGACCCATGGTTGAATTCCAGAAGGTGCGTGCGGGATAGTAGAACGCGGGCCGGGCGGGATGTTGCTTGAAGGCTGTTTGCGGCCGAGATTGGGGGATCGCGGGTCACTTGATTCGGCGGGATCCGGCCGCTAGTCTGGCGATGTCGATGGTGCTCGGGGACGGCTGTGCTACAGCCTTCTTCGAGCTGAAAAGGGAAGCGTGGTGAGAAGCCACCGCGGACGCGCCGCCGTAAGGGGATGAGCGTCCGGTCCAGGCCCGAGTGCATGCTCGGGCGGCCACTGGCGATTGAATCGCCGGGAAGGCGGGCCGGTACGAAGCCCCGAGCCGGAAGACCTGCCAGCGACCTGCCGGCTCCCCGGTGATGTACCGGGGACGTTCCGGCGCACGGCGCCCTCGCGATTTTCAGGGGCAGCCGGGCTCTGGCCACGCGGGAGCATTGTGCTCGCGGGGCTTTCCCGGCATTTCTCTGGAGAGCGGCTGAGCGTCGTGGAACGTGCGGCGGGCATTGGTCCGTCGCAGGGTCCGTGACGCCCCGCGCGAATCGGGGCGGAACGCTCATCGGCTTCGAGCCGATGGGCCCGGGGAGTCTGCATGGAACGGTTGAAGTGGATCGCGATGGCGAGCGCGGCGGTGGCGGTGTGCGCGGGGGCGGCGAAGGGTGATGGGTTTGCCGCGAGCGTCGCGTCGTACGAGGCGGGAGCGGGCGCGGTCGCTGGGTTCACGGACCCCGGGGTGGCGGTGGGATCGCCGACGCGGGTTTCGGGGTTTGATCTTCGGGTGACACCGTTCAACCCGCCGTTTCAGTCGAGCGAGGTGGTGTCGATCGGCAAGGGCGGCCACTTGACGCTTGAGTTCGAGTCGCTGGTGACCGACGACCCGGGCAACCCGTTCGGGATCGACATGATCGTGTTCAGCAACGCGTTCTTCTATGCGGAGGACTTCTCGGCGGTGGCCGAGCACGTGTGGAAGCCCGGGGGCCTAGTCGAGGTGAGCCTCGATGGCGATGACTGGCGCGCGGTAACGGGCGCGGTGGCGGACGGGGTGTTCCCGACGCTGGGCTTCCGTGACACGACCGACCCGTTCGGATCTGACGGCGGGCTTGTGCCGACGAATTTCCGCGTGCCCGTCGATCCGGCGTTCAGCCCGTGGGGCAAGACGTTTGATGAGCTGCGGGCGGGGTACGGCGTGTCGGGCGGGGGAACGGGGATCGATCTTGCGGGGACGGGCCTGTCCGCCGTGCGGTACGTGCGGATCTCGAACCCGGGTGATGCGCTTTACGCGATCGAGATCGACGCGGCGGCGGACGTGGTCCCGGCGCCGGCGGCGATGGCGATGGCGGCGGTGGGCGCGATAGTCATGTCACGGAGGCGGCGGTGAATCCGAGAGGGAATTCACTGCCCGGGCGGGCTGTGCGAGCCTCCGCGCGGCCGCGGAACGTGGCGGCGGTCGTGGCCGTCGCGACCGCTGCTGCGCCGTTTGCGGCGGCGTCGATGCCCGACGATGTCTGCTGGCCGATGGTGGGCGGTGACGGTCTGCGCACGGGCGTGACCGCGGCGGCGGGCGCGGACGAACTGGCCGCGGCGTGGACGGTGTCGGCGGATCTCCAGGGGCGCGTAATTACGTTCGTCGGGCCGTCGGCGGTCGTGTGCTCGGTTGATGCGGTGATGGCGCTGGGATGGGTCATGAACGGCCCGCAGAAGCAGTATTTCCTGTACGCGATCGAGCGCGGGAGCGGGGCGATCCGGTGGGCGGCCGGGGTTGCGTCGCCGGCGGCGGATTCGTGGTCGGCACCGGTGATCGACGCGGGGAACGGGACGGTGATCGCGACGATGGGCAAGACGGTGGCAGCGTTTGACATCGCGACGGGCGCGGCGCGGTGGACGCGGGTGCTCGGGCGGAACATCGTGAACGCGTCGGCGCTGGTGACGACCGACCTTGGGGTGTCAAACCGGCTGTTCATCACGCAGTTTGACGGGTTCGGCGAGGCCGGGCTGCTGACGTGCATCAATGTCGATGCGCGCCTGGGCGTCGCGAACCCGCACGACCCGGGCGAGGTTGTGTGGACGGCGGCGATCGGGGGGAGCTCGGGCAATTCGCCCGCGTACGCGGACGGGGTGGTGTACTGCTCGTCGATCGGGCAGGTGTTCGCGGCGGGGCGGGTGCAGGCGTTCGATGCTCGGTCGGAGACGGAACCGGCCCCGATCTGGACGGCGGTGGTGCCCGATCACGGGTTCTACGGGGGCGTGAGCGTCGCGGCGCGCGAGGATGGTCTGTTTCTGTACGCGGCGAGTTACGCGTTCGAAGGCGGGATCGACGCGGCGAGGCTGCTAAAGCTCGATGCGCTGACGGGCGAGGTCGTGTGGGCGACGCCGTGCAACCGGACGGCGTCGACGCCGGTGGTGCTGGGCGACGGGCGCATCGTGGTGTCGGGCGGGGTCTGGGGGTACGGGACGGTGCCGTCGGTCGAGATCTTTGTTGATGAGGGCGCGTCGGTGTCCCGCGCGTGGCATTCGGTGCTCGATACCTGGGCGGATGACGGTGACGAGTGGATCGAGGAAGGCGAGTTTCTGGCGCTGGGCGGGTGGAGCCATCTGCCGGTCGTGGCGGGAGGCGGGCGGTGGCTGCTGGCCGGCGCGATCGCGCCGTCGGCGAGCATCGGGTCGGCGTACGCCGAGCTTTTCCGGATCGACCTGGACCTGCTGCCGCCGCTCGGGACTCCGTCGGGGCCGGCGGACAGGTCGTTCATCACGGCGCACGCGGGGTTGAGCGGGTCGTCGCCTGCGGTGGCGGACGGCAACGTGTACTCGATCGGATCGGGCGGGCTGCGGGCGTTTGGCGAGCGCACGCCCGCCGCGGATGTTTCGGGGGACGGGGTGGTGGACATCGAGGACCTGTACTGGTGGACGCAGGGACGCGGCGCGCGTGATGTGGACGGCAGCGGCGTGATCGATGAGGCGGACCGCGCCGCGCTCGAGCAGCGTGTTCGCCGCGGCGAGCTTGAGGACCGGCGGCGATGAAGGGCACCTGGGGAAAGCACGGACGCGCGTTCACGCTCGTCGAGCTGCTGGTGGTGATCGCGATCGTCGCGCTGATGATCGGCCTGCTGCTGCCGTCGATGCGGAATGCCCGGGAAGCGGCTCGGCTGACGGGCTGCGCGTCGAACCAGCGTCAGATGGCGGCGGGATGGATGCTGTACGCGGGCGATTACAAGGAACGGGTGATGCCGCTTGCGTACTGGTCGGCGGCGGACATCGGCAGCGGTCCGGTGGTGTACTGGTGGGGTACGAGCGGGTCGGCGTCGGTTGATTACAGCCGCGGGTTTCTGACGCCGTACCTGTCGGCGAGTCACGGCGAGCGCACGTCGTACGAGTGCCCCTCGCAGGCATGGGGAACGTACCGCCCGCAAGGGTCAGCGAAAAAGCCGACGAGCACGTACGGGTACAACGGCTATTACCTGTCGCCGGCGAAGACGCCCGGGTGGGGCGGGAGCATCGGGTTCCGCCCGTGGAAGCGGCTTTTCGAGCTGCGGCTGCCGAGCGAACTGGTGGTGTTCGCGGATTCGCTGCTGGCGGGGGCGACGGTCTCGAGCACGGCTCTTCTTGATCCCCCGCTCCTGTATTCATCGGGGACCTGGGAAGTTAATGAGTTTCCGACAACCGCATTCCGCCATTGTCGATCTTCATATCTCATGGGCAGTTGCATCGCGGCCCGGGGTGATGGGTCGGCGGGGTGGGTGCGCGGCGAGGCGGAATGGCAAGTAGATTCCTCAACTTACATTGCTTCCATTGGAACGGTCAACGATCCGTGCTATGTTCCCGATTGGAAGCAATGGCCAGCGGAGCCGTGAACAGCGAGCACCGGCGGCGAGGGGATTGCAATGCCAGTCGATCGGTGTGCGTGCCTGGGGGTGACGTTCGAGTCTCTGCGCGAGATGGCTGTTCAGCAATCCTTGAATGCTGAGGAGTTATGCCGCAAGACCGGTTGCGGCGCCGCGTGCGGGATGTGCGTGCCGTACATCGAAGAGATGCTGGAAACGGGGAAGACGACCCAGCCTGCGCGGCAAGTCCCGCAGCAGGTCCGGCTGCAGTTCAAGCGCCGGTTCTCCTGAACGGCGTTACCGAGCCAGCTCCGCGGCGAGCACGCGGATGCACTCATCCGCGACGGTATCGGACTGCACCGGGATGACCGAACGGATGACGAGCGATTCGTCAATGATGACAATGACGGGAGCTGGCGGATCGACGAACCGTGCGAGCACGCCGGGCCCGGCCGGTGAACAGACGAGTGTTGTGTCCGCTGCGTCGGGGGCGGCGCGGGCGGTCCACTCCCGCAGGACCGCGAGACGAGCGGCGTCAAACCCGTCGTACTCCAGGAGCGCGACGCCGCCGGCCTTCACGATGGGCGGCGGCGAGTGGCCCGGCTCTGCCGGCGCGTCCGACGGGGTTTCCTGCTTGCGGCCGGCGGTTGCGTCGCGGGCGGCGGACTCGAGGATCGCTCGCGCCTTGGCAAGCCGCTGACGAGCGGGCGCGTCGGCGGGGGGTGAGAAGAAGAGCAGGGCGGCGCGGAAGCTGGTGGCGTCCTCGGGGACGATGCCCGCGAGCATCGCGGCGCTGGACTTGTCGCTGGCCCAGGCTTCGGTCCGGGCGTTGCACAGGTGAAGCTGGGGGAGCCGGTCGCCCGGCTTGAGCGTCGCGGGCCCGGCGATGGCGGGCGCGGGCGGCGCCGAGCGGAGCTCTTCGATTGCACCGACCGCGATGCGTCCGTCGGTCGCCAGTCGCCACTGCGCAGGGTCGCCGGGATCGATGGGCGTGATGAAGAGCTCAAGAACGACGTCACCGTCGACGGGCTCGCCGGTTTTCGGATCGATCGGCTGGTCGGGCGGCGCCGTGACCTTGACGCGCACGAAGCGGAAGGAGGCTTCGTCAACGGCGATCTCGACACGGTGCTCGCCTCGGGCGCTCGCGGTTGTGCCGCGGAGCTGGAGGCGCGTCTGGGAGCCGTCGCGGATGCGCTGGGCCAGCTCCCACTCGATTGCGGGAAGCCCGGGCAAGAGGTCGAAGGGTTCGTCGGGACGCGCGAGCGACATCGCGAGCTGCGGGAGCATGAGCGGCGGCATCAGCTCGGCGAACTGCCGCGTGGTGACCGGGCCGTCGAACACGCGGACGACGATGCCGCCGGGGACACTCTGGCGGATCGCGGCGATCATGCCCGTTTCGGCGAAGACGCGGAGGTCGCCCATTTCGAGGCGGATCAGTCGATCACCGGTCGGGGTCGGCGCGGAGCGGAAGAAGATGACGCCGCGGCGCTCGTCGGCATCCGGGCCGCCTTCGCGGAGGAAGCTCTCGAGCGCGAGGCGATCGGCGTCGGCGGTGTCGGTCGGGTCGGTGGGCTTGCGGGGCCTGGGCGTGATGATGCCGACGCGGACGCGTTCGGCGATCGGCCCGTTGCGGTAGGCGGCGATGACGTTCCGCCAGACGACTTCAGGCGCGGGAACGGGCGCTGCGGGCTGGGCGGCGTGGATCGACCCCGCGCGAGCGACGGGCGGCTGCGTGACGAGCGGCAAGGAGCAGACGGCGGCGACGCCTATCGCGACGATCCAACGAGCGCGCTGGCCTGATTTCACGGGCATCGAGAGATGGTATCAAGCCTTGCGGAGGGCGCGGGCAAGGTCGATCACCGGGCGGGATTGACCGGGGATGAGAAGGTCGGGCGCGAGCTGGGCGAGCGGGTCGAGGACGAAGGACCGCTCGTGCATGCGGGGATGGGGAATGACCAGGCCGGGCTCGTGGATGACGAGGTCGCCGTAGAGGAGAAGGTCCAGGTCGAGGGTGCGGGGGCCCCACCGCTCTTCGCGTGATCGGTCGCGGCCGCGCGACCGTTCGATCTCAAGGAGCGAATCGAGGAGGCGGCGGGGCGTGAGGGAGGTCGTGACTTCGAAGACGGCGTTGAGGTATCGCGGCTGGTCACGGGGCCCGACGGGATCGGTCTCGAAGACCTGCGACATGCCGGTCATGCGCGTGACCGGGAGCTGGTGTATGGCGTTTCGAGCGGCGTCGATGTGGGCGCGTGGATCGCCGAGAGGGCTGGGCAGGTTGGAGCCGGCGGCGATGAAGGCTCGGGTTGGGAGCCGCGGGGTGTTTGGCGCGGGATCGGGCACGTCGAGCATTGTTGCCCGGCGCGTGGACGGCAGTGGTTTGCCCGGACGTGTCGCGAGTTCAGACCTCCTCGGCGGTCTGGGTGAGGTTCTGCTCGGCCCAGACGTCGGTTTCGGGCGACCACCACAGACGCATGACATCGCCCTGTGCAGATGAGCCGAGGATGCTCATGCTGAAGCCGCCGCCGAGTGCGGTGACGCCGCTCACCGGCCCGATGGTGCGGGTGGCGTCGGGGAGCTCCTCGCGGAAGTTCTCGATGTTCCAGAGGTTGTCGTTCACCCCCGGGACCCACCAGTAGACACTGATGGTGCCGTCGGACTCGCGGCCGGCGATGTTCATGGCGCCCCAGGGCGTGACCCAGCTGCACATGCTGCTGGGCTCGAGGAGGGGGCCGGCGGCGGCGTCGGTGAGGTTGTTGGTGAGCCAGCGGTTGTCATTCTGGCCGGCAACCCACCACGTCACGGACAGCTTGCCGGTCTGGTCGGTGCCGCCGATGTTGATGGCGTTCCAGGCGGTGAGCCAGACGGTGAGCCCGCCGGTCAGGGCCGGCGCGCCGTATTCGAGGCTGAGGTTGTTGGTGGTCCACTTGCCGGCGGTGTCGAGCGACTGGTGCCACCAGATGGCCTGGATCTGGCCGGTTGAATCGAGGCCGACGACGTTGAGGGCGTTCCAGGAGGTGACGAAGCTGGTGATGCGTCCGGCGAACTGCGGGACGGTGAGGCCCTGGGCCCGTAGGTCGTCGCCGTGGTTGTACGAGGTCCACGCGTAGAGCCCGCTGTCTCCGGCGCCGGTCTGCGCATAGCGGATGAGATCGCCGGTGGCAGCGACGCCCGCGACAGTCACAAGGCCGTCGGTGGATGTGAAGGTCGTCAGGTTGCCGGTGATGGCGGGGAGGCCGGGCACTTCCATGCTCAAGTTGCGGAATGTCCAGGTGGCACCGGCGGTGTTGGTGAACAAGCCCAGCCCCTGCTCGGTCATCGCGGCGGCATAGTTGCGGCCATCCTTGGAATCAACCCAGGTGACGATCTCGCCGACGATCGCCGGGCTGGAGGTCTTCGCCTGCAGATCCGACTTGGTCCAGGTTGTCGCGCCTGCCTGCTGCTGGTAGATGATGGGAAGATCCAAAGCGCTGCCGGCAGTGACGTTGAGGTTGCCGTCTGCGCCGGCGGAGGCGCCCAGGAGGGGGAAGCCCGCCTGGACTTCGAAGGACTGGAAATCGCTCGACGTGATGCGTGTGCTGGAGTTGCCGAGGCTGTCGATTGCCACGGCGTAGTAGTCAATCCGACCGAAATAGCCGTACGGGTCGAGCAGGTGCGGCTGGCCGACAGCCATGCCGGACGTGTCGAGGATGTAGGTCCATCCATCGCCGGCGGTCGTGTCTTCGCCAACCTTGTCGGTGCCCGAGCCGCCCTTGGTTGTCACGAGCCTGTAGAACTCGACGCGGGTGATGCCGGCGGCGTCTTCGCCGGGGAGCACGTTGTTCGCGGTGAACGTGACGCTTTGTCCCTTGCGGGCCTGCAGGGCCGACATCGTGACCGAGGCGATCGTCGGCGGGGTTCTAATGATTGTGATATCGCCGATCGACGGATCGCTCGATAGGCCGTCGTTGTCGACGGCGACCGCGAGGAACGCGGCAGGCCCGAGCGGGAGGGTCGGCGAGAGGTCGTAATCGAGCGTGTAGCCGTAGCCGCTGCCGTGCTGCTCGTCATCGGAGCCGATCAGCTCGCCGGGATCTGCGATGTGGTCGCCATCCTGGTCGAAGTAGAAATCGACGCGAGCGACGGTGCCATCGGAATCCAGCACTGCATTGGCGATGAGCCGGACGTGCCCGCCGCGGATGATGTTCGTCGAATCGTCGGCCGCCCGCGCGGTGAGGGCGAGGATCGTCGGGGAGGCGCTGAACTCGTAGGCGCCGATGTCGATGGCGGTGCCGCGGACGCGTGCGAAGCCGGTTCCGCGCTGGTCGGTGGTGAGGTTGCTTGGGTTGAGGCCTGTGTTGATGGCGGGGCTGTCGGCGGCGAGCGCCATGGTCTGGGTGGGTCCGCCGTTGTGGGCCAAGGCGCCGAGCTTGGGATCGACGCCGACGAGGTTGCCGTTGACGCCGTTGGTCAGGCCGCCGGCGCTCGCCGCGTCGCCGATCAGGTTGTTGGTCGAGCCCGCGGCGAGGGTGCCGGTCACGTCCGAAGCGCCACTGGTGAGGCTGAGGGTATTGCCCGCGATGATCGTGCTCTTGATCGTGGCGGTGCCCGAAGAAACCCGGATCCCGCCGCCATCGAACGCACCCGAGTTGTTTGCGATGGTCGAGTTGCTGATGGTGATCGTGCCGATGCCGGAGATGCCGCCGCCGCCGCCGCCCATTACCGAGCCAGCGGTGTTGTTCGAGACGGTCGAGTTGGTCATCGTCAGCGTGCCGGTGCTCGAGATCCCGCCGCCGCCCTGGCCGGCGGAGTTTCCCGAGATGGTCGAGTTGCTGATGGACAGCGTCCCGGAGCTGGAGATGCCGCCCCCGCCGCTGGCGATCGTCATCGCGGTGTTCCCGGAGATCGTCGAGTTCAGGATGTTCAGCGTCGCGCCGTCGGTGTTGTAGATGCCGCCCCCCGAGCTGCCCGCGAATGAGCTGTTACTTACGGCGTTGTTGGCGATGATCGAATTGGAGACGGTGAGCGTGGCGGCGTTGTAGATGCCGCCGCCGACTCCGGCGTCCGAACTGATGTGGAAGCCGCGCGTGACGGTGAGTCCGCTGAGCGATGACGTCCCGGAGTTGAACAAGAAGACGCGCGAAGCGCCGTTGCCGCTGACCGTGAGCAGGCTCGCGCCTGGTCCTGTGATCGTGACGTCGCCGTCAACGTACAACTGCGTTCCGCCCAGGGTGATCGTTCCACCGTTCAGGCCTGAAGCGAAGGTGATGGTGTCGTTGCCGGGGTTGGGCGCGGCCGCGGCGATCGCCTCGCGGAGCGACAGGTCACCGGCGGAGAAGATTCCGTCGTTCTCATCCACCAGCGTGTCGACCACGAGGTTCAGTGTCTGGCGCTGGTAGGCGCCGATATCGACGGCCGTGCCGCGGGCGAAGAGGCCGCCGCGCTGGTCGGTGGTGAGGCCGCTGGGGTTGATCCCGGCGCCGATGGCGGGGCTGTCGGCCGCGAGCGCCATGGTCTGGGTGGGGCCGCCGTTATTCGCCAGCTCGCCGAGGTTTGGGTCGATGCCGACGAGGTTGCCGTTCTGACCGTTGATGAGACCGCCGGCCGTGGCAGAATCGGAGACAAGGTTGTTGGTCGAGGTTGCGGGATTGAGCAGACCTTCGGCGGCGTCGTCGGGGGTGCCCGGGCTTGTGTTGTAGTTGTTGGCGATGATCGAACTGACGATGCTCCAGGCGCCCCACAACGCATGGACGCCCCCGCCGACTCCTGTGTCGTTGCCATCAGCGTCGGCCGTGTTTCCGGCGATCGTGGAGTTGGTGACGCTCACGCTGGTCGCGATGGTCGTAAAGCACCCGATGCCGCCGCCCCAGCTTCCGGCGGAATTGCCCGTGATCGTGCTGTTGCTGACCGAGACGTTCGAGTTGAGAGAAAAGATTCCCCCTCCGTCGTTCGACGCGCTGTTCCCGGCGATCAGGGAGTCGGCGATCTGAAGGGTCGAGCCGCCCAGGACGCCGATGCCGCCGCCCGCGGCGGCGCAGAAGTTGCTCGTGATCGCGCACCGCGAGATGATCACGCTCGCTCCCAGGTCCATCAGCAGCGCGCCGCCGTAGTTCGCGGTCGCGTGGCCCCCGGTAAGGGTGAGACCGCTGATCACGACTTCCGGGGCGCTGGCACCATTGAGGACACTGAAGATGCGGGAGACCCCCGAGCCGCTGATCGAGAGCCGGTCCGCACCCGGGCCATCGATGACGAGATTCTCGTTCACGAACAGCTCGCCGGAGGTGAGCGCGATGGTGCCGGAGACCGACGGGTCGAACTCGATGACGTCGGCGCCCGCCGCGCCGTTTGCATCCGCGATCGCCTGGCGGAAGGAGCCCGCGCCGGCGTCGTTCAGATTCGTGACCGAGAAGGTCGCCAGGAGCTTGCGAGCCTCGAGCGCTTCGAAGCCGGCGTTCACGCTGCCCGGGCGGCGTGCATCGTGACCAGTCGGGCGCTTGACGTGGCCCGCTCGACCGAGAAGTCTGCTGATGTCGAAGCGCATACAGGTTTCTCCGCTCGCTGATGATGACGTGTGGCCGGGTCGGATCTGCCCCGCCTGCTGCGCGGGGGCGGGACGAGTTGTCAGGCGTTGGTCGCGATCTGGGTGAGGTTCTGCTCGGCCCAGTTGTTGGTGGCGGGCGTCCACCACAGGCGTGTGACGTCACCGCTGGAGGTCGTGCTGAGGATGCTCATGCTGAAGCCGCCGCCGAGGGCGGTGACGCCGGTGACGGGCCCGGTGGTACGGGTGGCGTTGGGCAGTTCCTCGCGGAAGTTCTCGATGTTCCAGAGGTTGTTGTTCAGCCCCGGGACCCACCAGTAGACGCTGATGGTGCCGTCGGATTCGCGGCCCGCGATGTTCATGGCGCCCC
>JAJVHS010000029.1 GCA_022072615.1 Phycisphaerales bacterium
CGGGCACGCGCGCGGCATCCAGCCGCGGTTCATCAAGCCGACAGAGCGCCAGCCGCCCATCCTCCGGCAGCCGCCCGTCGCCCAGCCGCGGTGGCGGCGGAGGCGGCCGCCGCGGCGGCGGTGGCAGGCGATGACTCCGGACCATCAACGAGCACCCACCCACCAACATCTCGAGGAACCTCCATGACCAGCCCGCACCTCCCGATCACGCTCGTCCTCGCCGGAGCCCTTGGTCTCGCCGCCGGCGGCTGCCAGTCCCAGCGCACGTTTTCGAGTCCCGAAGAGGCCGCCTCCGCGCTCGCCGCCGCCGCCGAGAACGAGAACACCGCGGAGCTCCGAGCCATCTTCGGCCCGCGCACCAACGAGCTGCGTTCCGGTGATCCCGACGCCGACCGCGTGGACATCGCCTCCTTCCGGCGGCAGATCGCCCAGTCGCGCTCCATCGAGCTCGACGGCGACGACGTCGCCATCATCAACATCGGCGCCGATCAGTGGCCGTTCGCCGTCCCGGTCGTCAAGCAGGACGACGGCGACTGGATGTTCGACACCGACGCCGGGATCGAGGAAATCGAGAACCGCCGCATCGGCCGCAACGAGCTCACGGTCATCTCCGCCTGCATCGCCGTCTTCGTCGCCCAGGACGAGTACCGGTCGATGGACCGCGACGGCGACGGGGTGTTCGAGTACGCCGACCGCCTCCTGAGCACGCCCGGAACACGCGACGGCCTGTACTGGGAATCGCCCGGCGGCCTGGACCCCTCCCCCATAGGCCCGGCGCTCGCCATGGCCTCGGTTCGGACCGACGACAAGGGCGAGCGCATCCCCTACGCCGGGTACCGCTTCAGGCTGCTCGAGTGCCAGGGACCGTCAGCCCCGGGCGGCATGAGGGACTACCGCGACAACGGCAACCTGGTGAACGGATGGGCGGTGCTCGCATGGCCCGATCAGTGGGACCGCACCGGCGTCAAATCGTTCCTGGTGAGCGCCCACGGCGTGATGTACGAGGCGGATCTCGGACCCGACACAAGCCAGGTCGTCACCGCCTTCACCTGCTTCGATCCATCGGATGAATGGACGGTTGTGAACCTCAGCGAAGATTGACCGCGGCGACTCATCCCACCCGGCCGACCGCGGCAAGACAATTGACCTTCCGGCGGGAGAAACACGGAGAAGCACCATGACCACCACCCCGACCCAGCTCGCCGACCGCATCAAGGCGGAATTCGACTCACGCCGCCAGCGCATCGAGAAAGCCGAGCACGAGCGCGTCGCCGACGCGCAGGCCAAGGAGAAGCGCGTCGAGCAGTTCGTCAAGACCTGCGACAGCCTCCAGGAAATCTGGCGGCCGCGCCTGGAGGAGTTCGCGAAGCAGTTCGGCGAACAGATCACCGTCAAGCCCAACATCACGCCCGCGCTCCGCGAAGCCAAGGTCATGTTCAACACCGACCTGGCGACCATGACCCTCACCCTCTCGGTCGCGCCCGACATGGACGTGACCAAGATGGTGGTCGAGTCGGACCTCTTGATCCTGCCCATCCTCTTCGAGTACGACCGCCATGCCCGGCTGGAAATGCCGCTCGACAAGATCGACCGCGACGCCCTCGCCCGCTGGATCGACGACCGCCTCGTCGCGTGCGTGAAGGCCTACCTGTCGATCCATGACAACCAGTTCTACCTCAAGCGGGCCATGGTCGAGGACCCGGAAACCAAGACCAAGCTCCTCCCCGCGGAGGCCGCCGCTCGACTCGAGCACAACGGGCACACGTACTACTTCGCCACCGACGAATCGTGCAGGCAGTTCAAGGAGAAGCATCAGATCAAGTGATGCTCGATCGCGGGTCGTTCCGGGGCCGGCCATCACGGCCGCGAAGTGGGTGCAGTCACGGCGTGGCCGGCGGCTCGCAGGTCCGCCCCGGCGCCGTGGAGCCGAAGGAGCTCCGATGACCGGCGACATCCAGGACGTGCTCTCCGGCGTGGCGCTCTTCGTTGCGCTCGTCGCCGCGCTGGAGTCCGGGTACAGGCTCGGTCAGCGAGCCGCCGACGAGGGAGACACCAGGGGCGCGGGCCAGGTCGGCGCCATCCAGGGCGCCATGCTCGGTCTGCTCGGACTGCTGCTGGGCTTCAGCTTCGCCGCCGCCGGAGCACGCTTCCTCGAGCGCCAGGACCTCATCGTTTCTGAAGCCAACGCGATCGGGACCGCCTACTACCGAGCCGAGCTTCTCGACGACCCCCACCGCTCCGATCTGCGCCGCGCGCTCGCCGAGTACACCCGCGACCGGCTCAACATCGCTTCGCGCATCCGCGACGGTTTGAGCGACGCCGACCATGCCCGGGTCGGCGCATACCACGCTCACATGTGGAACGCAGCCCGGGCCGGCGTCGAACTGAAGCCCGCCTTCGCGCTGGCGGTGCTGGACCCTGTCAACAGCGTCATCGATCTCCACACGACCCGTCTGGCCGCCAGCAACAAGCACGTGCCCGGGCCCGTGATCTGGCTCCTGGTCGCTTGTTCGATGCTTTCCGTCGGTGTAATCGGGTACGGCTGCGGAACGTCCCGCCGCCGCCGTGCGCCCCTCAGCCTGTCGCTCGCGGCCCTCATCAGCTGCGCGCTGTGGCTCACCATCGACCTTGACCACCCCCGGGCCGGCCTCCTGCAGCTCAGCGATGCCCCGCTCGAGGCGCTGCGGTTGCACGTCGAAGCCACCCCGCCCGCGATGGGCGGCTAATCCGGACTTCAAGACCTTTATTTCAGAGCATCTGCCCTACCTCCCGGTTGGGATCAGTACTCAGCGGCCAGAAAGTGCCTTTTCGGGTCCAAAATACCACCCGAGAATCTTCTTTCCTCGCTTGAAAGCGGATCTGCTCCTCATCTATTATGCGGTGCGGGCGCTCGCCCGCCGTGAACACGCCGTGGCTTTGCTCTCAGGCGAGGTACCCGATGCAACTTGCCGTTCTCAAAGAACTCGCCCCCGGTGAAAGGCGAGTCTCGCTCGTTCCTGAATCGGTCAAAAAGCTCATTCAGGCAGGGTTCCGCGTGGTCGTTGAAGCCGGCGCCGGTGATTCGGCCTATTTCGCCGACCGCCAGTACCTCGACGCAGGCGCGACCATCGAACGCAACCTCCAGGAGCTCTTCGCCAAGTCCGACTGCATCCTCAAGGTCGGGATCCCGCTGACCGGCGAGGGGGCCCCGCGCGACGAGGTCGCCATGATGCGATCGGGCCAGATGCTCCTGACCTCGCTGATGCCGACCCGCAACCCCGCCGTGGTCGCGGCCCTCAACGAGCGCGGCGTCACCGCCCTCTCGACCGACACCATCCCCAGGACCACCCGCGCCCAGGCGATGGACACCCTCTCGGCAATGGCCAACATCGCCGGCTACAAGGGCGCCCTGATCGCGGCGATGGAGCTCAGCCGCTACGTCCCCATGCTCACCACCGCGGCGGGCACCATCCTCCCCGCGAAGTTCTTCGTCATCGGCGCCGGCGTCGCCGGCCTCCAGGCGATCGCGACCTCGCGCCGCATCGGCGCCGCCGTCGCGGGCACCGACGTGCGGCCCGAAGTCAAGGAGCAGATCGAGAGCGTCGGCGCCAAGTACGTCGGCATCCAGCTCAAGGGAACCGCCTCGGCCGGCGGCGGCTACGCGGCCGAGCTCACCGAGGAAGACAAGGCAAAGCAGCGCAAGTTGCTCGCCGAGCAGTGCGCCATCTCCAACGCCGTCATCACCACCGCGCTCATCCGCGGCGTCCACGCGCCCAAGCTCATCAGCGCCCAGATCGTCCACCGCATGAAGCCCGGGTCGGTCATCGTCGACCTCGCCGCCGAGGGCGGCGGCAACTGCGAGCTCTCCGTCCCCGGCCAGACGGTCGAGGAGAACGGCGTGAAGATCGTCGCGCCCCTCAACCTCCCCTCTTCCATGCCCAGCGACGCCAGCATGCTCTGGTCGCGCAACGTCTTCAACTTCCTCACGACCTTCTGGAAGGACAAGGCGTTCAAGCTCGATCTCGAGGACGAGATCATGCGGGGCGCCGTCATCACCCACCAGTCGTCCATCGTCCATCCCTGGGCCAAGGAGGCCGTCGCCGCCCTTGCCGTCAACGCCTGACCTGAGCCGTCCCTGAAAGGAGTCCGCCCGTGCGATGCCCGGTGCCGATCCGAACGCTCACCGCCCTCTGCGCGACCGCCGCGTGCTCGGCGTCCGCCCTTGCCGCTCCCCAGGAGGCCGACCCCGCCGCCGCGGCGGCGCCGGCCCACGGCGGTGAATCGCTCGACTACATCTCCATGCTCTTCGTGTTCATGCTCGCGACCTTCATCGGCATCGGCGTGATCCGCCGCGTGTCGCGCCTGCTGCACACGCCGCTGATGTCCCTCACCAACGCCATCTCCGCCATCGCCGTCGTCGGGTCGATCATGATCGCCGGCGGCGAGCACTACCCCACGCCCATCCGCGTCCTGGGCGCCATCGCCCTCTTCGCCTCCATGACCAACATCATCAGCGGCTTCCTGATCACCAACCGCATGCTCAAGATGTTCAAGACCGCGCCGCAGGAAGGGGGCCACTCATGAGCACCGCCACCATGCTCATCGGCGTCGCCTACGTCCTCTCCACCGCTCTCTTCATCCTCTCCCTCCACTGGCTGAGCGACCCCAAGACCTCGCGCAAGGGCGTCATGTCCGGCATCGTCGCGATGGCGATCGCCATCGTCGCCACCTGGCTCCGCCCCGACATCTCCCACCACACCGACATCTCGCGTCACCTGTGGGTCATCATCCCCATCGCCCTGGCCATCTGGCCGGGCGTGTGGCTCTCGCTGGTCCCGATCACCGCCGTCCCCCAGCGGACCGCGCTCTCCCACGCCTTCGGCGGCCTCGCCGCGGGCCTGGTCGGAACCGCCGAGTACTTCTACTGGTTCTACCACGAGCCCAGCTCCTTCACGACCTTCCGCATGGTCGCCATCGTCGCCGAGATCGTCCTGGGGTACCTCACCTTCACCGGCAGCCTCATCGCCGCCGCCAAGCTCCAGGAGATCAAGTGGATCCCGCAGCGGCCGTGGGTCTACCCCGGGCAGAACATCGTCAACCTGCTCGCGCTGGGCGCCGCCATCGTCCTGGGCGCGATCCTCATCGTCAACCCCTCCGCCGACTGGGCCCCCTACGCCTTCGCCGCGGTCATCTTCCTGGCGCTCAACTTCGGGTGGATGCTCGTCATGCCGATCGGCGGCGCCGACATGCCCACCGTGATCGCCATCCTCAACGCCTACGCGGGCCTCTCGGCCGTCGCCATGGGCTTCGTCCTCGATAACAAGCTCCTCATCACCGCCGGCGCGCTCGACGGCTCCAGCGGCCTCATCCTCTCCATCATCATGTGCAAGGCCATGAACCGCTCCTTCGCCAACGTGCTCTTCGGCGCGTTCGGCCAGGTCCAGCAGTCCAAGGCCGGCGGCGAGCAGAAGTCCTACAAGGCCGACACCCCCGAGAACGCCGCGTCCATGATGGAGCAGGCCTCCAGCGTCGTCATCGTCCCCGGCTACGGCATGGCCGTCGCCCAGGCGCAGCACCGCGTCCGCGAGCTCTACGACCAGCTCACCAAGCGCGGCGTCTCCGTCAAGTTCGCCATTCACCCCGTCGCCGGCCGCATGCCCGGGCACATGAACGTCCTGCTCGCCGAGTCCGAGATCCCCTATTCCGACCTGGTCGACATGTCGGAGATCAACGGCGAGATGGGCCAGTGCGACGTGTGCCTGGTCCTGGGCGCCAACGACGTCGTCAACCCGGCCGCGCGCTACGACAAGACCAGCCCCATCTACGGCATGCCCATCATCGATGCCGACAAGGCCAGGACCGTCTTCGCCATCAAGCGCAGCAAGAACCCCGGCTTTGCCGGCATCGACAACGAACTTTACTTCCTGGACAAGACCTGGATGCTCTTCGGCGACGCCAAGGCCGTCGTCGGCGAACTGGTCAAGAACCTCCAGGGCGAGAACGGGATGCACTGATCCGCTCCGATAGTTCGACGCTCCTCTTCATGTCCTCTCTCCTTCCACGCGCCGAGGGCCACCGCCCTCGGCGCTGCGTTCGGTACCGATCCGCCGCGCCGTCACGGGTTGCGAGCATTCGGGGCGCGCAAGACCCGCCGCCGAGCCGGTCGGCCCGCGCCGCGTCGTGAAGATGATCGTCGGTTGGGTGTGGCCCGCTACTGACCGGTGGCGCCCGTCACGACGCCGCGCTCGGCCGCCTTGGCGCTCGGCCGCAGCACCACGCCGCCCTCGACGGGCTCGAAGCGCGCCTGGAAGAACCGCAGGTACTTGGGCTCGTAGGTGAACCGCAGGCCCACGACCCGCTGGGGCTCCTCGTGCAGCGCGATGACGCTCTCGGCCGTCACGTCCATGTGCGCCTGCGTGTACACGCGCCGCGGGATCGTCAGGCGCACGAGTTCCAGCCTCGGCACGATGTTCTTGCCCGTGTCCGGGTCGCGCCCCGATGACACCGTCCCGCGTTCCATCGCCCGCACGCCCGAATCCACGTACAGCGCCGCCGCCAGCGCCTGCGCCGGGAGCTCCTCCCGGGACAGGTGCGGCAGGAACCGCACCGCGTCGATGAACACCCCGTGGCCCCCGATCGGCTTGACGATCGGCACCCCCGCCGCCGCCAGCTGCCTGCCCAGGTACTCGACCTGGCCCACGCGCGCCCGGACGTGCTCGAACTGCACCGATTCACCGATGCCGATCGCCATCGCCTCCATGTCGCGGCCCGCCAGCCCGCCGTAGGTGTGCAGGCCCTCGAACAGCACCACAAGGTTCCGAGCCTGCTCCGCGAGCCCGTCGTCGTTCAGGCACAGGAACCCGCCGATGTTCACCAGGCTGTCCTTCTTTGCCGAGTTGGTGCACCCATCCGTGTGCGAGCAGATCTCCCGCAGGATCTCCTCGATGCTCTTGTCCCCGTACCCCGGCTCGCGCAGCTTGATGAAATACGCGTTCTCCACCGCCCGCGTCGCGTCGAGCATCACCTTGATGCCGTGCCGGTGGCACAACGCCGCCGTCGCCGCGATGTTCGCGAGGCTCACCGGCTGGCCGCCCGCCATGTTCACGCAGCACTGCAGGCACAGGTACGGGATCCGGTCCGCGCCCACGTCGGCGATGAGCCTCTCGAGCTTCGCCAGGTCGACGTTCCCCTTGAACGGCGACTCATCGAGCGAGTCATGGGCCGCGTCGTTGATCACGTCCACGAACCGCGCCCCCGCCAGCTCCTGGTGGGCCCGCGTCGTCGTGAAGTACATGTTGCCCGGCACCACGTCGCCCGGGCGGATCATCAGCCTGCTGAGGATGTGCTCGGCCCCGCGCCCCTGGTGCGTCGGGATCAGGTGCTTGTACCCGTAGTACCGGTGCACCGCCGCCTCGAGGTGGTAGTAGTTTGCGCTCCCGGCGTACGCCTCGTCCCCCACCATCAGCCCCGCCCACTGCCGGTCGCTCATCGCGCTCGTCCCCGAGTCCGTGAGCAGGTCGATGTACACGTCCTCGCTCCGCAGCAGGAACGTGTTGAACCCGGCCTCCGCGATCGCCTGCTCACGCTCGTCCAGCGTGCTCATCCGCAGCGGTTCAACCATCTTGATCTTGAACGGCTCGGCCCAGGAACGGCGGTTCATCGACTGGCTCCTTGGAACGGAAAAACACGGGGAAGGGCTTGATTTTAGACTACATGATCCTATTATCCAGAAAGACCGTTGTCTCGCCCTGTCCGCGTATTTCCACGTCCCAGACGCCAAGCGAGGCCGACCGTGTCCAACATCCCTTCCGCGTCCCTCCTGGGCCCGATCTCCCGCGACGCTCACCCGCCGATGTCCGACGGTGATGCGATGCTCGAGGCCGGGATGTGCCTGGAGTGCGGCGGCCCGTGCACCTCGGCCCCCTGCGTCGGCGCCTGCCCGGCGGGGATCGACATCCCCGGCTTCATCAAGGACATCGCCCAGGGCCGGCCCATCGACGCCGCCGAGAAGA
This sequence comes from Phycisphaerales bacterium, assembly GCA_022072615.1. GTDB lineage: Bacteria > Planctomycetota > Phycisphaerae > Phycisphaerales > UBA1924 > JAEUJB01. The sequence continues at coordinate 7,992 of JAJVHS010000029.1, forward strand.
TCTTCGCCGACAACATCCTCGGCGGGACCTGCGCCCGCGTGTGCCCGGTGGAAGTCCTGTGCCAGGGGTCGTGCGTCCTGCTCAAGGAAGGTCGGCGACCGATCCAGATCGGCCGCCTCCAGCGTTACGCCACCGACCGGGCCATCTCGACCGGCGCCAGGGTGCTCAGTTCGCCGCCGGCGATCCGGCGGCCCGAGAGCGTCGGCATCGTGGGCGCCGGCCCCGCCGGCCTCGCGTGCGCCGCGGAACTGGCCCAGCTGGGCTACCACGTCGTCGTGTACGAGGCCCGCGACTTCCCCGGCGGTCTCGTGACCCGCGGCATCGCCCCCTACAAGCAGCAGTACAAGCCGCTGCCCGAGGAAGTCGACCAGATCCGGTCGCTCGGCGTGCAGCTGCGCTTCGGCGTGCGCGTCGGCAAGGACATCTCGATCGACCACCTCCGCGCCAGCCACAAGGCCATCTTCCTCGCGTGCGGCATGGGCGACGACATGCCCGCGAAGATCCCCGGCGAATGGCTGCCCAACGTGTGGGAGTCGCTGAAGTTCATCGAGGCGCTCAAGCTCGGCCCGACCGGCGGGCTCGCCGTCGGCCGGCGGGTGGCGGTGATCGGCGGTGGCAACACCGCGATCGACGTCGCCCGCGAGGCGATGATGCTCAAGTCCGCCGAGGTCACCAGCAGCAACACCGCCGTCGATGTCGCCCGCCACGCCCGGATGCTCGGCGCGACCGAGGTCGCGATTCTCTACCGCCGCGGCGAGGCCGACATGCCCGCCTTCGCGCACGAGATCGCCGCCGCCAGGCACGAGGGCGTCACCATCATCCCGCTCGTCGCGCCCGTCGAGTTCGTAGGCACCGACCGCGTCACAGGCGTCAAGTGCGTCCGCATGCGGCTGGGAGCGCCCGACGCCTCCGGCCGCGGCCGGCCCGAGCCCATCCCCGGCTCTGAGTTCGTCGTCGATGCCGACTGCGTCATCAAGGCCATCGGCCAGGTGCCCCACCGCGACCTCTTCACCGCCATGGGGCTCGAGCTCAAGGGCAGCGTCGTCCAGGTCGACAAGGACATGCGCACCGCCGTCCCGGACATCTACGCCGGCGGCGACTGCATCAACGGCGGCTCCACCGTCGTCCAGGCCGTCCGCGACGGGCGCAAGGCCGCCCGTGCCATCGACCGCGTCATCGCCGGGACCCAGCGTCCGCCGTCTCCCCCGGCCTCCGCGTCGCGCGTCGAGCACGACAACGGCACCTACCGCCACTTCCAGGGCGACTACCGCCTCAACACCGTTCCCAAGCTCTGCAAGGGCTGCAACATCTGCGTGACCGGCTGCCCGACCGACACGCTCGCCCTCGACAGCACCAACCACATCAAGGTCAACGACCCCGCCACCTGCGTGTTCTGCGGCCTGTGCGAGGCCAGGTGCCCGGACTTTGCCATCTGGATCGCCCGGGGCGCCACGGACCGAGCACGCGTCTTCGCCAAGGAAGGGAGCCCGGTGTCATGAGGCCTCAACGTCTGGTCCAGGGCAACGAGGCCTGCGCGCACGCGGCCCTCTACGCCGGCTGCAACTTCTACGCCGGCTACCCGATCACACCCAGCTCCGAGGTGATGGAGATCCTCGCGCAGGAGATGCCCCGGCGCGGACGCGTCTTCATCCAGATGGAAGACGAGATCGCCTCCATCTCCGCCATCATCGGCGCGGCGTGGGGCGGCGCCCGCGTCCTGACCGCGACCAGCGGCCCGGGCTTCTCGCTCATGCAGGAAGGCCTCGGCTACGCGGCCATCACCGAGACCCCCTGCGTCATCGTCAACTGCCAGCGCTGGGGGCCCTCCACCGGCCAGCCCACCAAGGGCGCCCAGGGCGACGTGCTCCAGGCCATCTGGGGCACCCACGGCGACCACCCCGTCATCGTCCTCACCGCCTCCGCCGTGCGCGACGTCTTCGACATGACCGTCCGGGCCTTCAACCTCGCCGAGGAATACCGCGTCCCCGTCGTCCTCCTCATGGACGAGATGGTCGCCCACATGCGCGAGAACATCGACTGGCCCGAGCCCGGCGAGATCCCCGTCTTCGAGCGCCGCAAGCCCGCCGATCCCGCCACCTTCAAACCCTTCGGCGGCGATGAGTTCGTTCCCTTCGGCACGGGCGCACGATTCCACGTCACCGGCCTCGCGCACGGCCCCGAGGGCTTCGCCGTCGCCGACGAGAACGCCGCCCGCGAGCTCAAGCGCATGGTCGGCAAGATCCGCGACAACGTCCTCAAGCTGACGATGGTCGACCGCTACCGCCTCGACGACGCCACCATCGCGCTGGTGGCCTACGGCATCACAAGCCGCCCGGCCCAGAGCGCCGTCGACCTCCTCCGCGACCAGGGCATCAAGGCGGGCTTGCTCAGCCTCAAGACCCTCTGGCCCTTCCCCGACGACGCCGTCCGCGAAGTGGCCCGGCGCGTCGAGACCATCGTCGTCCCCGAGCTGAACCTCGGCCAGCTTGTCCGCGAGATCGAGCGCTCCGCCGCGGGCATGTGCGGCGTCATCCACGTCGGCCGGGTCGACGGCCACCTCCTGACACCCACGCAGATCGCGCAGGGAGCCCTCCAGCAAGAGGCGGTGAGAGCATGAGCGAAGACTATCGCCGGTTCCTGAGACTCAACCAGTTGCCCCATGTCTGGTGCCCGGGCTGCGGCAACGGCATGATCGTCAAGTCCCTGCTCGAGGCCATCAACGAGCTCCGCCTCGACCAGGACCGCGTCGTCGTCGTCAGCGGCATCGGCTGCTCGGGACGCACGCCCTTCGTCCTCGACTTCAACACCATGCACACGACGCACGGCCGGGCCATCGCTTTCGCGACCGGCATCAAGCTCGCCAACCCCGAGCTGCACGTGATCGTCGTCATGGGCGACGGCGACGCCTCCGCCATCGGCGGCAACCACTTCATCCACGCCTGCCGCCGCAACCTCGACCTCACCGCGCTTGTTTTCAACAACGGCATCTACGGCCTCACCGGCGGCCAGCTCGCGCCCACCACCCCCATGGGCAAGCGCAGCACCACCTCCCTGGGCGGCAGCATCGAGCCCGCCTTCGATCTCGTCCGCCTCGCCCTGGGCGCCGGCGCCGCCTTCGTCGCCCGCACCACCTCCTTCGACCACAAGCAGTGCACCTCGCTCATCAAGCGAGCCATCAGCCACCACGGCTTCGGCGTCGTCGACGTGCTCACCTCCTGCCCGACCTACTTCGGCCGCATGAACGACGTCGCCGAGCCCTACGACATGGTCCACTACCTCCGCGACACCAGCGCCCCCGCCCACGACTCCGCCTGCGACCACGGGCCGCCGCCCGATACCAGCCTCCTCCCCACCGGCATCTTCCGCGACGAGGAACGGCCCGATTACGCCGTTCTCTACCGTCAGAAGATCGCGGCCGCCACCAGCGAAAGGCGAGCATCATGAAAGACCCGATCCAGGTTCGCTTCAGCGGCGCCGGCGGACAGGGACTCATCACCGCCGGCATCATCCTCGCCGAAGCCGCCATGCTCGAAGGACGAAACGTCGTCCAGACCCAGACCTACGGGCCCGAGGCCCGCCTGGGATCGAGCCGAGCCGAGGTCATCATCTCCTCCGGTCAGATCGCCTACCCCGAGGTGACCTCGCCCGACGTCCAGGTGTGCATGTCACCCGAGGCGGCCCGCAAGTACGCTCCGAAGACCGCCCCCGGGTCGCTCGTCGTGCTCGACTCCACCTGCGTCCGCGACGAGATCACGACTACCGGGCGGGTCGCCCGTCTGCCCATCACCCAGGCCGCCGTCGACCTGGGCAACAAGGTGGTCGCCAACGCGGTGGCGCTGGGCGTGGTCAACGCCCTCGCGGGGATCGTCTCTCACGAGAGCCTCGTCAAGGCCGTGGTCGCACGAGTCCCGCGCAAATACGCCGAACTCAACGAGCGCGCCCTGACCGTCGGCGCTGAACTCGCAACCTCCGCCGCCGAGTCCGCCGGCGCGCAGGCCGCCTCCTCCTGATCGCGCCGCACATCACGCATGATCTTCACCGGCGCGTCGACCTACGCTCGGCGATGCCCAACGTCTTTGCGCAGAAAATCACCCCGTTCCTCTGGTTTGACGCCAACGCGGAAGAAGCCGCTCGCTTCTACATCTCCGTCTTCAGGAACTCGCGCCTGGGCATCATCACCCGCTACGGCGACGCCGGGCCCGCGCCCAAGGGCACCGTGATGACCGTCTCCTTCGAGCTCGAAGGCGTGCAGTTCACCGCGCTCAACGGCGGGCCGCACGCCAGGTTCAACGAGGCCGTCTCCTTCGTCGTGGCGTGCGACACGCAGGCCGAGATCGATGAATACTGGGAGAAGCTCACCGCGGGCGGCGGCCGGCCGATCCAGTGCGGATGGCTGAAGGACCGCTTCGGCCTCGCCTGGCAGATCGTGCCCGCGAACCTCTTCGAACTGCTCAAGGACCCGGACAAGAGCAACCGCGTCATGGTCGAGGTCATGAAGATGATCAAGCTCGACAAGGCGGCGATGGAGGCCGCGGCCGCCGGCGCCTGAACGCCGCGGGCCGGCTCCCGCCCCGCCTGCGGACACACCGCCCAACAATCGGGCATGCACGCCTGCACGATCGAACCGCTGATCACGCCGCTCGCCGACCGTGATCTCGCGTCACTCGCCGAGCTGCTCCACGACGCCGTTCATTCCGGCGCCGCGGTCAGCTTCGTGCTCCCCTTCGGCATCGAAGACGCCCGCCAGTGGTGGCTCAGGCTGCTGCAGTCCCGCGACCCGCGCTGCATCATCCTGGTCGCCCGCGATCACACCGGCATCATCGGCTCCGTCCAGCTTCATCCCTCCTGGGCGCCAAACCAGCCGCACCGAGCCGACATCGCCAAACTGCTCGTCCACCGCCGGGCACGCCGAGCCGGCCTGGGCACCCGCCTCATGCTCGCCGCGGAAGAGCATGCTCGGAACGCGGGCTTCACCCTGCTCACACTGGACGCCAAGGCGGGCGGCGCCGCCGAAGCGCTCTACCGCCGCCTGGGATGGCATTACGTCGGAACCATCCCCCGCTACGCCCTCGATCCCGACACACGCCACTACCACGGCACGGTCATCTTCTACAAAGACGTCGCCGGGGCATCATCTCCGAGCGCGTGAGCGCCCGCTCAACTCGACACCGATCATCCCGGAAACCTCGCTCGCACACGAGGCGCACGTGGGATTTCTTGCGTGTTTTGCAGGGTTTTCTCCCTTGCCAGCCCACGCACACACAACGATGTTCCCGTCACGTTCTTCCGGGTGCCTTTCACAATGCCGGCACTGCTCCTGTGCTCGGACGTGTCCTTCGCAAGGGGCGACCAGTTTCAGCCGGGCGCGTCAACGTCGCCGCCGGCACCGATCGCCGCCGAACGGGCCTCCGCGCAGGATGGTCCACTCGCCCCTCGATTCGGAGCGGCGGCCGCTCGGCCCGAGCACGCTCGATCGCATTCGGCCCCGCCCCCGTGCGGGGTTTTCTCGTGCGCCCCGCGGAGAGCGCTCAGGCCGGCTCCGGCGACGACCCTTCCGACCGCTCCGCCGCCGCGGGATGCTTCCTGCGACGGGCCAGGAACGCCGCCGCGTCGTCGAGCAGCGAGTACGCCACCGGCGTCGCCAGCAGCGTCAGCAGCAGCGACAGCGTCTGCCCGCCGATCACCACCACCGCCACCGCCCGCCGCTCCTCCGCGCCCGGGCCCGCGCCCAGCGCCAAGGGCAGCATGCCGCCGACCAGCGCGAGCGTCGTCATCAGGATCGGCCGCAGCCGATCGCTGTTGGCCTGCATGATCGCCGCGGCCCGCGGCATCCCCTCGCGGCGCAGATGGTTCATGTGGTCGATCTGCAGGATCGCGTTCTTCTTCACCACGCCGAACAGCACGAGCATGCCCAGCGCCGAGTACAGGTTGAGCGACCCGCCCAGGAGCAGCAGCGACAGGAACGCAAACGGGATCGACAGCGGCAGCGAGAGCAGGATCGTCAGCGGGTGCACGAGGCTCTCGTAGTTCGCCGCCAGAATCATGTACATGAACACCACCGAGAGCCCGAACGCCAGGATGAACTCCTGGAACGTCCGCTCCAGCTCCCGCCCCCGGCCCATCACCGTCACGGTGTACGCCGCCGGGAGGTCCATCGCCCGCACCTCGCCCAGCAGCGCCTCCAGCCGGTCCGCCAGCGCGTACCCGGGCGCGATCGACCCCCGAAGGTTCGCCGCCCGCTGACGATCGAGCCGGTCGATCCGGGCCGCCGTCGTCGCGGGCACCAGCGTGGCGATGCTCCGGAGCTCCACCACCCGCCCGGGCGCCTGGCTCGCGGGGATCAGCAGCCGGGGCAGGTGCGAAGGATCATCCCGGTCGTCCCTGCGCAGCCGGAGCTGGACGTCGTAATCCTCGCTGGTCTCCGGGTCGCGGAACCGCGTCACTTCCTCGTCGCCGCCCACCAGCAGCCGCAGCCCCGTCCCGATGTCGCGCGGGCTGACGCCAAGGTCCGCCGCGCGGTCGCGATCGATCGCCACCCGGAGCTCCGGCGACGTGAGCTTGAGCGTCGTGTCCGCGTCGGGCAGTCCCCCAAGCTCGCGGCTCTTGACCCGCAGCGCCTCGGTGTACTCGGCGAGCTTCTCGAGCTCCGGCCCGCGGATCGCGATGTCGATATCGAAGTTCCCGCCGCCGATGTTGAACGCCGGGAACGCCCGCACCGAGATGTTCAGGTCCTGGCCCATCCCCCGCAGCGTGCGCCGCAGCTCCTGCATCACCTGGGCCTGTGTGTAGTTCCCGCGAAAGGCCGCGCCAAGGTCGCCCTTGAGCACGCCGCGGAAGAACCGACCGAAGGTGAAATACCGCTCCTCGTGCGGCGCGATCCTGACGTAGATGTCACCCCGGTTGACCTGCCCCAGGAACGACCCGCCGACCGACGTCAGCATCGTCCGCACCGCCGGGTGCTCGGCGACTTTCTGCTCGATCGCTCGGAACGCGTCGTTCATCGCCTCGAAGCTGGCTCCCTCCGGGCCGGTGACGTTGATCTCGAACTCCGCCTCGTCCACCCCCGGCGGCAGGTAATCCTGCCGGAGCATCCCGTACAGGGGAATGCTCGAAGCCATCACCAGGATCGCGACGATCGCCGTCGCCCACCGCCACCGCATCACCAGGCCCAGGAGCTTCATGTACCCCGCGTCGAGCACGCGGTAGAACCCGCGCTTCGACGTCCCCGCGCCGTGACCCTCGCCGCCGGTCCGCTTGAGCAGCCTCGCCGCCAGGCTCGGCGTCAGCGTGAACGACACCAGCAGGCTCACGAGCACCGCCACCGCCGCGGAGATCCCGAACTGGTACAGGAACCGTCCCGAGATCGACGACATGAACGACACCGGCACGAAGATCACCACCAGCGACAGCGTCGTCGCCAGGACGGCCAGCGCGATCTCCCCCGTCCCCTGCCGTGCCGCCTCCATCGGCGTCACGCCCTTCTCGTCCACGTACCGGTAGATGTTCTCCAGCACCACGATCGCGTCGTCGATCACGATGCCCACCATCAGCACCAGCGCGAGCATCGTCACGCTGTTGAGCGTGAAATCCAGCGCCCACATCACCGCGAACGTCGCGATGATCGACGTCGGGATCGCCGCCGCCGCGATCAGCATCGAACGCCACGAGCGCATGAACGCCAGCACCACTAGGCTCGCCAGGATCGAACCGAGCACAAGGTGCACGTTGATCTCGTGCAGCGCCGCGTAGATGTACCGCGACTGGTCCCGGATCACCTCCAGCCGCACGCCGCCGGGCATCTGCGCCCGCACCGACTCGAGCTCCGCCTTCACCCCCTCGATCACCTCGACGCTGTTGGCCCCCGATTGCCGCCGGATCTGCACCGTCACCGCCGGCTCACCGTCGAGCCTCGACGCCGACCGCTGCTCCCGCGTCCCGTCCTCGGCCCGGCCGATGTCCCGGATCCGCACCGGCGCCCCGTCCACCATCGCGATGATGATGTCCCCGAACGCCGCCGGGTCGGTGATCTTCCCCATCGTCCGCAGCACCTGCTCGCGGTCGGGCTGCGTGATGTTGCCCCCCGGCACGTCCGCGTTCTGACGCTCGATCGCGTCGCGCACCGCCGTGATCGGGATCCCGTACGCGGCCAGCCGCTCGGCGTCGACCCACACGTTGATCGTCCGCTCGAGCCCGCCCACGATCTGCGCCTCGCCCACGCCGCTGCACCGCTCGAGCTGGGGCCGCACGATCTTGTCCGCAAGCTCCGTCAGCTCGCGGATCGAGAGCTCCCCCGACAGCGCGATCGTCAGCACCGGCGACGAGTCGTTGTCGAACTTGGAGATGATCGGCGGCTCGGCCTCGTCCGGCAGCCGGCGCAGCACCGTCGCCACCCGGTCCCGGACGTCCTGCGCCGCCACGTCGATCGGCCGGTCCAGCCGGAACGTCGCCATCACCAGCGAGTTGCCCTGGCTGCTGATCGACCGCAGCTCCTCGATCCCCTCCACCGTGTTGACCGCTTCCTCGATGAGCTGCGCAACCTCCGCCTCGACCTCCTCCGGCGAAGCGCCCGGCAGCGACGTCCGCACGCTCACCGTCGGCAGGTCGACCGACGGCAGCCGGTCGACGCCCAGCTTGCTGTACGCCACCGCCCCAGCGACGACCATCATCAGGATGAGCATCGCCGCAAAGACGGGTCGCTTGATGCAGGTTTCTACCAGCGTGCGCATGGGTCGGTTCTCGAGTGCCGGTCTTCAGTCTTCGATCAACTCTTCCATCCTCGGTCAGATCCGTCATTCCTGTGTCAATCGCTCCCCCGCCATCCCCGTCCCTTCGCCGGCCCCGGGCCGCACGATGAACGGCGATGCGGGAACCTCGCGCCGCGGCGGCAGCCGTTCCGGCGCCGGCCCGGTGTTCGTCAGCGTCCGCGTCAGCAGCCCCACCGCCCGCGCCCCCGCCAGGTACGCGAGCTTCGACGTAAACTCCTCCCTCGCGGCCCGCAGCTGCGCCGACAGCAACTGGTCCTGCGCCGCGATGCGCTCGAGATTCGTCCCCAGGCCCGCCCCGTACGCGGCCTCCGCCTGCCGCAGCGCCTCCTGCGCCGACCGCACCTGCTTGGCCGTCTCCAGGACCCGCTCGCGCGTCGCGACCAGGTCCGCCATCGCCACCTCGACATCCCGCACGATCTGCCGCCGCACCAGCGAGTGGTTCAGCACCGCCTGCCGGAACCGCGACCACGCGGCCCGGACGTCGGCATCGATCCGACCGGCCGAGAAGATCGGCAGGTTGATCGACAGCAGCCCCGACCAGTCGCGATCGGTGGGCACCGTCTCGCGCGTCAGGAAGTAGTCGAGGTTCACCGTCACGGTGGGGTAGTACCGTCCGATCTGCGCATCCACCTCGCGCCGAACCGCCGCCGCCTCCGCGGCCGCCGCCAGGAGGTCCGGGCGGTTCGCTTCCCCAAGCGCCATCAGTTCGGCCAGCGTGGGTGTCTCGACCGGCGGATCGAACCCGTCGCTCAGCCGCCGCGCTCGCACGTCCACGCCGGTCAGCAGCCCAAGCGCCGATCTCGCCACCGACTCCTGGTTCTTCGCGTCCAGGAGCGAAACTTTGGTCTGCGACGCCTGCGCCTCAATCTGCGCCACGTCGAGCGGGCGCGCAAAGCCCGCCTCGCGCCGCCCGCGGATGTCCCGCAGACGCTCCTCCTGCACCGCCAGCGACGACTCGATCACCTGCACCTGCCGCTCCGCGAGCAGCACCGTGTAATACGCCCGGGCGGTCTCCAGCAGCAGCGTCTCCCGCAGGTCAAGCAGCAGCCACAGCCGCTGCTCAATCGTCAGGTCCGCCGCTCGCACCCGGTTGATGTCCGTCATCCCGGTCATCAGCGTGTACTGCCCGCTGAACCCCGCGTCGAACGCGGTGTTGCCCGATGTCGATCCGCCGCTCCCGCCCTCGCTCGTTGCCGTTCCCCCGACGTTCTCGCGCACCTGCAGGTCGCCGAACAGGTCCACCGTTGGCAATAGCGCGGACGCCGCCAGCCGCCGCTGTGCCAGCGCCTGCACGTACTCCTCGCCCTCGATCGACAGCCGCTCGTTCGTGTCGTTTGCCAGCCGGACCGCCGCCTCCAGCGACAGCGGCGAATCCTCGCTGACCTCGGGCGAAGGACCCACGTCCAGCAGCCCGCGGTACGCGGCCACTTCCGCCTTCTGGTCGACCTCGCACCCGATCAGCAGCCCGGCGAGGCACGCGATCGCGATCGACTTCATCGCCGCGCCTCCTTCCCGATCCCGCTTCGGACCACCCGAAGCATGTGCTCCTCCAGGACCTCCGCCGTCATCCCCGCGGGCGGGTACATCAGCACGCCGCGGATGAACGACAGAAAAAACTGCGAGGTGATCTCCGGATGCGGGTCGTGGATCCTCCCCGATCGGTTCCCCTCCTTCAGGATCTCCTCGATCGCTGACGTGAGCTTGCACCGCATCTCCTGGATCGCGGGGTCCTCCGGGCCCGGCAGCGCCCGCCGCATCACCCGGAACAGGTCCGGATACGCCATCCCGAACCGGATCACCCCGCGCACCACCGTCCGCAGTTGATCCCACACGTCACGCCCGTGCGACACCCCGCTCACCGCCACCTGGAGCAATTCGCCAAACGCCTCGCGGATCAGCGCCAGGTACAGGGCGTCCTTGCTGGCGAAATACACGTATAGCGTGCCCTTGCCGACCTTGGCCGCCTCGGCGACGTCCTCCAGTCGCACCTCGTGGAATTCGTGGTTCGCAAACAGCCGAGCCGCCGCGTCCATGATCTGCCGGCGCTTTGCTTCATCAGGACGTTGCATCAGCCTTTTTCGTTCCTTCCTGGCGTCAATTGCGGCCCGATCCGCCCCCCCCTTGAATCCAATACTGACGAGCCGGTATTGTCCAATGGTCGCCCATAGACTCCTGCAACCATGCACGGCCGCATGACAAAGCACCTCCAGCCGTCCGCATTGCTCACGGCGGCGCTCGCCCCGCTCCTCCTCGCGCCCATCATGCTCGCGGGTTGCGGCCCGTCCCCGAGCACCCCTCAAGGCCCGCGGCCAGAAGCCCCGCCCGTCAAGGTGTCGCTCGGGCCCGTGCAGCGCCAGCCGCTCCCCGAGACCGTCGAAGTCTCGGGCACCCTCTTCGCCGACGAGGACGTCGTCGTCTCCGCCAAGCAGCCCGGGCGCATCGCCTCCATCCACGTCGATGTCGGCGACGTGGCGACTCCCGGCCAGACCCTCGCGCAGATCGATCCCCGCGACTACGAGCTCGCCCTGCACGAACGCCAGGCCGCACTCGACGCCGCCCTCGCTGAGATCGGCCTGGCAGAACTGCCGGGCGAATCCTTCGACGAATCCACTCTGCCCGCCGTCGTCAAGGCCAAGGCCGAAGCCGCCAACGCCGAAGCTCGTTACCAGCGTGCCAAGCGCCTCTCCGAGCAGACCCCGCCCCTCATCGCCGAGCAGGATTTCGCCGACATCCGCACCCAGTGGGAAGTCGCCGCGAGCCAGTCCGAAGTTGAGCTGCTCTCCGCCCGAGCATCCCTCGCCGCCGCCCGGGCCCAGGACGCCACCGTCGCCACCGCTCGGCAAAGACTCGCCGACACCACGATCACCGCCCCGTTGTTCCGCAACCGCGCCGACCTCTCACTCAAGGTCGCCGAGCGGCTCGTCTCCGTCGGCGAGTATGTCCAGGCCGGCGTCCCCATGTTCCGCCTCGTCGCGCCCAACCTCATCAAGTTCCGAGCCGCCGCCCCCGAGCGCTTCGCGGCCCGCATCCGCGAAGGCCAGCAGGTCCAGCTCGTCGACGCCGACACCGAAAACGCGCCCCGCGGCACCGTCGCCCGCATCTCGCCGGTTATCAACCCGGCCAACCGAACCTTCATGGTCGAGATCCATTTCGAGAACACGGGAGGCCTGCTCAAGGCCGGCGCGTACGCCAACGGCCGGATCGTCGTCGGCGTCCGCGAGAACGCGCTGCTCGTCCCCGCCCGTGCCGTGGTCACCTTCGCGGGCGTCCACCGCGTCTTCACCGTCGCCGACGGCAAGGCCGTCGAGCACCGCGTCCAGCTCGGCAACACCCACGCCGACGCCATCGAGATCATCGGCGACATCCCCGCCGACCAGGTCATCATCTCCGGCCTCGCCGGGGTCAACGCGGGCCGAGCGGTTGAGGTTGTGACGCCGACGAATGAGTGATCGAAACCTACACGGTTGACTCCAAGTCTATTTGGTATTCTTGGCGGGTGGAATCTATCGGCCAATCACCTGCCCTGCAACACGGGCTCTACGAGCGTCTGCTTTCCGGCGAAGTGTCTCGCAGCCTAGCGCTCTTGCCCGATCCACGATTCGCTCAGCTCGTACCGCTCGACCCCGGTGACGCACATTCGGTCGCAGCTCAGTACCTTGAGACAGTTATTGCTGGCACACTCGCGGGTTTCCGCGGACAGGACTCCTTGGCCCGACAGCGCGCTCTGGTCAATCGAGTCATCGCCGCACTTGCTGAGGAGATGGGGCCCGAATGGGTCGAAGCGGTAAGCCTATCCGACCCACTCCAAAGACTTCTTGCCGTCCATGCAAACCCGGAAAGCCCCACGATTCGTCCAGACACACCTCTCGCCCGTTCTGCGCTCTTGACAGGCACGCGGCTCGATCCAAGTTTGGCCTTACAGTTGCAGAAAGAAATTGCGTCGGCAGATCGTGTTGATGTACTCTGTTCGTTCATCAAGTGGAGCGGGCTCCGCCTCCTTCTGCCGGACCTGCAACGGCTGGTTAGCACCCCGCACCGGGACGGCCCGCGTCTACGCATCATCACCACTAGCTACATGGGGGCGACCGACCCCCGAGCGGTCGAAGCGCTCCGCGACCTCCCGAATACGCAAGTGCGCGTCTCGTATGACACGTCGCGGACCCGGTTGCACGCGAAGGCGTACCTTATTCATCGTGCAACTGGATTTGGGAGTGCGTATGTTGGATCAGCGAATCTCTCACGATCCGCCCTGTCCGAGGGCTTGGAGTGGACCAGCAAACTCAGCCAGTACGAGCTGCCGCACCTCTGGCAGCGGATCGTGGCCACGTTCGATGCATACTGGAACGACGGCGACTTCGAACTCTTTACTGCGTCGAGTTCACCGCGGCTGCGTCAGGCCATCGATCGAGAACGCAACGGCGACGTCGTTGATGGGATCATCGCACCGGAATTCGAGCTTCGACCTTTTCCATTCCAAGAGGAGATTCTCGATGTAATCGCGGCCGAGCGGGAAGTCCGCAAGAAGATGAACCATCTGGTGGTCGCCGCCACGGGAACCGGCAAGACAATGATCGCGGCCTTCGACTATCGCAGATGGAGCGAGCAAACGCGCACGCGACCTTCGCTGCTATTCGTCGCCCATCGCGAGGAAATCCTGCGTCAGGCTCTCGGCACATATCGCGGGGTATTACGCGACCAGAACTTTGGCGATCTCCTGGTTGGCGGCTCTCAGCCCGGACAAGTCGATCACCTGTTTTGCTCCATCCAGACGTACAACAGCCGCGAACTTTGGAAGCTGCCCGCGGATGCGTTCCGGTACGTCGTGGTCGATGAGTTTCACCACGCCGTGGCACCGAGCTACAGACGACTGCTTGATTACGTCCGTCCGCAGGTGCTGCTGGGACTGACGGCCACTCCGGAGAGGTCCGATACACTCGACATCTTCCAGTGGTTCGGCGGGGAGGCAAGCGCCGAGATCAGACTTCCTGATGCCATTAATCGGCGCCTCTTGTCGCCGTTCCAGTACTTCGGGATTGCGGATAGCGTTGACCTCGACACGCTCAGGTGGCAACGCGGCGGATACCGCGTCGACGACCTCGACCGGGTGTACACCGGCAACGATGCCCGAGCGGGCTTGGTGCTGGACAAGGTGAAGGAGTACGTACTATCGCCCGCGCGAATGCGGGCTCTCGGTTTTTGTGTCAGCGTCGCTCACGCCCAGTTCATGGCACGTTTCTGTACCCAGCACGGGCTCAAGGCAATGGCCCTGTCCGCCGAGAGCACCGATCAGGAGCGGCGCACCGCCCAGGAGCGACTCCGTCGGTTAGACATCAACGTGATCTTTGTCGTCGATCTCTACAACGAGGGAATCGATATTCCCGAAGTCGACACCGTTCTATTCTTACGACCGACCGAGAGCCTGACCGTCTTTCTTCAGCAACTCGGACGCGGGCTTCGTTTGCACCCCGATAAAGAGTGCCTTACGGTGCTCGATTTCATCGGCGCCCAGAGGCGAGAATTCAGGTACGCGCCTCGCTTCCGCTCGCTGAGCGGTGATCCTTCAGCCAGAGTCGACCGAGAGATTGAAGCCGGTTTCCCACACTTGCCGCCCGGGTGCGCAGTGCAACTCGAACGAGTTGCTCAGGAACGTGTACTTCGTAACGTCCGAGACTCCGTTTCTCTGCGACGGCCACGAATCATCGAAGACATTCGTCAATTGGCGGCCGCGCTCGGCAGGGCCCCCACGATCGCCGAAGCTATCGACCACCTCGACACAAGCATTGACTACCTTCTGAAGCGAGGCCTATGGGCCCGCCTGCTCTATGAAGCAGGATGTGGAAACGCGCTCAGCGATCCGGATGAAGATCAACTGACCAAGGGTCTCCGCCGGCTCAGCCACATCGATGAGCCGTACACCATCGGCTTCCTCCTGTCGCACTTGGAGTTGCCACAGAAGGTCGGTTCGCTCCCGGTGCTCGACCAATGCCGTCTCTCACAATTGCATGTGTCACTTTGGGGTCCGGAGGGCGAAGGCTGGGACCTCGAAACCGCACAGGGAAGACTGCGCCAGAACCCTTCCGTCTGCCGTGACCTCCGATCAATCCTTGAGCACCGGTTGACGCACGCACGAGTGCGACCGCATGAATTGACGCCGTCACTATCAGGGCCCCTGGGAATTCACGCGTCATACACCCGCGACGAGGCGCTCGTCGGGCTTGGGCACTGGTCGCTTTCGACTCGCCCCGAGTTCCGGGAAGGCGTACTGCATCTGCCGAACAAGAAGATCGATGCGTTCTTCGTCACACTGAACAAGACGGAGGATGCTTACTCCCCGACCACCATGTACGAGGACTACGCGATCAGCGACAGACTCTTTCACTGGCAGTCGCAGAACATGACGTCTGTAGACTCGCCGACTGGCCAGCGGTACATACGTCATCGTGAGCGTGGTTACACGCCGCTTCTCTTTGTACGAGAACACAAATACCTGCCCACCGGCCTTGCCGCGCCCTACTCATTCCTCGGGCCGGCTGAGCATGTATCCCACAGCGGAAGCCGCCCCATCAGCATCGTCTGGAAGCTTGCCCACCCGATGCCGGCAAGACTCCTTCGCGCCACAGCTCGCCAAGTGGCCGTCTGAGTTCGCCTTCTGCACACTCAACGGCCTCTATGTGCCCAAAAGAACAACCCCCGCCATCGCGGGGGCCGCTCAAGCGGAGAGGGGGGGATTCGAACCCCCGATACAGGGTGATACCCCGTATAACGGTTTAGCAAACCGTCGCCTTCAGCCTCTCGGCCACCTCTCCAGAGGGTTTTCAGGTTGTCGGCCCGAGCCAACGGCTGTTCGCCGCCCGCCCGGGGTCGCAATCCTAGCAGCCCCCCGGCGAACCGTCCCACCGACCGGCCCCCGCCGCTCGCGCCGGCACCCCGCAGCCGCCCCTTGCCGGGCAGCCCGAGCGACCACCCGGCGGCGCGTACCCCAAAATCCTTGTCGCTCCGGTCGAACGATCGCCCATTCGCGCTGGATCGACTGTCCTATCTCCGATCGATCGCTCATCCGATGGACCCTGCGGCGATGCCCGACCCGCCGCCATCCGCATTCGCCGCCCCGGTGCCGCCGCGTCCTTTCTCCTCGATCGCTCGCGCCCCCGCACCTTCGCACGAAGGATCTCAGGCACCCGGGCACTTTGCCCATTGCACTCTGCCGTTTGCCCTTTGCCGATTTGCCCTTTGCCGATTTGCCCTTTGGCCATGTGCCTTGCGGCTCGCTCCGCCCCGCTTCTTCATATAGTCACCGCTCATGCTCGATCTCCAGCGGGTCTCAAAGTCCTACGGCCGCTTCCGAGCCGTCACCAGCGCCACGTTCCGCCTCGAACCCGGCGAGATCGCCGGGCTCCTCGGGCCCAACGGCGCCGGCAAGACCACCACCATCCGCATGATCACCGGCTTCCTCCCGCCCGACCAGGGCTCCATCACCGTCGCCGGCAACGACACGGTCCTCGATTCCCTCGCCGCCCGCCGGCTCATCGGCTACCTCCCCGAGTCCGCGCCCCTCTACCCCGAAATGACGCCCGCCAGCTACCTCTCATTCCGAGCACGGCTCTACAAGCTCCCCGCCGCCGACCGCCGTCCAGCCGTCAACCGGGCACTCGACAGCTGCTGGCTCGGCGATGTCGCCAACAAACGCATCGGCCAGCTCAGCAAGGGGTACCGTCAGCGCGTCGGCCTCGCCGCCGCGATCCTTCACGATCCGCGCGTCCTCATCCTCGACGAACCCACCAACGCCCTCGACCCGACCCAGGTCCGCGAAACCCGCCGCCTCATCGCCGATCTCGCCCGCGACCGCGTCGTCCTCCTCAGCTCGCACATCCTCGCCGAGGTCGAACTCGTCTGCTCGCGCGTCATCGTGATGGTCCGCGGCAAGATCCGAGCCGACGGCCCGCCCGCGCGCCTGATCGCCTCCGCCGCCACCACCTGCCGAGCCGAGTGGGTCTCCCCGCCCGACGCCGCGGACGCCATCATCGCGGAGCTCCGCTCGCTTCCCGGCGTGCGCGACGTCAGCTCCACGCAGGGCCAAGGCGGCCACACCGCGGCCACGATCGAGTCCGCCGCCGGGGCCGGGGCCGCCGACCTCCTCGACGCCATCGGTCGCGTGCTCCACGCCCGCGGCGCCCGCGTCACCCTTCTCACGCGCCGCGACGCTTCGCTCGAGCGGCTCTTTGTCGAGCTCGTCGAGCAGGCCGCCGACGACCGGGAGGCCGCCTGATGGCAGTGCTCACCATCGCCCGGCGCGAGCTGGCCTCTCTCTTCCGACTTCCCGTCGGCTGGATCGCCGTCGCGCTCTACCTCTTCCTCGCGGGCATCGTCTTCGCGTACCTCATCCTCGTCCCCGGCCAGCCCGCCTCCCTCCGGCCGCTCTTCTCGATCTCCGCCTGGCTGCTGCTGCCCGTCGCGCCCGCCATCTCCATGCGACTGGTCAGCGAGGAGCTGCGTTCGGGCACGATCGAACCGCTCATGACCGCTCCCGTCAGCGACGGCGGCGTCGTCCTGGGCAAGTACCTCGGCGTCGTCGGCTTCCTGCTCATCATGCTCGTGCCCACCCTCGCCCATACCGCCGCGCTGTGGTGGCTCTCCGACCCCCGCCCCGATCCCGGGCCCATCGCGGCGGGTTACCTCAGCCTCGTGCTCGTCGGCATGGTCTACACCGCCGTCGGACTGTGGATGTCCTGCCTCACCGCCAACCAGACCCTCGCCTTCCTGGGAACCCTCTTCTTCCTACTCGTCGTGCTCCTGGCCACCACCATCGGCTTTGAATACGCCCCCGCGTGGCTCCAGCCCGTTGTCGCCGAGCTCTCGATCCAGAGCCGCATGCAGGAGTTTGCCAAGGGCGTCATCGATACCTCGCACATCGTCTACTTCCTCAGCGCCGCCGCCCTGTTCGTCGTGCTGTCCGTCCTCACGCTCGAGTCCCGGAGGTGGCGATGAACGCTCCTGCCGCCGCTCCCAGCGCCCGCTCGCGACGCCTCCGGTCCGCGTCCATGTCCTTCCTCGGGCTGGTCGTCGTCCTGGTGTGCATCGCCCTCGCCAACGTGCTCGCCCGCCGTTTCGACGTCCGTCTCGACGTCACCGCCACCAAGGAGCACCAGCTCGCGCCGAGCACCACCTCGCTCCTCGCGTCGCTCGACGGTCCCTATGAGATCGTGCTCGCCGGCGAGCTCTCCGCCCTCGACCGGTCGCAGTACGAGCGCGTCCGCGACGTCCTCGGGCAGATGACCCGGGCAAGCTCGTTCATTTCCGTCCGCTTCCTCGACACCACCTCCGCCGACGGCCACGGGCAGTTCGAATCACTCATCGCGGACCTTGCCGCCCGCGACCGAGCCATCCTCGATCTTCAGTCCCGAGCCGTCCGAGCCGCCGCCGACCGCGGGCTCACGACCGCCGAGTATCTCGAAGCCGGACTCGCGCCCGCCATCACCTCCATCCGCGACGCGCTCCCCCTCGACGCCGCGACCCTCAAGCTCCGCGAAGGGCTCGATGCCCGCTCCGCGGCCTGCCGGATTTCCGCCGCCGACCTCCGAGCCGCCGCCACGTCCATCAACCAGCCGCTCGCCAACAAGGTCGCCGGCGTCGAGATCCCCGACACGGATCTCGCCGCCCAGGCCATCCGAGCCGTCCTCTCCTCCGTCGCCGACCAGATGTCCACCATCGCCAAGGACATGGCCGCCATCGCCGCCGCCACCGCCCTTCCCGATGGCGCTCGCGCCTCCGCCTCCGGCCTTGTCGAGCCCGTCGAAAAGGCGCGCGACGCCGCCGCCACCGCCGCCGACAGCCTCGCCCGCCTCGCCAGGCCCGATGTGCTCCGCGTCGCCCGGGCCCTTTCCGAGGGCAACGCCGCGCTGGTCATCGGCCCCCAAGGCAAGGGCCTCATGGCGATCGAACTCCCGCAGCTCTTCCCGCCCGCCCTCCGGCGCGAGAGCGCCGCCGACGCAGGCCGCCGAGCCGAGAACCTCGTTGCCACCGCCATCGGCGCCATCAACACGCCCCTGCGCCCCATCGTCGTGCTGATGCACGGCGAACTCGGCACCGGCCTGGTCGCGCAGAAGGGCATCGTCACTCGCCTGGTCGAGCGGCTCGCACTCCGCGGCATCGATGTCGCCGAGTGGCCCGTCGTCTCCCAGCCCGACCCGCCAGCGCTCACGTCCTTCAACCCCGACGGCAAGCGTCCCGTCGTGTACGCCACCATCCCGCCCGACTCGTCGCTCTCCAAGCCGCGCCCGACCGATCCCGCCGGACCCGAACGAGCCGCCAAGCTCGGCGCCGCGATCGACAAGCTCGCGCAGCAGCAAGCCCCGCTGCTCATCTCCATGTACCCCTCGGTGCTCCCCTCGTACGGGGACACCGACCCCACCACCGCCGTCCTCACCCGCTTCGGCCTTGCGTCCGATACCGGCCGGCCCATCATGATGGATCGGCTCACGCCGCAGGGGCGCATCGTCGAGACCGAGCAGGCCCTCCGCGTCACCGAGGGCGACCACCCGATCCAGCGCGCCATCCGCGGGCTTCCGACGCTGTTCCTCTGGCCGCTCGGCATCGCGCCCGCTCCCACCCTGCCCGGGTCGCCGGCGCCGGTCCTCACGCCGCTCTTTGAGATCCCACCCGAGTCTGAGAGCTGGGCCGAGTCGCAGTGGCTCAACTACTGGCGGCTCCCACGGTCCGAGCGGCCGCTGGCTCCCAATCCTCCCGCCTTCGACCCCGCCCGGGATTCCCGGAAGCAGCCCACGGTCGTGGGGTACGCCGCCGAACTCCCGGCCGCCGGCGGCTCGCCGCGCCAGCGCCTCGTCGCCATCGGTTCCAACCGCTGGTTCATGGACCCCATCACGACCCCCCTCGTCACGGTCGACGGCCGCACGCTCGCCGCCAACCCGGGCAACATCGAGCTCTTCGAGGCCGCCATCTACTGGCTCGCCGGCCAGGACGAACTCATCGCCCAGAGCCCCGAAGCCCGGGCCGTCGCCATGGTCCAGACGCTCTCCCCCGGCGCCCACCGCGCGCTGCGGATCGCGGCCATCGCGGGCCTGCCCTGCCTGGTGCTCGTCGCCGGAGCCCTCTTCCGCCTGCTCCGGGGCTGATGCCCGGCCCTATACTCGGACCCACGCTGGAACCCGTCGAATGACACTCTTCGCCGCCACCGACCTCAACTCCTACCTCCCCGTCCTGCTCATCATCGTGATGGCGGTCACCTTCGCGGTCTTCAACCTCGTCGTGACCAAGGTGCTCGGGCCGCATCGCTCCGGCCGCATCAAGGGCAGCACCTACGAATCGGGCATGACGCCGATGGGCACGGCCCGCAAGCGCTTCAACGTCCGCTTCTACCTCATGGCCATGATCTTCCTGGTCTTCGACGTCGAGATCATCTTCCTGTACCCCTGGGCGACCACCTTCCCCAACCTGGCGCCCGAGAGCCACGAGGGCTTCGTCTGGCTCGCCCGAATCCTCTTCTTCCTGCTGACGACCGTCGTCGCCTACGTCTACGGCTACCGCAAGGGCGTCTTCAAGTTCGACTGACCCCGCCCGCGACCCCCGGGTCAGCCCGGTTGAACACGTGATAACCCGCGCAAGGCCCCTGTAACTCTCACGGGGGGCCGAGAACACCCTCGCACGGACTGCCGAGCCAGAACATGCCGCGCCGCACACGCTCCGACCGGCGCGAAGTGACCCCGTCGACCGGCGTCGACCCCCCGCGATCTCCGATGCACCCTGCGTGCCCCGCCTCCCGGCCGGGCGGCTGGACCGAGAGAACCCAGATACGTCGGAGCTGTGGATGAATCCGTCGCGCGGATCCCTCGCCGTTCAAAGAATGCTCGACAGCACCATCTCGGCGGGAGATATTCACGCGATCTTCCAGCCCATCGTCGATCTCCGGGCCGGCCAGATCTGCGGGTACGAGGCCCTCTCGCGCCCCGCCGAACGCAGCCCCTTCAAGAACATCGGGGAGATCTTCGACGCCGCCGAGCAGGCCGGCATGCTCTGGAACCTCGAGTCGCTCACCCGCCACCAGTCGCTCGCCGCCTCCGCCGACTGGCCCCGCGACGTCCAGCTCTTCCTCAACACCACCCCGCAGGTCTTCTCGGACCCCAGGTTCGCCCAGGCGCTCATCCAGAACGTCCGCAACACGCCCGGGCTCACCGCCTCGCGCATCGTCCTGGAGATCACCGAGCGCGCCGAGCACCAGTACATGCACGGCCTCGAGGAGCAGGTCCGCCTCGTCAAGTCCGCGGGGTTCCAGGTCGCCATCGACGACGTGGGCGCCGGCACCAGCGGCCTCCAGCGCATCGTCGCCCTCCGGCCGCACTGGCTCAAGCTCGACCGCGACCTCATCTGCGACATCCACAACGACCGCGTCAAGCAGCACCTCATCCGCTTCTTCATGCACTTTGCCCGCATGTCCGGCGTCCGCATGATCGCCGAGGGCATCGAGCAGCGCGAGGAGCTCGAGGTCCTCATGAACCTGGGCGTCATGTACGGCCAGGGCTACCTCCTTGGCAGGCCCGGCCAGCGCGACCAGCGCCTCGACCCCGAGCTGGTGGAATGGATGCGCCAGTGCTGGGGCGGCAGCGACCGCGACCACATCGAAACCCCGCGCCACGCACGCGTCGGACGCTTCGCCCGTCCCACATTCAGCGTCGACTCGCGCGAGCTCGTCCGCGACGTCGCCGCTTCTCTCCTCCGCCAGCTCTCGGCCCCGGGCGTCGCCGTCATGGAGGGCAGGCGCTTCGCCGGCTGGTGCGACCGCGAGCAGGTCCTCCGAGCCGCCGGCGACTCCCGCTCCTCCCAGCCCATCGGCCACATCGTCAACTCCGATGTCACCTCGGCGGGCATCGACACCAACATCGTCGACGCCCTGCAGCTCGCCGCCTCGCGCGACGAACGCTCGCTCACCGCCCCGCTCATGCTCACCGATCAGGGCCAGCTCTGCGGCATGCTCACCATCCGCGACCTGCTCAACGCCGCCGCCGACATGGCCACGCTCGTCAACGCCCGCACCAGCCCCCTCACCGGCCTGCCCAACCTCGTCCGGGCCGACAAGCACCTCACCGAGATCATCCGCCAGCGCGACGAAGCCGTCCGCCACCAGGCCGCCGTCGCCCCCATGGACGCCGCCATCATCGACATCAACTCCTTTGCCCGCTACAACGAGGTGTACGGCTACGAGCTGGGCGACGAGCTCATCAAGCGCCTCGCGATGATGATCCACATGCTCGTCTCGCGCGGCGACGCCGGCGTCTTCACCGCCCACCTCCACAACGACCACTTCCTCGTCACCGCCCGGGCCGGCATCCTCGCCAAACGCACGTCACACCTGCGCAAGCAGTTCGACCGCATGGTCCTTGGGGACTGCGGCGACGGGCACGACCTGGGGGTCCGTCTCCGCGTCGTGCTCATCGAGGACGCGCTGACGCGCATCGGGTCGGCCCGCGAGCTGTACGAGCTCGCGCGGGAGCTGCGCAGCGCAGAACCTGCCGATCCCGCCGCCTCCTCGGTCTCCCCCCGAGCCGCCGCCTGAAATCGCCCCTCCCGACTGCCTACTGCCTACACCCTGTTCGCCCTCCTCACCCGGGCATGCTCTTTGCGACAACTCCCCCGCGCCGACTCCTTGCGCGCCGAGCACACCATGCAGGACAACCTTTCCACCATCCTCTCCCTGGAAGTCCCCATCGTCGTCCGCCTCGGCCAGCGGGCCCTGAAGGTGGGCGAGGTGATGCGCTGGGTGCCGGGCGCCCTCATCGAGCTGCCCAAGAACGCCGACGAGCCTCTCGAACTGCTCGTGAACAACCGCCAGATCGCGACCGGGTCGGCGGTGAAGGTGGGCGAGAACTTCGGTCTGCGGGTCTCGCAGGTGGGGTCGCTGCCGGACCGCATCAGCGCGGTCGCCTCCTCCTGATCGCGCCTCTCGCCTCACGCCAATGAAAAAGCCCGCGGTTCCCCGCGGGCTTTTCGTGATTCACATGTCAACCACGGACAATCGCTCGATCAGCGACGCCGACGCAGCGCCACCAGGCCGCCGCCGGCCATGAGGGCCAGCGCGCCCGGAGCCGGGATCACCTCGTACTGCACCGTGATGGTGCCGCTCTGCCAGATGCCGTCCCAGTCGTCGGCCCAGTCATCGAAGCTCTCGAAGAACTCCATGTGGAGCAGGCCGTCGCCGTCGACGTAGAAGTCCAGGCCCAGGCCGATGAGGTCAACCACGCCGCCGGACGAGTAGGACTTCGTGCCGGAGATGTTGTCGCCGACGCCGGGGGTCAGGAAGACGTACGTCGTCGAGGTCGACTCGAAGGAGACCTGCATCTCCGACAGCCACGACGGGGAGTCGGCGTACAGCGTCACGTCCCAGCCGATACCCGTCACGTGGGACCCGGCGCCGATGTTGTTGGTCACGATCACGTTGATCGGATCGCCGAAGGGATCGTTCGAGTCGATGCCCGTCACGTCGACGGCCAGCAGCGAGCGCGTGCCGTAGCTGTCCGAACCCGTCCAGCCGCCGCCTTGGCCGCTGAGAACGCCGAAGGAATTTGCTTCCTTCGCCTGGGCAGCGCCAGCCGCCAGGGCCAGTGCAATCACGAATCCGAGCTTCTTCATGGGACTCCTCCTATACACGCCGTCACAAGCGCGCGGAAACATGCCGTCGGCGCAACGGCATAGCGCGTCCCGAGCCCGAAATGGGGCGCAGGATCGTCAAGGGTGTGTTGGATGGGGTTCTTGTCTCCCTCCCCGTCCAGCACGGTTGCGCGGAACCGCCGCGCAGGTGCTTACCTTAGCGAACTTTAAACCGTCGATCCAGACAATCTGTGACAGATTCGCGGTTCTGTCGTCCTATAAGCGAGGGCTGCCCCCCCTCAGGGCGGCGATCCGCCCGACCGGGTATCGTTTGCCGAGCCCGCAGGGACGCCGTGGCTTCCACGCGGCCGGTGCGGGCCGGTTCCCCCGGCCCTGGAAACAGTCGCGCATGCCCCGAGACATCCCCGTCGGCAACGGCAACCTGCTCGTCACGTTCGACCGGCTCTACCGCGTCCGGGACATCTACTTCCCCCACGTCGGCCGCTTCAACCACACCGAGGGCAGCGTCCAGCGCTTCGGCGTGTGGGCGGACGGCCGCCTGGTCTGGATCGAGCACCCCTCGTGGAAGCGGACCCTCAAGTACAAGCCCGACACCCTCGTCACCGACGTCCGGCTCCGCAACGACGACCTCCAGCTCGAGATCGATTGCGAGGACGCCGTCGATTTCCACGAGATGGTCTTCTTCCGCCGGCTGGTGGTCCGCGACCTGGCCAATAAGCCTCGCGACGTGCGCATCTTCTACCACTTCGATTTCTCGATCCGCGGCACCCCCGTGGGCGACACCGCCAATTACGACCCCGCCACCAGCAGCATCGTGATCTACAAGGACGACATCTACTTCCTCTTCAACGCCTGCGACGAGAACAAGTGCGGCATCGACTCCTGGGCCATCGGCACCAAGCGCGTCGGCGGCGCCGAGGGAACCTGGCGCGACGCCGAGGACGGCGTCCTGGGCCGCAACGCCATCAGCCAGGGGTCCGTCGACGCCACCATCGGCTTCAACCTGGAGATCCAACCGGGCGGGCAGTCGTACGTCTCGAGCTGGCTGGCCTGCGGCCATTCTTACGACGAGGTCAAGGCGCTCAACAAGCGCGTGCTGCTCAAGAGCCCCGAGCGGATGCTCGTGCGCACGGAGGCGTACTGGCGGCTGTGGGCCCGCAAGGAGCCCATCGACGTTTCGGCGCTCCCGGCCTCGGTGCGCGACCTGTTCTACCGCAGCCAGCTGGTGCTGCGGACGCAGGTCGACAACGGCGGCGCCATCATCGCCGCCAACGACAGCGACATCACCCAGTTCGGCGGCGACCACTACTCCTACTGCTGGATGCGCGACGGCGCCATGGTCGCCTACGCGCTGGTGCTCGCCGGCCAGAGCGAGCTCTCGAGAAACTTCTTCCGCTTCGCCGCAGAGTCCATCGACGAGGACGGGTATTTCCTGCACAAGTACACGCCCGAGGGCAAGCTCGCCTCGAGCTGGCATCCGTGGATGCTCGAGGGCCAGCGCATCCTCCCCATCCAGCAGGACGAGACCTCGCTGGTCGTCTGGGCGCTGCGGAAGCACTTCAGCGTGTTCCGCGACGTCGAGTTCGTCAAGCCGCTCTACAACCCGCTGGTGGTGCACCCGGCCCAGTGGATCCTCAAGTACCGCGACCGCAACGGCCTCCCGCTCCCCTCGTGGGACCTGTGGGAGGAACGCCGCGGCATCCACACCTACACCGTCTCCGCCACCATCGGCGCCCTGTACGCCGCCGCCGCCTTCGCGCAGGACTTCGGCGAGAGCGACCGGGCCGCCCAGTTCCGCGAGGGCGCCGAGACCATGAAGGCGGCGCTCAAGCGCTACCTCTGGAACCCCGACCAGCAGCGCTTCGCCCGGATGGCGACGCCCACCGCCGACGGGCGCTACCGCCTCGACATGACCCCCGACAGCGCCAACTACGGCCTCTTTGCCTTCGGGGCGCTGCCCGCCTCCGATCCGCGCGTCCAGGCGGAGATGAAGGCCCTGCGCGAGAAACTGTGGATCAAGACCGAGATCGGCGGCTGCGCCCGCTACTACCGCGACTACTACCACCAGGTCGAACGCGAGCGGATCGACGAGGTCCCCGGCAACCCCTGGATCATCTGCACCCTGTGGCAGGCCGAGTACATCATCGCCAGCGCCCACAGCTTCGAGCAGCTCGCCCAGGCGCTCCCGCTGCTGGAATGGACCGTCGCGAAGGCCAACGAGTCGGGCGTCCTTGCCGAGCAGTTCAACCCCCACACCGGCGAGGCCCTCAGCGTCAGCCCGCTGACCTGGAGCCACGCCACCTTCGTCATCGTCGTGCTCAAGTTCCTCCAGAAGCACGAGCTGCTGCGCACCGAGTTCGGCGAATCCGCCGTGATCGACGCGGGCTGATGCATTCCAGGTCGTTCGGGCGAAGACTCGTCCCGCCTGTGAAGGCCTCGCACGCATCTCTCGATCCCGCAAGGGACTTGCGCGCCGTTCGCCGCCGCGGCCGTGCATGCAGAGGACATCGCCCGATCGGGTGCGGCGACAGAAAACGCGCCCGCGGCGCGGGTTGCGGGCCACGTTCTCTCGGTGCCGCCGTCGATCTTAACAATCGCGGCGCATGTCTTAACAATGCCATCACGCCGAGCGCTCTTAGCGGATTCCTTAAGCATTCTTAGCGTCGAATCGCGCTCTCCACCATGACAGACAGGGCGTGCTCCACTTAGCATTCGTGCAAGACGTCGCGTGTTCTCTCTTCACCGTCGATCACGGACGAAGACGGCCCGTTCCATCCAGGAGATTGTGTATGCCAAGCGCCCGCTTCCGCAGCGCCTGTTCCATTGACAGTTCCGCCGCGACCGCGTCACGACTGACCGCCCCGGCCGCGCCCCGCCGCGCGTTCACGCTCATCGAGCTGCTGGTCGTCATCGCGATCATCGCGCTGCTGCTGGGGATCCTGCTGCCCTCGCTGGGCAAGGCCCGCGAGGCGGCCCGGATGGCCGTGTGCACCTCCAACAACGGCAACACCGCCAAGGCGGTCCAGATCTACACCGGGTCGGAGAAGGGTTTCTTCCCGCCCCACTACATGTACGGAGCGGACGAAACCTCGAGCGAGTGGCGGATCAAGGACCAGCAGACTTCCAACCCCAAGCCCGTCAACGGCTACATCCACTGGTCCTACTACCTGTACGACGGCGCGGGCGGCCTGGGCGAGGACGCGTTCCAGTGCCCGAGCGTGCCCAACAAGGGCGCCCCGCGCACCAACCCCGGCACCAGGTCGGAGGACTGGGAGCAGGGCCAGACCAACGACACCGGCGGCACCGCGGGCGCGCCCTCCGCACCGCCGCTGGACCGCCAGGCGGCCCGCATGGCGTACACGGGCAACGCCGCGATCTTCCCGCGCAACAAGTTCTGGGACAGCCCGGGCACACGGAAGAACAAGTTCGTCAACTCGGCCGCCATCGACAACTCGACCCGCGGGCCGTCGGGCATCATCCTCGCCACCGAGTTCTACTACTACGACCGCTGGACCTCGCTCGTCGATGGCACTGACGGCAAGGTCAAGAGCCACCGGCCCGTGAACCCGTTCTACGGCCTCTCCTCGGGCACCGATCCCTACTCCGAGCCGATCATCAACGGCGAGGCTTCCTTCCGCTACCCGGCTCGCAACGAGATCTACTCGCTCGACAAGATGGGCGCCAACATGATCAACGACAACAACTCGATCCTGAACGCCGTCGGCCGCCACCACAACGGCAACCTCAACAGCCGGTCTGGCATGGGCGGCCCCACGGTCTTCGTCTTCGTTGACGGTCACGCCGAGACCAAGAAGCTCGGCGACACCATCCGCGACAAGCTCTGGGGCGATCGCTTCTGGAGCATCTCGGGCAACAACCAGGTCGTCGCCGAGGTGGACAAGAGCTGGAAGGACTGAGCATCTCGACGCACCGGACCGGCGGAAGCCGGCCCGGTGTCTTCGCGGAACAACCCGGCAAGCGGTGGACCCTGGAATCCCTCCGGCGCGGCGATGGCGCTGCCCGGTGACGGACGGTGTGATGGTCTGGGCTCGCGGACGTGTGCTCGCGAGCGCGTGTGCGTCGGTTTCGTCAACGTATTGCGAAGAGAAAGAGAGGTTCTTATGAAGAACGAGAAGCGCATCGTGGCGCTCGTGGCCCTCGGCCTTGTCGGCGGGCTCGCGTCCGTCTCGCACGGCCAGGTCGTGATCAACCAGTCTGGAGCGACGCTCCTTGAGAACTTCCTCAAGGCCCCCGCCGCCACGAACGACTACATCGACGTCGACAGCGACGGCAACGCCAAGATCCTGGGCAGCTCGGGCGCCGACCAGCTCGCCGAGTTCACCTATCCCACCTTCGGGCCCCAGACCACCAGCGACTCGTGGAACAGCGGGTCGAACATCCAGAAGTCCCGCTGGTGGGTGATCCAGTACCGCGTCGTCGGGTCGGTCAACGGCTTCCAGGAGCTCGTCGACTTCGGGTCCACCTTCGTCACCACCCCGGACAACGTCCAGATCTTCTCGAACAAGGCCTCCAAGGGCTTCCACAACCGCAACCAGTACATCAACGCCCAGATCCTCCAGGGCATCGGCAACCCCGCAAACCCCGGCGGCGCCCCGGCCGTCTCCAACACCACCTCCCTCCTCGCCGAACCGACCGCCTCGCCCACGGCGGGCATCCGCATCGACATGGCGCCGGTCGACGTCCCGGGCGCCTGGGCCGTGTTCTATGCGGGCACCCCCTCCGCCGAGCGGTCGCCGACGCAGGCCGGGTACGGCAACAACCCCAAGGTGTCGCTGGCCAACCCGCTCAACGCCAACGTGCTCGGCGGCGAGAGCAACAAGCTGGCCAACCTGGGCACGCGGAACTTCAACGTCTCCAGCCCCGACTCCAACACCATCTTCGACACGGCCATCGCCTTCGCGCCGATCGCGGCGATCACCAACCTGGGCACGGGCATGACCCAGATCGACGCCACCGATCTCAAGCACCTCAACCTCACCGGCCGCCTCAAGTCGGGCGAGAACATCATGTTCACGACCCGCGACTCGGGCTCGGGCACGCGCAACGCGTTCTGCAACAGCGTGTGCGTGGATCCCTCCTTCGGTTACGGTGAGAACATCGGCCTGCTCTCGGCCGGCGCCGAGAACATCCTGGGCGACCAGTACAACCCGTCCAACAAGAACGGCAACGCCGAGGTCGAGGTCACCGTGCAGAACACCCGCATCGGCATCGGCTACGCCGGCGCCGAGCGCGGGTACAACAGCGGCTGGCTCACCGGCGGCCGCCTGGAAGTCCTGGCCATCCGCAACGATTCGCAGGGCGGGACGGGCTACTTCCGGCCCACCATCGACGCGATCCTCGACAACGCCACGCCCGAGTCCTATCGCATCGGCGGGCCGTCGGTCTTCTCCCACCTGGGCGACCCGCTCGCTTCGGGCGCCATCTACGGCGGGTCGAGCAACGGCAACCCGAAGATGCGCAACGAGCACGCGGCCGAGTACCTGAACAACATGTCGCAGTCGATTACCGCGTTCACCGGCAACCCCGGCGGCTCGACGACCAACTTCACGCCGGGCCAGTTCCTGGCCGTGAACTTCCTGCTGACCTCGGGCCTTGACGCGCTGGCGCAGGGCGTGGTGCCCGGCACCGGGAGCGTGGACCCGTGCACGTGGGTCGCCAACTCGACGCTCGTCCAGGCGGTCCAGGACTACGCCCGGGCCAACAACATCCTCAAGAGCTCGGGCTACTACACCTTCGGGACGTTCACGCTCAACGGCATCAACCCCACGCGCAAGACGAACCAGACCTACTCCGACGGGCGGTCGACCAGCTACGTCAGCCAGGGCGGCGCGACGCTCGGCTACGGCGTCGCAACCCTCGACCGCAACCGCATCGGCGGTGACTTCAATGGGGACGCGAAGCGCGACATCAACGACACGTGCGAGCTGCTCAAGGCCTGGGACGACCGCTACAACTTCACCCCCTGGACCGCCCCCACCGGCACCGGCGCCATCGCCGGCGCCCCCGGCACCGACGCGTGCATCGAGATCCTCGGCGATTTCAACGGCGACGGCAGCTTCGACACGGCCGATGTCCGCTACTTTGCCGACGGCCTGGCCGTCGACCCCGCCACCCGGCTACTCGACCGCAAGGCCGCGTTCGCCGCGATCGACACGTGCTATTCCTGCGGCGGACTCATCACCAACTTCTTCGGCACCAGGTTCGCCAACTCCTTCAAGCGTTACGCGGCGGGAGACAGCCGCGGCGACATCGCCGGGTCGGGCGTGGTCACTCCCGGCTTTGCCCCCACCGGCGCCGACGGCATGATCGACGCCGCTGACATCGACTACGTTGGCAAGCAGTTCCTCCGCAACCCCGACGTGACCGACGGCGCCCTGAACTGGAACGTCGCGGCCGAGGCCGAGGACGGAGACCTCTCGGCCGACATGACCGGCGACCGCGTCATCGACCAGAGCGACCTGGACGACCTGGTGCGCAACATCCTCTGCACCGAGTACGGCGACCTCGACCTTGACGGCGACGTCGACGCCTCGGACCTGGGCCAGATCCAGCTCGGCGGATCGGGCTGGGGCGACGGCGACTTTGACCAGAACGGTGTGGTCGACGCCGCGGACGTGGCGATCTGCACAGCCAATCAGGGCTTTGTGACGCTCTGCTGCCCGACGGACATCGACAACACCGGCTTTGTCGATACCGAGGACTTCGACGCGTTCGTCCGGGCTTTCGAGGCCGGCTGCCTCAACGCCGACTTCGATGGGACCGGCTTCACCGACACCGACGACTACGACGCCTTCGTGCAGCGCTTCGAGCTGGGCTGCTAAAGCAGCTCGGGTCCACCCAGGCCCCGGGGCCCTCCAATCCCCGGGCCGCGCTCTGCCCGTCGAAAGCCACGCGGGCCCGGGGCTCACCACTCGAGCCCCTTTTGAGCGGGAACTGAGTTCGAAAAGCACCCTCACGCCGGGCCGGAGAGATCCGGCCCGGTGTTTTTGTACGCCGCTGCTCCGTGCGGACGTGCTTGGCGAACAGGGTTCGCTCGCCCGATTCACGGGCGAGGCAGCAGCAAGCGTGAGAAACAGCACCGTTCCAGGGGCTGCGCCCCTGGCAACGATCGGCTGCCCGCTTCGCGGGCTCACAAAGAGATGCGTCACGACGCTCAACGCGCGAAGCGGGCCAGGATGGATGCACCGCGAGCGAACGGTTCGGAAGGTTTCGCAGCGGACAGATCGGGAGGACGCTTGTTGCAGCTGCTTTCCAGAAGCCGAGCGGCGCGGTCCCCGTCATGCCGGGAATCGCTCGTCCCTGGAACGGACGGGCGTCGGCCGGGAACTGGCGCCCGCGGACGGAGCCGCTGGTGAACGGCGTCCGCCGCAGGCGTTTGATCCGGCCGGTCACCTGACCGTGGAGCAGCGCGTGCCCGGGTGCTCGGCTCGGACCTTCGCGGGACCGCGGCCGGAGTGATCCGGCATTCCCGACGCGGGGTCGTTGCTCTGCGCCCTGACGAACGACGCTCCGTAAGAACGGGGCCCGTGCCACGCCTGTGCGCGCGCGGGAAGTCGTTACACGCCGATTGGGCGGGGTGCAAAGGGGCTCGGAACTGCTCGTAAGTGGCTTGATTGCCGGGGAGTTCGCAACTTTTGAGAAAAAAACGCGGATTCACAGGGGAGGGCCGCGGAGATAATCCGTCTTTGTGCGCGCGGAGTTGTGCGGGGTCGGCGAGCGCCACCGGGCTTGTGCTGGTGGGACGCCCGTGTCGCGGGCCGAGCTGCAGGCAGCAGACAGCAGACAGCAGCGGAGTTCTATCAGAACGCTCAATCGCCGCCGTGCATCAGCCCTTCGCGCCCGCCCCCACCGTCATCCGCACGGGCACAAACGTCGGCTTGACGCGGGCCTCGAATTCCTCGCGGTACTTGTTCATGATCGTCCGCACCGCCCAGTTGTTGCCGTCGGCCAGGCCGCAGATCGTCGTCCCGGGCATGCTGCCCATGCTGGTCGCGATCTCGAGCGCGAGGTCGAGGTCCTTGGTGCGGGCGTGGCCGTCCTCGATCCGCGAGAGGAGCTGGTAGAGCCAGCCCGAACCTTCGCGGCACGGCGTGCACTGGCCGCAGCTCTCGTGCTTGAAGAACCGCGCGATGTTCCGCGCCACGGCCACCATGTCGGTGTCCTCGTCGAAGACCGTCGGACACGCGGTGCCCAGCCCAAGCACGTTGTACTTGCGGCCGATGTCGAAATCGAGCTCGGCGTCGAACTGGTCGGGCCCGAGCACGCCCATGGAGACGCCGCCCGCGATCGCGCCCTTGAACTTCTTGCCGTTGCGCATGCCCCCGCACAGGTCCTCCACGAGCGTGCGGAGCGGGATGCCCAGGTCGCACTCGTAGCAGCCCGGGCGGTTCACGTGGCCGGACACGCCCATGAGCTTGGTGCCGTAGCTGGCCATGCCGCCGGGGAAGGTCGAGGCGACGCCCTGCTTGGTGAACCACTCGCCGCCGTGCTCGACGATGCTCGGCAGGTGCGCGAGCGTCTCGACGTTGTTGATGATCGTGGGCTTGCCGAAGAGGCCCTTGATGGCGGGGAAGGGCGGCTTGATGCGCGGCCAGCCGCGCTTGCCCTCGAGCGCCTCGAGCAGGCCGGTCTCCTCGCCGCAGATGTACGCGCCCGCGCCGCGGTGCACGTAGCAGTCAACGGCGAACGTTCCGCCCCGACCCGTGGACGACCCGTTCAAAAGGCCCTTGGCGCCGAAGATGCCCTGGGCGTACGCCTCCTTGAGGGCGTTCTCGAGCACGTGCGCCTGGTGGTGGTACTCGCCGCGGATGAAGATGTACGCGGTGCGGATCCGGCACGCGTAGCAGCAGATGGCGATGCCCTCGAGCAGCAGGTGCGGGTCAAAGTCCATCAGCAGCCGGTCCTTGAAGGTGCCCGGCTCGGATTCGTCGGCGTTGACGGCGAGGTAGCGGACGCCGGGGTCGGCCTCCTGGCCGGCGGCATCGACGGTGAGCTTGGGGAGGAAGGTCCACTTGAGGCCGCAGGGGAAGCCGGCGCCGCCGCGTCCGCGGAGGACCGACTTCTTGACCTCGTCGGTGACGGCGTCGGGCTTCATCGAGAGGGCCTTGCGGAGGCCCGCGTAGCCGCCGGTCTTGACGTACTCGTCGTAGGAGACGGTGTGACGGCCTTTGGGATCGGCGTAGGGCCAGCAGGGGATGCGCTGGGTGAGGACAGGGCGACCGGCCTTGAGTTCGTATGCCATAGGGGAGCCAAGTGTAGGTCTATCGGCGCGGTTGTCGTGGCCGTTTTCGGGCCCCGGTCGGCGGTGGCGCGGGTGCCCGGGAGCCTCCGCTACTACGCTGGAGCCGTGGACGACCGCGAGCCGACCCCCACCATCGATCTGCACACGCACATCCTGCCCGAACGGTGGCCCGACTGGACGCAGCGGACGGGCTACGCGGGCTGGGTGTCGCTGGATCACCACGCGCCGGGGACGGCCCGGATGGTCCAGACGGTCGAGGGCGGGGGGACGCGGACCTTCCGCGACATCCACGCCAACTGCTGGGACCCGCGGGTGCGGCTGGCGGAGATGGACGCGGCGGGCGTCGATGTCCAGGTGCTCTCGACGGTGCCCGTGATGTTCAGTTACTGGGCCAAGGCGGAGGATGCGCTCGACCTGGCGCAGCTGCTCAACGATCACGTGGCGGAGGTATGCCGGGACGCGCCCCGCGTGCGCAGCGTCAGCGCGGGCCCAGAAGAGCAAGCGGCCGTGCCTTTCCAGGCCCGGTACCTGGGGCTGGGAACGCTGCCGATGCAGGACCCGGCGCGGGCGTGCCGGGAACTCGAGCGGTGCGTGCGCGACCTGGGCATGCCCGGGGTCCAGATCGGGACCAACGTCAACGGGCTGAACCTGGACGATCCGAGCGTCATCGAGGTGCTCGCCGCGGCGGAGTCGCTGGGCGCCTGCGTGTTCGTGCACCCGTGGGAGATGGTGCAGCACGATAAGAACGGGCGCGACCGGATGCCGAGGTACTGGCTGCCGTGGCTGGTGGGGATGCCTGCCGAAACGTGCCTGGCGATCTGCTCGGTGATCTTCGGCGGCGTGCTCGAGAAGCTGCCGAAGCTCCGGATCGGCTTCGCGCACGGGGGCGGGTCGTTCTGCTTCACGATCGGGCGGATCCGCCACGGGTTCGAGGCTCGCCCGGACCTGTGCGCTCAGCAGAACAATGTGTGCCCTTCAAGTTACCTGCGGGACGAGGCGACGGGGCGGCCGGCGCGGTTCTACGTCGATTCGCTCGTGCACGATCCGCGGGCGCTGTCGCTCCTGATCGACACGATGGGCGCCGAGCGGGTGATGCTGGGGTCGGATTACCCCTTTCCGCTCGGGGAGGCGAAGGCGGGCTCGCTGGTGCGCGGGATGGCCACGCTGGACGAGCAGGCTCGTTCGCGAATCCTCGGGGCGTCTGCGGTTGAGTTTCTCTTTGGGAGCAAGTAACCACAGAGGACACAAAGGGCACGGAGAGAAGAGGGTGATGGGGTGATGGGGTGATGGGGATCTGTACAATCCTGGCCCGTCTCACCGTCTCACCGTCTCACCGTCTCACCGTCTCACCGTCATCTCAAGAGATCAGCGCGATGACCGCGCCGGCGGGGTCGCGAACGACAACGAACCGGCTCGTGCCCATCGAGCGCGGGCCGTCGACCACCTGTCCGCCCGCGGAGATCGCGCGGTCCGCCGCGGCATCGGCGTCATCGACCTTCACGTAGACGAGCCATTGCGGCGGGACGTTGGCGTTGGTGTCCCGGGCGTGGCAGACGCCCGCCACGACCTTGCCCTCGGAGTCGTGCATGTTGAAGTCGCTGTAGCCGACCATGTCGTGGTCGGTGCTCAGCCACCCCACGACCCGAGCATAAAAATCCCGCACCGCGGACGCATCCGCGACCGTGAGATCCTGCCACACGATCGAGCCGAGGGGCACCGGCGGTTGCGAAGAGTTGCTCGTCATGGTTCTGGACCAACGGGTTGATCAGAGGCCCGGGCGGCGTGATGCGCGCTCGCGTCACGCGCTGAGTGGCACAGGCTCGGCGCCTGTGCCACGCGACGTGGTGACCGGGCGTGGCTCACACCGGCTCACGAGAGCCGGGCGGGCGTCACTTCGAGGTCTTCTTCCGCACCTTGACGATCTTGGACTTCCACACCCGCGAGCCGCCCCGGCGGCGCTTGGTGGCCCACTTGATCTTCTTGCGGATGAACTCTTCGGCCATGTGGAGCTCCTTTCAGAAGGGAGCATGATCGCACGTTGGGTGCTCGGACGCAAGGGCATCGGCGTGCGGGCGGCGGGGGAACGCCGGTGCAAGGCATTTCACCACAGAGGCACAGAGGTCACAGAGAGCGGAGAAAACGAGTGCTCGCGCGGCGCTTCCCGGCGTTCTCATGATTCGGTGACGCCACTCGGGAGCGTCCGACCCCGCGGCGGGTCACGTCGCTCGGATGTAATCCTGCAGCGCGGCGACACCCCAGCCGGACTGCTTCATGGCTCGGATCGCGCCGGCGGCGGCGCTGGCGGCGGTGGCGGTGGTGATCATGGAGACGCCCAGGCGGACGGCGGTGGCTCGGATGCGGCCCTCGTCGGTCTGCCAGCCCGTGCGGGTAGGCGTGTTGATGACGAGGGTGATCTTGCCGTCGGTCATGAGGTCCACGACGTTGGGCCTGAAGCCGGTGCCGACCTTCTTGAGCGCGACCGACTCCACCCCGTGCCGCGTGAGCACCTCGCCGGTGCCCGCGGTGGTGTAGAGCGTGAAGCCCAGCTCGCTGAGTGTGCGAGCCACGGGCACGATCGCTTCCTTGTCGGCATCGCGCACCGAGATGAAGACCCCGCCCGAGGTCGGCAGCGGGACGCCGCTGGCCATCTGGGCCTTGGCGAAGGCGACGGCCAGATCGCGATCGAAGCCCATGACCTCGCCGGTCGAACGCATCTCCGGGCCGAGGACGACGTCGACTCCGGGGAACTTGCCGAAGGGGAAGACCGATTCCTTGATGGCGTAGCAGTTCTTGAGCTCGATCTCGCTGGCGCCGAGCTCGCCCAGCGACTTGCCCATCATGACCTTGGCGGCGATCGCGGGCCACTGCATGTGGGTCGCCTTGCCGACGAAGGGGACGGTGCGTGAGGCCCGGGGGTTGACCTCGATGATGTAGAGCTTGTCGTCCTTCACGGCCATCTGGACGTTCATGAGGCCGCGGACCCTGAGCTCGCGAGCCAGCGTGCGGGCCACGTCCTTGATGCGGTCGACCATCTCCTTCGAAAGCGACGCGGGCGGGAGCGTGCACGCGGAGTCGCCGGAGTGGATGCCGGCCTGCTCGATCTGCTGCATGACGCCCGCGATCAGGGCCTGGCCGGAGGAAGCACTCGGAGACGAGATGGACACGGGCGCTGCGCCCGAGCCGCCGGACGCCGCCGTCGCGAAGTCCGCAACGACGTCGACATCGAGCTCGATGGCGCCGTCGAGAAACTTGTCGATAAGCACGGGCGCGCCTTCAAGGTCCGAGGCCTTGATGGCGGTCTTGATGAAGCTCAGCAGCGCCTTCTCGTC
Source organism: Phycisphaerales bacterium (assembly GCA_022072615.1). GTDB lineage: Bacteria > Planctomycetota > Phycisphaerae > Phycisphaerales > UBA1924 > JAEUJB01. The sequence continues at coordinate 43,964 of JAJVHS010000029.1, forward strand.
CTGGCAGATTTCCATGCCGCGCCCGCCGAGCACGTAGCTGGGGCGGATGAGCACGGGATAGCCGAGCTGCTCGGCCACCTTCACCGCCTCGTCGATCGAGTACGCGATGCCCGAGGGCGGGCGGTGGAGCTTGAGCTTCTCGAGCAGCGCGTCGAAGCGCTCGCGGTCCTCGGCGAGGTCGATGGAATCAACGGTGGTGCCGATGATGGGCACGCCCGCGGCGACGAGGCCCTTGGCGAGGTTGAGCGGGGTCTGGCCGCCGAACTGGACGATGACGCCGTGGACCAGCGGAGCACCCGCCGGGCGGCCGGGCGACGCGCCGGTCCGTCCGGTGGTCGAGTCGTGGCCGAGCGGGCGGCCGTTCAGCCGCTCGATCACGTTCAGCGTGTCCTCGAGCGTCAGCGGCTCGAAGAAGAGAAGATCGCTGGTGTCGTAGTCCGTCGAGACCGTTTCGGGATTCGAGTTGATCATCACCGACTCGAAGCCGAGCTCGCGCGCCGCGAAGGCCGCGTGCACGCAGCAGTAGTCGAACTCGATGCCCTGGCCGATGCGGTTGGGACCGCCGCCGATGATGATCACCTTCTTCTTGTCGGTGATGCGGATTTCGTCGTCCGCAGGCAACAGGCATCGGGCATCGGGCATCGGCGAAGAGGGCGCCGCGGATGTCTTGCTGTTGCCTGTTGCCGGTTGCCCGATGCCTTGCTCGTACGTCGAGTAGTAGTACGGCGTGATGGCCTCGAACTCGGCGGCGCAGGTGTCGACGAGCTTGTAGACCGGCTCGATACCCAGCGCCAGTCGCCGCGCACGGACCTGGAGGATCGTCTCGGTCGTGATCTTGCCCAGGTAGAGGTTGGCGAGCTGGGCGTCGCTGTAGCCCATCTGCTTGGCCTCGAAGAAGATGTGCCCGGGCACATCGTCGAGCTTCGCGAACGAGCACAGCACTTCCTCGAACTCGACGAGCTGCTTGATCTGGTCGAGGAAGAAGTGGTCGATGCGCGAAAGCTCGTGCACGCGCTCGATCGACCAGCCCATCTTGAAGGCGTAGCGGATGTAGTACAGCCGGCCCTGGCAGGGGACCGCGAGCTTGCGGGCCAGCTTGTCGAGGGGGATGGGCCACTCGATGGGCTGGCCGTCGGCGGTGCGCAGGCCCGTGGGCGAGCTGCCCGTGCCGGGAGCGACCCCAGGAGAGACGTCGAGCACGAGCTGCTCGCGTTCGATGGCCCGCATCGCGGCGAGCCACTTGTCGTTGCGGTCAAGGCCAAGGCCGAAGCGCTTGACGTCCATCGACCGGATGACCTTCTGGAGGCTCTCCTTGAGGGTGCGGCCGATGGCCATTGCCTCGCCGACCGACTTCATCTGCGTCGTGAGCGTCTCGTCGGCCTCGGGGAACTTCTCGAACGTCCACCGCGGCATCTTGGTGACGACGTAGTCGATCGTCGGCTCGAAGCAGGCCGAGGTCGTGCCGGTGATGTCGTTCTTCAGTTCGTCGAGCGTGTAGCCGACGGCGAGCCGGGCGGCGATCTTGGCAATCGGGAAGCCGGTGGCCTTGGAGGCCAGCGCCGAGCTGCGCGAGACGCGCGGGTTCATCTCGACGACGACCATCTCGAAGGGCTTCTTGCCGTCGGGCCCGGGCTCGGGATTGGGGTTGACGGCGAACTGGACGTTGGACCCGCCGGTCTCGACGCCTACCGCCCGCATGATGGCGATGGCCGCGTCGCGCATCGCCTGGTATTCCTTGTCGGTGAGCGTGAGGATCGGGGCGACGGTGATGGAGTCGCCGGTGTGGACGCCCATGGGGTCGATGTTCTCGATCCCGCAGACGATGATGCAGTTGTCCTTCTTGTCGCGGACGACTTCGAGCTCGTATTCCTTCCAGCCGATGACGCTCTGGTCGATCTGGACCTGGCGGATCATCGACGCGGCCAGGCCGCGGGAGACGATGTCACGGTATTCCTCGGTGTTGTACGCGATGCCGCCGCCGGTGCCGCCGAGCGTGAAGGCCGGGCGGATGATCGCCGGCAGGCCGATGAGCTTGAGGAACTCCATGGCCTCGTCGAGGGTCTGCACCGTGCGGGCCCTGGGCATCTTGAGGCCCAGGCCCTCGCAGATCTCCTTGAAGATCTGGCGGTCCTCGGCTCGGTGGATGACCTCACGGTTGGCGCCGATCATCTCGATGCCGAACTCGTTGAGCGTGCCGTTGTCGAACAGGGCGCAGGCGCAGTTGAGGGCGGTCTGTCCGCCGAGGGTCGGGAGGATGGCGTCGATCCTCGGGCCGCGCTGAGCCTCGAGCTCGATGATCTTGCGGACCGCGGCGGGGGTGATGGGCTCGATGTAGGTCCGGTCGCTGAACGCCGGATCGGTCATGATGGTGGCGGGGTTGGAGTTGACCAGGACGATGCGGTAGCCCTCGGCCTTGAGGGCCTTGCACGCCTGCGTCCCTGAATAGTCAAACTCGCAGCCCTGGCCGATGACGATGGGCCCCGAACCGAGGATGAGGATGGTCTTGATGTCCGTGCGCTTGGGCATCGCGGTCCTTGACGAGCGTCTTTCCGTGCCCGGACCCTCCAGGCCCGGGGCGGAAGAGCGCAAACTCGCAGAGGATACACACGTGCGGAGCGGATATCCCCCAATGGACGGAAAAACACGCCGGGCACATGCCAAGCGGCGTGGAGTGACCGGGTTGGTCGGTCGGGCCGCGCCCCGCTACCCGCGAGCGGCGTCCGATTTACGGCAGCGGTAGACGAACGCGGGCGGCATGTTGAACATGACGCCACGGCTGAGCTCGACGCGGTCGAAGGACCGTTCGAGCAGGCGGCGGAACTCCCGCCCGGCCTTCTTGAGGTGGGCGACGTAGTACGCGAAGGTGACGAATCGGCCTCCCGGCTTCAGGACGCGGAGCGTGGCGGTGATGATGGCTTCCTGGAGCTGGGTCGGGAACGCGGCGAAGGGAAGACCGCTGATGACGCAGTCGACCTCGCCCGGGTGGATGCCCTCGGCCAGGCACAGACGCTCCACGTCCGCCGCGGATTCCTCGTACAGCTTCAGGTACGGGAAGCGCCGCCGCAGGTCCCGCGCCATGTCCGGGCTGCGCTCGATCGCGAAGAAGCGGGCGCCGGGCGCGAGCCGGCGGAGCACTTCCTCCGTGAACGCGCCGGTCCCCGGGCCGTATTCCACGACCGCCGTTGCCTGCTCGAGCGAGAGGCCCTCGACCATCCGCCGAGCCAGCCCGCGCGAGCTCGGGGCGATGGCCCCGACGGTCGCGGGGCGGATCAGAAACTCTCGCAGGAAGCGCTGCGTCTGTCCCCCGAGCGGCCGCGACCGTGAACCGTCCATCACACTCTCCTGCGGCCGACGCCGCACGGCTGCGCCGGGCACCGCGTGCCGAACCTGCGCCCGAGGTTACAGCAGCACCGACTCCCCGGGGCGGATATCGGGCAGGGGCTTGCCCTTGAGGTCCTCGGCCTCCAGCGCGGTCGTGGCCTTGATCTCCAGCACGCACTGGGGCTTGCCGTCCGTGCCGCGCGGCACTCGCCCGCCCGCCTTCTCGATCCACCTCGCGGCCCGCTGGGTCTGGAGCTCGCGGCTGGTTTCCGGGCTGTCCACGCCGGTGGCGTTCTTGATGGGCGCGAACTCCTCGATGCGGTCGGTCTCGTAGACGATCGACCCGCGGCCTGCCGCGGAGTCGCACATGGCCAGGGCGTCGAAGATGAACTTCTCGAGCTTCACGCCGTTGCTCGTCTGCGGTGAAACAAGGTTGCCGGTGGCCAGATCCACGTGCGGGACCTTCTTCTCGGCGCGGTGGTAGGGAAGGCTGAAGGAGGGATCGGTACCGAGCTTCTCGACGAACGCGGTCGAGATGATGTGGATGGCGATCGAGCCCGCGATGAACCGGAGGCTGCCGTCATCGAGGCGCTGGCGCTGAAGCTCCATGGGCAGGTCGGAGTACTCGATGACCTCGGTCTTGCCGTTCACGTTGCAGAAGACGCCGACCTTCTCCTCGGGGTAGGCCTTGGGGGTCATCTTGCTGGACATCTGGCCCGTCGAGTCGGGCGCGGCGGCGTGCAGGCCGATGAAGACGGGGTCAACGACCTTGACGGTGGGGTTGTCGACCTGGAAGTAGCTGAGGTGCTCGACGCCTCGACGCTTCATGTCGGCCAGCGCGCCCGAAACGCACAGGGCCTTGATGGCACCGCCGTGGCCGTCGGGGTTGGTGGCGACCTCACCCTTGGCGGCCAGCAGCACCTTGCCGGTCGCCATGTCGAGCGAGGGCATGACGCCCTGCGGGAAGAACATCACGTTCGCGCGGTCGAGGCCGAAATAGGCGTTCTCCTCGAAGAACCGGACGGTCGCCTCGTGGTTCAGAGGGCTGGTCATGATGTACCACGGGACGGGACGGCCATACTTGCGGCCCGCGGCGACGAGCTGGTCGGCGAACATGCCGAACAGGGGTCGCCCGGAGACTGCGCCGGCCGCGTAACAGCCTTTCGGGCCTTCGTATCCGAGGCGGCTGCCCTGCCCGCCGGCGACGACGAAGGCGGCGACGCGGCCTTCCTTCAGCAGGCGGCTGCCGACGGCTCGGAAGTGGTCGCGGTCCCACGGGCGGCGCGGCGAGGCCGGGTCGTGCGGGTAGTACTCGGCGGGCTGGACGTTGGCGGGCAGCGAAAACGCGGGCTTGTTCCTGACGTACGTCTCGACGAGGGCTGGCAGCGCCTCGATTTCCAGGTCAGCGATCTGGGCCAGGAGCGAGCGCTGCTGCGGCGGCGCGAGGGTGGGATAGAAGGTGAGGAGGTGCTCCTGCCCCACCGCCTGAAGCCGGCGTCGGATGGACTGCTCGTCGGGTTGCGTCGCGTTCATCGGGCGGGGGTCTCCAGTCGGAAGTGAGGGCAAGGGTATCGCCCGGATGGCGGTGTGTCGGTCGCGGTCCGGCAACCGGGCCCGGCAAAGAAGCCGGTCCGGGCGGTCGGCGAGGGGGAATGAAAAACGCGAGCCGAGGGGCTCGCGTTGCGTGGGCGCAGGGATGCCGCCGCCGTTCAATCCGCGTCGTCCGGGCCTTCCTCGTGGTCGCCCTCGGCCGCGTTCTGGGCTTCGAGTTCGGCCTCGAGCTGCTCGATCGACTTTTCTTCCTCGACCTTCTCGCCGCGAGCGAGCTTCTCGGCCTTTTCCTTCTCGAGCTTGCGCTTGATGGCCTCGACCTTGGTGCGGTCGGGGGCGAGGATGATGCTGGCCTGCTTGCCCATCCAGCGCGGGGTCTGCTCGACCTTGGAGATGTCGGCGAGCCCGTCGCGGACCTTGGCAAGGTTCTCAAGGCCCAGTTCGCGGTGGGCGATCTCGCGGCCCTTGAAGCGCTGCGTGAAGAGCACCTTGTGTCCGGCCATCATGAAGCGCCGCGCCTGGTCGATGCGGATCTGCAGGTCGTGCTGGCCGATCTTGGTGGAGCGTCCCAGGCGGACTTCCTTCATCTCCGTCGACTTGCTCGCGGCCCGCTGCTTGCGCTGGTTCTGGGACTGCTGGTACTTCCACTTCCCGTAGTCCATGATCTTGCAGACCGGCGGCCGGGCGTCGGGCGAGATCTCGACCAGGTCGAGCCCCGCTTCCTGCGCGCGCTTGAGCGCCTCGTTGGTCTCGATGACGCCGATCTGCTCGTCGTCGGGCCCGATCAGCCGGATCGGGCTGAAGCGGATCATGTGATTGATGCGGATCCTTGGTGGTCCGGCGTCACGCTGGAATCGTCCAAAAGCGATGTGTCAGCTCCTTGCAAGCGCGCGGCCCGAACAAGCTCCAGTGGCCGGAGTCGCCGCGCGCGACGCCGACCGGGCGTGATCGATCCGTCGGAGAGTGAACCCGGCGGACAAAGTCATAGTTGTGGGTGCCGTGAGCGACGCGCAGCGGCTCGGCTTGCTTGCGGGGCAAGGCACCGAGACGTGACAATCTCCCTCAGACGTCGGATCATGCAGCGCGTCGAGAACAGGCGATCCAGGCAGGCCCGCGAACCCCCGCGGTCCCGACCAAATCCTAACCGGGGTACCCCGGGCGGGGCAAGGGAGAAGCGGGGGCAATTCCGGGCGCCCAGGGGCGGCATTGGGGGGTGGGATAGGCCGCGGAACGGGTGCCGAGCCGGTGTGCCCCGAGCGGGCGGAGCTCCATCGCTCCTCGGCGGTACGGCCGGGCTGCGCCGAGGCGTCAGCGTTATCCCACGGTAAGGTGTGCGGCGCCGAGTCAACCGCCTGCCCAGTCTCAGAGCAGCATGAGCATGCCGCCCGACCGAACGCTCGGTCATGAACCGGCAAGGCATTCATCGCGATTGCCGCTGAACGGGTGTTTTGCGGGCCCGACGTACACTGACGCCCGATGACCCTCGTGTGCGTTCCCATCATGATGCGGGATGTCGATTCGGCGCTCGCCGACGCGACGGCGGCGGCCAACCTGGGCGCCGACCTGGTCGAGTTCCGCGTGGACGAGTTCTTCACCGGCGGTGCTGAGGCCGAGGCCCAGACACGGGCCATCATGGAACTCGTCAGCTCGTGCCCGGTCGCCGCGATCGTCACGTGCAGGCACTCGTCCGAGGGCGGGTCGTACGACGGCGACGAGGAGGACCGCGTCGAGCTCTACCGGGCGCTGGCGGCCGCAACCGGCCCGGGCCGGCACCCTCCGAGGTACCTGGACTTTGAGCTCGAGCGCTACGCGGCATCGAACGCCAGGCGCGCCGAGGTGAACGCCGCCGTGGACGCCGAGCGGACGCGGACGAGCTTCGACGCGCTGGGGGGCGAGGAGAAGCCGACGCTGATCCTCTCGAACCATGATTTCCAGGGCCGCCCCGCCGACCTGGCGAGGCGCGTCATCCGCATGCGAGCCGAGGCGGCGGCGGGCGTGCTGAAGATCGCCTACCGGGCGCGGTCCCTGCGGGACAACCTGGAGCTGTTCGACCTGCTCAGCGAGCGCGACCGGCCGATGATCGCGCTTGGGATGGGCGAGTTCGGGCTGATCTCACGGCTGCTGGCGCCAAAGTTCGGCGGGTTCCTCACCTTCGCGGCGCTTCGGCCCGCGGCGACGACGGCGCCCGGGCAGCCCACGGTGCGGGAACTGGTCGACACCTACCGGTTCCGCTCGATCAACCGCCGGACGAAGGTGTACGGGATCGCCGGATGGCCCGTCGGGCATTCCAAATCGCCCCTGGTGCACAACGCCGGGTTCGAGGCGACTCGCTTCAACGGGGTCTACGTCCCGCTGCCGATCGCGGTGGCCGAGGGTGACGCCGCGGATGCCCAGTCGAGCTACGCGTCGTTCAAGGCGACGCTGCTGGCGCTGGCCGAGCACCCGCGCCTGGACCTCAGCGGGCTGAGCGTGACGATCCCGCACAAGGAGAACCTCGTGCGGCTCGGGCGCGAGCAGGGCTGGGACCTCGACGAGCTCTCGGGGCTGTGCGGCGCGGCGAACACGATGGTCATCGATCGCGACGAGCGCGGGGGCGTGGCGCGCGTGCGGATCCTGAACACCGACGCCCCCGCCGCGATCTCGTGCCTGGAGGAGCGGATCGGCAGCCTCCGCGGGAAGGTCGTGGGCGTGCTCGGGGCGGGGGGCGTTGCTCGGGCGATCGTCTTCGCGCTGGCCCGGGCGGGGGCGACAGTGCGCGTCTGCAACCGGTCCGCGGCACGGGCGGAGGAGCTCGCAGCCGCCGCGGCCCGAGCGACCGGCGCGGATGTTCGCGGGCACGAACTTTCGTCGGACATCGTGAGCAGCATGGCCGCGACCACCGCGGCGTGGGTGAACTGCACGCCGATCGGGATGGCGGGCGGGCCCGATCCGGCGGGGTCGCCGATCGAGTTCAAGCCGGGTTCTGGGCCGGGGGCTGGCGCTTTGAGCAACTTCCCGGCGGGGACAGCCGTATTGGACACTGTGTACAACCCTGCTCGGACGCCGCTGCTGGAGGCGGCGCAGGCAGCGGGGCTTGTGACGATCGACGGGGTGTCGATGTTCGTCAGGCAGGCCGAGGCGCAGTTTTCGGCGTGGACGGGAACAAACGCGCCGCCCGGCCTGTTTGAAAGAACGGTGCGGGACGCGCTTGGAGCCTGACGAGCCCGACCGCGGCGACCCGCGATCCGGTGGCCACAAGGGCCGCCTCACGATGGAAACGCAGGGATGGAGGATGTCACGCGGAGGTGTTGCATGCGCGTGCTGAGCCGCCCGGTGCTGTACCCGGACCTGTACCCCTGGCTCCTGCTGGTGGCATCACTGGACGTGATGCTGACGTGGGTGTGCCTGTCACTGGGCGGGAGCGAATTCAACCCGATCGCGGCTCGGTTCATCGATGCGGGCGGGCTCGGGGGCGCGATCGCGCTGAAGTTCTCGTGCGTGATCGTGGTCGTGGTCGCGTGCGAGGAGATCGGCCGGCGGCGGAGCGCGATGGGCCGTCGCGTGGGCGGGTGGGCGGTGGCGCTCAACGCCATGCCCGTAACGGCGGCGCTGGTGCAACTCGGAACGTATGCCGCGGCATGACGCCAACCGGGGTCGAGCGCCACGCTGTTTCTGCTGCCCGCATCGCCGAGGTCTTCGGCCTCGACACCTTGGCACCTCGACACCTTCTTCGTCAGCACCCTGCCTCGAAGGCGACGATGAAGGCGGTGAAGTCGTCGGTATCGACGAAACCCGACCGGTCAAAGTCGGCTCGGATGTCGCCGCTCTCGTACAGCCCGATGAACAGGGTGAAATCGTCGGTATCGGCGAAGCCCGAGGCGTCGACGTCGGCCTGGCAGCACACGATCGATTCGGAGAGCCACGTGCCCGGCAGCAGGGTCGCCGCGTTGCCGTTGCCCGAGACGTCTTCGCCGGGGTTGTGCGGATCATCGAAGCTCAGCGCCATGGCCGAGCCGTCGGCGCTCCATGCGGCGCCGGCCGCGTACGACGCCTCGATCTCCTCGATCGACTTGGCGACGTTCCACACGCGCACGTTGTCGATCCGGCCCTGGAAGGGCTCGGCGACAGGGACGCCGTTCTGGGTGACGCGACCGACCGAGAGCGGCCAGTTGGTCTGGGCGATGGAGAGGCCCTGGATAGGCGACCCGTCGGCGCAGGTCGTGGTGTAGGCGGTGAGGTAGCCGTCGACGTAGGCCCGCAGGACGCCGGCCTGCGTGTCGACGGTCATGGCCAGGTGCGTCCAGCGGTTGGGAGTTCCGGTGGCGGCGACGACGTAGGCGTACTTGCACTTGGGCCCGGCGGCGAAGGTCACCTGCGCGATGATGAAGGGGACGGGGAAGATCGCGGCGCCGTCGTACTCGATGGTCCACGAGTGGTTGGAGCACCAGTCGCGCCCGCCCTTGGCGGCGAGGATCGGGTTGGTGTTGGTCGCCTCGGGGTTGAACCACAGCTCGGTGGTCATCTGCGTCGTGGGACGCAGGTCGGGGCTGTCGCCGATAACGGCGACGCCGCCGTCGACGGCCATCTCCCAGCCGGGCGCCGGGCGGCACTCGGGATCGAC
>JAJVHS010000093.1 GCA_022072615.1 Phycisphaerales bacterium
GCTTCGGAGCGGACCGGTCGAACTGCTCGGACTTGTCCGCGGCCACCCGCCCGGCGATCTCCTTCAGCGCGTTGGTCGCGATCGATGACTCAGCGTAGATCCGCGGCGCCACGCCGGGAATGGTCGGGACCGGAACGTCGGGCCGAGCCACGAACAGCGGCTCGTACAGGTCCATCATGAAGCTCACCGGACGGCCGGAGACCAGCGACAGCGTCACGTCCTTCCAATCCTCATCCGTCGTGTTCTCCACGATCGCCCAGCCCTGCAGCGTCGGGCTGCCCTGGTCCTTGCTCAGGCCCTCCTGCTTGCGGGCATCGGGCAGGATCAACCGGTAGCTGGTCTTCCACACCGGCATCTCGTTGATGTATGCGATCGCGACATCACGAGCGCCTTGGCCGCTGAAGCTGACGTCCACCGCCTTGGTCCGGTCCGCTCGGTGCTCGGCCAGCGCCGCCAGCGCCATCATGAGTTCGTCGTTGAGCGACTTGTCCTCGAGCACGACGTTGGTGATGAGCCTGTAGTTGATCGACTTGATGCCGTTGGGCGTCAGCAGGTTCAGGTACGGAATGTCGATCGGGTTGTTGGCCTGACCCTGCGCCTCCGGGCGAGTCTCCGTTCCCAGGATCGTGCCCGTCACCTGCCCCTCCGGCGTCGAGATGGTCGCCTTGCTCCCGCGGAGCTGCGACAGCAGATCCTTCACGCTCGGGTTGCCCGAGATATCCACCCCGAAGCTCGCGAGCCGCTTGACCAGCGGCTCCTTCGACGCATAACTGACGCCGTTGATCTCGCCGCCGCCCATGTCGACCACCACCATCGACTTGAGGATATCGTTCACCTGGTCCGTATCGAACCGGAGCTGGATCGTCGCGTCGCCGTCGATCACGCCGCGGCGCTCGAACGACCCCACGCCCGACCGGTAGAGCGTGATCCGGCGGATCGGCAGCGATTCGGGCTTGAAGGTCCCGTCGGCGGCCTTGATCGATGCCCGCGAGGCAGGCTGGGCCGTCGATTGCGTCGTTGTGATGGCCGCGGCCAGGCCGGCGACCGCGAGGAGGGCGACGAGAAGGGCGCGTGAGCCTTGAGCGTTCATGACTGGTTCCTTTCCAACCGAGCACCGCACCGGCGACCATCAGGCCGGCGTCGGCCGTGCCCGCGGCCCGCGAGGGCCTCTCACTCTAACGCGCTTAAACAGCACGGGTTCCCTCGGTCGAAAACCCGTGTTACGAGCCGGTGACAGAGCCAGTTCCCGTCGCCCGCGGGGCCCCGCAACCATGGCCGCCGTCCCATCGCCCGGGCCGCGTCCGCGAAGGTCGCACGCCGGTCGGTACCATGCCGAACCATGGCGCAGGTCGTTGACCTTTCCCAGCTTGCATGGACGGTCCGGGCGTGCGGGGATCTCACGCGCGTGCCCGCGCAGGTCCGCGGCGCCGCCTCGGTGGGCCTGCCTGCCACCGTGCCCGGGTGCGTCCATGAAGACCTGATCAGAGCAGGCGTCATCGGCGATCCGCGCATCGGGATGAACGAAGCGGCGTGCTCGTGGGTCGGGTGGACGGACTGGCGCTATGAAGCGGCGTTCGAAGTTGATGAACGCGAGCTCGAGGATGGTCCGGTCGAACTGGAATTCGATTTGCTCGACACGGTCTGCCGGGTCGAACTCAACGGCGCTGTCGTCGGGTCATTCGCGAGCGAGTTCGTGCGACACCCGATGACGGTGACCGGGCAATGCCGCAGAGGGCGGAACCTGCTTGCCGTCGAATTCACGAGCCCGTTGCGACACGCCCGCGCCGAAGCCGACCGCCTCGGCGAAAGACCCGTCAACGGCGATTACCCACCGTACAACATGATCCGCAAGTGCCCGAGCAGCTTCGAATGGGATTGGGGCCCCCGCATCCCGTCGTGCGGCATCACCGGCCGCGTACGTCTGCTCTCTGGACCGCACGAGGCGACGGCCTGCCAGCCGCGCACTCCAGTCGCTCGGTTCGTGCACGACGCAACCACGGGCGCCGTCGGATTCTCGTCGTCGGGCTCGCCCGTGTTCTGCCTCGGCGCCAACTGGATTCCGCAGGGCCTATTCCCCGCCGATCGAACACCAGAGAAAGTCCGACCGCTGCTCGAAGCCGCTAAAGCGTGCGGGATGAACATGATCCGCGTGTGGGGCGGGGGGCGGTACGAGCCGGACTGGTTCTACGACCTGTGCGACGAGCTCGGGCTCATGGTGTGGCAGGACTTCATGTTCGCGTGCGCGTGCTATCCGGAAGAGGAGCCGGTGCGGTCGCTCGTCGAGCGGGAGGCTCGCGAGCAGGTCGCCCGACTCGCCCGGCACCCCAGCGTCGTGCTGTGGTGCGGCGGAAACGAGAACCACTGGGCGTGGCGATCGTGGGGCGAGCGCGGCGAGGGCTATCGGGCTCGGCTGAAGGAGGGGCAGACGTGGGGTCGCGGATACTGGCAGGAAATGCTGCCGGCGATCGTGAAGGAGCTTGATCCGGAACGGGCGTACTGGCCCGATTCGCCGTGGTCCGGCGATGAAGCGCTCCATCCCAACGACACCTCGCGGGGCGACCGCCATTCGTGGGATGTGAACTTCTGGGATGCGTGGAGCGGGGGGTATCAGAAGATCGTGCCGAGGTTCTGCTCGGAGTTCGGGCAGCAGTCGCCGAGCAACTGGGCAACGCTGAAGGAGGCGGAGCTGGTTCCGGCGGGTGAGGATGTGGCGAGCGACGGGTCGTGGTCGTCGGGATTGATGGGCTCAGCGCTCGCACGCCGCCAGCGAGGCCCGGGCGGGAACACGCGATGGTTCGATGAACCGCTCGACGCCCTGTTCAACCGCCCCCGCGACTTTGGCCAGTGGCACTACGCCGCCCAGCTCCTCCAGGCCCGAGCCGTGCGCACCGGCATCGCATGGCACCGCGTCAACGGGCGACCGCAGGATGTGTGCTCGGGCGTCCTCGTGTGGCAGTTGAACGACGCGTGGCCCGGCCTGAGCTGGTCGCTGATTGATTCGGCGGGCAGGAAGAAGCCGGCGTACTACGCCGCCAGATACGCGATGCGGCCGCGGATCCTGTCGGTGCACCTGGTGGACGGCACGGCAACCGTGTACGCCGTCAACGACACAGATCAGCCCTGGCGCACGAGCATTCTCGGCACGCTCCAAACCGCTCGCGGAGAACGCACCCGCATGGTGCTCGACACGCAGCTCGACCTGGCGCCCCGCTCGGCGGCTCGGGTCAGCGCTGTGGATGTTCACCGCGTTCATGGCCCGACCGAGTTGCTCACGGTGCGTAGCGGCGACGACACTGCCGACGCCCAGTTCTGGTTCGGTCCGGACCGCGACTTTGAATCGCCTGAGCCGCGCCTTCGCGTCGAGCTCGCGCCCGCCGCGGGCGGCCTCGACGTCTCGCTCACGTCCGACGTCGTCGCGCGAGACGTGGTCCTGGCCATCGACCGCGTTGACCCGACTGCTGAGTGCGATGACCAGCTGTTCACGCTCCTCCCCGGTGCCCGCAAGAATCTGCGTGTGCGGACCCGGCTCCCAACCGACGAACTCCAGCGAGTGATCCGGTCGCTGGTTCTCGACGCGGGCTGCATCGGACGACGGTGAAACCGCCATTTGCTGGCATCATTTCAACGTCGCGGTGTGCTCGCTTGCCGTGCCACTGGCGGCGGGACCGTCACTGCGGATAGAGTGTTGGAACTCGGTACGACGACGTCGAGAGAGTTCACGATGGCAGCAAAGAGAAAGCCTCGCAATCAGTCCTCCAACGACTGGCGAAGCCCGCCTTCGGGCTATCCGATGCGTGATCACCGGCTGATCCTTTGGCTCGCCGCGTACTTTGATCGCACGCCGAGAGCAACGCGTCTTGGGCTTCCGGAGAGTTTCCTGGAACTGACGCGGCTGTTCGGCTCGCATGCCGTCGAGCTTGCCGTAAGCCCGGCGCCAGGACCACAAGCCGTCGCTCTTCATGCAACCGATCTTGACTGGCGCTCCGGCGAGAACGCCACAACGCTGCGCACATCGACGACTGAGCTCGCTGCACAGCCTTTCTGGGATCGCCTGCGGGTACTCGATACCCACGGCATCTCGTGGAAAACCAGTGCGCGGCGGGGCAGCGGCGCAACGCTCCATGAGGTGTGGGAGTATTCCATCCATCAAGCCAGTGATTGGTCGCCCGCGGTTGCAATGTTCCAGATTGCAGTTCGCCATGTTGCCGACGAGGACTTATTGAAGACGAACGACTTCGTGCACAGCTGGTTTGAGCGGTGGGGTCGTGCCGGTGCATTCTACGCGCGGGGCGGGTTCACACGCCTCGACGACAACCCTGAAATCCGAGACCAGCCGTGCTGGGAGTCGCATATCGCCTCGCTGATCTGGTCAGCCTCCGCGGCACGCACGAGGCCGATAGTCCCCGGGGTATACCGCTACAACTTTCTCGACGCCACACGAGCGAGCCTTCTCGATCTCGATCGAGTCACTGATGGCTGCAAGAAAGCTTTGTATGAAACACGTGTCCGGGCCGCCGCCGGCGGCGTCACAATCACTGTCGGTGAGATCAGCGGTACGTCTGCCCTGTATCTCCGGACGACCGGCGAAGACAGCCTTTCAGAATTCTCTGGGAACAAGTACCAGGAAGCGTCGCTCTGGCTTCTGTATCACTTCTCACGAGCCGGCATGCTCGCGATTCAGAACCTTGAGTGGATGGCCGAACAGCCCGAGGCCGTTGAAAAGCAGATTCTCTCTCATCGGGCTCGGGAAGCCGGGACGACCAGTGTCGGTCGGGGCGGCCGCAAGTTCGCTCGGCGGATCGCGGAATTGCAGATAACAAGCCCCGCCTGCCTCCGCGAATCGGCCCAACCTGATTCGTCGGCGCTTCTGCCGGGAGCGGAGGAGATCCGTCGAGACAACACGACAGTATTTGCCATTCGAGCGCCCGGCGAGGTTACCGGCACGGGGTTCTACGGCGCGCCCGTCGCCAATTCGCACCTTCTCTCCAGTCCCATCCGCGTCGGCTCGCTCAAGCCCGAACGAGCCCTCTTCGAATTCGACGAACTCCGGCACGGCTGGGACGGCGAGCAGCGCGAGGGACCATTCGCGCCACCCAATCGAAGACTCAAACAATTCAAGTGCCCGACATGCGACGGGCGGAACTTTGCCCTCCACACCATCTTTGAGTATCCCCCGGACTTCGAAGACGATCTCGAAGGCGAGCACCGTAGCCGCCCTCAAGACTTCTTCACATGGTTCTGGCTGCACGCTCGGTGCACCGCATGCAACTGGTCAGGCATCGCCGCCGACATTGAATGCGCCTGATTCTCCCGCCGCTCGCCCCGTCACTCCCGGTCGCTTGACTCGCGCGCCTCGTGCTCGGCGTGCTCGGCGGGGACCGGGATCTTGCTCGCCAGGATCTTGTCGATGCGCGGGCCGTCCATGTCCACGACTTCGAAGCGCCACTCGCGCCACTGGAACAGCTCGCCCGTGCGCGGGATGTGCCCGAGCACCGTCGTCACCATCCCCCCGATGGTCGAATAGCCGCCCTCGTCCTCGCTGGGCAGCTCCCCCAGGCCGATCAGGTCCTTCAGCTCGTCGGTGGTCATGCCGCCGTCGAGCAGCCACGACCCGTCCGCCCGCTGCACGGCGAGCGTGTCGCGCACCGTGTCGGGCGTCGCCGCCTCGCCGATGAGCGCCTCGAGCACGTCGTTGAGCGTGATCACGCCCTCCAGCCCGCCGTACTCATCGACCACGAATGCAAATCGCGTCCCCGCGTGACGGAAACGCTCGTGCAGCTTGATCGCGGGCGTCGCTTCCGGGACGTACAGCGGGGTCCGGGCGATCTGGGCAAGGTCGATCGTGTCGCTCACGAGCATGTGGCGCACCAGATCCTTCACGTGGATGACGCCGATCACCTCGTCCAGCGAGCCGCGGCACACCGGGAAGTGCGAATGGACCGCAGTCGCGACCGCCACGCGGATCTGCTCCATGCCGGCCCCGGCGTCGAGCCACTCGACCTCCGTGCGAGGGACCATCAGGTTCTTGACCTTTCGGTCGCCCAGGCGGAACACCCGCTCGACCATGTGGTGCTCGGCCTCGTGGAGAACGCCCTCCTCCGCCGCCTGGCGGATGATGCCGCGGACCTCGTCCTCGGTGACGGCGTCGCCGCTCGTGAGGAACCCCGAGAAGGGCCGCAGCAGCATCTCGGTCGAGAAGCTCAGGAACCACACGACCGGCGAGGTCACGACCGACAGCCACGTCATCGGGACGGCGACCAGCCTCGCGATCGCCTCCGGGCGGGCGATCGCGGTCCGCTTGGGGACCAGCTCGCCCACCACGATCGACAGGTACGTGATGCCCACGACCGTGATGATGGACGCGGTGGCGCTGGCGTACGGCCGGATGATCTCGAAACGCCCGAGCCACTCAGCCAGGTCATCCGCCAGCGCGGCCTCGCCGACCATGCCCGAGCTGATCGCAACCAGCGTGATGCCCGCCTGCACCGTCGAGAGGAGCGTGTTGGGGTTCTCCGCCAGCTTGAGCGCGGAGGCGGCACCCGCGCGGCCGTTCTCGGCGTCCTGCTTCAGTCGCACCTTGCGCGACGAGATGATGGCGATCTCCGACAGCGAGAGCACGCCGTTGATGAGAACCAGGATGAAAAGGATGACGAGGGCCATCGACCGTCCCCGCAGATCCGGTGCGCCGGCAGGCGTGGAGGGATCAACCCATCGCCATCGTCATCAGGAACTCGGCGTTGGTCTTGACCTTCTTCAGACGAGTGCGGATGAGCTCCATCGCCTCGACCACGTTCATGTCGCTGAGCACCTTCCGCAGGCGGTGCACCAGCTCGAGCTCCTTGGGATCCAGCAGCAGTTCCTCGCGCCGCGTGCCCGACGCCGGGATGTCGATGCACGGGTAGATCCGCTTCTCCATCAGCTTGCGGTCCAGGTGCAGCTCGCTGTTGCCGGTTCCCTTGAACTCCTCGAAGATGACCTCGTCCATCTTCGATCCGGTGTCGACCAGCGCGGTGCCGATGATGGTGAGCGACCCGCCCTTCTCGATCGCGCGGGCGGCGCCGAAGAACTTCTTGGGCCGCTGGAGCGCGTTGGAATCAAGACCGCCGGTCATGATCTTGCCCGAGTGCGGCATCTCGGCGTTGTACGCCCGTGCCAGGCGGGTGATCGAGTCGAGCAGGATGACCACGTCCTGGCCGAATTCCACCATCCGCTTGGCCTTCTCGATCACGACCTCGGCCACGGCGACGTGGCGGGCCGAGATCTCGTCGAACGTGCTCGCGACGACCTCGACCGAGGACGCCGTGTTGCGGCGGAAGTCGGTGACCTCCTCGGGGCGCTCGTCGACGAGCAGCACGATGATCTTGACGTCGGGGTAGTTGCGCGTGATCGCCTTGGTCATCTTCTGCAGCAGCACGGTCTTGCCGGTGCGCGGCGGGGCGACGATCAGCGCTCGCTGACCCTTGCCGATCGGGGCAACGAGGTCGATGATGCGGCACTCGATCTCGTCGGGCGAGGTCTCGAGCACGAACCGCTCCTCGGGGTGCAGCGGCGTCAGGTCCTCGAAGTTCGTCAGGTCGTGGATTTTGCCGGGCGCAAAGCCGTTTACGGTGTCGACCCGCAGCAGCGCGAAATACTTCTCGCTCTCCTTGGGCGGACGCACCACGCCACGAACCACCATGCCGCGGCGCAGGCCGAAGCGCCGGATCTGCGAGGGCGAGACGTAGATGTCATCGGGCCCCGGCAGGTAGCTCTGTTCCGGCGAGCGCAGGAAGCCGAAGCCGTCCTGCATGATCTCGAGCGTGCCCTCGCCGAACATCAGGCCCTGCTTGGCGGCGCGTGCCTTGAGGACCTTGAAGATCAGCTCCTGCTTGGGGAGCTGGTGGAAATCGGCCAGGCCTTCCTTCTCGGCGACCGAGTAGAGCTGCTCGAGCCGCATCTTCTGGAGGTCGCCGATGGAGATGGCGTCCTGGGCCGCCTTGGGGTCGGCGGTTTTGGCGATGCGCTCGAGCTCTGCTGCTTCGCGTTCGAGTTCCTCGTCGCTGGGGAGGCTGTGATCAAAGACGGGCCGGCCCATGCCGCCGCCCATCATGTGCCCGGGCATGCCTCCGCCGCCCTTGCGCTTCTTGCGCTTGCGGCGGAACCCGCGATCACCCATCGGGTAGCCGCCCTGCGGATAGCCGGAGGGGCCGCCCTGCGAACCGCCGCCCGGGCCCTGCTGCATCGACGGACCCTGTCCGCCGCCGTCGCCGCCGGAGAAGCGGTCCGGGCGGTCGCCGCGGTCCATGCCCCGATCGGGCCCCCGCTCAGAACCACGATCCGGGCCACGGTCCGGGCCGCGATCGGCGCTGCGCTCGGGGCGCTCGGCGCCGCGGTCGACCGGACGATCAGGACCACGATCCCCGCCGCGGTCGGCGGCGGGCCGGTCGGCCGAACGCTCGGGACGGGCTTCGGTGGATTCGGCCGGACGCGAGCGGGGCTCGGCCGGGGCCGGCGGGATGACGGCCTGGCCCGCGGTGCGCGGCTCGGGGCCGGCGGCCGGGACTTCGGAGACATCGCGCGGCGTTTCGCGGCGCGGGGTATGGCTCTGGCGGACGCGTCCTCGCGGCATGTCGGAGTGCGAGGAGCGGGATTCGCCTTCGGAGGAACTGCTGGCCTTGCCCATGGGGACTTTCCTTGGCCGGGTGCGCTGCTGGTGTTGAGGTTTCAGGGGAATTCGGGCCCGCGTCGGGGCTCGCGTCCGTGAGGTGGGGGGTAGACCGGATCACCAGTCGCGGCGAGCACAACGGACCTTCCGCGGGCGCAGCCGTGACCGCCGCGCCTTCACCGAATCCGGTCTTGGATATGGAAAGAGAGGGCGTCCTCTTGTTCGGACGCTCGGGAATAAGTATACACCCGTCCGGGCGTGCGGTCCTGCGGGGTCAAGTCGGGCGATTTCGGCCGCAAATCGGCGGGTTTGCGGGATGCTGGTCGCGGCGCTCAAGCGCCCCGGAAGCTCGCGAGCACGGCGGGCGCCACCGCGCCGCGCGGCGTGGTACCATCAGCCCATGCGCACATGCACAATCCTCGCCGCGGCCTTTGTGAGCATCGCCTTTTCGGCCGGCTGCGAGCCTTCGGGCTCTCCCAACAAGCCATCCAGCAACCCGGCTCCGGCCCCGTCCTCGACGGCGGCTCCGGCGCCGAGCACGCCCGCGCCGGCGGATCAGTCCGCGGCGGCCGCCGGCGCCGCGGTGAACGCGGCGGGTGTGGTGTTCACGGTGCCCGAAGGATGGAAGCAGGTTCCGCCCGCGAACCAGATGCGGCTCGCGGAGCTGGTGTACCCCGATCCTTCCGGCGACGCGGCGAAGGCGTGCACGGTCGCGGTGTCGACGGCGGGCGGCGACATCCCGTCGAACATCGCTCGGTGGGAGAACCAGATGAAGGATGCGTCGGGGAATGTTCCCAAGGCGCAGACGACGACCAAGGACGTGAACGGCTGGAAGGTGCACACGGTCGAGATCGCCGGGTCGTACCAGGGGATGAGCGACCCCGCGCCGATGCCCAACTGGATGATGCGGGCCGCGATCGTGGAGACCGGCGGCGAGACGCTGTTCATCAAGATGACCGGACCGGCAGACACGATGCAGGCCTCGACGCCGGGCTGGAACGCGCTGGTCGAGAGCATCCGCAAGCCCTGAGCGATGTCGACAACGTCCCCGGCGTACCAGGCGGCCAGGAAGCTCTACGACGAGGGACGGCTCGTTGAGTGCAGGCAGTCGCTCCAGCGGGCGCTCCAGCGTTCGCCCGGGGACGCCGATCTGAACATGCTGATGGGCGGCGTGCTCGTCGAGATGGGCCAGCCCGAGGGGGCGGTGTACTTCCTCGAACGGGCGTGCTCGATTTCACCGCAGAACCACACGGCCCGGTCGATCCTGGCCGAAGCGCTGATGCACAGCGGGAAGCTGGCGGCGGCGGAGAAAGCGTTCCGCGCGGTCGTGGCGGCGGAGGCGGTTTCGTACTCGCCGCGGATCAACCTGGCGAACATCCTGATCCGCCAGGGCACTGTGGGAGAGGCCGAAACGCTGCTGCGGGAAGCGGCGGCGATCCGGCCCGAGCGGTTCGAGGCGCTCAACAACCTGGCGCTGCTGATGCTCGACTGCGGGCGCGCGGACGAGGCGGCGGCAATGATCCGAGCGCGACGCGACCAGCGGCCCGGCGATCCCGCGGTGAACCGGTGCCTGGCGAACATCCTGAACTACGTGGACGAGGCGCGGGAAGGCGAGTCTCTGGAGGCGCACCGTGTGCACGGGGACTGGCTGGTGAATTCCGCGGCGGCGGCCGCGGCGCAGCTGCCGCCGTTGGCGGCGGCCGGCGCCGGCGGGCGGAGAATCCGCCTCGGGTACATGTCGCCTGACTTCCGCGAGCACTCGGTAGCGTACTTCGTCGAGCCGATCCTGCGGAACCACGACCGTTCGCGGTTCGAGGTGTTCGCGTATTCGAGCACGGGGTCGGTGGATGCTCGGACGGAGCGGTTCAAGACGCTGGTCGAGCATTGGCGCGACATCGCTCGGATCAACGACGTGGCGGCGGCGAGGCAGGTTCGCCAGGACGGGATCGACATCCTGGTCGATCTTGCGGGACTGACCAACAACCACCGGCTGGGCGTGCTCGCGTTGCGGGGGGCGCCGGTGCAGGTGACGTACTGCGGGTATCCGAGCACCACGGGCCTTTCGACGGTGGACTACCGGATCGTGGACGAGGTGACGGACCCGCCGGGCTTTGAATCGCGGTGCGTGGAGACGCTGCTGCGGTTGAAAGGCCCGGGGAGTTTCAGTTGCTACGACCCGCCGGTCAGCTCGCCCGAGCCGGCGTGGGATTCATCGGGGCCGGTGACGTTCGGGTCCTTCAACGTGCTGTCGAAGGTGACGCCGGGCGTGGTGGCGCTGTGGTGCCGGGTGCTGAGGGAAGCGCCGGGGACGCGGCTGATTCTCAAGGCGCGGTCGCTCGCGGACGGGGCGGTGCGCGGGCGGTACGAGGAGCTGGTGCGCTCGCACGGGATCGAGTCGGAACGGGTTGAGTTGATGGGCCCGGTGGCGTCGGTGGCGGATCACCTGGCGGTGTATTCGCGCGTGGCGGTGGCGCTGGATCCTTTCCCGTACAACGGGACGACGACGACCTACGAGGCGCTGTGGATGGGCGTGCCGGTGGTGACGCTCGCGGGAAGGACGCACGCGGGCCGGGTTGGGGCAAGCATTCTGACGGGGCTGGGCGAGCACGGACTGATCGCGCAGAGCGTGGACGAGTACGTGGCGAAGGCGGTTGAGCTGGCGCAGGACGTAGCGCGAGTTGGCTCGTATCGGCGGACGTTGCGTCATCGGTTGAAGGAGTCGGCGCTGTGCGATGCGGCGGGTTTCACGAGGCGGTTTGAAGAGGCGCTTGAGGAAGCGGGGAGAAGCTCAAAGTTCAAACTGCAGAGTTCAGATTGAAGACACGGAGCGAGGCGACGCACTGACCTCGTCGCCACCGCCAGGGTCCGTGGCGCGCAGAGCGACGTACCGCGTCGTAAACACTGCCGGACAAGCCGCCAGTGGCATGGAACCAGGCCGGTAACCCGGGGTCATGAATCTCGGCGGTGGTTGCCCTTCCGCTTGTCGCGGGCCTTGGACTTCTGGCTGCGGCGCTGGCCGCCGGTCATCTTGCGGGAGTCGAAGGCCCCGAAGCCGGCGCCACCACCGCCGCCCAGGCCGCCGCCGATAAAGGGCCCGGGCTTCTTGGCCTTGCCGGCGGCTCGACCCTCGGCATCGGCGATGACGCACTCCATCTGCCGGCGGGCGAGGTCGACGGCGATGACCTTGATCTTGACGGCGTCGCCCATGTTGAAGCTGCGGCCCGATCGCTGGTCCACGAGCGCGCCGGTGCGCTGGTCGATGACCCAGAACGGCTGAAGGTTCTCGCGGGTGACGTCGCCGGGGATGTCTTCCTTCTTGACGAAGCCGTCGGCGAGGTACTTGTCGAGCTGGACGAAGAGGCCGCGGGCGCTGACGCCGGTAACGACGCCGGGGAAGACTTCGCCGATGTGCTGCTCGAGGAGCTGCAGGACGAGGAAGGTGCGCAGGCTCCGCTCGGCTTCCTCGGCGTTCTCTTCCTGCTGGGTGGCGTGGCGGCCGATCTCGGCGAGCTCCATCTCCGAGGGGCACATGACGCTCTCGCGAAGCTTGGCGCCCAGGCGAGCGGCGTCCTCGTCGCCGCGTGGGCGGCGTGTGCCGTTGTCGGTGTGCTTGAGGTACTCGGCGAGGGCCCGGTGGACGGTCAGATCGGCGTAGCGGCGGATGGGGCTGGTGAAGTGGGCGTAGGCCTCGCTGGCGAGCGCGAAGTGGCCGACCATGGCGGGCGAGTACTCGGCCTTGGTGAGCGTGCGGAGGACGGCCATGTGGACGGCGCGGGCGGCGGGGGTGCCTCGCGTGGCGTTGACGAGGCCCTGGAGCTCCTCGCGCGTGGGGTTCTTGGGGATCTTGAAGCCGGCGACCATGGCGGCTTTGCGGAGCCCCTCGGCCTCGCCGGGGGTGGGCTCGGGGTGCGTGCGGCGGAGGAGCGGGACGTTGAGCTTCTCGAAGAGCCGGGCGAGGACCTCGTTGGCCTCGACCATGAACATCTCGATGAGCGTGTGGGTGAAGGCGTCGTCCTCACGCTCGGCGTCGACAACGTGGCCCTGCTCGTCGAAGATCAGCACAACGTCGGGCAGTTCGAGGGTGATCATGCCCTGGCGCTGGCGGCGGGCCTGGATGGCCCGGGCGAGCTGGTTCATTTCCTTGAGGTAGCCCAGCAGTTCGTCGGTGTACTTCGGGGGCGTCTTGGCGTGGCGCCGCGCCTCCTCGAAGTCGCCGTCGATGAGGGCCTGGGCTTCGAGATACGTGAGGCGCTTGGAGGACCTGATGAGCGTGCTGCCGACGCCCTCGGCGGTGACGTTGCCGTCGCGGTCGTAGCGGATGAAGGCGGACTTGCAGAAGCGGTGGACGCCTTCCTGGAGCGAGCAGATGCCGTTCGAAAGGACTTCGGGCAGCATCGGGATGACGAGGCGGGGCAGGTAGACGGAGTTGGCTCGTTCGCGCGCTTCGAGATCGAGCGCCGAGCCGGGCGGGATGAAGTGGGCGACGTCGGCGATGTGGACGCCCAGTTCCCATCCGCCGTTCTCGAGTCGGCGGATGCCGATGGCGTCGTCGTAGTCCTTGGCGTCGGGCGGGTCGATGGTGAGGATGAACTCCTCGGTGAGGTCCTTGCGGATCGGGAGGGCCGCGATGCCCTCCTGGCGGTATCGCTCCATCTGGACGTCGTACTCGGCGGCGGCTTCGCGGGCCTGCTCGACGCACTCCAGGGGAAAATCGCCGGGAAGGTTGAAGGCAGCGATGACGGCCGCGGTTTCGACGTCGGGGCGGCCGGCTTCACCGAGCACCTTGGTGATCACGCCTTCGGCGAGCATGGTCGAACCGTCTTCGCCGCTCTCGGGGAAGACCGTCACATCGACGATGACCTTCATGCCCTCGCGGGCGTTCTTGCTCTCGGCGTCGCGGACGACGATGGGTTCGGTGAGATTGCGGCCGTCGGGATAGACGACCCACTGGCCGCCCTTCTTGGCGAGCTCGCCGCTGAAGCTCGAGCGTTTGCGTTCAACGACTTCGAGGATCCGCCCCGCGTAGCGGTTGTCACGGCGGTCGCGGAGGACCTGGACGCGGACGATGTCGCCCGAGAGAGCGTCGGCGGTCTCCTCGGCGGGGATGAAGATCGAGCCCTCGCGGAAGGGGGTGGTGGGCTCGACAAATCCGAAGCCGCGGGCGTTCTTGCGGAACGAGCCGTCAACGGTGCCCCCCGTCGACGCAAGCGAGGGCAGCATGACGTGGCCGCTGGAGATGACCTCGACGGCCTTCTCGCCGGCCATGTGCTTGATCTCGTCCTCGAAGGCCGTGCGGTCCTGGTCGGGAATGCGGAGGTCGACCGCGAGGGTTTCGGGTCGGGAGGGCACGTAGCCCTCGTGGCGGAGGTGCTCGATCAGTCGTCGTTTGAATCGGTAGAACATGGGTGCTCGGCTGGCGATCAAAGAAAAGGGCCCGAAAGCCACGGAAAGCCCCTGTCACAACCACGGCAAGGGGGCTCTGGCGACGGGCGGATGAGCGCCGCGTTAGAGCTGGCCGGCGTAGTTCTTGAACGCGGGGGTGAAGGGTCGGAAGGTGATGCCCAGGTCGGCCTGGGCTTTTTCGGTGGAGGCGACCGAGTCCATGGCGCCCATGCGGGCCATGCCCTCATCGAAGGGCAAGGCCCAGCCCATGCCGAGGATCCGGGCGGTGCGGGCCTTCATGGCGGCAAGGTCACCGGGGATCCCCCACGGCTGGATGTTGCGCTTGGCATCCGGGAGGTGGTCTCGGACGGTCGTGAGCAGCTCGGGCCAGCTCAGGGTCTGGGATCCCGCGAGGTTGTAGATTTCGCCGACGGTCTCGGGCCGGCTCAGGCAGGCGACGAACGCCGCGGCGACGTCCTCGACGGCAACGGGGGCGATGACGGGATCGACTTCGGGAGCGGTGCCGTTCGGGCAGGTCGGGTCGGGCACGCGGCGGGTGAAGTAGGGAAGGAAGATCCAGGGCGCCTTCTCACCGGTCGCCCAGCCCGCGGCCATCTGCATGAACTCGCCGCGGAGCCCGTGGATCATGGAGGGGCGGAAGATGGTCCACTCCAGTCCGCTGGACCGGACGAGGCGTTCGGCGTCCCACTTGGTGCGCAGGTATTCGGTGGCGCCGTCGTGGCCGACGCCCAGCGCGGACATGTGGGCGAAGCGGCGGCAGCCCGTCTGACGGGCCGCGGCGAGGATGTTCTCGGTGGCTCGGACGTGGGCCTTCTGGAATGTGGAGCCGCCCGACTCGCGGATGATGCCGATGAGGTGGATGCAGGCCTGGGCGCCGCGGACGAGCTCGGCGGCGGCCTGGGGATCCACGGCGTCTCCGACGACCACGGTGAGGCGGGAGTCGCTCAAGGGGAGGGCGTCGGCGACGCCCTCGCGGGAGCGAACCAGGGCCCGAACCGACATCCCGGCGGCGATGAGCTGGCGGACGACCTCGCTGCCGACGAAGCCGGCGGCGCCGGTCACGGCCACGGTTCTGATGGGATTCACGGTGTCAACCTCGACGGGAATGCGGCCCGGCCGACATCCGGCCAGGCGGGCGACGATCGTAGCATCTGGTCGATGTCGCTGCGGCTGGAACAGGTTGGCGTGACGCTGGGAACGGGTCGGCGGGCCCGCCGGGTGCTGTCGGGCGTGACGGTCGAGTTCAAGCCCGGGCGGGTGACGGCGATCATCGGCCCCAACGGGGCGGGCAAGAGCACGCTGCTGCGGACGGCCCAAGGGCTGGTGTCCAGGCAGGAGGGCCGGGTGGAGCTCGACGGGGTGGCGGTCGAGCATATCCGCGGGAAGGACCGGGCCCGGCGGCTGGTGTACGTGCCGCAGCGATCGGGCGCGGCGTTTGCGTTCACGGCGGGGGACATCGTGCGGATGGGGCTGCACGCGGCAGGGGGTGCGAGGCTTGGAACGGCGTCGGATGCGGCGGTTCTGGCGCTTGCCACGGTGGAGCTCGCGGACCGGCTGCACGACCCGGTCGGGGAACTTTCGGCGGGCCAGCAGCAGCGGGTGACGATCGCCCGGGCGCTGGTCCAGGTGGAGGCGGGGCTGCGGGAGCACGCCGCGGAGCCGTCAAACACACGCAAGACGGTGGTGGTGCTCGCGGACGAGCCGGTCTCGGCGATGGACCCCCGGCACGCGATGAGCACGCTGCGCCTGCTGAAGGCGTTGGCGGGAGCCGGGGCGGCGGTGGCGGTCGTGCTGCACGACCTGTCGCTGGCGGCGAGCGTGGCGGACGACGCAGTCGCGCTGGGGGCGGGGGGGAGCATCGTGGCGACGGGCACCTCGGAGGCGGTGTTCGTGCCGGAGGTGCTTGGAGCGCTGATGGGAATTGGCTTTGCCCGGGTGGCTATTCCGGGGGGCGTGCTGATCGGGCCGTCAGGGAGCCGTGACGAGCCCGCGGCTGGTACCATCCTGCCGTGAACCGCCAGCAGGTCATCCAACTCATCATCTTCGCGATCTTCATCGGCGCGTCGGGCATCAGCTGGCTGCTGCGGCGGCTGGCCGAGGAGGCCCAGAAGCGAGCGGCTCGGCAGGCGGCGGAGCAGCGGCGGCTGGAGGCGATGCGCACGGGGCGGGACGAGGGGGCGTTCGAGGAAACCCCGAGTGCCACACCGGGGCGGGACGAGCGGCGGCCGATGCGTCCGGTCGAAGCGCCCGGGTCGCTCGCGGAAAAACGCCGTCAGCAGCTCGAAGAGCTGCGGCGTCGGCAGATGCAGCGTTCGCAGGGGCAAGGGACGGCGGCGCGGGTTCAGGTGCCCGCGTCGAAGCCGCGGGTTGCGGATGCTCGGCGATCGTCGATGCCGTCGTCCGTGCCCGGGAGCACCGGAACCACAGTTCCGACACGTCCGTCGCCGCGTTCAACGCCGCCGGGTCCACGATCGCGCGAGCCGCAGCGTTCGCTGCCGCAGCAGCCCGCCAACGCGGGGGACGCGGCGCGACGGGACGCGATCCGGCGTCAGCAGGAGCGGGCTCGGCAGGCGGCGGAGAAGGCTCGGCGGCAGGCTGCTGCGGCGGCCCAGGCCGTCGATGACCAGGGCGAGTCGTCAACGCACCGTTTAATCGCGGGCGAGGCTTCTGATTCGGCCTACGCGGTGCGTCAGAGGGCCCCGCAGGGGATGCCGGGGATTGCCCGCAATCCGGGCGCGGCGGTGGAGCTCATCGAGGGCGCAAGCATCGCGGACCTTCGCCGGGCGATCGTGTTGAGCGAGATCCTTTCGCCGCCGGTCAGCCTGCGCGAGCCGTGAGGCACACTTTCAGATTCGACCGGCGGGTCAGGCGGCTTCTCGGCGCGGCGGATCGCGGAAGCGCTCCTGCCAGCGGGCGGGCCGCACCTGAGCGGGGGCATCGGGCTGCTCGGACCAGTCCTCGGCGCGCTGAAGGTGGAGCTCGCTGGGCTGGGTCTTCCGATATCCCAGGAGCCTGATGACCTCGAGGACGTCGGTCCAGGTGGGGAACGTCTTGTTATTGGCTTTCTTGAACTCGTCGATGGCGACGAGGAAGAGGAACTGCTCGGTGGTGAGCTCGCCCTCCTCGGCGGAGCGCTGGAAATCGGAGAGCCGGCGGCCGGGGCCGCGGCGGCGTTCCAGACCCGAGACCGAGTCGCCGCCGGGCAGCCGGCCGGCGAGTTTTCGGCGGTCGGGGATGGTGCGGCGATCGACGACGGGCCGGTCGTGATCGGCTGGGCTGGAGCCGGTGGTGCGCTGGTCCGGTCCCGGATGGGTATTACCGGAACTGTTGGAGTCCATCGAGTCCGCGGTGCCGGGCATGCGTGAGTCCGGATTGGTGGGGACGGATGGACGCCTGGCCGCGGAGCGCATCAGAGCGCCTGGGCCGCGGATCAGAAGTCTTCGTCCTCCTCCGATTCGTCCTCTTCGTCCGAATCACCCTCCTCCTCCAGCTCCTCCTCGTCGTCCTCGAGGAAATCCTCGTCGTCGTCCTCGAATTCCTCGTCGTCTTCGAACTCGTCGTCAGAGAACTCCTCTTCGTCGAGATCTTCATCGTCGTCATCGTCGTCATAGGCCATTTCGACGACGGCGACCGAAGGAGCCCACGGGTCATCGGAGCGGGTCCGGATACCCGGTCGGTCCACGGCAGAGCCGGCCGCGAGCACGGCTGGCCCCGTGGCCATGAGCTTGTGGAACAGATCCGTTGAGCTAGTCATCGGTCCACCCTTTTTTCCTGCGCACACCTGCAGACTGCACGATCCGATCAACGCGCCACCACGCGTACGCGTCCGAGACACCGGTCCTTGCCGAGGGCCAGGTCGGACCTCCCGGCCCAGTGCCGGATCAATCCGCCCGATTGTTCCCCGCTCAAGCGCCGCGTCCACTGGCAACTTGAGCTTCCTTTGACCTGTCCGGCCGCGGATCGATTCGGTTCCGTTCCCGGCCCACGGAGCAAAACGGCGGTAAAGTACCGACCCGGCGCGGGTTGTCAAACCGGCGTCGGGACGTATCCACAGGCGCACCCGCGGCGATCGGGGCCCTGGCCTCACGTGCAGCACGATCATGAACTCATCCGCATTTGACCCGGCAGCGCCCGTCGAATTCCGCCCGCAGTACGGGGTGCTGGCGTTCCTGTTCCCGGGGCTGGGTCACGTGGCGCAGGGGCAGTTCAAGCGCGGGGTGCTGATCTCGATCGGGCTCATCGGCCTGTTCTTCGGGGGTCTGCTGGTGGGCGGGATCGACGTGGTGGACAAGCGAGAAGATCGGCTGTGGTTCCTGGCGCAGGGGATGTTCGGCCCGCTGGCGTTCGGGGTCGATTACGTTCACCAGAACCATTTCAAGGTGCTGGACCGGGGCGACGCGGCGCAGAGGATCGGGCCGTCGATCCGGACGGCGGTGCCGGGCGAGGTCCGCGACCCTGCTGCGGGCTTCTTCCAGGTCGCGCCCCCGAAGAAAGCGGCCGTGGATCCGGCCACGGGCGAGGTCGAGCCGCCGCCGAACATCAAGTCGCTCGCCAAGGTGAACGAGCTTGGCACGCTCTTCTGCGCGGTCGCGGGGATGATGAACCTGATCGTGATCATCGACGCGGCGTTTCCCAGGGCTCGGCGGCGCGCGGAGGGTGCATGATCCTTCTTGAGCTGATGCGGCCGGTGACGGCGGCGGCGGTGCTGGCGGGAGCGGCACCGCTGGCGCTGGCGTGGCGGCCCTTCGTGGACCCGATCAACCTTCACCGGGGCTGGTTTCTGCTCCTGATCCCGATGTCGGTGCTGCTGTCGATGGTGTACAAGGCGGTGCGGCTGCCGGACCTGTCGCGCTACTGGCGACAGGTGGCGTTCATGTCGGCGCAGATCATCTTCTGGATCATCGCGCTGGGCGCGGCGATCTACGTGTTCATCCAGTTTGTCGCGCCGCTGATCGTTCCGGCTCGGTAATCGGCTACTCGGCCAGGCCGGCGGCCTGGGCGGCGAGCTGGGCCCGGTTCATCGTGGCGAGGAACTCGGCATCGGCGGGGTTGGCCGGGTCCAGGGGGCGCGAAACGATCGCCGTGCCGGCGCACTCGGCGTAGCGGTTGGCCGAATCGATGTATACGACGGCCCGCGACGAGGAGGGCTGGACGAGGCTGAGGTGGACCCTGCTCGAGGGCGGGCCGACAAAGTAGAACTGGTCCAAGGTTTCGCTGGAGCGGGCGAAGAAGGTGGTGCCGTCCGAGCCGCCGATCACGAGCTTGGTCTTGATGGCGGGCTTCTTCCCGGTGACCCAGATCCAGCCCATCGCGAGCACGAAGCCGGGGAACGCGGGGATCCCGCTCAGGCTGGCGCCTGTCTCACCGCCGCGAGGGAAGGCACCCGCCGGGTGAAGGTCCTGGGCGGAGAAGGACGCGGGCTCGGCGTGTCCGCCGGAGGAGCTCGTCGGCTGGAAGAGCGCCCGGACGGCGCCGTCGGGACCCGCGGCGGTAAGCAACTTGGCCGGGAGCGTCGCGACGGGGGTTTGCGGGGTTGGCATGACGACTTCCTGTGCGGGCGGGTTGACTGGACCGGGTGACGGGAGGGAACCTGCGCGGTTGGGCTTACGGGACTGGAAGGTCGGCGACCGCGGCCTTGGCGATCGCGTCGTTGATGGCGGCCTGGAAGTTGTCCCAGATGGGCCCGGTGCCGATGGCGGCCTGCGGGCCGGTGTTGATAACGGTCCCGAATCCGCCGGCCTGCTCGTAGAACACGATGTAGGGCGTGGCCTGGGTCAGCGTGGCGACGACGGTGTTCGGAGCGGTCGCGAGCGAGAGGGCGACCTGCGCCGAGGGGTTCGACGGGGGAACGAGCAGCGCGAAGCGGTGGTACTCGGTGGTGTCGACCTTGCCGACCTGGACGACGAATGTCGTGCCGTCGGAGCCGCCGATGACGAGCTTGGTCTTGACCATGGGGCGGCTGCCGGTCAGGTAGATCCATCCGTAACCGCTGACGAGGTTGATGTACGCCGCGTCGTACTCATCAACCATTGGGGACGGTGCGGAGATGGCGGGGGACGCCGTCCCGAGCAGGCCGCCTGTCGCGGGGGCATCGGCGTGGGCGACAACGAAGTCCATGCGCCGGGTGAGGAAGCGGGTGTCGATGGTGCGGATGGAGCCGTCGGTCGAGGAGGGTTTCCAGGGGGCACACATGGCGAGGTATGTCAGCTTGCCCGACCCGCTGACAGGGGTGTGGACGAGGCGGTACACCGGGGGCGCGAGGTTGACGGCGAGGATTCCGCCCGGCGCGGGCGAGACTCTTGAGTCAAAAGGCCCCTGCTCGAAGGTGGCGGTCTCGATCGGGGACATGGTCGCGACGGGCCTATCGCAGTAGCAGCCGCCGGCGGCGGCGAACATCGACGCGGTGAGTGCGAGCAAGGACCGATTCACGCGTACCTCCACGGTTGTTGTTCGAGTCGAACCAGGCGAGCACGATACAGCGCCGCGGCCAGTTCCGCAGCCATGACGAGCGAGATGATGATGAGCAGGACGGGATAGAAGAACGTGTCGGCGTAGCGCATCGCCAGCCAGGTACCCCCCAGGGCGCACGCGGTCGCGACGAGGATCAACGCCCAGCGGCGGGCGAGGCTGCGGCAGGAGATCGCCCCGATGGCCACGCCGGCCACGGCGCCGAGCCCCGACCACAACAGCGTCTGGAGGTTGCGGCTCATCGAGCCGCTGATGACGCTCTCGGTGATGCTGAGCCCGAGCTGGAGCGACGCGACGGCGACGGCGTGGATCTCAACGCCAGGCGACATGCGGCCGTCGACGAGCTCGAACGTGTCGTTGGGGTTGCCCCGCGTTCCGACGATGACCGCCTTTCCGGCGAAGGCGGTCATGAGCTGGTCGTCGGTCATCGCGAGCGCGTCGGCCAGATCGGTGCTGCGTTCAAGCAGGTGCTCGGGTGTCGGCATGCGGACTTCGTACTCGGGCACGCGGGCGCCGGGGTCGATTCCGTACGCGATGTCCTGTTCGCTGACGGCGCCGTCGGTGATGTAGGGGATGGTCTGGACGCCCTTGCGGCGGCCGGGGCCGGCGGCGCCGCTTGCCCCGGGTTCGTGGGCGGAGGCCACGACGCTCAGGGAGTTGTCGGGGATCTCGAGCACGAAGCGCGAGCCGGGGTAGAGCGAGCTAAGGAAGGTCTGGAGCGCCAGGCCGGGGATGGGGAAGGCCTGGGGGTTCTTGACGATGAGCAGCGACTTGGGATGGACCCAGCTCACGCCGTCGGCGCCCACGTGCAGGGCGGCGCTGCCGTAGCGAACCCCGGCGTCGAGCAGGCTGGGGGCGACCGCAGGCAGGCCTTGTTCGTCGAGGGCATGCTGGCTGATCGCGCAGACGACATCGACCAGCGGCGGAACGCGTGACCGGTCGAAGGCGGTCATGGCGCGGATGCCGGCGGCAAGTGGCTCGTCGAAGCCTGGGCGCGGGCTGGCGAACATGACGTCGAAGGTGACAACCGAGGGGCGGCGCGGCAGCGCGGCGAGGCGCTCGAGCAGGCGGCCGAAGAGGGGCCGGACCGTGTAGAGCTTCTCGAAGCTGGGCGGTTCTGGGCCGATCGCGGCGCCCTGCGACGCCCGGCCGAAGTCAGTGGAGGGATCGACGGTGATGAGGCGGACGTCCTTGAGCGGAACGCCGCCGGCGTAGGGGCTAGCGTGGGAAAGCGTGGCGTGGAGGATGTACTCGTTGACGCTGGTGTGGCGGTGGAGGAGTTCGGCGAGGTAGCTTCCGGCGACGATGGCGACCAGCAGCACGATGACGACGATGGTGCCGCCGACGCGCCGGGTCGCGACGTCGACGGAGCGCCGCCAGGTCTTGGTGAGGCGGGAGACGGGCGAGATATCGAGTTCCTCGCCGCGGAGGTACTTCTCGCACTGGTCGATCAGCTCGGCAACGGACTGGAAGCGAGTGACGCGGTCCTTGTCGAGCGCGCGGAGGATGATGGTTTCGAGATCCTGGTCGATGGACCCGATGTGCTCGCGCGGACTGACAGGCGGGTGTTCGAGGATGGCCCGGGTGGCCTCGACAAAGGACCGCCCGTCGACGTCGTAGGGGAGGCGGCGGCAGACGAGTTCGTAGAGGACGACGCCGAGGGAGTAGACATCCGAGCGGGGATCGAGCTTGCGGCCGCCGCCGGAGAGCTGCTCGGGGCTCATGTACTGGATGGTGCCGATGATCTGCCCGGTCTCGGTGTGCCGCGTGGAGGTGGCGGCAGGGTCGATGCAGAGGGCGACGCCGTAATCGATGATCTTGGGCTGTCCGGCGTCGTTGACGAGGATGTTCGCGGGCTTGAGGTCGCGGTGGATGACGCCGCGCTGGTGCCCGTGCTCAACGCCTCGGCAGACCTCGACGAACAGCTTGACGCGGTCGCGGATGGAGAGGTGGTTGGCGGCGGCGTAGGCGGTGAGCGACTTGGCGTTGCTCACGTACTCCATCGCGAAGAAGGGGATCTCCTGCTCGGGCCCCGTGGCGTCGGGCGGGAGGTGCATGCCGGCCTCGTAGACCTGCGCGACGGCGGGGTGAAGGAGGCGTGCGAGGAGCTCGGCCTCGAGGGTGAAGCGTGCCCGGGAGTTGCGCGAGGTGATGCCCTGGCGCATGAGCTTGACGGCGACGCGCCGGCGCGGGCTGTCCTGCCTGGCGAGGTAGACGACGCCCATGCCGCCGCCGCCGATGCGGTCTTCGATCTTGTAGTTGCCGATGCGGCGGCCACGCAGATCGCCCTCGGTCGAGCGTGAGGCGTAGATGACGGTCTCGGCATCGGAGATGTGCGACCCGGGCACCTGCGAGGTGTGGTCGTCGCGGAGGGGGACGGTCGGGAGGGCTCGGTCGGCGGCGATCGACGTCGGCGCGACAGGATCGACGCGGACTTCCGGCCGCTCGTGGGGCGAATTGAGCTCTCGGCGGGGATCAACGCCCGCGCCGTCCGGTTCCGCCACGCCACCCCCCAATCGCGCCGCGCCCTCGGTCCATCATCGAGCGTGAAAGCACCGTGGTCCGGGAATACACGCATTCCCCGCGCGCCGTTCGAGAAGTCTATGTATGCTACCTCCCGGTCCCCCGCTGTTCGACGTGCGATGCGAACGAGAGCCCGGCCAAACACCTTCCGACTGCTGCTGATCGTCTCGGCGGGCGCGCTGCTCGCCCAGGGCTGCGCGCCGCCGGTGATGTTCGCCAATGCGGGCATGAGCCTGGCGGAGGTCGGGACGACGGCGTTCATCGAGGGCGAGCTGCGGTATGCGCGGCGGGTGTCGCTCGATGTCGCGGCGGCGGCGTACGAGGCCGCGCTGGACCGCTTGGGGTTCCCGATCCGTCAGCGGTCGTCGAAGCCCGGGTACATCTACTTGTCGGCGGACCAGGAGAACGGCGAGGAGATCCAGGTCCGCCTGACGCGGAAC
This sequence comes from Phycisphaerales bacterium, assembly GCA_022072615.1. Lineage (GTDB taxonomy): Bacteria > Planctomycetota > Phycisphaerae > Phycisphaerales > UBA1924 > JAEUJB01. The sequence goes on from JAJVHS010000093.1 coordinate 23,479, forward strand.
TCGAACGTGGTGACGTCAATACGGATCAGGATCGGGCTGCTCGGTGACCAGGCGATCGCGCGGCTGATCATGGAAGAGGCCGAGACGATTCTGAAGCAGGTGCTCGGCGTCGTGCCGGAAAACGCCGGGTCGGTCGTGCCCGCGGCGGGCGAAGAGGACGCGGGGAGCCCGACTCAGGACTGATCAGCGCGTCGGCTTGCGCCTGGGCGCGGATGCACGAGCGGGCTTGGCGGGCCTGCTCGCGGAACGACGCGGGTTCGCGGCGGGCTTTGCCTGTGTCTTGGCGCTCCTGGGGCGCGACGCGGGCGATGCCGATGGCTTCGGCGGCTTGCCGGGCCGGGCCGCGGGTACAACCGGCGCCGGCGGTATTGCCTCCGTGCGGCTGCTGGTCGTGGAACGCGGCGCGGAGCCAGACGCCGACGCTTCTTCCGAAGCGGGGCGCTGGGCGTGCCCCTGGCGCACGCTCTCTCCAAAGTCGTGGAGGAGCTCCCCCGCCGCCGCGAGCAGCACGCCGAGCCGATGGCGGACCTTCTGCGCGCCCTGTGCCGCCACATCGGCGGCAGGTTCGACGACCTCACGCTCGAAGGCGTCGACGGCGGCCTTGGCCTTGGGGCGGAGGATGCGTGACGACTCGGAGATCTGGTCGGCGACCCTGCGGAAGTCGGCCATGATGTCGGCGCCGGCGCGGGTGGCGAGGTCGGAGATGGCGGCGCTGAAGCGGCGCTGGAGGTCGGCCCAGTTGTCGGCGGCTCGCTGGCGCTGGGCGACGGCCGCGTAGGTGTCGGCGAGGCCTTCGAAGACCTCGCGAAGGTGGCGGTCTCGCGCCTGGGGCGATTTTCCTTCGAGGCCGGCGACGACGCCGCGCAGCACGGCCTCGACGAGTTCGCCCAGGCCGTCAAGGCTCATGCCGCGGGACCGGTAGGTTCGGATGGTGAGGTCAGCGATGCGTGCTCGGATCTCGACACCGTCGCGGACGATGACCGCGGCGGCTTCGGAGACGGCGCGGAGCCAGGGTGCGTTCGACCGTGTTTCGTCGGGCATTGCGGAACTCCTGCCGGCGGCGGGGGCTGCGCTGCGAGCGCGGCCGGCGCGATCATACAGTGATTCGGACCCCGTGCCGGTGGGTTGCACGGGAAGACGGGGATCGAACCGTGACAGCACAGCACGTCGGCGGGTTTGCCGCGCGGCCCATCACTCCGCTGGGGATTGTGGACGCGAGCGGGTGGAGGATGAAGCAGTACTCGATCCGGCCGGCGGGTGGGCGCTTCGATCGTGAGCTCTTCGAGGAAGGGCTCGCGCGGGCGATGGCGGGGTTGCCGCAGCCGGCGCAGGCCAGTGGCCGGTGCGGCGCCGGGTTTGTCATCATGCACCAGGGCGCCTCGATGCTGTACGTCGTGTGCTGCCGGTGGGAGAACGAGAACGAGCAGGTCACCGAGGTGCTCGTGAAGGACCTGGCGCCGGGATCGGCGTGGCGGCGAGCGGCGAACGAATCGTGGTGCGTGTGGGACCTGGAAGTAATGTGGTTCGAGCGCAATGCCTTCGTGGAGACGATGCTCGCACCGGCGGCGCCCGACGTCGGGGCGTACCTGCGCAAGACGATCACCGTTGAGGCGTGAGGCGGACGCGTCAGCCGATCGACCTGTCGGCCTCGCGCACGGCCTGGCAGAAGGCTCGGATGAGCGCGGGGTCTTTCACGCCGCGCGAGGATTCGACGCCGCTGGAGACATCGACGGCGTACGGGCGGACGGCTCGGATGGCGTCGGCGACGTTGTCGGGGGTGAGTCCGCCGGCGAGGAAGAGTGGCGTCGAGATGCCCTGGGCGGCCTGGGCGAGACCGTTCCAGTCGAGGGCGACGCCCTGCCCGCCGGCGGAGCCGTCGACGAGGATGGCGTCGACCTCGTCGATCTGGTCCCATCGAGCAAGATCCGAGCGGATGGTCGCGGGGTCGTAGCGGACGGCCCGGATCAGCCACGGTCCGCACTGGCGGACCATGGCCTCGTCCTCCTGGCCGTGGAGCTGAACGTAGTTGGTCGGGCAGACCTCTTCGCAGTCGCAGAACTTCTCGATGGAGGGGTTCACGAAGACGCCGACGGTGGCGACGAGCGGTGGCAGCGCGTCCATGATCGACCGGGCATCCTCGGGATCGATGTAGCGCGGAGACTCGCGGTAGAACATGAAGCCGATGGCGTCGGCGCCGGCGTCGGCGGCCTGGAGCGCGGTGTCGGCGTCGCGGATCCCGCAGATCTTGATGCGTGTACGGCCCATGGATCGCTCCGTGAGTCAGCCCCCCACCATGGCTCGGACCGCCGACTCGAAGCGGCGCGCGAAGGCGGGCCCGTCGCACAGCGCCGACGACGCGATGCGGTCGCGCAGCGACCCGCGGTAGGCGGCCAGGCGTCCGGGGTCGGCGGCGAGGGACGCGGCGAGCTCGATGTAGTGATCGACGTCGCCGGCGATGAGTTCCGGCGTGCCGATGGCGTTCAGCAGGGAGACGCCGACGCGGCCCGCGTGCAGGTTGCCCTTGAGGGTGACGACAGGCACGCCCATCCACATGGCTTCGCAGGTGGTGGTGGTGCCGTTGTAGGCGAAAGGGTCGAGCGCGATATCGAGGCGGGAGTAGAGCGCGAGGTGGTCCTTCTGACCGGCGGTCGCCTGGACCACTTCGACACGCTCGGCATCGACGCCGGCCTTGACGAAGCGCTCGACCGTCCATTCGCGCACGCGCTTGTCGGCGAGCTGGGTGGCCTTGAGGAGCAGGCGCGAACCCGGCACGCGGTTCAGGAGCCGGGCCCAGATCTCGACCACGTGCGTGTTGAGCTTCAGCAGCGTGTTGAAGGAACCGAAGGTGACGTGCCCGGACGAGGCCGAGGGCGGCGGGCCGGGCGGCGGCGCATCGGGCGGCGGGCTGAAGCACAGGAAGCACGGGTCGAGGCGGATGAGGCGTTCGACGCAGTGGGATTCGGAGCCGGGCGGGTCGGTGAGGCTGTCGACGAGGCGGTAGTCAATCGCTCGCAGGCCGGTGGTGGCGGGATAGCCGCACCATGTTGCTTGAACGGGCGCGGGTCGCAGGGCAAAGACCGGGAGGCTGTTGTCGCTGGTGTGCCCCGCGAGGTCGATGAGCAGGTCGACGCGGTCGGCGCGGATCCTGGCGGCGAGCTCGGGCTCGGGGAGGTTGGCGACGGGCCGCCAGTGCGAAGCCAGCGACTTGAGGCGCTGGGAGGTCGCGTCCTCGTGCTTGGCGGTGGAGTAGCAGATGATCTCGACGCGCGAGCGGTCGAAGTGCCTGAGGAGGGGCTCGACGAAGAAGGCGACGGAGTGGGTGCGGAGATCGGGCGAGACGAGGCCGATGCGGGTCTGCTCACTGCGGCCCGCCGGGCGCGGCGCCTGGCCGGGGGCTGGGTCGATGAGCCGGCCGTACTGCTCGTGCGCCTCGCGGATCTGGACGGGATCGGGATCGGGGAGGTAGTTGAGGGCGAAGGCTCGCCAGGAGGCGAGGGTGCTGTCGCCGGGGCGCTGCGCCAGGGCCTGGGACGAGACCTTGACGGCTTCCTCGGCCTGGCCGCAATTGAGCAGGCCCAGCGTGAGCTTGACGGTGAGGTCCTGGTCGGCGGGGTTGGCGACCAGGCCAGCTCGGCAGTGCTCGACAACCTCGGAATGGCGGTGGAGCGCTCCCAGGGCGTTGGCGATGCCCAGGCGAGGGTTGGGAGAGCGTGGGACGAGCGAGATGGCTCGTTCGAGGATAGGAACGGCTTCGGCGGCTCTCCCGAGGATGGCCAGGACGCTGCCGAGGGTCGAGGCGACCTCGCCGTCGTCGGGGAGGGCCTTGGCGGCCTTCTGGGCGTAGAACAGGGCCTGCTCGTGCTGCTTGAGCATCACGAAGGTGACGGCCATCGCGTTGCAGAGGGGGCCGCTGTTGGGTTCCTTCTGGAGGGCGCGGAGGAGCAGCTGCCGGGCCTCGTCAAGCCGGCCGGCCGAGAGCTGTCGCTCGACCTGTTGGAGGGTGGTCTGAAGCCGGGACACCGCGGTCGAGCTCCTTGGGGGCGACCGGCGGCGGACCGGGCGCTGGGGCCAATGGTAGAACGTTGCGGTACCATTGCCCGTTGACGAGCGAATCGCCGGGGCGCGACCGGCCTTTCGTCCACGGAGGCGACATCATGCGCGAGAGACTCACGCGGTTCATCCGTCGGAGCGGCCGGGCATCGGGACTGGTCGCGGTTCGGCTCGAGCGGCTGGAAGAGCGATACGCGCTGAGCGCGGCGTTCGACGTGGTGGGGCTCACGGCGCTGCGGGCGGACGCCGCCTATGCGCAGGTGGACGGGAGCAGCATCGGGGTCGCGGTGATCGACTCGGGTGTGTACTCGGCGCACCCGGACCTCTCCCCGAACTTCACGGCGTGGTACGACGCGGTGACGCGGAGCTCGGCGGGGACGGCGTACGACCCCGACGGCCACGGGACGCACGTGGCGGGGACGGCGGCGTCGGCGAACCCGGCGATCGGCGTGGCGACCAAGGCCCGGATCATCGGGATCCGCGGGCTGCCCGCCGACGGCGAGCGCCAGCCGCAGCACGACACGGTGGCCGAGGCGCTGCAGTGGGTGATCGACAACCACACGGCGTACAACATCAAGGTCGTGAACATGTCGCTGGGGGTCCCGGGCGTGAACATCAACACGCCCCAGCAGCGGACCAACGCGGAGGCGTCGCGGATCGCGCAGCTCGAATCGCTCGGCGTCACGGTGGTGACGGCGTCGGGGAACGGGTACGCGGACTTCGCGGCCCCGGGCGCCAGCGTGCCGGCGGTGTACTCGACGATCCAGGTCGCCAACACGTGGGAGGACAGCGGGGCGGGCGACGACCTGCCGAGCATCGGCGCCGGCGGCGGGAACTCGCAGTTCGCGGCGGTCGACTTTGCCCCCCGCGCGGACCAGTTCTCGGCCTCCAGCCAGCGCAGCAGTCTGCCCAACCAGGTCGCGGCGCCGGGATCGACCATCTACTCGTCGTGGAACGGCGAGGGCGGCAAGCTGTACAACACCATCAGCGGGACGAGCATGGCGTCGCCGCTGGTCGCGGGGATGGTCGCGCTCATGCAGGACGCGGCGTTCACGTACGGCGGCGTGTACCTCTCGCCCACGGACGTGCTGTCGATCATCCGGACGACCGCCGACGAGATCATCGATGCCCAGACCGATACCAACGCCCGGGCGAGGATCGAGTACGACCCGTTCGGGCGCGCCTCGCTCGGCGCGGCGCAGACACTGAACGAGACGGGGCTGACGTACAAGCGGGTGAACATCTACCGCGCGATCCAGCAGGTCGTGGCGCAGGTGCAGGGCGGAACGATCGACAACCCGCCGCCGCCCAACAGCGACACCAACTCGACCATCGCGACGTCCATCGCCGTTCCGTCGATGGACGGGACGCGGGTGTACGAGTACACGGGGTCGGTCTTGACCGACGGGTCGGTCACGGTCGGCGCCAAGGACATCGACCTGTACAAGGTGGTGCTCGAATCGCCGGGCAACCTCGCGGTGGCGACGTCGGCGGTGGCGGGCGGAACGGCGGGGGTGCTGGCGCTGCGGCTGTTCGACACCAACGGCGCGGAGCTCTCGCGGATCGAGGGGACGGTCGGCGCCGGTTACCCGACGCTGACGAGCGCACGGCTGAACCCGGGCACGTACTACGTGGGAATCTCGGGGCTGGGCAACACCGGGTATCTGGCGTCGTCGGGCGTAGGCGCCTCAGAGGCGACCTCGACGGGCGACTTCAAGGTGTCGTTCACGATCACCAACCCCGATCCCAACGGCGTCGTGCAGGGCGCGGTCCCGTTCGAGGGCTTCCCGAATTCGTTCCCCGGTTTCATCGGCGCGGACCTAGGGCTCGAAGTCGGGTCGCAGGACGTCGACTTCTTCGAGATCTTTGCGCCCGACGACGGCACGCTGATCGTGGACATCGACGCGATGAGCCCGTACGGCGAGGACGCGGTCGACACGTACGTCCGAGTGTTCAACGACCAGATGGTCGAGATCGCGTTCAACGATGACGAGAGCGCGGGGATCACCGACAGCTATCTCACGCTCGATCTTGCGCGCGGAGACCGCGTGTACGTGGCGATCGCCGACTACTGGAACAGGAACTTCAACCCGGCGGACCCGTTCGAGCGCAGCTCGGAGGGGACCGGCGGCTTCTACGACCTGTACCTCCACTTCGACAACGGCGACTTCGACGGGACGGTGCTGAGTTCGTCGCCGGTGCAGGTCGGGACGAGCGTGACGCGTCGCGTGGGCGCCGACGACGGGATGGTGGTCGGGTCGGACGGGTCGAAGGACGTGGATTTCTTCTACTTCGAGCCGGCGTCCGACGGACTGCTGGACCTGACCGCGGCGTCCTCCCCGACGGGTCCGTTCTCGTGCTCGGTCTCGGTGTGGGTGTACGACTCGACGCTGCAGGACGTGGTACGGATCGGCGAGGCGTCGGGGCTGTCGGCGCGGCTGATCGCGCAGGTGGTGGCGGGCGGGTTTTACTACGTGGCGGTCACGGGGTTCGGGAACGCGGACTTCGACTGGTTCCAGACGGCGACGGGATCGGGCGGGCAGACGGGCGACTACACGCTGAACTCGCAGCTGCGGCCGCTCACCGACCTTGCGACGCTGATCAACGACTCGGTGCAGAACGCGACGCCGACGGCGATCGCCAAGGACCAGTCGGTGAAGGGCGACATCGGCCAGGACGGGAGCGTGGTGATCGGGACGTCGGACATCGACGTGTACGTCTTCACGCCGACGCAGACCGGGAGCGTGATCATCCGGACGGGTTCGCCCGACGGGGACGGCGTGGACACCGTGGTGCGCGTCTTCAACGCGGCGGGGCAGGAGCTGGCGGCCAACGACGACATCACGTCGGGGACGCTCGACAGCGGGCTCGCGATCCTGCTGCAGGCCGGGCAGACGTACTACATCGGGGTGTGCGCGAGCAGCGCAACGGCGTTCTCCTACAACGTGCTGACAGGGGAGGGCGCCGGGGCCGGGACGACGGGGGCGTACATCCTGTCGATCCAGGCCGGGACGCTCTTCACGGCGGACCCCACGGGCCTGCTGGGGGCCTCGGCGGGCGCGACGGGCAGCATCAACGTGACGGCCCTGAACTCGCTGGGGCTTCCGGTCGTGCTTCAGCAGCAGGCCGGGGCGACGGTGTGGACGGGGTCTGATCTGCAGGAGAAGACGTCGTCGCCGCCGGTGATCGGCGAGGTGGTGACGTGGGTTGATCCCAAGGACGGGCTGAATTACGCGGCGGCTCGGACGTCATCGGGGCTGGGGCTGTTCACCAACACCGGCGGGGCGAACTGGACGTTCCGCAACCTGTCGACCGAGGTACCCGGGGCGGCGGTGATCAGCGGGGAGCTGACGGTGTTCGTCTCGACCGACGGGGTTGTGAGCCTGGCGGGCGTCTCGGCGAGCGGGGATCTGATCCGGTTCCTGCAGTCGGGCGGGGGCACGGCGGGGTCGTATACGTGGACGGCGGTGAACCTCGCCGACGACCTGCGGTCGCAGGGGCTGCCGGTGCCGGAGTTCGTGGGGCGGATCACGAGCTTCGTGACGACGTGGAACGCGCTGAACGTGGTCGGCCTCGACTCGGCGGGCCAGATCCAGGCCGTGTGGTGGCACCAGTCCCTGGCGACCGGCGGCAAGTGGACGACCAACAACCTGTCCGCGCAGACCGGCGCCCCGACGCTGACGGGCGGGCTGACGGTGTGGCTGACGTACTGGAACGCGATCAACATCGGCGGGACGGACCAGGCGGGCAAGCTGACCGTGACGTGGTGGCTGCCGGAGTTCGGCGCCGACTGGCGCACGACCAACATGACCGACCTGATCGGCGGGCCGCTGCTGGACCCCAACAGCGTGTCGAGCTTCGTCACGCCGTGGGGTGCGATGAACATCGCCGGGCGCGAGGCCGACGGGACGATCAGCGTGTACTGGTGGGAGCCGGTCGGGAACCAGTGGCAGGTGGCTCGGATCTCCGACGTCATCGAGAACGCCACGGAGATGACCGGCCCGATCGTCGGGCTCACGACCAGCGGGACGTTCACGATCAACCTGCTGTCGACGGCCGCGTCGGGCGACATCATCCGCTACTGGTGGAGCGTCGATTCGCAGGTGTGGGCGGAGGAGAACCTGTCGACTGCCGCGACCGAGGTGTGAGCCTGCCGGCGGCGGGCTCGGCCGTCGCTACCATCGGCCATGTTCGACAAGCTCAAGTCCATGGGCGCCCTGGCGGGGCTCATGAAGAACCGCGAGGCGCTCAAGAGCGCCGGCGACCGCGTCCGGGCAAAGATGGAAGCCACGCGCTGCACCGGCGAATCGGGCGGCGGCGCGGTGCGGGCCATCGTCTCGGGAAAAATGGAAGTCGTCCAGATCGACGTGGCGCCGGCGCTGGTCAACGGCATGGCGGCCGATGAGACGACCCGCGCGCTCGCCGGGTCGCTGATCGCCGAGGCGGTCAACGACGGACTGCGGCAGGCCCAGCAGAAGCTCCAGCAGGCGGTCCGGGCGGAGGCCGAGGCGATGGGACTGGGCGACCTGGGCGACACCGAGGGGCTGGCGGACCTGCTCCGATGAACGGCGATGGCTTTTTCCGTGGGTCGCGGGCGGCGGCCGGCGCGACAGCGTTCGGGCCGGTGCGGATCTGGCCGCTGCGCGCGGGCGGGACGCTGGTATTGCAGGCCGAGGCGGGCACCGACGCGGGCGCGGCGTTCGACGAGCGCGCGGAAAAACGCTGGGCGGAGATGTGCGCGGCCAACCCGCGGCTGCACGACGGGCCGATCTGGAGCGTGACGAGCTTCAACGAGGCGACCGGGGTGATCGGCGTGCGGCTCGACCGCTACAGCCGCTACGCGGTGCGTCCGTCGATCGGCCGCGGGGTGCGGATGCTCGCGGTGCGGGGGGTGGTGACTGCGGTCGACGCCGGCGGTGTCGAGCACGTGCTGATGGGGCTGCGCTCGCCGCAGACGCGGGTGTACGGCGACATGTGGGAGGTGCTGCCCGGGGGCGGGCTGCCGGCCGATGCAGGGGCCGGCGACCAGCCGGCGCAACAGCCGCCGCGTGCGGAGGCTTTTGTCGCGCACCTGCAGCAGGAGGCGAGGGAGGAAGCAGGACTGGAAGTCGCGGCGGCGGAGTGCCGGTTCGCGGGGGTGTGCGATGATTCGCACGCCGGGGGCTTTGACGTGCTGATGCGGGTGCGGCTTGGCCGCCCGCTCGAGACCGTGCGGGCGGAGATGGGCAGCCGCGACTGGGAGCACGCGAAAGTCCAGTGGCTGGCGGTCGGCGAGGTCGCGGCGTTCGACCGCGATCACGGCGCGGAGATTTCGCCGCCGACGCGGGCGATATTCCGGCACCACGACTGGGTGCGGGACGGCGAGTGAGCCGCGCTTTCAATAGGACGAAGCGTTGGGACGGCCGGGGAGATCGGCCTCGCCGAAGAGGCGGAAGTCCTTGCGCCGGAGGATCTGCCCGCCGAGCGTGAGGTCGTCGACGGCCAGCGCGATCGTGGCGGTGCCGTTGGGCCGGTGCATGAGCGGGTAGGCGAACTGGATGAACAGCTCGGCGCTCAGCAGGCTCAGGCAGAGCTGGGCCAGGGTCTTGCCCTTGGTGAGCTCGACGACGAGCACGTCCTTTTCGGAGAAGGGGAGGCCCTGCTTGCGGAGCATCTCGCGAGCGGCGGAAGCGTTGTTCGTGATGATACGGACGACGGCGTGATCGCTGGCCTCGTGGACGGAGATCGCGCAGACCTGGCAGGGCGAGCTGTCGAAAAGTTCAACAAGATCGAAGAGCTTCCCGACCTTATTGACCAGGAAGACGCTGAACTGGGTCACCGTCGGCGGTGCGTAGTTCATCGTCGTTTCCAAGGGCGTGGCGGCCTGGCTCATCGTGTCCTTCCGATCCGTCGCCGCGGACGGGCCAACATCCGCATTCGCGTCGCGCGTCATTGCGCGACTCTGCGGCCGCGAACTCTCGCCCCTCGATCCCCAACTGAGCGCACCAAGATGACCTTCCCGCCATGCACCTAGCGATCCCCCGTCTTGCGCGGCCCGGCTTTTCCCCCGGCTCGGTCACCCCCACGCAGAAGCCATACGGACCGCGCTACCGGACGTAGCATACCCGGCTTCGAGCGGAAACTGCAATACGAACAGAGTGCGACCTCGGGCGTTCCATCAGCCGCGCCGCGTGCTCACACGTGGAAGCTCGATCCGCAGCCGCACGTGGAGGTGGCGTTGGGGTTGTTGAAAACGAAGCCGCGACCCATGATTTCATCGCGGAAATCGACGGTGACGCCGTTCAGGTAAAGCAGGCTCTTGGGGTCGCAGATGATCTTGACGCCGTGCTGGTCGAACTCCTCGTCGGTGTCCTTCTGGGACTCCGTGAGATCAAGGATGTAGCTGAAGCCCGAGCAGCCGCCGCCCTTGACGCCAACACGGAGGCGGACTTTCTCGGCGTTGAGCTCCTGCTCCTGGATGATCCGCTTGATCTCGCGGGCGGCGGTTTCGGTGAGCAGGACACCAGCCTGTGCGGTCGGGTCGGAGGTGGTCGGCATCGTGGTCATCGAAGTCTCCTTGGCGGTATTCGCCGGGGCGAAGCACTGCCTCACGAATAATACGCGTGGAGCATGCCGAACGCCTCCCATCCAATTGGCGGCATGCTCGGACGGTTTGCCGAAGGGTCGGCCCGGCGCGACCGCCGTGCTTCCAGGGCCTTTCCATGGCGCGAGGACGCGATTCATCACCGAGTTCCGTCGGGCACCCGCTCCGACCACTGCCCGGGGCCTGCTAGGCCTAAGTGCACTGCGGAGAGATGCACGAGCACAGTCTCAGCGGCGACGGCGACCCAGCGCCACGAGAAGCAAAGAGAGATGTCTGTCACCTCCAAAGGGCTCTGCGAGACGCCAGGCCTTTTTTCTTTGTTGAATCGCGCGGTCTCGGCGAGGTGGGAAGGCCCGTGCGGCGGCGCCGTGACGCCCGCCGGATGAGGTGCCGGCGGCGGCGTGCTCGGGCCGCACGGGTGTCACCGTCGGCGCAGTCCGAGCGCGCGGGCCGTTATCCGACGGACGCGGCGGGCGTTTCTCGAACAGGCGATGGCACGGGGTGGATTCCCGTGTACGTTCGACACGTCGCGAGCAGGGCCGGTCGACCCGGCCTGGCGCGGAGCCTCGTCGCCGAGTGGCGCAGGAGCCCGTCGGCGCCTCGCGGCTTCCGGGTGCAGGATGCGTTTCTCACGGACCGCTCCGCGTGGAGCGCCCGTGGTAATCCGTGTTTGCAGTCAGCACATGCAAGAGGAGAGGACAGATGAAGAAGGGAATGATCGCAGCGGTTCTCGTGGCGGGCCTGGCCGGCGCGGCCAACGCCGATCTGCTCTACAGCAACGCGTGGGACCAGACGGGCAACGCCTATTCGTCGCAGAATGACACGGCGACGTACGGCAACTTCGCGACGGCGTACGCGTTCTTCACGACCGGCGGGGCGCAGTGGAACGTGACGGACATCCACGTCGTGGGCGAGTTCTTCAATCCGCCCGAAGCGGCGCCGATCGCCGGCATGACGGTCAAGATCTTCGCGGACGCGGGCAACGCCCCCGGCGCGCTGCTCAGCTCGACCTACGTGCCCGCGGGCTCCTTCATCGAGACCTCGCTGGGCAACGTGGGCGGCTTCCCCTGCTTCAAGTACGACATGGATGTGACCCCGACGATGGTGACGGGCGACGCCTGGGTGTCGGTGGTGCCCGACGTGGCCTTCCCGCCCCAGTGGGGCTGGGCGACGGGCGTCGACGCCAATCCGTCGCACGCCGCGTGGCAGGATTTCTTCGGCACGCCCGGCCGGCTGCCCGCGAGCCTGGCGCTCGACGTGACCGGCCGCGTGGTTCCGGCTCCGGCGAGCCTCGCGCTGCTGGGGATCG